>JBGCGC010000110.1:0-55675 GCA_045110475.1 Granulosicoccus sp.
CCGTCTACTGGGACGAAGACCAACGCCAATTGGCAGGCATTCTGTCGGGGAGAGAAACGTGGTGGCCAAAGGTTTAGCGCCTCCTGCCAAAACCTGAGCGGACCTCGTTGTCGTCGGATGAAAATGGTGGCTACACCTAGATTCGAACTAGGGACCCCAACATTATGAGTGTTGTGCTCTAACCAACTGAGCTATGTAGCCATCGTACCGAGCCAAGCATTATGCCCTTCTGGTCAAACCGTGTCAAGGGATTGAGCATTGTCCGACTGGCAGGAAACTGAACCGCTCAACTGCTCAATAAGCTGCGCAAGAAACCGTGCTGCGGCGACTGGCAAGGTCCTGCCCTTCTGCTGTAGCACAACCAATGAGCCGGAGGATAGATCACGGGTGCAGATCTTCACAGCCACAACACCGTCCGGCATGGATGATCGCGCGCAAGCCACAGAAATCTGAAAGCCGATCATTCGATGATCATCGAGCCCTTTGAGAAGAAAGTCCAGACTGTCTGACTCAACCGCCGTCCACAGTTTTACTGACAGCTTCATCGCGGCTCTCTCGATAAGCGCACGTAACCCTGATCGACGACTGGGCACGGCCAAGGGGTACTGCGAGCAATCGCTGAGCGTTAACATCGGCTTTTTAGCCAGCGGGTGTTGACTGGACATGACGGCGTACACAGCTTGAGGAACCTGTGCCAGAACGGATACGTCAGCAGTGATGTCGGGATCAAAAATTACCGCAATATCGGCCGAGAAATCCAGCAGACGATCCGACGCTTCATGACGACCGCACACACCGACACTGAAATCCACGTAGGGGTGCTCCGCTCGATAGCGTGATACCAGTTGCGGCAGAAAATCCTGCATCAAGGCCTGTCCACAAGCTATCGACACCTGACCTCGGCGCTCACCATGAAGATCAGCGATTTGTGACTTCACTCTCTCCATATCCGACATTTGTTGACGAACATGATGGATGAATACCTCACCAGCAACACTTAACCTCACGCCCTTGCCGGTACGTTCAAAAATCGGTGTGCCCAGGTCTTCTTCAAGTGCAAGAATGCGGCGGTTAAGCGCCGTTGATGTAATGGCAAGTGACAAGGCAGCACGTCGGATAGATCCGGTGCGAGCCACAGTGTCTATATAGACAAGCTGTTGAATATGACGCATGTGCAGATTAAACACTCTTTGTTGTTTAACAGTTAGCACAAAGCATAGTGATAGATAGGAACAAATATACGCTGTGTGCTACGACTGATGAGACTGATGCAAAAAACGCAGATACCCGCTGCAAAATAAGCAGAAGCTAAACACTTCACTGCTCCTTACTATCGCATGCAAATTCATTGTAAGCGAGTCATGGTGTATGTCATTTCATAACAATCAAGCAACTGTTAAGCGTCGCGCCCCTCAGTGGTGCGCTGGAATTCTCGTTGCCACCTTTTCGTGCATGACATCGTTTACAGCTTTTGCAGAAACACAGCTACTTGACCTTGAAAAGGACGAGCTTAAATTCGGATTTATCAAGCTTACCGATATGGCACCACTGGCTATTGCCTACGAGAACGGGTACTTTGAAGACGAAGGTTTATACGTCACACTCGAGCCACAGGCTAACTGGAAGGTCTTGCTTGACCGGGTAATAACCGGTGAACTGGATGGAGCACATATGCTGGCAGGCCAACCATTGGCGGCCACTATAGGCTACGGCACGCAAGCGCATATCGTTACGCCTTTTTCAATGGACCTCAACGGCAATGGCATAACAGTAAGTAATGAGGTCTGGGCTGCCATGAAAGAGCATGTTGATATGGACAGTGATGGCAAGCCAGTGCATCCTATAAAAGCCAGCGCCTTGAAGCCTGTGGTTGACAGTTTCAAGGATGAAGGTAAGGCGTTCAACATGGGTATGGTCTTTCCGGTATCCACACATAACTACGAACTTCGTTACTGGCTGGCCTCTGGTGGTATTCACCCCGGATTCTACTCAGGCGCAGACGTATCAGGCCAGATAGATGCCGATGCTTTCCTGTCAGTTACACCGCCACCACAGATGCCCGCAACGCTTGAAGCGGGTACGATCCATGGTTACTGCGTGGGCGAACCATGGAATCAGCAGGCTGTAGCGAAAGGTATTGGGGTGCCGGTAATAACCGACTACCAGATCTGGAAAAACAACCCGGAAAAAGTGTTCGGATTAACCAAAGAGTTTACCGATAACAATCCCAACACAACCATCGCCTTGACCAAGGCACTTATCCGCGCAGCGCAATGGCTGGACGAAAACGACAACGCTAACCGCCCTGAAGCGGTGGAGATTCTTGCCCGAGCCGAATACGTAGGTGCTGACGCGGATGTCATTGGAGCATCCATGACCGGCACGTTTGAATTCGAAAAAGGTGATGTGCGCGAAATTCCGGATTTCAATGTTTTCTTTCGCTACTACGCCACTTACCCTTATTACTCTGATGCCATCTGGTATCTGACGCAGATGCGTCGCTGGGGTCAGATAGAAGAGCATAAAAGTGACGAATGGTATCTGCAGACCGCACAGTCAGTCTATTTGTCCGATGTTTACCTGGAAGCTGCGTCGTTGCTGGTTGAAGAGGGCTTTGTAGAAAAAACCGATTTTCCATGGGATAGCGATGGCTTTCGCGAACCAAGCAATGAATTTATCGACGGACTTTCCTACGATGGACGCGCACCAAATGACTATCTTGAATCATTTGACATCGGCCTGAAACAATCCAGCCCAAATCCTGGTAGTTAATTGTCATGTCTCATTCCACTGCCATTTCAGCACCTGTCTCCTCCGGCCCATCAAGACTTCGTCGATTAATCAACCGCAGCGAGTTTACGCTTGATGCAATAGGTCTGGGTTTTCTGTTGCCACTACTGCGGATCACAGCGGGTGACAACATCAAGGAGCAACTTGATGAACTGAAACACCGTGTACTTATTCCCATGCTCGGGATCAGCGTATTCCTGCTTGCCTGGGCAGTGCTCGCACCCAAAGTCAACACCTCGCTTGGAGCCATCCCCGGCCCTGCACAAGTATGGCAACAAGCCGGGGTTCTGATTGATGATCATCAGCGTGAGCGCGAAAAGGAAGTGGCCTTCCATGAGCGTCTGGAAGCGCGCAATGAAAAGCTCAGAGCCAGCGGACAAGCGGACAAGATCAAACAACGAACCTACACCGGTAAGCCAACCTACTTCGACCAGATTGGAACATCCTTGATAACGGTCGCCTTGGGCTTTTTCATCGCAACCATTATTGCCATACCTGTGGGTATTGCATCGGGTTTGTCAAAGACGGTCAATGGTGCCATCAACCCGCTGGTTCAACTTTTCAAGCCAGTCTCACCACTGGCCTGGCTACCGATCGTCACTATGGTGGTGTCAGCCTTGTATGTGGATACCTCCGACTGGCTACCAAAGTCTCTTGTTGTATCAGCCGTGACCGTAACCCTGTGCTCGCTCTGGCCAACGATGATCAATACAACCCTGGGCGTGGCCAGCGTAGACAAAGACTTGATGAATGTGGGTAAGGTGCTGCAGCTGCCCACCCGACAGACCATTACAAAAGTGGTCATGCCCTCTGCCATGCCATTGATCTTCACCGGCTTGCGACTGTCGCTAGGCGTTGGCTGGATGGTTTTGATAGCCGCCGAGATGCTGGCACAGAATCCTGGTCTGGGTAAATTCGTCTGGGATGAATTCCAGAACGGGTCGTCCGATTCTTTGGCCAGAATCATGGTGGCCGTGCTGACCATCGGACTGATCGGCTTCATGCTTGATCGTGTGATGTTTGCCTTGCAGCAGGCATTCACCTTTGATGCAAACCGCTGACGCAGGACGACACCCATGAAAAGCGGTACACCATTGATAGAACTGTCAGATGTCTCCAAAAGTTATGCCGACTCGTCACAGCAGACGACGGCTAACATTGTGTTGAAAAATATCAATCTTCAGGTGATGGAGGGTGAGTTCGTTGCCATTGTTGGCTTCTCGGGTGCTGGCAAGACAACACTGATCTCCCTTCTTGCAGGCCTTATTTCTGCTGACACAGGCGGGGTCATCTACCGAGGTAAGGAAATCGATGGTCCCGGCCCTGAACGCGGTGTTGTATTTCAGTCCTATTCACTGATGCCCTGGCTATCAGTCGAGGGCAACATTAGGCTCGCCGTTGATCGGGTAGCCCGAGCCATGTCGCGTTCGGATAGACGCAAGCGGGTAGATCACTACATCGAAATGGTGGGCCTTTCGCACGCACGTGACAGAAAGCCTGCCGAACTATCCGGTGGAATGCGGCAGAGAGTGGCGCTGGCAAGAGCGCTAGCAATGCAACCGGAAGTGTTGCTGCTGGATGAGCCACTGTCGGCACTGGATGCCCTGACTCGTGCCAGATTGCAGGACGAACTGGTCTCTATCTCACAGAAGGAGAAGAAGACCATCATCCTCATTACCAACGATGTTGACGAAGCCTTGTTGCTCGCTGATCGGATCATAACCTTGACACCAGCACCTGCCGCCCAACTGGCAAAGGAGTTCTGCGTGGATATTCCCAGACCGCGTGAGCGTGCTGCGATGAATCACAACGAGCAGTTCATTGCCTTACGTGCAAATCTGACTCGCCATTTGCTGACGTTGAGCGAAACTCGTACGCAGCAACATGGCAAAAGCTCGACACCTAATGTTGTCCCTATTCGAACGCCTTCCAGCTCGCTGCCTGCAATTTCTGAAACAGATGACGCCAGTGGAATACAGACACGCTATCTTCAGTTCAGCAAGTTGAGCAAAGTCTATCCCACGACTCAGGGTGAGGTAGCGGTGGTTGAAGATTTCGAACTCACCATGGACAAGGGTGAATTCGTCACGTTAATTGGCCATTCCGGTTGCGGTAAATCCACGGTTTTATCGATGGCAGCCGGTTTGAATCCCATCAGCGATGGCAGCGTTATCCTCGATGGCACCCATGTTCTGGGTGCTGGCCCTGATAAAGCGGTGGTGTTTCAGGCGCCCTCCCTGATGCCATGGATGAGTGCACTGGACAACGTCCTGTTGGGCGTCGATCAGGTATACCCCGATGCCAGCAAGGAAGAGCGTCGTGATATAGCCGAGTATTATCTGGCAAGAGTAGGTCTGGGCGATGTTATCCAGCGTGCCGCGAGTGATCTGTCAAACGGGATGCAACAACGCGTAGGAATTGCCAGAGCATTTGCATTGTCGCCAAAGCTGCTACTGCTCGATGAACCATTCGGCATGCTGGACAGTCTGACGCGCTGGGAACTGCAGGATGTGCTGATGGATGTGTGGACACGCACGCAGGTGACTACCGTGTGCGTTACCCATGACGTGGACGAGGCAATCTTGCTCGCAGACCGTGTTGTGATGATGAGTAACGGCCCGCAAGCCAGAGTCGGCAACGTCATGTCGGTGGATTTACCCCGACCGCGCTCACGCGATGAACTGACCGCACACGCAGACTATTACGCCTACCGCGAAGAATTATTGGAGTTTCTCGAAGCCTACGAGGGCGGTGCCAACCCTTCTGCAGAGGCACTGGAAAAAATCGCCCTCAAACGGCAACAAAGGATAGGCAATGGGGCCCAGCCCGTGGAGTTGGCACACGCATGAACAAAGAAAAGTTACTGATCATTGGTAACGGCATGGCGCCCGGACGCATGCTGGAGCATTTGCTGGAAAAAGACGCATCACGTTACGACATTACCGTGCTGAACGCAGAGCCACGCGTCAATTACAACCGGCTCATGCTATCACCCGTCCTGTCGGGTGATAAACAATACGCCGATATCATCACTCATGATGATGATTGGTATGCCTCACACAACATCGTTCTGAAAAAAAACACCCGCGCAGAACAGATCGACACAGGCAAGCGCACCGTCAAGGCCAACACCGAAGGGGTCGCCTGCGACTACCCTTACGACAAACTGGTCATAGCCACCGGCTCTAATCCGATTCGTATTCCGATGCCCGGACATACTCTCAACGGGGTCATGGTGTACCGCGACCTTGATGATGTGGAACAGATGTTGAACGTCGCCAGCGAGGGGGGTAAGGCAGTTGTCATCGGCGGCGGGCTGCTGGGACTGGAAGCTGCGGCCGGCCTCAAAGAGCAAGGGATGGATGTTTGTGTTGTGCACCTTGCCGATCACTTGATGGAAAAGCAGCTCGACAGTACCGCAAGTCATCTGCTTAGAGTGGAGTTCGAACGTCGCGGTATCGAGGTACGCACTGCAACTTCCACAACCGAGATAATCGGCGAATCTAACGTGCAGGGCGTGCGATTCAGCAACAATGAATCACTCAGCTGCGATCTGGTGGTCATGGCTGTCGGCATCCGACCATCAAAGTCTCTGGCGGCTGATGCAGGGCTGGAATGCGCTCACGGAATAATCGTTGACGACGCCATGTGTACCAGCGACAAGTCGGTGTTCGCACTGGGTGAATGTGTTGAGCACAGGGGAAGCTGTTACGGCCTGGTTGCGCCGCTGTACGAGATGGCCCGGACATTGGCCAACACGCTGGTAGACGACGTCAAACCGTTTGAAGGCGCCGTTATGGCAACCCAGCTCAAGGTCAATGGCGTCAAGCTCTATTCGGCAGGTCAATTTCATGATGGGCCAGCGACAGCTTCCAACGATGAGCTCGAAGAAATCGTTCTGCGCGACGCAACAGCCGGGGTTTACAAACGGCTGTTGCTGAAGGACAACACCATCAATGGCGTTGTCATGTATGGCGACACGGAAGACGGCGCCTGGTTCTTCGATTTGCTGAAACGCCGCGTGGACATCAGCGACATGCGCGATACGCTGATATTTGGTCAAGCCTATCAGGGGGGTGAGCCACTGGACCCCACGGAGGCCGTTGCAGCCTTACCCGATGAGGCAGAGATCTGCGGTTGCAACGGCATTTGCAAAGGAACTATCACAACAGCAATTACAACGCATGGCCTGACGACACTGGATCAGGTCAGGTCGCACACCAAGGCATCGTCATCGTGCGGTACTTGCACCTCGCTGGTGGAAAAGCTCATGGTGCTCAGTCTTGGCGATGGTTACCAGCCAGCGGCAGTGCCACCTGTTTGTCCATGCACCGACCTGGGACACGACGAAGTCAGGCGACGTATTCGCCTGCAAGCTCTGAAGAGCATACCGGCCGTCATGCAGGCGCTTGAATGGATGAGCTCCGGGGGGTGTGCGAAATGCCGCCCTGCCCTCAACTATTATCTGGTCTGCGAATGGCCTTCGCACTATGCCGACGATTACCAGTCACGTTTCATCAATGAGCGGGTACATGCCAACATCCAGAAAGACGGCACCTACTCGGTAGTTCCACGCATGTGGGGTGGCATGACATCATCATCAGAACTACGCGCCATTGCCGATGTGGTTGACAAGTTCGACATACCTGCAGTGAAAGTGACAGGCGGCCAGCGTATCGATCTGCTAGGCATTGAAAAAGTCGATTTACCAGCCGTCTGGTCTGATCTGGGTGATGCCGGCTTTGTATCAGGCCATGCCTACGCCAAAGGATTGCGCACGGTAAAAACCTGCGTCGGCAAGCAATGGTGCCGTTTTGGAACTCAGGATTCTACCGCGCTGGGTATTCGGCTGGAACACTACCTCTGGGGCTCATGGACACCTGCCAAGGTCAAACTCGCGGTATCGGGTTGCCCAAGAAATTGTGCTGAGGCCACGTGTAAAGACATTGGCGTCATCTGTGTCGATTCAGGTTTTGATATTCATTTTGCTGGTGCTGCAGGTCTGGACATCAAAGGTACCGTCGTACTTGGGCATGTAGAAAATGAAGATCAGGTGGTTGACCACATAGCCGCCCTGTTGCAGATGTATCGCGAGCAAGGACACTATCTGGAAAGAATCTACAAATGGGCCAGGCGGGTCGGTGTTGATGAAATACGCGCACAAATCATGGATAACGCAGACCAGCGGCGTCGCTACCATGACCGATTCAATGCATCGCAGGCGATCGCTCAGGTTGATCCTTGGGCCGAACGCGTGGCTGGGCTGGATGCCCATGAATTCACACCCCTGCAAAAACATAAACTGGAGGTCGTCGCATGACAGAACAGGTAATCGAGTGGCTGGATATCGGGCGCCGAAACGACATACCCCAGCAAGGTGCACGACGTATTTTTATGGGCAACAGGACGGTGGCTGTATTCAGGACTGCCACCAATGAATTCTTTGCTCTGGAGGACAAGTGCCCGCACGCAGGAGGCCCCCTCAGTGAAGGCATCGTGCATGGCGATTGTGTGACATGCCCTCTGCATAACTGGGTGATCTCTTTAAAGAGCGGTACTGCGCAAGGGGCTGACCAGGGTAACGTCAGGCGCTACAAAACGCGTGTTGAGGGTGAACGATTGTTATTGGCTACCGATGCCTGATTCAAGATCCGGTACCCGTCCGACAAGAACATGCTGCCCCTACTGCGGCGTTGGCTGTGGTGTCGTTGCAAAGCTTAACGCTAACAAAGAGATTGACATCAGCGGCGATCCGGCACACCCGGCCAATGCTGGCAAGTTGTGCTCAAAAGGACTATCACTGGCAGAGACATTCGAAGACAGGTATCGCCTGCTTCAGCCCACGATTGATGGCAAGGCAACCGGCTGGTCTCAGGCGGTGCCGCACATTGCCCAAACCTTCAAGGACACCATAAAACACCATGGACCTGAGTCCATCGGTTTCTATGTCAGCGGGCAGCTATTGACCGAAGACTATTATGTGGTCAACAAGTTTGTCAAAGGCTGGCTGGGCACAGCCAATATCGATACCAATTCGCGACTTTGCATGGCCTCTAGCGTCGTTGGCCATAAACGGGCGTTTGGTTCTGACACGGTTCCCGGATGCTATGAGGATCTGGATACGGCAGAACTTGTCGTGCTGGTTGGCAGTAACCTTGCGTGGTGCCATCCGGTCATCTATCAGCGCATCATGGCAAACAAGGCCGCCCGGCCAGAGATGAAGCTTATCGTCATTGATCCACGACGCAGCATCACGGCTGACGCTGCCGATCTTCATCTGGGGATACAACCCGACGGTGATACGCTGCTGTTCAATGCCTTGCTGGACTATCTGCATCGACATGGCAAGATCGATCAGGATTACGTTGACAGTCATGTTTCCGGATTCACTGAAGCTCTGTCTATGGCCCGCCAATCCGTCAGTGTTGAGCTTGCGCAGACGCTCGGGTTGCAACAAAACGATCTTGACCGGTTTTTCGAGTTGTTCGCAACAACGCACAAAACGGTGACCATTTACAGTCAGGGTGTCAATCAGTCACGTAATGGCACTGACAAGGTCAACGCGATCATCAACTGCCATCTTGCGACCGGTCGCATTGGTCACCCCGGTATGGGCCCCTTCTCCATTACCGGCCAACCCAATGCCATGGGAGGACGTGAAGTTGGCGGCCTTGCAACCATGCTCGCCTGCCATCGCGACCTTGACAACGACGATCATCAATCTCAGGTACAACGCTTCTGGCAATCACCGCGCATCGCCAGCAAACCCGGATTGACGGCCGTAGATATGTTTAAGGCCGTTAAAAGTGGCAAGTTAAAAGCCATCTGGATAATGGCAACCAATCCAGTAGACAGCCTGCCGGATGCCGATAGCGTCGCTAGCGCACTGGCAGATTGTCCATTCGTCGTGGTATCAGAAGTCACACAGAAAAGCGATTCCCTGCGTTACGCTCATGTTGCTCTGCCCGCTCAGGCATTCGGCGAAAAAGACGGCACGGTAACCAACTCTGAACGCCGAATCAGCCGTCAGCGGCGGTTTATAAAACCCAAAGGACTTGCAATGCCAGACTGGTGGGCAGTATCACGTGTTGCACAACAAATGGGCTACACAAGTTCATTCAACTATCAAAGCCCGACGCAGATATTTACCGAGTACGCAAACCTTTCAGGTTTTGAAAACAAGGGTGATATCGACTTTGACATTAGCGCGTGTTCGAACCTGACAGAACGCGAGTACAACGATTTGCAACCATTCCAGTGGCCAAGGAACAACACCCAGTCGCCTCCTCTTGAGACAAATACAAGGATCGCTGCACCCGCAATTCGGTTCTTTGCAAAAGGTGAATATCATACGCCCGATCAGCGCGCCCGAATGATCCCGGTGGAATCGGCGACACCAGGCAATGCCCAGCTTAGTGATCTTTATCCGCTGATGCTGAACACGGGACGAATCAGGGACCAGTGGCATACAATGACTCGCACCGGTTACTCACCGAGACTGATGGGGCATCGTGCCGAACCCTTCATCGAGCTAAACCCTGCTGATGCGCTGATTCACGGAATCGCTGATGCCGATATCGTCAGCATAAAAAGCTGCACTGGCAATACGCTGGCGCGTGCCATGTGTAGTGATCGACAACCGCCTGGCCAGCTATTCGCCCCCATGCACTGGTCAGACCAATTTGCCAGCAACGCACGAATCGATACACTGATGGAATCGACAACCGACCCTTTTTCACGTCAGCCAGCATCAAAAAACCAGGCGGTCAGCATCCAGCGATTTTCAGCGAATAGCTACGCGTTCCTGCTCACTCGTACCGAACCGGCACTGCGCGATTTTTCTGACATCGAATACTGGGCAAGCTCGCCCGTCACAGCCGGTTGGCGAAGCGAACTGGCAAGCACTCTGGCAATACCGGATCTAGTCGATCATCTGCTGCATGGTATCTATGCCCGCGAGACTAGCCGCAAGCTACAACAGCTTGACTACCGCGACCAGCAAACGCGACGACTCATCTGGTTTGATAACAACGATCAACTACACGCCATGCTATATCTCTCCACGGGCACTGTGGAGCTCTCTCGCTCATGGGCAACCGCGTTGCTGGATAAACAGTTCGGTTCTGGCGAGCAGCGCTCTCGGCTTCTGGCAGGACGTGCCGCCAGCGATCAGCCGGATAAAGGCGCTATTGTCTGTAGCTGCTTCAATGTGGGCGACAAGGAAATTGCGAGAGCGGTTGCGTCGGGTAGCTGTACGACAACCGATGCTGTTGGTCAGAGACTCAATGCCGGCACCAATTGTGGCTCATGTCGCAACGAGATCGACGTCCTGATAAAGCGGCACCTGACAAATCAGAAAAATTTGCCTATACATTAAAACGGAAATGCACGACATCGCCTTCACGCATGATGTATTCCTTACCTTCCAGTCGCCATTTGCCGGCATCCTTGGCACCGTTTTCACCCTTGAACTGCACGTAATCCTCATACCCGACAACCTCGGCTCTGATAAAGCCCTTTTCAAAGTCAGTATGAATACGTCCAGCGCCTTGCGGCGCCGTAGAGCCAGAGCGAACCGTCCAGGCGCGTACCTCTTTCTCACCTGCTGTAAAAAACGTCTGCAGGCCCAATAGATCATAACCGGCACGAATAACACGGTTAAGGCCAGGCTCATCGAGATTCATCTCACTGAGAAATTCCTGTTTGTCGGCGTCATCAAGTTGCACAATTTCTGCCTCGATAGCTGCGCATACGGCGACAACGTTAGCGCCTTCCTTTTCAGCCATATCCGAGAGCTTGTCGAGCAAGGGATTGTTCTCGAAACCGCTTTCGTCAACATTGGCAATGTACATCGTTGGCTTCACTGTTAACAGGTGATAGTGACGCAGCCATTTCTTTTCCTGATCTCCGAGATCCAGGGTGCGCACGGCGGTACCCTCGGCCAGAGCACCAGCAAGCCGTTGTAAAAACGCTTGTTCGGCGATTGCCTCTTTGTTGGACGACTTCGCGGTCTTCTTGATTTTTAACAGCGCTTTGTCGATGGTTTCCATATCCGCCAGCAGCAACTCGGTATTGATGATTTCCACATCATCCAGCGGATCAACCTTACCTGACACATGGATAACATCATCGTCGGCAAAGCAGCGCACGACATGAGCGATTGCATCGGTCTCACGAATATTCGCCAGAAACTGGTTTCCGAGTCCCTCGCCCTTGGACGCCCCGGCTACCAGCCCGGCAATATCGACAAACTCCATTGTCGTAGGCAATATGCGTTGCGGGGATACAATTTCAGCCAGCGCATCAAGCCGCAAATCGGGCACCGGCACAATACCGACATTGGGCTCAATTGTGCAAAAGGGATAATTCTCCGCCGCAATTTCTGCTTCGGTCAGGGCATTGAACAACGTGGACTTGCCTACATTTGGCAGCCCGACAATCGCACATTTAAATCCCATCGTTAAGGTCCTGATCCAGAATAGGTCGTAAATAGTTACGGTTTATGACTATGCAATGCTTTGGTAGCGACGTTAATGTCGCCATCAATGATGGTCATGGTTTCGCGTAGAGCCAGTTCCACAGCTTCATCGATAAGTCGCTGATCATCTGCCGAAGCGCGCTTCAATACATACCCTGACACAGCACTCTTGTGACCGGGATGACCGATGCCAATTCGCAAGCGCCAGAAATCACCATTTCCAAGCTTTGCCACAGAATCACGCAAGCCGTTGTGGCCTCCGTGACCACCCGCGTTTTTCAGGCGAATGTGACCCGGAGGAATGTCCAGCTCATCGTGAGCCACCAGAATGCGCTTTGAATCAATCTTGAAAAACCGAGCAACAGCGGCGAGTCCTTGACCGCTGTTGTTCATGTAGTTCATCGGCTTGACCAGCAGCAACTTGCGACCGTTTACCTGAGCGCTGGCAACCTGGCTGAAAAAGCGCTTGTCGCTAGTGAAACTTGCACCGAGCTGATCTGCAAGCTGATCGACATACCAGAAACCGGCATTGTGCCGAGTACTGGCGTACTCGGACCCCGGATTGCCGAATCCGGCTATCAGGCCAAATTCGATGTGTTCGCCAGGCATGAGCGATTACCTCTGATCAGGCATGACTGACGCAGTAAGTAGTGGCGTCAGCCGTGTCCTGGCAGACCAGCTTGCTAGTCGTCGTCAGACGCTTCGTCAGATGCAGTCGGTACATCTGGAGCAGGAGCCTCTGCATCTTCATCTGGTTCGGCTTCAACACGTGGCGCGTTAACCGCAGCAACCTGGCGATCACTGTCATCGCCCGCTTCCTGCAGCTCAACCAGACGTACGCCTTCAGGCATGACGAGCTGCGACAGATGTACAGAATCACCAACGTCCAGTGCTGACATATCGACTTCGATGTTATCTGGAATGTTACGCGGCAAACAGGCAACAAGAACCTCGTTTTCGCTGTGAGTGATGATGCCTCCGGCTTTTGCGCCGACAGAGATATCCTCGTTCAGGTAATGCAACGGTACGCTGACCTGAAGCTCGGCACCCGCGGTAACCCGCATAAAATCAAGATGCAGGATCTGTTGCTTGTAAGGGTGTCGCTGAACGTCCTTAAGGATCGATCGTTCGCTTTCCGCACCATCGACGCTAACCTGCAAAAGCTGTGAATAAAAAGCCTCGTTTTGCAGATACTTGAATACTTCATTAGCCTTGAGCTGAATAGCCTGTGGCTCTTTACCATCCCCGTACAGGATGCCGGGTACTAGATTGTCACGACGCAGGCGGCGGCTCGCACCCTTCCCAAAAACGCTGCGCGACGTGGCAATGACGTTGATATCGTCAGACATGTCGGTATTCTCCTTGAAGCGGTGCTACCGGAATTGGCGCACCGAAATCTGCCCGCGACCAGGCAGAGCCGGCGGAGTATAACAGACATGCATTAGAGAAACCTAATCCATATAGACAGAACTAACGGATTCATCTTCATGAATCCGCCGTATGGTTTCACCAAGCAGATCAGCAACTGACAACTGCCGAACACAATCGCAGGCCCTCGCCGCATCGGAAAGCGGAATAGTATCCGTGACAACCAGCTCATCCAACACGGAATCGTTCAGGTTGGCGATGGCGTTTCCGGAAAGTACCGGATGGGTGGCCAGAGCCACTACCTTGCGCGCACCATGATCTTTCAATGCTTCAGCAGCCTTGCAAAGAGTACCGGCTGTATCGACCATATCGTCAATGATCACACAGGTACGGTCGGCAACCTCACCGATGATGTGCATAACCTGCGCCTGATTAGCTTGCGGTCGACGCTTGTCTATGATTGCAAGGTCGGCATCGTCGAGCTGCTTGGCAACCGCGCGGGCACGAACAACACCACCGACGTCTGGCGAGACAACCACGAGATTGTCGTACTTGCTACGCCAGATATCGAGCAACAGCAACGGCGACGCATAGACGTTATCTACCGGGATATCGAAAAAACCCTGAATCTGCTCTGCGTGCACATCGACGGTAAGCACCCTGTCGACACCCGCTACGCTTAGCATATTAGCCACAAGCTTGGCGGTGATAGGCACTCTTGCAGAACGCACTCGTCTATCCTGACGTGCATAGCCATAGTAAGGGATAACAGCAGTGATACGTTCGGCGGAGGCCCGATGCAATGCATCGACCATAACCAGAAGATCCATCAGGTTATCGTTAGTGGGTGCACATACCGGCTGGATGATAAAGACATCACCACCACGCACATTTTCCTGTATCTCAACCGATGTTTCACCGTCACTGAACCGTGACAGCTGCAATTTGCCTATCGGCTGCTGAAGGTACGCAGCAATATTCTGCGTGAGTCGGGGGTTGGCGTTGCCGCCAAAGATCAGTAATCGGCGCTCACTCATGAGATTTTACTTGGCAGCTACCTTAAGGTAGCTATGGCAAAGCTGAAATAAATGGCTGGGCCGGGAGGATTCGAACCTCCGAATGCCGGGATCAAAACCCGGTGCCTTAACCGCTTGGCGACGGCCCAACAAAAGTACGCCTTAAAACGAACCCGAATTGTACGCTACAACTAGCCAGAAAAATCATACAAAGGCGAAGCATTTCTGGCTTTTACAACATATCCGGTCAAATCTTTTGGAAGCCGATCGCAAAGCGACTGCGCATCCTCTTCTTTCTCAAACGCTGTAAACACACAACTGCCTGTGCCGCTCATCTTGGCGCGGTAACCGCGGTAGTTGATTCGCAACCATTCAAGAGCCACACCAATTTCCGGATGTCGGGCAACAGCCACAGGTTCGAACACGTTAGTACTGCGTCCGTCCATGAAGTCGCGTATTGTGATTGGGCTGGTATTACGTGTCAATTCAGGTGCATTGAAAAGTGCCTCAGTCGAAGCCTGACACGCTGGATTGACGATGAGGTACCAAGGCTCAAGTGGTGCAACGGGTGTTAGCTTGTCGCCAATACCTTCAGCCCAACTGGCTTGTCCGTAAACAAACACGGGGACATCTGCACTCACGGTAACGCCGATCTCTGCCAGCTCCTTGATACTCAGGCCAAGCCGCCAGAATTCGTTGAGGGCAACAAGCGTTGTAGCGGCATCGGAGCTACCACCACCAAGACCACCGCCAGTCGGGATGATTTTCTCGAGGGTGATATCTGTACCGGCGCGTGTACCCGAGTGCGCCTGCAATGCTCGGGCAGCACGAACCACCAGATTGCTCTCGGGCGGCACCTCGTTGAAGTTCGACTTTAAATGAACCTCACTATCCTCGCGCACAGAGAAGCTCAACACATCGCACATGTCGACGAATTGATAGACCGTCTGCAAGGTGTGGTAACCGTCATTGCGGCGTCCTGTCACATGCAGGAACAGATTGATTTTGGCCGGAGCCAGCCATTTGGTGGTCAACTTTATCCCTTACTTTACTGGAGCAGAGTTTGAAACAGTCGCGTAGTGTAACGCTACCGACCGGGAATCGCCAGTCTGGTGTTAGGTTGCTTCTTGACTGGTTGAACAGAGTTTACAGACGGTTGCCAATTTTTCAATAGCAACCTGACTGAATAAGGCCCACCAGAGGCTGTTATCAACGATGGCAACGCCAACCCTTCCAGCTCTGTGTACCGTCGAAAATGCACCTGCCACCGCGTGCCTTGTTGATCAGTAAAGCGCAAGGACGACAATTTGCCTTGCGTATCATTATCGACAGAGAGTGCATCGCCTGGCAAGCCGAGCACCCAGCGCTTGAGCTGTTCCAACGGCACAGGAATCGCCAGACCCAAGCCCTCTTGCAGAACACGATCCACACTCGGACCGCTGGAGAGGACTGTACCGGCGCGATCTAACGTGGCAAAGTCGCCGCTATCGCTGAGATCCATCTCTCCTAATCCCAGAGGTCCGGTCAGCCGCACATCAAGCTTGTCCCCAGCCTGCTGCCACAAAAGACGCCCCGAAATCGATTGCTCATCCGTCCAGATACCCAGGCCACCGCTAAAACTGAATTCGGAAAGCTCGGCCAGTTTCGCCGCACGCACCACGGGGTCGATAGTTGACGTTGTTGGTGTCACCGTGCAGCTACTGACCAGCAGTAAGCTCAACACCAATGCCCATACCAAAGAGACTCGCTGTACCGTGGCACGCGCTGTCAAACTCGTTACATTCATTGGGTATCGATCATATTACGACGATCACCCGCAACTGTGCCATTCACTTGAAGATATTGTTCTGTACAGACAATAGTCGCTCGTCGCCAGGACTGGACTGCAGAGCAGCTTCGATGAGTGTGCGAGCTTCATTCCGGGCACCGCTTAGCCAAAGCGCCTCACCGAGATGCGCTGCAATTTCCGGGTCGGGGAATTGCTGGTAAGCCAGGCGGAGCAACTCTATCGCCTCCTCGTATTCACCTTGACGAAACCGGAGCCAACCCAGACTGTCCATGATCGCCGGATCATCCGGCAATAATGCGTTGGCTTTTACCAACAGCTCCTCTGCCAGATCCAGCTCGATGTTTTCATCGGCGTAGTAGTAACCTAGAGCGTTCAGTGCATGAGCGTTTTCCGAATCGATTTCAATAAGCCGATTGAGATCAACAACCATCGCTGTATCGTCGCCTGCCGAATTAGCAGCAAGCGCACGCGCATACAACAGATCAGCGTCATCAGGATAGCGAGCAAGACCCGCATTCAGAACATTCAAGGCTTCCGCATCCTCATTGGCGTTTTGTAACATGCGACTTTCAACCGCCACCAGGCGAGGTTGCACGGTCGGATTCTGCACCGATGCCGCCAGTGTCTGAAGACGCTCTCTACCTTCTTCCAGATTGCCGATCTGAGCGGTGAGTTCGGCCGCTCTGAGCTGCGAGGTAAACTGCAGATCGCTCTGCATCACGGCATCGTAATAACTGATTGCCTGAGCAAAATTCTGTTGATCATCGTTGATTCTTGCCAGATAGAAATTAGCCTGATCAGCATGCTCTCCGGAGGCGAGAAGGTCTTCGAGAAACCGTCGCGCCTGATCAATTCTGCGCGACTCGATTGCCAGCAGGCTGATTGACAGAAGCGCATCCGGGTCTGTGGCCGAATCAGTCCGGATTCTATCCAGTACAGGTCCGACCTCGTCGTAGCGCCCACCGGCAACCAGCAACTGGGCGTAACCCAGACGCAGATTTTTATCATCGGGATTGGACGCCAGCGCCACCGCGAGAGAGTCAAACGCCTCGTCAGGCTTGCCTGTGCCGCTGAGTATCTGGGCACGCAGCAACAGCGAATTCGTATCGTCGGGCGATATCTGCACCGCCGTTTCTACGGCCCCTAGCGCAGCATCCGTGTCGCTATTGGCGACAAAAGCCCGAGCCAACCCCAGAAAAGCCTCGCTTTCATTATCGAAGGCGTTAACCAGCCGTGTCATGACCGACACTGACACCTGTGGTTTTTCATTGCGCTGAAGATCAACCTGTACGTCGCGCAAGGCCTGACGACGATTATCGCTTGCCGTGATCTGTTCAATGTAAAGTTGCGCTACATCATCGGTTTTATCCTGACGCAGCAAGGTCTGGGCGAGCAGTTGCGGGGCTTCTGAGTTGCCTGGGTCAAGTTTAATCCAGCGCCGCGCCGCTTGCTCTGCCTTCACCCATTGCCTGCCAAACAGGGCAAGCCGAGTCGCGCGTTCCGACACACGCGGATCATCAGTATTCTCGGAAGCTCGCAGATAACCGTCCATGGCCACGTCCAGCTGGCCTCGCCGCCCGGCAAGTTCCGCAATCATCAGTTCATACATCAGCTGAGAGTCCATGTCGGACTGCGTGTCGCTGGCCTTGGTTGCTGGCAATTCGGACTGCGCAAGCGCCGGCGTTGGCGTGAACGGAATCGAACTGCAACCGAGCAGGAATATCGGCACAATGGCCGATAGTGCTTTACCTGCGAACGCTTTCGTGTCAAAACACTCCAAGGTGTGTTCTCCCGACTGATAATGTAAATTTACGTGAACTAGGATACAGAGACCCCGATGCAAATCAATGCACGATGAGTCTGTAATAGCACCATTTTTGCTAGAATTGCGATATGCCCATACTTGCCCTAGGCCTTAATCATCACACCGCCCCTGTCGATATACGGGAACGAGCCGCTATTGGTGAAGGCCAACTGGGCGATGCGTTGAACGCCCTGCGTGAGGTGCACCCGGTCAAAGAGGCCGCCATCGTGTCAACCTGCAACCGCACAGAGTTTTATTGCGGCATGGACAATCAGGATACCAGTGCGGTTGTGCAATGGATGCATCGCTACTTCCAGCTAAGAGACAATGGTTTCGAACCCTATCTGTTCCATCACGCAGATCGTGAGGCTGTGCGCCACCTGATGCGTGTTTGCAGCGGTCTTGACTCCATGGTTCTGGGAGAACCCCAGATTCTTGGCCAGATAAAGCGTGCCTACCGCGACGCAGACGAACACGGAGCCCTGGGCAACGAGCTATCACCGCTGTTCCAGACCGCCTTTTCCGTGGCAAAAAAGGTTCGAACGGACACCGCCATTGGCAACAGCCCTGTCTCGGTGGCATTTGCGGCAGTCAGCCTCTCACGACAGATATTCGCAGACCTGAGCAAACAAAAAGCCCTGCTGATTGGCGCCGGAGAGACCATTCAGCTGGCAGCCCGCCATTTGCAGACGGCGGGCATAGGCAGCATCCTCATCGCAAACCGGACACTCGACAAAGCCACCGTACTTGCACAGGAGGTTAACGGCCAGGCCATTGGTATCAAGGATATTCCCGATGCCCTGCCCGACGCCGATATCATCATAAGCTCCACTGGCTCAACTCTGCCCATTCTTGGCAAGGGTACTGTTCAAAAAGCCCTGAGAAAACGCAGATTTCGATCACAGCTGATCGTTGACATTGCCGTACCGCGCGATGTGGAGGCTGAGGTCAATGAGATAGACGGTGTTTTTCTGTATACCGTTGACGATCTTCAGGCCGTCATAGAAGAAAACAGACAGTCACGACAGGAGGCCGCCTTCGAGGCCGAAGAGATCGTCACCACTCAGGTGGATCTGTTCATGACGAAAATTCAGGCGCTGGGAGCTAACGATGTAATCAGAGCCTATCGTGGCAAGATCGAATCCATGAAGCGCAATGCACTGGACAAATCACTCAAGCAGTTGCAGGCAGGTCAGGATCCGGAAACAGTGCTTCAGCAGCTAGCCCACACATTGAGCAACAAGGTGATGCATGCACCCACGGCTAACATGCGCGAGGCCGCTGAAATGGGCAACAATCACATCATAGAAGCCGCACGCACTCTACTGGACCTGCCGCAAGGTAAATCATGAAGGCTTCCATACAGGCAAAGCTTGAAAGCGTTGCCGAACGTCACGAAGAAATTGCCGCGCTTCTGGGCGATCCAGACACGATCAGTGATCAGAATCGTTTTCGCGAACTGTCCAGAGAATATTCGCAACTGGAGCCTATCGTCTCTGCGTTTGCATCGTATCAGCAGACAGAAAAAGATCTTGCCAATGCGCGCGAGATGGCTAACGACAGCGATGCCGACATGCGCGCTATGGCAGAGGAAGAACTACCCGAGCTGCAAGAACGGCTGGAAGCCGAAGAACTGTCCCTGCAAACGCTGTTGCTACCGCGTGATCCGCGTGATGAAAATAACGCGTTTCTGGAAATTCGCGCAGGTACCGGAGGGGACGAGGCCGCAATCTTCGCAGGTGACCTGTTGAGAATGTACTTACGTTATGCCGAGCTCAACAAGTGGCGCAGCGAGATCATCAACGAACGTCCCGGTGATCACGGTGGCTACAAGGAGGTGGTTTGTCGCCTGTCCGGTGACAGAGTATTTTCCCGACTCAAATTCGAATCCGGTGCGCACAGAGTTCAACGGGTGCCGGAAACCGAATCGCAAGGACGGGTGCATACCTCTGCTGCCACGGTTGCCATACTGCCAGAGGTTGATCAGGTTGAGGAAATCAATATCAACGCGGCGGATATCCGTGTTGATACATTCCGCGCTTCCGGCGCAGGTGGCCAGCACGTTAATAAAACAGACTCGGCCATTCGCCTGACGCATATTCCCACAGGTGTGGTTGTGGAATGTCAGGACGAGCGTTCACAACACAAAAACCGGGCAAAGGCCATGTCCTTGCTACAGGCACGATTGCTCAACGCCGAGCAATCAAAGCAGCAGGATGCCGAGTCGGAATCACGCCGGCTGCAAGTCGGCTCTGGAGACCGATCAGAACGTATCCGCACTTACAACTTTCCACAGGGTCGCCTCACAGACCATCGCATCAATCTCACTCTGTACAAGCTGGATGACATAATGGCCGGATCGTTGGGCGATATCGTCGACCCACTCACTGCCGAGCATCAGGCCGATCTGCTTGCCGAGTTCGGCGACTGAACACAGTCGGACAGTGGCTTGCGCACGCGCAAGCACGCTTGCGCGACTCGGCGCAAACACAGACACCAGAGCTCGATGCACAGCTACTGGCCTGTCATACCCTGCGGATGACGCGAAGTCGGCTATACGCTTTTCCAGAAACGACTCTCACGCCAACCATGGTGGACGCGCTCGATGCATCGCTCAAACGCCGTCTGAATGCTGAGCCCATCGCCTACATCACTGGTAGCCAGGAGTTCTGGTCTATCGAATTACACACAGCCCCCGGCACACTTGTACCCCGTGCAGACACCGAAATACTCGTCGACAAGGCGCTTGATCTTGCATCAGACGCTCCGGAAGGTGTAATCCTTGATCTGGGGACAGGAACGGGCGCTATTGCCATCGCTGTTGCCTGCGAATTACCCCATCGTCAAATCGTGGCAATAGAACGAAGCGATGCGGCACTGCGGGTTGCACATAACAACATAAGAGCACAGACATCAGCAAACCTGCATCTTGTGCAAGGTTCGTGGCTTGACGCCCTTGCAGACGATTCAATAGCAATGGTGCTGTCTAATCCACCCTATCTTGCTGACAACGATCCACACCTTGACCAACTGCGTTGCGAACCTATGGACGCTTTAATCAGTGGCTCAACCGGGCTGGAAGATCTCGAACACATCATTGCCAAAACCGCCAGAGTCGGCAAAAACAACGCACCGCTCATCGTCGAACACGGTAACCAGCAAGCTGCTGATGTGCGCACGCTGATGCTCGACTACAATTACGCAGGCGTTGACACAGGCCTGGATCTGGCAGGCCATGAAAGAATAAGTTTCGGATACGTGGTCAAGGCATCCCTGTGAGTGGCTTATGAGTGGCGAGACAACCGGCCTTATGGACAACGAAAAATCTGAAGTCTACGCAGCGATCGACCTGGGTTCAAACAGCTTTCACATGATGATTGCCGAACCCGAGGGAAACTCCATCCGCAAGGTGGACAGTCTGCGTATGCCTACCCGACTCGGAGCCGGCCTTGATGAAAACAAGTGCCTGAAACCTGAGACGTTGAAGATGGCACTGGATGCGCTGTCACAGTACGCGGAGCGTCTACGTGATGTACCCAGAAAAAACATCAGTATGGTCGGCACCAATACCTTGCGCCGTGCAAGGAACCGTGATGACTTCATGCATCAGGCAAGGAAGATTCTTGGCGTACCCATACAGATAATTAGCGGGCGGGAAGAAGCGCGCCTGATCTATAGCGCTGTATCGCACACCTTTCCTGACAGCAGCCGTCAGCGTCTGGTTCTGGACATCGGTGGTGGCAGTACTGAGATGGTTGTCGGCAAAGGATTTAAACCAAAGCTGTTAGAAAGCGTCAACATGGGTTGTGTCAGTTACACCCATCAGTTTCTCAGTGGTGATCAAGGTATAACCGCCATCACCATGAAACGCGCAATGGTCGAAGCAGAGCTGGAGCTACAACCCCTGAAGGTTGCCTACAAGGAATGCGGATGGGATGAGGTCATCGGCTGTTCCGGAACAATCAAGGCAGCTTCACGCATGCTCGCAGAGTCAGGCATCACTGATGGCGCCATAACAAAAGACGGATTAAAGCGCCTGGTCAAGGAAATAGTCAAGGCCGGTAGCGTAGCTGCAATGAACCTTGCCAGCGTCAGCGAAAGCCGGGTCCAGGTTGTCGCCGGTGGCCTTGTTGTGTTGCGAGCCATCATGAAGACGCTGGACATCGATGTCATGCAGGCTAGTCAGGTAGCATTACGCGAAGGCCTTGTCTTTGAGATGCTGGGCAGAGCTGAACACGTCGACATCCAGAGTCAGACACTTGCCAATCTATCGCAACGCTACTCCATCGATGAGCGTCAGGCGCAAAGGGTGGAGGTGACAGCAACAAAATTATTCCATCATGTCGCTCAGACGTGGCACCTCGACACAGATAGCGATTTGCCGCTGCTTATCCGTGCTGCAAGACTCCATGAGCTGGGCATGGGCGTCGCACACACCCAGTATCACAAACACGGCGCTTACATCCTTGAAAATTCTGACCTCCTTGGCTTTACCTTTGCCGAACAGAAGGCCCTGTCATTGCTGGTGCGTTTTCACCGACGCAAGATCGATCACTCAGCCTTTGATGGGCTGCCTGCGGAGGAACGCGACAGGCTGCTGCGCCTGCTCGGATTGTTGCGGCTGGCAGCACTACTGCATCGAGGGCGGTACGACCAATCACTCGATGAGATCAATGTGCTCATAAAAGAGGGGCAAATAACCGTTGTTGCACCTCAGAACTGGCTGGATTCTCACCCGCTGACTTATGCAGAATTACAAGCCGAAGCCGAACGGCTCTTGCATGTTGACATCAAGCTTAAGTCAGAGAAAACATAAAATTAATGCACCACCCGACCACCACCAAAACGATTGATTAAAAACTGTTGTGCACTAAAAGGCACATCGTTATCTGGCTGAAGCCGCTCATAACGTCCTTCGGCATTCAGTTGCCAGGCAAACATATTGTCTTTCAGATAGATATCCAGGCACTCTTCCTTAACGCGGCGTAATGCTTCATCTTCCAGCGGCACAGCAATCTCGACACGATTGAAAAAATTTCGTGGCATCCAGTCTGCACTACTGATGTAGAGCTGTTCCCGACCCTTGTTCTGAAACCAGAACACGCGCGAATGCTCCAGAAAGCGGCCCAACACAGAGACAACACGAATGTTCTCAGAGACACCGGCCAGCCCCGGTTTTAACATGCAGATACCACGCACGACCAGCTCAACGGTAACTCCCGCTTGCGACGCCTTATACAAGGCGTCAATCACGCCAGGATCAACCAATGAGTTCATGCGCGCAATGACGTGTCCCTGCCCCCCATCTCTGGCAATTTTGGTCTCATTGGCAATGCGTTCCAGAATATACTTATGCAAGGTAAACGGTGCCTGAACAAGCTGCTTCAGATTAAGCGCCTGCCCAAGACCTGTCAGTTGGGTAAACACGCGATTGACATCTTCGGTTATGGACTTGCTATTGGTTAGCATGCTCATATCGGTATACGCCCGCGCTGTTGTCGCATGGTAGTTGCCGGTACCCACGTGTACATAGCGCACAAGCTTCTGCTTTTCACGCCTCACCACCAATAGCATCTTGGCGTGAGTCTTGAAACCCACTACACCGTATACCACCTGAATGCCTGACTCCTGCAAACGCGTTGCCAATTCAATATTGGCCTCTTCATCAAAGCGTGCACGAAGTTCGATGACCACCGTGACATCCTTGCCCGCCCGCGAGGCTTCCATCAATGAGCTGACAAACACCGATTCGTGACCAGTACGGTACAAGGTCTGTTTTATGGCCAGCACATCCGGATCTGCCGCAGCCTGCCGAATAAGTTCAATAACGGGTACATACGACTCATAGGGGTGATGAAATAGCAGTGGCGAGCGCTGCGCGATGTGTTCAAAGATATTTACACCGGATTCAAAGGCATTGGCGACATGAGGCGTAAACGATGAGTACTTGAGGTCTGGCCTGTCGATCTCATCGGGTATGGCAAACAGACGATTAAGATTCACCGGGCCATCGACCCGATAAACAGACTGTTCACTCAACTTGAACTGGCGTTGCAAGTACTTGACAATGCGGTTGGGGCAGTTGGCTGCCACTTCAAGCCTGACCGCCTGACCAAAATTTCGCTGAATCAGCTCAGTCTCCAGAGCACGGCGCAGGTTGGCAACTTCTTCTTCGGATACATACAGATCGCTGTTACGTGTCACCTTGAATTGATAGACACCCATCGGATCCATACCGCTGAATAACTGGCTGATCTGCGAATGCACAATTGATGAAAGGAATACAAACCCGTCGCGCACACCACAGATTTCCGAAGGAACACGAATGACTCTGGGCAACGATCTTGGCGCCCTGACCAGAGCAAAGCCGGAATCACGACCAAACGCATCCTGCCCACGCAGATCGATGATGAAGCTCAAGCTCTTGTTGGTGATCCGTGGAAACGGATGTGCAGGGTCAAGTCCCAAAGGACTCAGAACCGGTGCGATATTGGAAGTAAAGAAATCCCTTATCCATGCCTGCATTTTCTCGTCCCAGCTTTGACGTGTGAAAAACCGAATGTCATGACTGGACAATTCTGGCAGAAGGACCTCGTTCAGCAGTTTGTATTGTCGCTCAACCAGTGCGCGGCAATCGCGGTTTATGCCCTCCATCTCCTGCAAGGGAGACAAACCGTCAATGCCTGCGCCTTCCATACCACCTTCAATCTTCTGCATCAGCCCGGCAACCCGAATTTCGAAAAATTCATCAAGGTTGCTGCTGGAAATACACAAGAAGCGAAGCCGTTCCAGTAAAGGTACTTGTGGATCGCTTGCAAGGGCCAGAACGCGTTCATCAAAGGCCAGGAAACTCAGCTCGCGATTGGCCAACGGCAAGCCCTGATACTGACGACGCGACCACTGCTCGGGACCGGTGGCAGACGGTGTTCTGTTTTTTTTATTCATTATTTGCTCCGTGAATGGCGTCCCGCGAATGCCTGTGCTGCGACGATCGGATAACGTAGTCCTTTGCAGCTTGATGCAAGTCTGGATAGAACACAGTGAACGGGTGGTTCAGCATGTCTCGCAGTGGCTCCAGTTGCGCTGTTGTCAAAGCCAGCGCATCGAACCGGCTTGAACGGCGGGCTATGCGAGACAACGTCTGCTCGATAGATGACAGATGAATGTTATTCTGCAATATATTTTCACTTTGCAACAAACGCGTGAAGCGTCTGAGTGGCGCAGGACAATGTGTTTCGTGTCCATCCAGCGCTGCGATCACCAATTGGGCGTGTTGGTCGAGTGACAACTGCGATATTTCGTCCCAACGATGCGCCAGATAGTGGTCAAACATCACGTCGACCACGATCCCGGCAAAGCGCCGTGGCACATCAGGAATTTGTTGACGAACAGGCGTCAAGGCCACGTGCGTATCGGTAAACCTGTCCAGGTAGCGATGCAAGCGGATACCGCGCTCAACGCCCTCGGGAAGATGCGATAGATCGCTACCACGGACAAAGTCGCCACAAAACTGGCCGGTGATGAGCGCCGGGTCATTAAAACCCAATAGAGAATGAGCGAGAAAATTCACCGCGATGAGTGTATCACCGCAGCACTCAGGCTATGCTCTGTTGTATGGATTTGACACCAGACAATCGCTACAGCCGCCAAACCAGCCTTGAGCAGATTGGCGAATCGGGCCAGCGAAAAATGGGTGATGCCCACGTGCTTATCGTGGGGCTCGGTGGCCTGGGTTCTCCCGCCGCTTTGTATCTGGCGGCCGCAGGCATTGGCCGACTGAGTTTTTCAGACTTTGACACCGTGGAGGTATCTAATCTGCAAAGACAGATTGCACATGACACTTCGCGGGTTGGACAACTGAAAACAGACTCCGCTCGCACCGCTTGTCTGGATATTAACCCCGATTGCCAAATTGACACCATCGACTACGCGCTGGATGAAGAGGATCTTGCAACGCTGATACCTGAGTGCACTGTCGTGCTCGATTGTACAGACAACTTCCCCACGCGCTTTGCGATCAACGAAGCGTGTGTCAGACACAAAGTACCCTTGGTCAGTGGCGCTGCCATTCGCTTCGATGGGCAGATTAGCGTCTACGACTCACGCCAATCTGACTCGCCGTGTTACCAGTGCCTCTACGGCCATGGGAATTCCACCGTGGACACCTGCGCACAGGCCGGCATTTTGGGTCCGGTAGTTGGTATGGTTGGCTGCGTGCAGGCCATAGAGGCCATCAAATTGATATGCGGTATCGGCGACAGCCTGGCAGGCAGGCTGGTTCTCTTTGACGGACTGACCATGGAATGGAACGAAATACAACTGAAAAAGAACCCTGCCTGCAGCCTGTGCGCTCAGCCAGGCTAAGCCTGATGCAAGCCCCGGATAGGCAGGTTGCGATCCTGGGTTCCGATAATCCCATCGAGTACAACCTCTAGATCCGGCCGTACGCTGGGTGAGTTGGACGTTGCTATGACTTGAGTCAGGCCTTCGGGATTGATCAGATAAAGACCAGGCTCTGCGTACGGGCCAGTCAGCTCGCTGCCCGGTTCGTGGTCTGTCAGGTACACCGCTAGTTGCTGACACTCTGCAACGCTCAGGCTATGCGCCACCGGCAAGGTCCAGCCATTCTCATCGATGGTGCGCTGCGCGACAGACACCGGATCCATAGACGCAAGCGTCAGATCCACTTCCCGCTCCGCATAGCCGGCCGCAAGCTCATGCAAACGTGCAACATAAGTCTTACAACGTGGGCAATGGTCACCACGATAGACAACCAGTACGGTCCAACGGCCTTTATTGGTATCGAGACGCTTATTCGCACCCGACATCATCTTGAACTCAATAGGCGGAAAGGGCTCTGCCGGTTTTACAATTGTCATTAAAATGCTTCTTCGCATGTTTGATTGTTCAGGCAGATGCTAACCGTTCGACCCTTCGAAGTCATCGAAGTCATCGAAGTCATCGACTGTTATGTTGCTGACGAAAATCCCCTGGCGGTTACGTGGTTACATCGTAACTCTTGTCCGACAGGTTAACCCGCTAACATTAAAGACTACTAACGCTCCGAAGGGACTCAACCGGAATGCAGATCTTTGCTGTGACGTGCGTGCGTACGCGACTGGTCGCCAGCTTTATTTTGCTGGCTACGGCTTTTTCCTGCAACGTCTTCGCCGCGCCCACCCACACCTTGACCAACGGTGACTGGTCGCTGATCTCCATCCCGGCAGACCCCGGCGGCAACGGCACAGTTGTCTCGATTTTTGGTGATAATCTCCCCGCGGCAAGTTATGGCCAGAACGGTAATTGGGTCATGTATGCCTTCAACGCCGAATCCAATGACTATCGTGAGTTGGCTCTGAACGATACGCTGGAAGCCAATACGGGTTACTGGATTGTTCAGACGGTCAAGGACTATGCCTTGTTGACTGTGCCTGATTCGCTAGCGGCACTCGACGATGAAAACGCGCCCGGATGCCCGCCTGATACTGAATGTGCAGCCAAGACCCTGGTGGGCGGTGTCTGGAATCTCGTCGGTGCATCGTTGGCAACTCCAAGGCGCTTTCGTGATACGCGATTTCAACAAGACAACACACCGTGTGCGGCTGGCTGTACACCGTGGCAAGCGAATAATAACGATCTGCTTCCAGACGCGGTATATCGCTACACCCCCGACGGCTACGAAAAAATCAGACCCACGACCGAACTCCGCCCCTGGGACGGTCTATGGCTACCCGTATACGACATCACGCCGTCGCTACTCTGGTCACTTCCCATTGATGCTAGCCATATATCGTTAGGCGCTGCGGAAAAAGATGCGGCTCGACTTCTTATGCAGGCAAGCTTCGGTCCTACCGATGACGCTATCGATAATGTGCTGGCGCTAGGTGGTCCCGCACAATGGATTGATGCACAACTGTCATTGCCTGCACAACTTCACCTGCCCGAGGTCGTTGCCTTGTATCCGAATGAACTGGGTGCCCAGGAGAGTCGCTATGAAACGTTCTGGAAGCGAACACTCAACGCTGATGATCAACTGCGCCAGCGGGTCGCCTTTGCACTCAGTCAGTTTTTGGTCATCTCTGACAGAAGTGCTGCAACCACCAGTCACGCCGACCTTGTAGCCGCCTACTACGACGTGCTGATCAGCAATGCATTTGGCAACTACAGAGACCTGTTACAGCAGATCACCCTGAACCCTGCCATGGGCCTGTATCTGAGCATGCTCGGTAACGATAAACCTGATAATGCGACGGGTTTGCGTGCAGACGAGAACTATGCGCGGGAGGTCATGCAGCTCTTCACGATTGGCCTTGTCGGTCTGAACCTTGATGGTAGCGAAAAGACGGGCGTTGTGAGTTATACACAACCTGATGTGGAAAACATGGCACGCGCCCTCACCGGCTGGTTCTGGCGTAACAAAACATGGCGTACCAACACCTTTCAGGCGTGGTGGCCAGACCGTGACCGAATGAGTCAACCCATGATGGCCTATGCAGACCATCACGACATGGATGAAAAGACAATACTGGGTACCACCCTGCCCGCTGGTCAAAGTGCAGAACAGGATCTGAACATGGCATTGGATATCCTGTTCAACCACCCCAACGTGGCGCCTTTTGTGAGTAGTCAGCTAATCAAACGCCTGGTGACCAGCAACCCCTCGCGCGGCTACGTCAGAAGAGTATCCACCATCTTCAACAACAATGGCGCAGGTGTCAGAGGTGACTTGTCCGCTGTTATCAAGGCTATCCTGCTCGATGACGAAGCTCGCAACCCGACAATCAGCAACCGTGATGGCTACGGGAAGCTGCGCGAACCACTTCTACGATATGCGCACGTGCTGAGAGCTTTCAACGTCACTGATCGCATAAATTTCAGAAAATGGCTGACGTTTGAAATACCGCAGATAGCACCATTGACAGCACCATCGGTGTTCAATTTCTACAGCCCGCGCTATGTACCACCGGGCGAGATAGCACAGGCTGGGTTGGTCGCTCCGGAGTTTCAGATCAATTCCGGATCGCGGCTTAATACCGTCAACCGAACGCTGATGAAGATCGTGATAAACGACCGCATCAAGGAAATTCCAGTCAGGCTCAACCTTGAAGAGGAACGTCTGCTACTGGATCGTCCTGCAGACCTGCTGTATCACCTGGATAGAGTGCTGACCGCTGGCAGGCTCACCCCCACATCAAAACAGAAACTGACACGCTATATCAATGCCAACAAAGGACTGATTGCTGATGAGCAACTGCTGCGTGATGTCATTGGTCTTGTGGCGACATCCACAGAGTTTGCCATCCAACGTTAGGAGATTCAGGCATGATCAACAAGAACCGACGCTCCTTTCTGAAAACACAGCTTGCATTGAGCGGCTGTCTGGCTGCCGGACTTGACGTTATCAGCGCACCAGCCCGTGCAGCAGACCGTCAAGGCTATAAGGCATTGGTCTGTGTTCTCCTGTCTGGCGGTAATGATTCTTTCAACATGTTTGTTCCTGCCAGCGCCTCAGCACACGCAGATTACGCAAACGCCAGACAGTTCCTCGCGCTACCCAGAGAACAATTGCTAAGAGTCTCTCCTGTGTCCTACAGCGATGGCATAACCTACGGTTTCCATCCTGTGATGACGGAAAGCCAGCGTCTGTTTGCCAACAGGGAACTTGCCGTCATTGGTAATGTTGGATCCCTTGTCCAGCCCATCAGTCAGGAAGAGTACATCAACAGTAGTAGTGCCATACCCAAACAGCTGTTCTCACACAATGACCAGACTGACTCATGGCTGGCAGCGAATGCTGATGGTGGCGCCCGGTTTGGATGGGCCGGTCGCACCATGGATATCATGTACCCGGATAACATTCCTTCACCTTCGCCCAGTATCAGCACCGGTGGACATTCACTGTGGCAAACAGCCCGAAGGGTGCGTACCTATGAAGTAGGAATCAATGGTGCAGGCTATCGCTACCTGCCAGGCCCCTCCGGAGAGATCAGGCTCTCCAGCATGTTCAGCGAAATGCATGCGGCCGCAGCTCAGCAAGACAATATCTTCGCTCGGGAGCACGCCTTGACGCTCGAACGGGATCTCGAATACGGCAATCGCGTCAACGAGGCACTGGGCTTCTCGCAAGATTTCACCACACCTTTCACTGGCGGTTTGCTGGCCGCCCAGCTAAACATGGTGGCACGTCTGATTGATGTTCGCAGCAGACTCGATACCGATCTCAACCGGCAGGTCTTTCTGGTCCGCCTTGGAGGCTGGGACACCCACCAGAACCAGATGGAAGGCCCGGGCAACCATCAGGATTTATTGCAGCAGCTCGACCTGGCACTGAGCGCCTTCCAGAGCGCGATTCAGGAACTGGGTACGCAGGATCTGGTGACAACGTTTACGGCCACTGAATTCGGCCGATCTCTAACGCCAAACAACAGCGGCACCGATCATGGATGGGGCGGGCACAATCTGGTGATGGGCGGTGCTGTGCAAGGAGGGGACATTTACGGCCAGATGCCGCAAGTCTCACGCGATAGTCCGGACACAGTCGAAAACAATCGCGTCATCCCGACAACGTCTGTCGATCAATACAGCGCAACCCTTGCACGCTGGTTTGGCCTGAACGACGCTGAGCTAAGCAGCGTATTTCCCAATCTGAGAAACTTCTCCACGCCTGACATGGGATTCTTGATTTAACACGTCAGGTTGATGCTGTAGCCATAGACTCGATAAGGTAGCGAGAAGCAGGCGTTCATTGCGTCTTCGCGCGCGGTGGCGGTTCACCCATACGATGCGCCTGTTTTCACTCGAAAGAGAGCATGCTCGCCTGTGTTTCGCAGGTGTCAACAATTCAGCAAATGAAACCAGATCATTGATTTATTCAATACCTGTATTTACCCACAGTCGATAGGAAAAAAAGTATTAACACAGAAAACGTCTTACACTTCTGTGCATCGCTGTAAACAGCACCAGAAACGAGACAATAATGGCGGCAAAACGAAAAGCCAAAGAACTCACCGTGGCTGCTAGCAGGCACATCACCAAAAACATGCTCAGACTGACTCTTCAAGGAGAGGATCTGCACAGTTTTCCTGACGATGCCGAAGGTGCCTATTTCAAGTTAACCTTCGCCAGTGAAAATGCTGAGCGGCCTGTTATGCGAACCTATACGGTTGCCAAATATCGTAGGGCTCAGCACGAAATCGACGTTGATTTCATGCTGCACGGCAACACTGACAATATCGCTGCCGGAGTAGCAGCACCCTGGGCTATGCAGGCCAAAGTTGGCGACAAAATGTCTATTTTTGGGCCGGGACCTGCTACCTATGTCAATACGGATGCAGACTGGTTCCTGCTTGCTGCAGATATGACCGCCCTGCCAGCGCTTACCGCCAATCTGTCACTACTTCCAAGTGATGCTACCGGTTATGTGGTCGTTGAAATTCTGTCAGATGACGACCGGCAGGAACTTTCCATACCAGAGAATATGGACATCGTATGGGTGGTGAATCCACATGCTGGTTCTGATGCCTCACCGTTGGCAGATGCCATTGAAAAATTGCAATGGCTCGATGGTCAGGTCGCTGTCTGGACAGCCTGTGAATTCAAGACCATGAAAAAGATTCGCCAGTATTACAAGGAAAAACGGGCTGTACAGAAATCTCATCTCTATATTTCCAGCTACTGGAAGCAAGGTCTCAAGGAAGAAGAGCATAAAGTGGCCAAGCGCGAAGATGGCCAATAACAGGATGAGCGAGCTTGTCGGTTGCCCGACGTATGGGGTGAGCAAGAACACGGGACAGTGTTGCAACTGACGTTACCAGACACTGATTCAGTATCCGGGTTTCAGTACTTGCACTTTCGGTCCCAATCGAATCTGTTTCATCCGGTGCCAACGCTTGTTTATCTGCATGGAGCCGGGGAGTTTGGAAGTGATATAAACACGGTAACGCGCTATGGACTTCCATTGCTTATCAAGCAGTCAAAACTACAACCTGCTTGTGATGTGATTTGCCCACAGATGGAACAGGACAAACAATGGGATGTGAAGCGCTTACATCTGTTTCTCGGCAGCTTGCGCAATGCAGGTCACGAGATCGTACTCGCCGGATATAGTCGAGGCGGAACAGGTGTTTGTCACTACCTTGCAAACTATGGCTCCAGCCTGTCATTGGCCGTTGTCATTTCCGGAAGAGGCGTGCATGAAATCAGCGACAAGCTTGATGGTCTGGAAATATTTTCCGTCATGGGGGATCAGGACCCCTGGCCAGATATGAACGGTTTTCTGGCTCAGGCAGAAACCAAAGGCGCAAACGTTGCTGATATCAGGTTGGCAAATCGCGGACACTATATTTCCGAGGAGGTTTTCCTCTCTGGCAAGCTGCCCGCGGTATTGTCGCGCTATCAGATCATCCTCAGTCGCTAGCAGCCTGCGCGGCCGGAGGCTCCTAGTGCAGAGTACCCTGCGATGAGGCACTGTCATCACCCGCTGTCTCGCGACTGCCTATACCCTTGAACAACGCAGCAACATCTACCGGGTCATAGGTATACAAGGCGTCACAGAACTCGCAGGTAATCTCGACGCTACCCTGTTCCTCGATGATGCTGTCGACCTCGCTTTTACCCAAGCCTGCCAGCATGCCATCAGTGCGCTCTCTTGAGCAGCTACAGTGAAAAACCACGGGATGCGGATCAAACAGGCGAACACGCTCTTGATGAAAAATACGATGCAACAGTGTCTCGGCACCGTCTTCACACAGCTCTTTGTTGGTTAGCGTCTCACACAATACCGTGGCGCGTGTCCAGCCATCAGCGTCGTGATAAGTACGCTCCTCCACTGGCAGTTTCTGGATCAGAACCCCGGCAGCCGATTGCCCGGACACCGCGAGGTAAAGCTCTGTGGGTAACTGTTCACTGGTACGAAAATAGGTCTGTAGGGCAGTGGCAAGATTGTCCCCTTCAAGCGGCACAATGCCCTGATAGGGTTCAGCGGTACGGTTAGCCTCGATCGTAATGATCATGCGCGCATTTGCACCAAACGCCGACTGCAAGTTATCGCTCTCAGGCTCGGTACTCCAGCGTGCCAGACCACGTAGGCAGCCTTCGTTGGTTACTTGTACAACCAGCAAATAAATGGGCCCTTCACCACGCACTTGCAGCGTCATCTTGCCATCAAATTTTATGGTCCCGGCCAACAAGGTGGCGGCAACAAAGGCTTCCCCCAGAATCTGTCTTACAACCGGCGGATAGTCGGTTCGGGCGGTGGCCTCGGTCCATGCCTCGTCCAGCTGAACGAATTGACCGCGCACATCACACGAATCAACCATGAATTTTTGTTGTACGTCCAGTTCGCGCACATCCTACTCCAGTCGGCGGTAAAAAATATCACCCAGTAACGGCGTCAAATACATGGGTATTTGATAACAGGCAATAAAAAGTAGTAAAGGTTCAGTAAAGGATGCGGGTAATGCGGTTAAATACAAGGCGATATTTCGATTGCCGTAAATAACACCGGTTCCAATGATACGCATTGGCGGATGTTTTAGCGCGCTGGCAGTGCTTGCGCCAAGCAACTGAAAACCGGCGTTAATGACAACCGCCGCAGCAAGTGCAATCAGGAAATCATGCATCGTGGTATCCGGAGCATGCAAGGCACTCATCAGGCCGATGACCATCAACGCAAGCGTCAAGGCAGATGCTCCATCCAGAGCAGCAGGCGACAGGCTAATCTGCCTGTTGTCAGCAAGTCGTGTGCACACTATCCCCGCAATCGTTGCCGAGACAATCAACGATAGCAGTTTTAACGAAGGCAGCAGCAGCCCCTCAATGGGCTGGCCCGGAAACACGGTTAGAAGCACCGGCAAACAGGTAAGCGGTAACAGTATCGTACCAACAACCAGCCAGCGAAGCGCCAGTGCGCCATCACCTTTTAACAACAACACAAGATTGGGGCTTCCGGATATTGGCGACGCAGCAGCGACCAACGTTGCAGCGAGACGCCAGATATCGGGCAAACCGATGAGTGTTGCCACCGCAAACACCAGCAACGGGAAAGCCAACTGGGCTATCAACACGCGCAGGATGAGTAGCGGCAACCTGTCAGTTGGCAAATCAGCGGAAGTCGCTGTATTCAAAACGCCACTGCTCGCCAGACGTGTCACCGATAGAAAGAGCAGTAACCAGATACACAATCCGATCAGGCGACTGAAAGGTTCTGCCGCCCACGGTAAGAGGAATCCACCGACAAGCCCCAGCGGTAAAATCCAACGCCCGTGCCGGCCGCAAATTTCGAAGCCTCGTAGAAGCATCGAAATCGAGCTCCTAGCCTTTCAGCTTTTCCTTAAGCATCTGATTTAACTGTGCAGGATTAGCTTTGCCTTTCGATGCTTTCATGACAGCGCCGACAAAAAAGGACAGGAGTTTCTCCTTGCCGGCACGGTACTCGGCAAGCTGCGACGGGTTAGCCGCAATCACCTCATCAACCATTGCCTCGATGGCCCCGGTATCGCTGATCTGTTTCAGTCCACGTGCCTCGATAATGGCATCGACGTCGTTCTCACCTGTCCAGAGTGCATCAAATACCTGCTTACCGAGTTTGCCAGACAAGGTACCGTCATCAATTCGATTGATCAGCATACCCAATTCAGACGCAGCTATTGGCATGTCAGCCAAGCCAACATCTTCCTTGTTCATGCGCCCGAACACATCACCCAGCACCCAGTTGGCAGCTAATTTGGGTGTGAAGCTCTGACCTGCCAGGATGGCTTCGAAGTAATTAGCGACCTGCTTGTCGGAACACAGTGCCAGTGCATCTGCCGGCGGAATGCCCAGCTCATCGATAAAACGCTGACGGCGGACAGCGGGTAGCTCGGGCATTGTTTTGGCCACAGCGTCGATGAAGGCATCATCAATGACCAGCGGCGGTAAATCCGGATCGGGAAAATAGCGGTAGTCATTCGCCTCTTCCTTGGAACGCATGGAGCGGGTCTCATCCTTGTCTGCATCGTACAGGCGGGTTTCCTGAACAATGCTGCCACCCTCTTCCAGAATATCAATCTGGCGTTCCACTTCAAAGTCGATAGCCCGCTCCAGAAAGCGAAACGAATTGACGTTTTTGACTTCGGTTCGCGTACCCAGTTTGTCAGAGCCTTCCGGACGAACAGAGACATTGGCATCGCAGCGGAAAGAGCCTTCCTGCATGTTGCCATCGCAGATATCAATGTACTGCACCAGAGAGTGAATGTACCTTGCATAGGCAACGGCTTCAGTGGCAGAACGCATGTCGGGCTCGGAGACAATTTCCAGCAAGGGGGTGCCTGCGCGATTCAGATCGATCCCGGTAGCACCTTCAAAAAGATCATGGACTGATTTGCCAGCATCCTCTTCAAGGTGTGCGCGTGTCAGACCCACGCGTTTTTCGGTGCCGTCGGGAAGCGTAATTGTTATCACACCCTCACCGACGACAGGATGGGCCATCTGGCTGATCTGGTACCCCTTGGGCAAGTCAGGATAGAAGTAGTTTTTGCGCGCGAATACAGAATACTTGCCTATGTGTGCATCGGTAGCCAGCGCAAACTTGACGGCCATCCTAACCACATCCTTGTTGACGACAGGTAGCACGCCCGGCAGGCCTAGATCAACAGCACTTGCCTGTGTATTAGGCTCTGCGCCAAAGGAGGTGGAGGCCGCAGAAAATATTTTTGACTGTGTAGCAAGCTGCGCGTGGATTTCCAGCCCGATAACGGTTTCCCATGCCATAGCTATTTCCTCACTCGATACCGGTCGGGGACATGACATGCCAGTCGGTGATTTGCTGATACCGATGAGCGATGTTCAGTAGTTGTGCCTCCTGGTAGGCAGGCGCAACCAGCTGCAAACCAACGGGCAAACCTTTACTGAAACCACACGGTACAGAGATGCCGGGCAAGCCACTAAGGTTGGCAGACACCGTAAACAGATCGTTTAGATACATGCTGGTTGGATCACTGTGCTTTTCACCGCGCTTGAAAGCCGTGGTAGGTGTCGTCGGTCCGGCTACGACATCCACATCCTTGAACGCTGCAGAGAAGTCGTTGCTGACCAGCTGCCTGACTTGTTGTGCCTTGAGGTAATAAGCATCGTAATAGCCTGCTGACAAGGCATAGGCACCGATGAGAATTCGGCGTTTGACCTCTTTGCCAAACCCTTCCCCACGCGTGCGTGTGTACAGGTCTTCCAGGTTTTGCGGATTTTCGCACCGATAACCAAACCTGACGCCATCAAAGCGTGACAGATTGCTGGATGCTTCGGCCGGCGCTATAACGTAGTAGGCCGGAATGCAATGCTGCTGGTTCGGCAGGCTGATGGGTTTGAGTACAGCACCGGCTTTTTCAAGCTCTGCGAGCGCTGACTGAACATGCGATGCAATGTCGGGGTCGAGGCCCTGCCCGAAATATTCCTGCGGGATGCCAATACGCAAACCGTCGAGATCGTTTGCAAGGGTGGCACTGAAATCAGGTACCGCAGTTGTACTACTGGTGGAATCCCGGACATCATGTCCAGACATGGCCTGCAATAGAAGCGCACAGTCCTCGGCCGTTCGTGCCATTGGGCCACCCTGATCGAGACTGGAGGCAAAGGCAATCATGCCATAGCGCGAAACACGACCATACGTCGGTTTTATGCCGGTGATTCCACAGAATGCAGCAGGTTGCCGGATTGAGCCGCCAGTATCAGTGCCTGTGGCCGCAGGTGCAAGGCGAGCGGCGACAGCGGCAGCGCTGCCACCAGAGGAGCCGCCGGGCACGCTATCGTGTTGCCAGGGATTGGCGACCGGTCCGAAGTAGCTGTTTTCGTTGGATGATCCCATGGCAAATTCATCCATATTGACCTTGCCAAGCATCACCACGCCTGCATCACCCAGTTTGTCGACAACGGTTGCGTTGTAAGGCGCTTTGAAGTTTTCCAGGATACGTGACCCGCAAGTCGTGGTAATGCCTTTGGTGCAGAAGATGTCCTTGTGGGCTATCGGGATGCCGGTCAAGGCGCCTGCCTTACCGGAAGCACGGGCCTCGTCAGCTTTGATGGCAGCCGATTTTGCGCCTTCAGTATCCACGTACAAATACGCATTCAGATCCGGATTGAGGCGCTCTATGCGCTCCAGGTAGTGCGCAACCAATTCCGTACTGCTTATTTCGGAGGCCTTGAGCATGGCGGCCTGCTGGGCCAGTGTTTTGTCATGCATGGTTGCAGACCCTGATTGAACGGTTGCGCTGGATCATTCGATTACCCGTGGCACGAGGAAGTAGCCATCCTGTGTTTCAGGCGCTGGTGCTTGCAGGATTTCGCGCTGATTGGTTTCACTCACCTCGTCTTCGCGCAACCACAGGCTGGCACTGGCCGGGTGAGCCATCGGCTCAACATCCTTTGTGTCTATGGCTTGTAGCTGCTCTACCAGAGACAGGACACTGGATACATCCTCCGCCAGCGGAGCCAGCTCATCAGGCTCGATGCCGACCCGCGCCAGATGCGCAATAGCTGCAATATCGTCAGGTGTTAGTGCCACAGGATGCCTTCGAGGGAATTAAACAGGCAAACGTATCATAAATACGTTTGCAACTGCCCGGACAAATGGTCAAAATTACGCGCCTAATCTGGAAACAAAACGTGTCAAGCAACGAAAACAGTCAGCGCATCGAAACTCTGGAACTCAAACTCATGGATGTGGAAAACACGGTTCAGGAACTGCACGAGGTGATACTGCGCCAGTACCGGGACATCGAGCGGTTGCAGTTACAGCAGGAAGAGTTGTTGCGACGCTCCACGGGCAGCTCGGCTTCCGGTGCTGTACCCACGGCTGATGACGAACTGCCCCCTCATTACTAGTGTAGTGTGGCTCAGGCGGGTAGTGTTGGCCGGTAAACCTCTAGCGGCCGAGAATAAGCGTAGTGCCTTCGATGGCATAAGGCGGAACCTTGAGATTCCTGGTCGCGTACTGGCCAGCGTACACACGTCCGGCAAGATCATATCGATCCTTGCCACAGCTATCCATGAATCCACCGTCCCACGAGCGTCCCTGGAACAGGTCATCGGCGGCGGGCAGAAATTCGACGGTGCAGCCCTGCCCCGTGCCAAGGGCAATGGCGACAAAGTAATCTGGCGACACAGAGCGCATGGCATTCTGCGCGAACGCCGGCTGTTCAGAAAGCGCAGAGTTCGGGTCGCGAAGACGGGAATCTTCGCTGCGAAGCTTGGCTACGTCCGCCATTTGTCTTCGATACACCACCACAGGCCTGCCCTGCCATGTCAGAAAATCAGTCTCACCCGGTTGAACATGAGCAATTTCCACACGCAGGCTAGGCACGCTGGGTACTTCGCCATCACCCGACATGAGGGCCGATATAAACACATACACAACGCCAGCGAAGCCTATATACATCATCATCTTCGCGGCCACACGCAATCGGAGGCGACGCCTTACGTCGTCTTGCGTCGCTGGTTTGATGTGAGTGTTCTGCACAGAATCAGCCGTTTGGTGATAACTTCAGACAGTTTACGTTATCGATGAACGCCTGGACGCCACCACAGGTACTCTCGCTTGAGCAACAGCGAGTCGGTAAGCACTCAGATGGGCAGTGGCACATGAGCCGCGGCGCAACTGGACAAGCCCCGCTGTCGCTGGTTCGTCCAGATGGCGTTAAGCTCTCGATTGATTTTTCCACTGGCAAGACGCGTCATCGCACGACAGAAAGCGGGCACGGCGCTCAGACCCTGTCCAAGGCGCTTGGCGTCCGGCAATTCGTCAAAACCCGATGCCTGTACCCAACCATTATCGATGCCACAGGTGGACTGGGACAGGATGCCTGGGCTCTCGCCTCGACGGGTTGCACGCTCGTGCTGATCGAGCGACATCCTGTCATTCATGGCCTGCTCGCTGACGGCCTTGCCCGGGCACTTGAACTTCCACATTGCGCTGCGATTGCCCAGCGTATCAAACTTGTTTATGGCGATGCGACTCGCGAACTGGATGACCTCATGAGCGACGAGGTACATGCCATCTATCTCGACCCCATGTATCCCGACCGAGGCAAGAAAGCCAGCAGCAAAAAGGGTATGCAATTTCTGCATGCACTGCTGGGTCCGCCCGCCAAAGGCGATTCAGCGCTGCTTGACTGTGCACTGGCCTGTGGTGTGTCAAGAGTGGTGGTGAAGCGGCCAAAGGGTGCGCCACTGCTGGCCGGCACCGAGCAGTTTACCGGACAGCGCACAAGTATCGATTCGCCGAATACACGCTACGACATCTACCACGGCCGAGGCGTCAGACCAAGTTAATCACGAAAATTCTGGAATTGCATGGGCAAGCCGAGCTCTGCTTCCTTTAGCAATGCCATGACGGCTTGCAGGTCATCTCGCTTTTTACCGTTGACTCGGAGCTGCTCACCCTGAACTTGGGCCTGAACCTTGATTTTGGATTCTTTGATTCTGGCCACTGCTTTTTTGGCTGTGTCCTTGTCGATGCCCTGCTTGACGGTCACCGCCTGCTTGACACCTTTGCCGCTGTTTTCGACTTTACCGGCGTCCAGACAGGCAATATCGATTTTGCGTGCCGTCAGCTTCTGGTACAGGATTGGATGAATCTGCTGAATTTGAAAATCACTGTCAGCGTGCAGCATGATGATTTTGCCCTCACTGAGTTCAGCCTTGGCAGAGGTCCCCTTGAAATCGAATCGGGTACCAATCTCACGCTGAGCATGGTCAACCGCATTGGATAGCTCATGCTGATCTACTTCAGAGACAACGTCGAATGATGGCATGCGTCTGCTCCACTTTTGACTTAGTATGAAACTGGAATTATCACCCAAAAACCCTTCTGATTGAACAATGACACACTGGATACTGGTAACGGGCGCTATCTTTGGCGCGCTGGCTGTAGCAACAGGGGCTTTCGGCGCGCACGCATTGCAAGCTATGCTGGACGATAGAGCTCAGGGTTGGTACGACACCGCGGTCACCTATCATGCCGGTCACGCTCTGGCCATTGTTGCCTGTGGACTGGCCGCGTTATACGCAAGCTCGCAGGCTGGCACAGACAACACCACTTACTGGTTCAATGCGTCAGCAATCTGTTTTGTGCTTGGCGTTGTCATCTTCAGCGGCTCGCTATACACCATGGCCTTCACCGGCATCACCCGCCTTGGCATGATTACACCCATTGGCGGCCTTTTTCTGATCATTGCCTGGTTATGCCTGGCAGTGGGTGCCAGTAAACTGGGCAACGGAGTAACCTGAACATGAGTAACGAAAAAACAAACGCGGACCTGATAGAACCACGTCGCGACTACACAGCAGACACACTGCGGCGGAGCGATCTTGCTTCCAGCCCTTTCCAACAGTTCACACAATGGCTTCAGGATGCTCGCGACAGGAAAATACTTGACGCCACAGCGATGACCTTGTGTACTGCAGATAAATCTGGTCAACCGCATTCGCGTGTCGTTTTGTTAAAGAAATTTGATGACAACGGTTTCGTCTGGTACACCTACCAAGAGAGCGACAAGGCCCGACAATTGAGCGAAAACCCAAAGGCTTCACTGCTTTTTTACTGGTGTGCTCTGGAGCGCCAGGTGCGCATAGAAGGCACGGTTACCAAACTGGACCCGGTCGAGGCCGATGACTATTTCTATTCCCGTCCTGAAGGTAGCCGGTTCAGCGCTGCCGCCTCTGTACAGTCACAGCCGGTAGACAATCGCGACATTCTTGAACAACGTGTCGCCCAGCTACACGAGCAACATCCTGACGGCAATGTGCCCAGACCTGCTGTCTGGGGTGGATATCGTATCGTGCCTCATCGTCTTGAATTCTGGCAAGGACGGGCAGATCGCTTGCACGATCGTTTTGTCTTCGAGCGCGCCAGTGTGGATACCGAATGGACCATCGGTCGTATTCAACCCTAGCCTTGAGCTTGAGCTTGAGCCTGCGAAGGTCACATTTTCGAAAAACACCGTTGAATGAAAAAACTCAAAATGACGCTTACCGTACTTATTGCAGTCATCATCATCGCGGGGGTAGCGCTGCGATTGGCGATGCCCGTGATTTCCGGCACAAGTGTGGCAGCCGGTATTGTTTCAAACAATAATCAGTCGACTCTGGGGGACTGCCCTGATACACCCAACTGCCAGGGTTCGGAATCCAGCCGAAGTGCCCAGACTACAGACAGATTTGCGGTAAGCAAACCTTCGGCTGATGCCATTGAAACACTTGCAAACATCGTCTCATCACAGGCAGGAACGCAAATCGTCGATCAGAATGAGCGATATCTGCACGCGACATTTGCCAGCAAGATCATGGGTTATATCGATGATGTAGAGTTTCTGCTAAGTGATGATGGTCAAAGCGTACAGGTACGTAGCGCCTCACGAATCGGTAAAAGTGACCTCGGTGCCAACGCAAAACGCGTCGCCCTTCTGCGATCGTTAGCAGACGGAAAAATCTAGCCTGAATCCTTAACCCAGCCTGTTAACGCACTGCTTGCCCACTGGCTTTGTCAAACAGGCGCAAGGTGTCTGTATTGGCTGCCAGGTAGATGTGCATACCAGGCTTTGGTGCATCACGACCGGGGCCTGAAGCAATAACTTCATGCCCGTCGACATCAACATACAACAGGGTTTCTGAACCCAGCGGTTCAACCACGGTGATAACGCCGTCCAGCATGGCCTGCGATTCGCTGACCGGAACCAGATCTTCGGGACGTATGCCGATGATCAGTTCATGAGGGTCGCCACTGGAGGCGAAGTGCGTAGCTATCTTGTCCCCGTTCCACAGTGATAGACCTTGACTGTCCAGAACACCCGGAAGCATGTTCATGCTTGGTGCGCCGATGAACTGCGCAACAAATGTATTAGCAGGACTGTGATAAACCTCTGCAGGCGTGCCAACCTGTTGTATGGAGCCTTCCTTCATAATAACGATTCGGTCGGCCATGGTCATCGCTTCGACTTGATCATGTGTCACAAAAACAATAGTGGTCCCTACTCGCTGGTGCAGCTTCTTGATTTCAAGACGCATCTGTGTGCGTAACTGTGCATCCAGGTTAGACAAAGGTTCATCAAACAGAAACACCGCAGGGTCTCTTACCAGCGCGCGACCAATGGCCACGCGTTGACGTTGACCACCAGACAATTCGTCGGGTTTTCTGTCCAGGTATTCAGCCATCCCCAGAAGCATCGCTACCTCTTGAATCCTTGCCTCTTTCTCAGCCTTGGGCAAAGTCGATCGGCGTAATCCAAAACCGATGTTTTTTCTGACACTCATGTGCGGATAGATTGCGTAATTCTGAAATACCATGGCAATGTTGCGCTGCTTGGGTTCCAGGTTGTTCACTACCTGATCGCCTATTTCAATGGTCCCATCAGTGACATCCTCAAGTCCGGCAATCATGCGTAGCGTTGTCGACTTGCCGCAACCCGATGGACCTACAAATACGACAAACTCTCCATCATCCACCTCCAGATTGATACCGTGGAGCACTTCGGTCTTGCCGTAGCGTTTGACAAGATCACGTACGGCCAGATTTGCCATCGTCTATTGCTCCAATAAGCGTTTGAACGCACTAAGTCGGCTCTTGTCGGCCGATGCAAGTCTTGCTGAACCTGTATCAATACGGCGTGAAAGATGACTGATGCACTGTTCATAATGCGCAGTTGCCTCATCCATGGCGGTTTTCCCGGGGCCTCCGAAGCGATCTCTGATCGACACAAAATACTGCATGGACACAGCATTTGAAAAGCGGGTCTCATCAAGCAATGTCGCTTTGCCTGTGGCCTGCAAATACGCCTCGGAAAACACCGCATAGGCTGTCTGCAATGTGATGTTCTGGCGGATTACTTCGCTGGCGGTCGCGGCTGCGATTTCATGAGCTTGTCGGAAAGACAAGTGCTCATCACGCACCAGCGTATCGGCTAGCTCAGTAATGGTGATACAGGCACGCTCAGCATTGTGATTTACGCGATCACCGTCTATCGATACACCTTGCAAGAAGGAGGCAAACAGCTTTAGCACGCGCCCGCCACTTTCAAAGGCGGTGTACCCTGCGGCCTGCACTTCACCTTCGCTATCATTCATATCGGTGAATGGCGTGTTGTGCATGGTATTGATCATCATGTCACAACGGCCGACGCTAACACTGGCCAGATGGCGCATATGCTCTATGGCGACCGGATTACGCTTTTGCGGCATGATGGAAGATATCTGCACCAAGGCATTGGGCACGTGTAATTGCCCCACTTCGAACGAGGACCAGAAAGCCATATCCTGAACAACACGGCCCAGATGAACAAACAGCAGTTTGATTGCTGAGTACAGTCCGGTGATGTAGTCCACTGATGCTATACAACCATAGCTATTGCGCTTGGGCTCAACAAAACCCAGTAGCACAGCCATTGACTGACGATCAATGGCAAAGCCGGATGTGGTAATCGCAGCAGCACCCATCGGGCAAAGATCAAGCAGTTCTCTTGCTGCCATGATTCTCTGCATATCCGATATCAGCACCTCAAGCACCGCAGCAAGGTAATGAGCAAACGTATCAGGCTGGGCCGGTTGCCCGTGTGTATAAGCCACTATCAGAGTGTCTCGCTCTTCGTGTATCTTCTGCTGCAGCACGCTTGCCAGTGCCAGTACCAGAGTCAGCAGCTCATCAGTGCGATCTCTCAGGACCATCTTGAATACGGTATGGTCCATGTCATTGCGTGAGCGAGCGGTATGCAACATGCCGCCCAGATCCGCTCCCAGACGGATTTTAAGTTCTGATTCAACCAGAAAGAAATAATCCTCGTGCTCACCCGTATAGCACAAGGCACTGATGTCCAACTCATCGTCAATTGCCTGCAAGGCTTTGGCGATTGAATGTGCTTGCGGAAGTTCCAGGATATCGCAATTGTGCAGCATTACCACATGTGCCTGGTTAATGGCCGCCATTGATGATGCATAGTGTTTTTTTACACCATCAAAAAGCGGCCCCAGCACCGTGTCCCGATACACTGGATCGGGGAAGATTGATGTGTCGTCTCTCATCCCTTCAGGCCTGCCATGACAACTCCGCGAATGATAAAACGTTGAAACACCAGAAATACCACCAACGTGGGTAAAACTGAAATAGCTGCCCCCGTCATGATCAATTCCCATTCGACGGATTGTTCGACACTGAACGTTGTCAAACCCACTGGCAAGGTATACATGTCCTGACTGTTGGTGACGATCAGCGGCCAGATAAACGCAGTCCAGTTACCCAGAAACACAAAGATAGCCAGAGCCGCTAGTGCAGGTTTGACGAGTGGCATGGCAACGCTCCACCAGATCTGCAGTTCGTTCAGACCATCAATGCGCGCAGCCTCGATGAAATCATCGGGTACGCTTTCGAAGAACTGCTTCATGAGAAAGACACCAAAGGCTGTCATCAGCCCCGGAAACATGATGCCCCAGGTGGTATCCAGCCAGCCAAATTGTTGCGACATCAGGTACCAGGGAATCACCAGCATTTCTGTGGGAATCATGAGTGTGGACAGAATGGCGATAAAAACGATGTAGCGCCCACGAAACCGGTACTTGCACAAGGTATATCCCACCAGTGAATCGAACAAGACATTGGATATCGTCGTCAGAGTGGCAATAATCAGGGAATTCCAGAGCCAGCGTATGAAACGCCCGTCACTCATGACATAGGTATAGTTCTCAAACGTCGGCTCTTCCGGGATCAGATTAAGGTTGTACACCTCGAAAGGAAACTTGAATGACGTTGACAACATGTAGGCCAACGGCATGATCATGACAACGCCACCGGCAAACAGAAGAATCCAGCGAATAAACTGTGCCCATTGACGTTTTTTTCGCCGGGTAACAGGCCCTCGATGACTACTGGACAAAGCCTGCGAACTGGCTTTTACCGTCAGATCTTCAGACGCTGATGTTATGCGTGCTATAGCCACCTACTTGTCCCTGAGTAGTCTGAGCTGTAACAGACTGACGATAAGCAATACGACAAAAAGCACCACGGTTTGCGCAGCAGCATATCCCATGTCAAAGGCGTTGAACGCTGTGTCATAGATCATCAGGACCAACGGCTTGGTGGAATTCAGAGGACCACCCAGATTGTTGGTGGTCATATTGAAAACATGATCGAATATGCGCAAAAAACCGATGGAAGAGAACACCACCAGGAAAACAATCGTGGGTTTTAGCAAGGGTATTGTTATTTCTCGCAGGATGGTCCAGTTGGATACGCCGTCGATGTAGGCGGCTTCGTAGTAGGTTTTGGGAATGGAGCGCAGACCCGCCATGAAGATAATGACCTGAAACCCGAGACCGGCCCAGATTGCAGGCGCCAGAACACTGGGCAAGGCATTAGTCGTTGAATTGAGAAACGCCACTTGTGACAGACCGAACTGGGCCAGAAAATTATTGAACAAGCCAATGGGCACCGGTTGGTAGAACCAACGCCACACCCACGCCATGGCCACGGCGCTGGTCATGAAAGGCAGAAAGTACAGAGCACGCAAGGTACCGTGCAGGAAGCGCACCTTGTCAAGATGGAACGCGATGGTAAAGGCAAGGATGAGAGAGACCGGCGTACCGATCAAGAGGTAAACAAAGGTGTTGCGAAAGACTTTCCAGAACACCGGATCCTGCCACAAGGTCGCGTAGTTGCCCAGACCCGCCCACGTGCGATCACCCAGCAGGTTCCATTCCTGAAAAGACAGGATGATCGCGTTAGCCGTTGGATAGAAACGAACCACCGTATAGAACACGATGGGCACCGCCAGAAACCCCCACGCCCACAGCGTGTGTTTCTGGCGGATAGATAAGTCTTTGTAAAAACTCATCGAGTTCGCATCAGAGTCATAGGAGCCTGCGCGGCAGAAATCAATCGGCTACGAGCAGCCCACTTTTGGCCAAATTTTGCGCTCATTTTCGTCACTTAGCTAGCTAAACTCCTCAAATGAGCGCAAGATTTGACTCAAAATTGGACTACTCTCGCTCGATCGCTTTCTACCGCGCAGACTCCTAGCGTCTATTTGTAGAAACCATCGAGAATTTCCTGCTCAGCCTCTGCCGCAACGCTCAGACTGTCTTCTATCGATTGTCCTTCCAGGTTGATGCGGCTGACCATATCGGTCATCAACTGGCGCTGACCACTTTCATCAACAAAAACGGTTGATTGGGCATAACCCAGACCTTTGACAAAAGGACCAAACACAGGATTAGCCGTGTTTTCATCAGTCAATGCCGCTGACGGCTTGGCGGGCAGTTCACCAACGGTGTCCAGCCACACCTGCATTGCTTCATCCGAGGTGATGTACGCCATAAACTTCAACGCAGCTTCGTATTTTTCACCTTCCGCCTTGGTAGTTACTGCGTTGACCCAGTACGATGAGTAGTTGGACTGCAGACCATCCGGGCCTGCCGGGAGTTCAGCTACACCCCACTTCAAACCACGCGTCTTGTCGAGTGCACCTATGCGAAACGAGCCATCAATGTGCATACCTGCCCTGCCTGCCTTGAACGCTGCCTGTGGCTCATCCATGAACGTACTCTGGGTGACCTTATGAGTTTGCTCAAGGTCAACGTACCACTGCAGTGCTTTCTGTCCACTTTCCGAATTATAGGCAACCGATGAATTATCTTCGCTATACGGGGTTCCACCAAACTGGCGTACGAGAACCTCGCGCCACCAATGATGATCCTGAGCAGTCATCCCGGAAGTAATACCGACCTGGGTCAGGTTACCTGCGCCATCGCGCTTGGTCAGCTTCTTTGCCGTTTCAACCAGTTCATCAAGATTAGTCGGTGGAGATTCCACGCCTGCTTCTTCAAAAAGACGCTCGTTGTAGAACAATGCCAGCGAACGCACAGCTGTTGGCAGTGCCATATATTGACCATCTCGCTTCATGGCCTGCACCATGGGGAAGAACTCTTCGTCAATGCTCTGGGGAGGAAACTGATCAGCCGGCAAAGGCTGTACGAGCTTTGCATCAACGTAGTCGTTCAACCAGCCGTAAAACAACTGTACAACATCAGGCCCTTCCCCGGCAGGAATGGCAGCCGCCACCTTGGTGCGATAATCAGCGTAAGGAAAATGGTTGGTTTTAACGGTGATCCCCGGATTAGCTGCCTGAAAATTCTCAATCAGAGTATCCATGGCCGTGACACGCGCCTCAAAAAAGTACTGCCAGTATTCGATCTCGACCTCGGCGCGTGCACTGTTGGCAACGGCCATAAGTGTTGATAACGCGGTGGCGATAAGGATTTTTCTGTGTTTTATCATCAAGGTTCTCCGTGTTGAGATGCCAGCATGTGACCACGCGAGGCAGTTAGCCTGTCGTTGGTTGCAGTTCATGTTTAACCGATCCTCGGGTAAGTTACAAGCACACTGGCAGCAGGCACATACCGATATCGCTGTTTTTTATCCATTCAAACCGCACAGTCCGGCGCACGCTTGATATGCTCGATTGCCCAACACGTCAGTGGGGCGGAGTCCTAGCCTGGATTAATCATGAAAACGCCTAATTCTCACTTGTCCCCTGCACCTGTAGGAAATTTCACTCACTCGGAAATACAGTCTGTATTCCGCTCACTCGCGAAATTCCCTACAGGCACGGGGTCCTGCGCGATAATCAGACGTTTCATGATTAATCCAGGCTAGATGTCATTTAAAGACCACCAACGGCTGGACGAGGACCGCTGCAATCCGCGGATAGTTCAATTACACATGGCGCTTGTTCGCTTGCGCTCATGCGTAAAATTCATGAACAGCGGTGCCCACCCAGATGATGAGACTTCGGCGTTGCTCGCAGCGCTAAGCTACAGGGATGGTCTGGATGTCTCCTACGCCTGCGCCAACCGCGGCGAGGGTGGCCAGAACGACATAGGCACCGAATCCAGCGCCGTTCTCGGTACGCTACGCACCGCCGAGATGGAGCAGGCTGCAAAAGCACTGGATATGAGACTTTACTGGTTATCCACGCATCCTGACGACTCTATAAGCGATTTCGGTTTTTCCAAAAGTGGACATGAGACTCTACTCAAGTGGGGGCACGAGCGCACGCTGCAACGATTTGTCAGTATTGTGCGTCGCGAACAACCCGATATCCTGTGCCCGACATTTCTGGACATACCCGGACAACACGGTCACCACCGTGCGATGACGTCCATGGCTCATGCTGTCATGGAGCGCGCAGCTGACGACGACTATCTTTCTGACGAACCAGAGCATCCTGCCTGGCAGATAAGCAAGCTGTTTCTGCCGGCATGGGGTGGTGGTGGCAGTGCGTATGATGACGAGGAGCCGCCACCTGCACAAACCCTGCGCGTTTCGGCCAATGGTCGTGATTCAATCACCGGCTGGAGCTGGGAAAACCTAGGTCAGCAATCACGCAAGTTTCATCTTACGCAAGGTATGGGACGCTGGGTGATGAGTGGTGAAGAGCGCAACTGGCCATTGCATCTTGCAGCAACGACACTTGACGCATCATGCACACCGTCTCAATCTCTGGAAAGTGGTCTGGCTTACGACTTTGAACAATGGTCTGAACGTGCAACAAGCAGCAAACTGGCAACACAGTTGCTGCTTGTTCACGAATTGCTCTGCGCTACCATTGCTGCATTTCCGGATTTTCAGGCTGTTGCCAAAAATGGTTTTGCCGCTGTCAATGCGATCAATACAACAAGAGAACAAACACAAGACAAGATCAACCGGATTCTGGACAACAGGTTGATGCGAAAACAGGCACAACTTGCCACCGTCATAAAGCTTGCGACCGGGATCAGAGCAAAAGCGTGGACGCAACGCAGCTTATGGCGACCAGGCGATACTGACAAAGTATGTATTGATGCCAACGAACCTGACGTACCCGATGTAAGCTGTGCCGTTCGCGTATTGAGCTCATGTTCAGGATCCAACAATTCACCCTGGCAGATCAATGACAAAACGCTTTCACTGAGTGACACGGCATCGCCAGATCCGCCTTATCCATCTACCTGGTTTGCAGACGAGCCATCGGGCCCGGTGCTTGAAGTCCAACTGGTCAGTAATGGAGTTTCCACCCGCTATTATCAGGCGTTTGAAGCCGCCCCGACCATTGTGTCTTCGGTTAGCGCACAGCTTGCACCGGATGTCTGCCTGGTCAATCTGGACAAGCCCATCGATACACTGACTCTCGCTATCAACCGTCGCCATCCAATGGATGCTGTCGCCAGCTTTGTATTGCCCAAAGGCTGGAAACAGCAGACAACAGGTAATCAGGTGAACTTGACGATGCCCGCAACACTTGAATCAGGGCTTTACGAACTGGCGCTTGAACTCAATGGATCTCAGGCAAACAGGGAACACCTTATCAGCTATTCCCACATCAATCGCAGAGTATTCTGTGAACCAGCCAGACTGCGTGTACGAGCCATCACGGTGAAACTTCCAGAGGTGCAGATTGCTTACGTTGGTGGCGGTAACGATAGAGTTGCCCTGTGGTTAAGAGCAATGGGGTTTTCGGTTCACGAAATTCAGGAAGAACAACTTGTTGATGCGGATGCATTAAAGCTGGTTTTACAAGCTGTGGATACGTTGGTGGTTGGCGTATTTGCCTATCGGATGCGCGCCTCATTGGCACCACTTGCGCAGACCATTAACACCTGGGTTGAGCAAGGTGGCCATCTACTCACGCTTTATCACCGGCCATGGGACAACTGGAATCCTGATTCGATCCCGCCGGCACGACTCGAAATCGGTCAACCCTCATTGCGCTACCGCGTAACCGATGAAAACGCTGACGTGCATTACTTGCAGGCGTCGCATCCTTTACTAAACAGTCCTAACACCATAGATGAAACAGACTGGCAGGGTTGGCACAAAGAGCGTGGACTGTATTTTGCAAAATCATGGGACAGTATTTATACACCGCTGTTATCAATGAGCGATCAGGATGAGTCGCCGCATGAGGGCGCACTACTGGTCGCAGACATCGGTAAGGGCAGACACATTCATACGTCACTTATCCTGCATCATCAAATGGATAAGCTGGTTCCCGGTGCATTCAGGCTAATGGCCAATCTGGTCAGTTAGTCAGCGTACGCCAAACCACGCCCTTTAAAATAATGCCTTAAAGGGAAAAGCAACCCCTCTCTATTTGGCGACGACACCAGCCGCCTGCCGATCGGCATGATAAGAAGAGCGCACCATTGGTCCGCTGGCCACATGTGAGAATCCAAGTTGCTCACCAAACACGGCCAACTCGTCGAACTCATCAGGATGCACAAAGCGGGCAACAGGAAGGTGTGAACGACTGGGTTGCAGGTATTGACCCAGAGTCAGCATGTCCACCTGATGATCGCGCAAGTCCTGCATGACCTGTTTGACTTCGTCAATGCTCTCGCCCAGGCCGAGCATAAGGCCTGATTTGGTCGGAACATTGGCAAACCGCTTTTTATGGTTCTCCAGTAAGTCCAGTGACCAGTCGTAGTCCGAGCCCGGACGGCATTGCTTGTAAAGGCGTGGCACGGTTTCCAGATTGTGATTGAACACATCGGGGGGATTGGGCGCCATACCTTCCAGTGCTTTTTCCATGCGGCCACGGTAATCGGGGACCAACACCTCAATCTGAATACCCGGACAACGCGCTCGAACGGCCTTGATGCAGGCGTCGAAATGGCTGGCTCCACCGTCACGCAAATCATCCCGATCGACCGACGTGATGACGATGTAACTCAAGCCCAGCTGCGCAACAGCTTTTGCCAGGTTCTCCGGCTCGTTTTCATCCAGTGGGTCGGGCCGGCCATGAGCGACATCGCAGAATGGGCAGCGACGGGTGCAGATATCGCCCATGATCATGAAGGTGGCGGTACCGTGGCTGAAACATTCACCCAGATTAGGGCAACTGGCTTCCTCACACACTGACGAGAGGTTGAGCTCACGCATCATCTGCTTGATTTCCTGCACGCGCGGGTTGTTGTGCACCCGTGCTCGGATCCATTCAGGCTTGCGCACCACTTCGGTTGTTGGCGCAACCTTTATCGGAATGCGAGCCAGTTTATCTGCGCCACGTTGGTGGCCATCGGGGTCAAATCGGGAGGGGGCTGTGTAATCCATGTGTGAAGTGTACCAATAACGCCGTTAGACGTTGGTCAGGTGTGTGTGTATTAGCTGTACGAATCTGGCAGCGATTTGATGTTTATCAACCGCAACGCCCAACTTGTGCATGGAAGTAACGCTCAAGCCCTCGTAGCCACAAGGATTTATACCCAGAAACGGACCCAGGTCGGGATCGATATTCAGTGCGATGCCATGATAGGTGCAACCACGACGGACCCTGAGACCCAGCGCTGCAATTTTTGCCCCACCAACGTACACGCCCGGCGCGTCGCGGCGGCTTTGCGCGTCTATTCCGTACTCAGCAAGCAAAGCAATAGCGCTGTTTTCAAGGCGGACTACCATTTCACGTATGCCGAACCCGGCGCGTTTGAGATTAAACAGGGTGTATACGATGGTTTGCCCCGGAGCGTGGTAGGTAACCTGTCCGCCGCGGTCGCTCTGTACGACGGGTATGTTGGCAGCGTTTAGGACATGCTCCTTTTTTCCAGCCTGACCCTGAGTGTACACCGGCGGATGCTCACACACCCACAATTCATCAGGTGTGTCGTCAACACGCGAGTCGGTAAAGTCGCGCATGGACTGCAAGGCCGATGAGTACGGCGTAAGCCCAAGATGACGGGTTTTCACAAGGTATACAACACTCGCGGTTCTTGCTTGAGCGCTGCATAGACTGCATGTAGTTGTTCCAGACTTTGCGCGGTAAAGCGTACACTGACTGATAGATACTTGCCGCCCTTACTGGGCAGCGTTGTCACGCTCATCAGTTGCGGCTCGATATGCGGTTTGACCAGTTCGCAGATGCAAGCCTCAAAATCATCCGTGTGCAGACCCATCGCCTTGACCGCAATATCGGCGGGGAATTCAATCAGGGTTTCCTGGCTCATGGCTTCTGACAAATTTACGAAATATTTGAATACCCAAGGTTACTGAAAAAACCGCTGTACCGAGTGTCTCATACGCTTGAATACGCCACCCTGATCCACTTTCTGTAGCGACAGTAGCGGAATATCACTGATGATCTGGTTATCGAGCTTGAGCACAGTACGTCCCAGCTCCTGACCGATGCTCATCGGTGCACGAACATACTCAGTCACCTGAATCTGTGGCTCAAGCGCCTCGAAAGCATCTCTCGGTAGCGTCAGATAAAGGTCTTCTGCAACACCGAGCGCTACCTGATCCTGCGCCCCCATCCACACCCGTGTCTGAGCAATCTGTTCACCGGCAGAGTAGACCCGCTGCGTGCGAAAAAAGCGAAAACCATAGTTCAGAAGTCGCTGACTTTCTGAAATACGCGTCTTGTCACTCGCGGCCCCGAGAACGATGCTGACCAGCCGCATGTTGTCACGAACCGCTGATGCAATCAGACAATACCCGGCCGCCTGCGTGTGACCGGTTTTCATGCCATCGACCGACTCGTCCCTCCACAACAGGGTATTGCGGTTTTTCTGCGTGATATCGTTATAGGTGTATTCGCGCTGGGAATAGAGTTTGTAGGTTTCAGGATGCTCGCTGATGATAGCGCTGGCGATCTTTGCAAGATCGTTTGCCGTGGTGTAATGATCAGGGTGTGGCAACCCGGAAGAGTTGGCAAACCGGGTGGAATTCATGCCAAGCAGCTCCGCTGTGCGGTTCATCATGTCGACAAAGCCAGGCTCACTGGCGGCGATGTGTTCGGCCAGAGCGACGCTTGCATCATTACCCGACTGGATAATCAAACCACGCAATAATTCGCCCAAAGGAACCAGTGTATTGGCTTCGATGAACATACGAGACCCCGGCATCGCCTGGGCCTGCTCGGAAATCATCACCGGCTCCTCAAGGGTGACGCTTCCGCGCTTGAGTTCTGCAGAGACGATGTAGGCCGTCATCATTTTCGTAAGGCTGGCAGGCTCGATGCGTTTGTCGGGTTCCTGAGAAGCCAGTACGGCACCACTGGTATGGTCGTAAAGGATGTAGCTATCGGCCGAAAGCTGGGGCGCTGCCGGCAACGGGGCGGCCTGCAGAGCCTGGCAAGCGAAAAACACAACGGCAAGACCCAGGAAGGCGCTGCGAATAATCCAGTTTCTAGGTGTAGTTAGCGAAAGCATAAAAGGACAACCTGACAGTATTTAAGGCCGACTGGAGAATCGGCACAACAGTGTAAAGTAATTGACACATGCTGGCCCGTACCAGCTCAGTGCCTTTGGGTTAAAACCGCCGCTCAGCGCACGGATTTACTCAGCTGAAAATGCTTCATGCCCGCCAGAACCAGCTGCTTTTGCGCACGTTCAACCGACTCCCCAGCCGATAACGGTCCAACCAGAACGCGATAGACAAGTCTTGATTGCACAAATTCAACGAACACAGGCAATGCCGTGGCACTGACAATCTGCGCCTGCAATGCCTCGGCATTGGATCGCTCGCTGAAGGCACCGACTTGCAGGTTAGAAAAACCGCCAGTTTGCGCTGACTTGATTGACTCAGGATCAACGCTTGCAGCCTCTTCATGATGGCTCAGCGCCTCAACCAGCACATCCGCCTTGCCACCTTCCAGCATGCCAAGCTTGGCAGCCGCGGCATAAGACAGATCAATGATGCGATCGCCAACAAACGGCCCACGATCATTGACCTTGACGACGATCGATAACCCGTTGTCCATCCGGGTAACGCGAACGAAGGTTGGTAACGGCAAGTGTTTGTGAGCAGCCGTTAACTGATGCATATCGTAAATCTCGCCACTGGCTGTCGCATTGCCATGAAACTTGGAACCATACCAACTGGCCACGCCCCGTTCCCGGAAATCACGGGCATGCTCCAGTACTTCATAGCGCACACCAAACACCTCGTAACTGGGACGGTTGCCCGAACGTGACTTGGGTAAATTACTGACCTTTACAGCGTGTGCCCCGGGCAACAGCGCAGGATCACCAGGACCATCACCAGCCACTGCAGCCTTCCACGCAGGTTGCGGTGTCGATGCTGCGCACGCTGATAGTATTAAGGTTGTTGCCATTGCAAGCGGTAACGTGATTCCGTAACGACTCACAAGCTTTCTCCATTGCCCTTGGCAGTTGCCGGGCGAATGGCTTCGGCAAGCTGAAACACGGCCATGGCGTAGAGCCGACTGTGGTTGTAGCGTGTGATGGCATAAAAATTCTGATAACCGATCCAGAGCTCCGGCTCGCTGTCGGTATCCATCGTCATGACACTTAGCAGATCGCCTGCGGCGGTGCTGTCATTCATAGCGGGTGATTCGAATCCCAACTTTTTCACGGTAGCTTTGGGTATGGCAGGCACCAGGCTTTCACGCACAAGCTGCCGCAATGGCTCGTCTATGCCGTTCTCTGGCAACCATTGTTCGGCTATCGCTGCGTTCTCCAGCCACCCATGACGTGTCAGGTAATTGGCAACAGAACCGATAATATCAGCGTGACTTTCAAACAGGTCTCTGGTGCCGTCCTGATCAAAATCGATCGCGTATTCGCGGTAACTGGATGCAATGAACTGCGGCATGCCCATGGCACCCGCATAACTGCCTTTCAGACTCATCGTATCCCAACCCTCAGCTTCGCCAAGCAGCAAGAATTCAGTCATCTCGTGGGTGAAGAATTCAGACCGACGAGGGTAATCAAACGACAAGGTTGCAAGCGCCTCAAGGACACCGTAAGAACCCATATTGCCACCGTAGTAGGTTTCCACTCCGATGATCGCTGTGATAATTTCCGCCGGTACACCAAATCGGGCTTGTGCGCGTTCGAGCAAGGCACGATGCTCGCGCATGAACGCCTGACCTTTCGTGATTCTTCTCTGAGTGATGAATATGGGTCGGTACTCACGCCATGTCAGTGTTCTTTCAGCTGGCCGGGAAATAGCATCAAGAATGGATTGTTGAGACTTCAATCCTGCGAACAGGCCGGCAACGCGATTCACATTCAGGTTGTTCTCGGCACTGAATTGACGAATGTACTCACGCACGGTTTCACGTTCCAGAAATTGTTCGGCTTTTTCGTTCGCCAGCACGTGATTGCCGATGCTCAACAGCAGGACAGACAGCACCAGAAAGCGGTTCTTGAAACGCACGTTCTTCACCCAATTTATGACCGGACAGGTTGTTCTCGAGAGTCTAGTAGACCCTGAAGAAAACGGCGCTGACAAACTCACAATTTTGAAAATTAAACTGACACTAGTGTAGTGTGACCTTCAAACACTTCAAACAGCGGTTTGTCCAGGGGTCAGCCGCTAGGCGCGAGCTCGAAAAGGTATCGGGTATACCTTGAGAGCGAGCAACAACGCGGATGACCCCTGGACGAGCCGCCCTTCGGGAGACCACCAAAACACCCTCCGCCGC
>JBGCGC010000111.1:0-18510 GCA_045110475.1 Granulosicoccus sp.
AATAGCTTGAGCACGCGTTTGAACGCTTCGTTGCGTTCCACTTTGGATAGACAAGATGTGGGCAATGGACATACTGTCTTTCGATCAATAAAAAGAAGGCGGGCTATTGCCCGCCATTCCAGGTGTCTACTTCAAACGAACGCTTAAAACCTTACGTATGGAGTATCAAAATTGAGGGTCAATGAGCGATCCTCACCTTCATTCGTAAACCCCGAAAACACGAGCTCGTTAGGTGTGCCAGTGTAGGCGAGTACATATTGGGTTATCATCGCAGACTCAAAAACCGGGAACCCCTCAAGTGTCTCTTGTGTCAACTCCATTGTGAACGCCGTAAGACCAGAATCTGACATTGTTGTGCCGGTAATCGAGTAAGACCCGCCACTCTCAAGCGCGTCTTCAGCGGATTCAAATCCAGCACAGGTCCCCACACCGAAGCGGTATTCATACATGGTATCTGTAAACGTGTATTCAAGACGCAGACCTCCAACGTCATTACAGGCAGTCCAGTTACCCACGACTCCCTCCGTTCCGGGTACGCTCGATGTGTTGTTTGGATTCAGTGGGTCTGTATCAGGGGTTGTGTCGTTGACAGGGGTTGTGTTGTCTCCGGTATTCGTGCCAGTGTCGTCATTGCTATTGTTGTCACTTCCAGAACTGCATGCTGCAAGCAATGTTAGTGAGGTAAGTAGCGCTCCAAGTGCGGTCGCTTTACGAATTTGTGTTAACGCAGTACTCATGTGTTTGCCTTATCCATAGTTTGATGTTTTATATCCTTAAAGAACGTTCTATGAGGTCGCAAAAAAATCGACGTCCATCACGTTCGTTGCAAGCTGGCTATCCGCTGATGTTCAATGTCGACCGCCAGCTCACCGTGAATATAGATAAGTATGGAATCTTAGACAAGCAAGAATCAGAGAATTGGAGACTAATGGTAATTTTCACCTTTTTGCCAGCCAGATCTAACGAATCCGGGGGAATGTACTGAAGCCCGTTCCATGCGTAAGCTGTCAGTTTGAGATCACTATCAGATAGACTGCCAGATTCCTGCCATTAGGAGGTCCCGCATGATAACGCCAGCGCTGAACTTTACACGCGATGAGTATCAACATCGAATAGCGAAAACCCGGCAGGAAATGACCGCGCGCGAGCTGGACCTTATGATCATTTCAGACCCTTCAAACATGCATTGGTTGACTGGTTATGATGGCTGGTCCTTCTATGTTCACCAGGCAGTTGTACTGGGGCTGGATGGTGAGCCGATCTGGTTCGGACGAGAGCAGGATGCGAATGGGGCAATTCGTACCTGTTTCATGAATTCCAGCAATTTCATTGCGTACCCGGATCATTATGTCCAATCGACAGAACAGCATCCGATGGAATACTTGTCAGCCCAGTTGACGGGTCGAGGGTTGGCGAAGGGGCGAATCGCTGTTGAAATGGACAATTACTGGTTCTCCGCTGCAGCGTTTGCCTGTTTACATAAGCAGATGCCTGATGCGCAGCTCGTTGACAGCCTGGCATTGGTGAACTGGCAACGTGCGGTGAAATCGGAAGCTGAACTGGGATATATGCGTCAGGCAGGCCAGATTGTAGAAAAAATGCATCAACGGATTTTTGACAAGGTTGAACCAGGTATGCGTAAGTGCGATCTGGTAGCAGAGATCTACGATGCCGCGCTGCGCTATGATCCGGAGCTTGGATTTGGCGGTGATTATCCTGCTATCGTACCGCTCTTACCGTCTGGCGAGAATGCGGCTGCTCCCCATCTGACGTGGGACGACCAGCCAATGAAAGAGGGTGAGGGCACGTTTTTTGAAATCGCAGGTGTTATGCATCGTTATCATTGCCCGTTGTCCCGAACCGTTTTTCTTGGTAAGCCAACACAGACATTTCTGGATGCAGAAAAGGCTGTGCTGGAGGGTATGGAGACTGGTCTTGAACAGGCGCGCGCGGGCAATGCCTGCGAAGATGTTGCCATTGCATTCTTCAACGTGCTAGAGAAATACGGCATTCAGAAAGATAACCGAGCGGGCTATCCGATCGGTCTTTCCTACCCGCCTGACTGGGGTGAGCGAACGATGTCGTTGCGTCCTGGCGACAAGACGTTGTTAGAGGAAAATATGACGTTTCACTTCATGACAGGCTTATGGATGGATGACTGGGGTTTTGAGATCACAGAGAGCATTCGTATCGGTTCCACCGGTCCCGAATGCTTGTCAAATGTACCTCGCAAACTGCTCGTAAAAAACTGATTCATGCAATCCAATCCGATAGTCCCAACAATTCCACTGGACCGGGATGGTGTTCATCATGGGTTTCTGCGTCTGCCCGATAGCCGTGATGACGGCGCCTGGGGATCAATCATGATTCCTGTTACCGTCATCCAGAACGGCACTGGCCCAACTGCCTTTCTAACGGGAGCGAATCACGGGGACGAATATGAAGGTCCAGTGGTATTGCAGGATCTGACGATCACTCTCAAGCCTGAGGACGTGAACGGGCGGGTGATCATACTGCCAGCGTTCAACTACCCCGCATTTCGTGCTGGAACTCGCACCTCACCTATCGACAAAGGCAATATGAACCGCGCCTTTCCGGGCAGTCCTGACGGGACGCCTACCGAAAAGAGATTAGTTCGTCATACAAAGGACTCCAAATGCGAAAAAATGATTATTTAGACCAATGGGATAGAGATAATTTCTTTCACCCATCCACTCATCTGGCACAACATGCGAGAGGTGAGTCCCCAAGTCGTGTCATCCGGACAGCATCAGGGGTCTACATAGAAGATCGCGATGGAAACCGGCTTCTGGATGCATTTGCGGGTCTGTATTGTGTCAACGCCGGCTACGGCCGTCAGGAAATCGCGGAGGCTATCGCGGATCAAGCGCGTGAGCTGGCTTACTATCATGCGTACGTAGGCCACGGCACTGAAGCCTCCATTACGTTATCTAAAATGATTCTCGATCGTGCACCAGCAAACATGTCGAAGGTGTACTTCGGGTTGAGCGGTTCAGATGCCAATGAAACCAATGTAAAACTGATCTGGTACTACAACAACATTCTTGGTCGGCCTGAAAAAAAGAAAATCATCAGCCGTTGGCGTGGCTACCACGGCTCAGGGCTGGTCACAGGCTCTTTAACGGGGCTTGAGCTTTTTCACAAGAAGTTTGATCTGCCCTTTGAGTCAATTATCCATACCGAAGCTCCGTATTATTTTCGCCGCGCCAATCTCGATCAAAGCGAAGAGGAGTTTTGCGCTCATTGTGTATCCGAGCTGGAGATGTTAATCGAGCGAGAAGGTGCTGGCACGATAGCGGCTTTTATTGGTGAACCTGTGCTAGGTACAGGAGGACTCGTGCCTCCGCCTTCGGGTTACTGGAAGGCTATTCAGGCGGTGCTGAAGAAGCATGACATTCTGTTGATCGCCGATGAAGTTGTTACCGGGTTTGGACGTCTGGGCACCATGTTCGGCAGTGAGCACTACGGTATCGAAGCTGATCTCATCACCATCGCGAAAGGCCTGACGTCAGCCTACGCTCCGCTGTCGGGGTCCATCGTCTCAGAAAAGATCTGGAAGGTGTTAGAGCAGGGGACTGATGAAAACGGTCCTATCGGGCATGGCTGGACTTATTCTTCTCATCCGGTTTGTGCCGCAGCAGGCGTTGCTAATCTGAAACTGCTCGATGACCTGAACCTGATTGCCAATGCGGGAGAGGTAGGAGCCTATTTCAACCAGTCGATGAAATCGACGCTCGCAGATCATGCCCATGTAGGCGAGGTGCGGGGTGAGGGGTTGTTATGTGCCGTGGAGTTTGTCAAAGACAAGGGCAGTCGCACTTTCTATGATGCCGCTGAAAAAATTGGACCACAGGTTAGCGCTGCGCTGCTTGCGCAAGACAAGGTGATTGCTCGTGCAATGCCGCAAGGTGATATTCTCGGATTCGCGCCACCGTTCTGTCTGACTCGACAAGAGACGGATATGGTCGTTGAGGCAACAGCGCGGGCAGTGAAAACGGTCCTTGGGTAGTCGAGCGCTGCGTACGTGATCAAAGGGTGCTGGATGGTATTTGCAGATCGATGGCTTTGATGGTCTCGTCGACTGAGGTGTTGCGCTTAAGCGTAACGAGCTTGGGGTACAAGGGCGGAGTGGGATGCTGACAGATCCAGATGGAGTCGTTCCAGTCTTTAGTTAGTCCGTGAGAGGCGGCCATAGTGTCGCACCATACTGGTTTGTTGGTCATAGCTTCTGTCAACCAGCGATTTTTTATTGTCTGCACACAGCTACTCGCCAGAGATAAGTATACAACGAGGTCAGACAAGCAATCAGCGATGTTTATAGCGTGCGTTGATTGTTGTCAGATGCTAATTGGAAGAGGGTAAACCGGAGTCACTATGTCTGAATATTTCGCAAAGGTTGTCTGGACCAAAAGCAACGACGATGACTATATCGACAACAAATACTGTCGCGCACACCAATGGATGTTCGATGGAGGTATGACAATTGACGCATCTTCATCACCACACGTAGTGCCCACGCCTTACTCAATTGAGGCGTATGTTGACCCGGAGGAGGCATTTATTGCCTCTCTCTCCAGTTGTCATATGTTGTTTGTTTTGTCGATATCAGCCATAAAAAAGTATGTCATCGAATCCTACGTGGATGAAGCTGTGGGAACCATGGAGAAAGATGCTAATGGAAATATATCAATGACTAATGTGATTCTCAGGCCTAAAATTGTATTTTCCGGTGAGAAAACACCAACCGTTGAGCAGCTTGAAAAAATACATCATCAGGCACATCAACAGTGCTTCATTGCAAATTCAGTAAAAACCAACGTAACCACTGTAATAAGAGTGTAAAACTCGTTGCAGTCGGTCGACACCAATGGCTTGTTCATCTGTCGGCAATCGGCTGTCGTCAATGCCGACTCAATCAGCTAAATGACCCGCGTGGCCCACTAGCCTTGAACACCGGTAAGCAGTTAGCGATATTTCAGTGTAAATGGCAATTTCTGTTTGTTATTGACTGCTGATTTCAACACGGTTCTGAATCTGACATAACGGATGATTTCATCAATAGTCTGAGCTACTATTACGCGTTATGTTGAGAGAGCTGTTTGCAAATCATGTATAACCAACCACTCGGTGGCAACGAAATGCCACGCTTCTCCGGACCGTCCACCATGATGCGATTACCTTCGCAACAAACGGCTGAGGGGCTGCAAGCCTGTTTTGTCGGAATCGGTATGGATATCGGTGCGTCGCATCGTTCAGGTACACGATTTGGGCCCCGTCAGATTCGGCAGGAATCTGCCATGATTCGGCCCTACAACATGAAAACAAGAATTTCACCGTTTGACAGAATTCAGGTCGCGGATATTGGCGATGTACCTATCAACACCTTCAATCTTGCCAAGAGTGTTGACATTATCGAAGCCTTTTACGATGAGGTGCTGAATTACGATGTCGCACCTTTTACACTGGGCGGCGATCACACGATTGTCTTGCCAATCATTCGCGCCATGGCGAAAAAGCACGGCCCTGTGGCTGTCATACATGTGGATGCACATGCGGATGTCAACGACGAAATGTTTGGCGAGAAGATTGCGCACGGTACCCCGTTCCGGCGTATGGTGGAAGAGGGCCTGGTTGCCCCGCACAAGGTTGTGCAAATTGGCTTGCGAGCAACTGGTTATGCAGATGATGATTTCGACTGGTCACGCAATCAAGGGTTTCGCGTGGTACAGGCTGAGGATATCTGGTACCAGTCACTTGCACCGCTGATGCAGGAAGTGCGTCAGATGATAGGTGATCACCCTGTCTATATCTCCTTTGACATAGACTCGTTCGACCCTGCCTACGCACCGGGAACAGGTACCGCCGAACCAGGTGGATTAACATCGCATCAAGGGCTTGAAATCGTGCGTGGAACGTATGGTCTTAATCTCATTGGCGGAGATCTCGTTGAGGTATCTCCGCCTTACGATCAATCTGGCAATACGGCGATGCTGGGTGCTACTATTCTCTACGAAATGCTATGTTCCTATGCCGACGGGTTTGATGTGCCAACCGGATGAACGTTGCTGGTCGATCAAAGGCTGATGAACGTCGTGCATTGGCAGCGTTAGCGCAAACGCAGTTCAAGAGCTATTGGCTTGACAGCTTGCCGCCTGAAAACAGTGAATCCTCGCTACGTCAGGATGTAAGCTGCGACTTGCTGATTGTCGGCGGTGGCTTTTGCGGTTTGTGGGGCGCTATTGTTGCAAAGGAGAGCAATCCACAACGCCACGTTGTGCTGATAGAAGCCAAATCAATTGCCAATGGTGCTAGTGGTAGACCCGCTGCGATCGTATCTACCTCAGTGATGCATGGTATTGATAACACCCTGCGTATGTTTCCTGCCGAAGTAGCAGAGCTTGAAGAGCTGGGAAAGCAGAATATCGACGCGATAATACACACCCTTGAAAAGTTCGATATGGATTGCGACCTTGAGTTGGGTGGCGAAATGAAGGTGTCGGTGGGTGATGACGGGCTGGCTGCAGTCAAAGAAGACCATCTACTCTACGATCGCTTTGGTCACAATGTTCAGTTACTGGATAAACGCGGTGTACAGGCGCAGGTAAATTCGCCGGTTTTTCACGGCGCTATCTGGTCAAAATCAAGGAGTGGTACCTTGCATCCTGGCAAGTTGGCCCGAGAGCTCAAGCGTGTTGCACTTCAGCTGGGTGTGCAAGTATTTGAGAACACGCCACATATTGGCAACACGTATGCCAATGGCAAGATACTGGTTCGAACACCACAGGCTTGCATAACAGCTAACAAGGTCTTACTGGCAACCAACGCATGGGCTGCAGGACACAGGAAGATCAGTCAACGGGTAGTTGCCATAAGAGATCGCATAGTGGTGACAGAGCCATTGACACCCGAACAAATGATGTCTGTTGGCTGGAAAAACCGTCAGGGAATCTACGATACGAGAACTCAGCTGAACTACCTGCGACTGACGCGTGACAATCGGATTTTATTCGGTGGCAGGTTGGACTACTTTTTTGCTAACAACACCGATCCTGCACTTGATAAAACGCCAGAACCCTATGTTCGCCTTGTAGAGGCATTTTTTCAGACGTTCCCCCAACTGCAGGATCAGATCAGCTTTTCACATGCCTGGAGTGGCCCTATTGGCCTCACCTCCAGAATGGCTGTTCACTATCAGCGCTACCATCAAGGCAATATGGTGTTTGCTGGAGGGTACTCAGGTTTTGGTGTAACCGCCACCCGCTTTGGTGCGCGTGTCGGGCTTGCAATACTGGATGCAGATGACATTCCTGAGACACAGATGGAATTTGCCAGAACGCAACCGGGCTATGTGCCACCAGAGCCCTTGCGCTGGATGGGTGCAAAATTGACGATGTATGCGCTGGATACGGTTGATGAAAAGGGTGGGTGGCGCAAGCTCTGGGTCAATCTTGTACAGAAGATGGGTTTTCCGATCGTGCTGTAGTCTCAGATACGCCAGAAATAATATTCATTCGACAGGACTCTCCATATGATGACAAAAGCAGCGATAGATGACCCTGTAAAAAGCATAAAAACGAAATTGTTCAAGGTGCCCTTACGAGAGGTACTCAACGATGCCATGCATGGTGATCACACGCATTTTGAATTGATTACCGTCACCATTGAGCTTGCCAGTGGATTAAGTGGTACCGGTTATTCCTACACGGGTGGCAAGGGTGGCCATGCCATCGTTGCCATGGTGCATTACGATCTCGCCCCCTGGCTGCTTGGACAAGATGCCGCCGATGTGGAGGCCCTGAACGAGCAAATGCAGTGGCACGTGCATTACGTTGGCCGGGGAGGTGTTGCAAGCTTCGCGATTTCGGCCATTGATATAGCCTTGTGGGATATTCGAGGACAGACTCAACAGCAACCACTATGGCAAATGGCAGGCGCAAGTAGCGACCGTTGCCAGGCCTATTGTGGCGGTATCGATCTGAATCTGTCACTCGATGCCCTCCTGAAAAACATCGATGGCTACATTAACAATGGATTTGATGGTGTCAAGATAAAGGTTGGCAAACCTGATCTGGCTGATGATGTTGAGCGTGTTGCTGCGGTGAGGCAGCGCATTGGCCCGGACGTAAAATTCATGGTTGATGCCAATTACTCGATGCAGGTAGAGCAGGCAATAAAGGCGGCAGAGGCTTTCAAGCCATACGATCTGCTGTGGTTTGAAGAACCGATTGAGCCTGATAACCTCGCAGGATTCAGGTTAATCGCAGAGCAGACTGGCATGCCGCTGGCCATGGGTGAAAATCTGCACACCCATCACGAGTTCAATCACGCGTTGCAACAAGCCAGCTTGACGTATCTGCAAATTGATGCATCCAACTGTTGTGGCATAAGTGGTTGGATGAAAGCTGCAAATCTAGCGGCTGAGCGAGGTATCCCCGTGTCCAGCCATGGAATGCAGGAACTACACGTGAGTCTGGTGAGCGGTCATTCCAACGCACAATTGATCGAGGTTCATTCGTTTCCCATAGACGAATACACCTGCCGGCCGCTCGTGGTGGAGAATTTTCTTGCCGTTGCGCCCTCAATTCCCGGCACCGGTGTTCAATTCGACTGGCAGAAGCTGGAACCCAGCTGTCAGGTGACACTTCAGGTGTCAAATTGATCGCCAACAAATAGAGCGGGTTTGTGACGTTCGGGCACTAACATCGGTCTCGACTTTCCGGTATGCTTCTGGATCACCATATCCGTGACAGCTTGGAAAGCCGGTCGCACGGCTGGTCATAGACAGCACGAAATACAACCGTGCTGAATAACCATATCGACAAAGATGAGGAGAACCACATTGATAGTAAACACCGCAGCCTTTAAGGCAACAACGCTCGGTATAGCAGGCCTTGCTCTGGCCGTTGCCGCTGGTACTGCCAGCGCTGAAGACACCAAACTTCGCATACAGACACACTTTTCAACAGAACAGCTTTCAGGTCAGATGGCGCAGGAATTCGTCGATGACGTCACAGCGATGTCAAACGGGGAAATTCAGATTGAAATGTTTTTCTCAGGCTCTGTTGTCAAGTCAACAGAAACCTTTGATGCAGCGGCAACCGGCATACTCGATTGCGATATGACCGGTGGTGCCTACCAGACAGGAAAGAACCCTGCGTTTCAGTTTACAGGCGATCTGATGGGTGGCTATGCCAACCCTTACCAGCAGATGTCGTGGCTGTTGCATGCTGACGGGTACACGCAGATCAACAAGCTGTACAACCAGCATGATATGGAATTCGTCGGCTGGTGGATTCCCGGTCCTGAGTCTCTTTCGTCAACCAAGCCAATCCGAAACACCGAAGACTTCAAGAACTGGAAGTTTCGTTCGCCTCCGGGCATGGCAACCATGGTTTTCAAGAACCTCGGTGCTTCACCCATTGTCATGGACTTCAACGAGATCTTTACCGCGCTTGAGTCAGGCATTATCGATGGTGCGGATGCTGCCAACCTGACTAACAATGTGGGTCTGGGTTTGTACGACATCGCTGAGCACACAAACTATCCGGGTTTCCACTCCATGCCTGCGGACCACCTGGCCTGTCGTAAAGATTTATGGGACGAAATGCCTGCTCATCATCAGGCCATCATGAAGGTTGCGATGCAGGCATTGGCCCTGAAAAATGCAACGCTGAACGAAGTCAAAAACGCCGAGACTGCGAAGGATCTGCGTGAAAAAGGTGTCAATATGTACGAGTGGACACCTGAGGAACTGGCCAAATACCGTGACGCTGTACAGGCTGGCTGGACAGAATTCGCCACAACACCTGAAGCAAAAGAGTTGTTGGAAAGCCATGTCGGGTTTCTGCAGCAGATGGGCGCGATGAAGTAAAAGCAACATCGAAGAAGCGCAAATTTCTTCATGAAGCGACGGCGGTGGAAGGGGCAATGTACTCCTTCCGTCGCCGTTTTATATTGAGTGATTGCTAGTGTGGGCCAAGCGGGTAACTCGTTAACACACTCGTCCCCACCGCCGCCTGCCCAGCGTTAGAAAAGCTCCCCGTATACCCAATACGCGTCGCCTTTCTGGCTTGTTCTGACGACGGTGGAAACGACATGTCTGTCACCGAATTACCCGTGTGACCCACTAGATAACGCTGTTCGAAATTTTTTTAGTCAGCGCTGGTCAATGGCAAGGCTTCAGCAACGTAATGATTCAGGTTACGACTCGAGATACGCAATGAAAGATGAATCCGGCACCCTGTTGCAGTGGTTGATACCGATAGCCTTCGTGTTTACCGCTGGCTGGGTGATCTGGCATATACCGGCATATATTCTTGATTTTCTTCCGCCTGCCAGCGAAAGCCTCATGAGCCAGATCAGTGAGCTTCACAAGCGTAAAGATGTCACCCCGGACATGGCCGGACTTTTTGGTGGTTATGCCGATGCGATCGATTGGGCGGCGTTACTGTTGCTGCCTGTTATTTTCTACGTGGGCACTCGTACCGTTCGTTGCGCACCCATGGAATACCCGGATTGGAGACCAATCGACCGATTCGCGCTGTTTATTGGCCGGATTACCATGATCCTTATCATATCCATGACCATCATCATGCTGTACGAGGTATTTCTTCGGTATGCACTAGAAGCTCCTACCTTGTGGGCAAACGAATTAACGCTTTGGATAGCGGGCTTTGTATTTCTGTTATCCGGTATGTATGCCATGCAACAGCGTTGTCATATCAGGATCTTTCTTCTGTATGACGTAGTGCCACGCTGGATGCAGCATTTTTTCGATATTCTTTCCGTCGCCTTTATCTGGGTATTTACGGTGCTGCTGGTCTTTGGCAGTTACAAACAGGTGTTTGTCAAGAAGTTCTATCACTGGGAAATGTTTGGCACAGCGTTTGATCCGCCGATTCCTGCCACTCTGCAACCCATGATTCTTATCATGGTGACCATGATAGCCATTCAGGCGACTATTAATCTGGTTTCCGACTGGAACAAGATTCCATCTTCCACACAATCGCTAACAGATATCGATGACGATGAACTCGAAGCGATCAAACGCAGTGTAGGAGAGCGTTAATGGATATCGGTACGATTTCCATCATTGTTGTTCTTGGCATGTTGCTGTTACTGGCCATTGGCATGCCGCTTGGTCTGGCGTCGGCAGCTCTGGCAGGTGTTGTCATGGTGATGAAGTTTGAGCCAACGATTATCACCGACCCAACAACATTTGGTGACGGGCTTCTGACTGGCAGACCCGGCACGGGCCCGCTTTACATCTTAACGCAGAAGATTTTTGATCTCCTGACAGAGTACGTTTTGATTTCAGTGCCTTTGTTTATCTTCATGGCCTCGTTACTGGAGCGTTCCGGTATTGCCAAAACCATGTACACATCTCTGGATTTCTGGCTGAGTCGCATGCGTGGTGGAATTGCCGTGGTGACATCGTTAATGGCCGTGTTGCTAGCTGCCATGTCCGGCATTATCGGCGGCGAGATAGTCCTTCTGGGCCTGATTGCCTTGCCACAGATGCTCAGACTTGGCTACGACCAGAACCTCGCGATAGGTACCATCTGCGCATCCGGCTCACTGGGCACCATGATTCCTCCGTCCATCGTGCTGATTATCTATGGACTGATTACTGAAACGTCCATCAAGGCGCTGTTTACGGCGGCATTCCTGCCAGGGTTCATGCTGGCGAGTTTCATCATTATCTACATCATCATTCGCACTCGCCTTAACCCCTCGCTTGCCCCGTTGCCGGAGCCTGTTGCGGGTGATCCCGAAGGCCGCGAAAAATCGATGATGTTTGGCGGTTTTCTGACATTAGTGGTTACCGCCTTATGCGGACTATTTCTGCTGCGTGTGGTGATTTACACGCTGACGGGTGTCAATGCAAACGTCTCAGAGGATGATGGACCGATTTTTCTGGGAATGAGTGAGCATTTACCGATTCTGGCAGGCTGTTTCACCGTGGGGCTGGCACTAATCTTCTTCGTCTTTGGTTGGGGGAGGACTCGCACAGGGTGGGATAAAGGCAAGGGTATGGTCCCTCCGATTATCATCATCGGTATCGTACTGGGCTCTATCTACGGCGGCATCACGGGTATAACAGAAGCTGCCGGCATGGGAGCGCTGGCTGTGCTGGTCATTGCTGTGCTGCGAGGAGAGTTCTCTATTCAGCTTCTGTGGGATAGCCTGATGCGTACCTTGAAATCGACGGGTACCATCATCTGGGTGACCATCGGTGCGGCTGCACTTTCCGGTGCCTATACGCTTGCCGGAGGACCTTCGTACATCGCCGCACTCATTGTCGGAGCAGATATGCCGACCTTCCTTGTGCTGTTAACCATGATGCTGATATTGCTTTTCATGGGCGCATTCATGGATTGGGTGGGTATTGTGTTGCTCATCATTCCCGTGTTTCTGCCTATCGTAAAAGCGTTGCCTATTGAAGAGATAGGTTTTCTCGGTCAACTGGAGCCGCGACATGTCTCTGTCTGGTTTGGTGTTCTTTTTTGTATGAATATGCAAGTGAGCTTTTTGTCACCGCCCTTTGGTGGAGCCGCTTTCTATCTTAAATCGGTTGCGCCTCCGCATATCTCACTAACAGATATCTTTCGGGGGTTTCTGCCGTTTATCGGTTTGCAGTTACTTGCTTTGAGCGTGTTGCTGATCTGGCCTTCGATCATCACGGTATTTTTATAGACCCCGGTGATTCCGTATCACGATGCGCACAGCGGGGGCAGAATGCATCAATTCTGATTTTTGGTACCGGCAAAGAGGAATTTTTTGGTCGTTTCGACGTTTTTTATTACGGCCGCCCTATCGTCATCGTGCAGCATCGCCTTCGGTGTGTCTGTCAGGTTGAAATGTTGATAGTCATCAACGCCACGTACCAGTTTGGCGTTTGTCTTGTCACCCGTTGTCTGTTTCATGTTGGTGGTGATGTAGCGTATGGCAAGGCCGATACGCCGGTCTCCAGAGTTGTTGGCGTGCGATCCATGGAAAACCTGGCCATGGTGCAATGACATTTCTCCGGGCATGAGCTGTACGTTGACGGCATCCTGCTCGTCTACATCAACGGCAATTTCCTGTCCACGTGACAGCAGGTTGTCCTCATGAAACGTATCCCTGTGCTCGACGATGTTTTGCTGATGGCTACCGGGTAAGAATTTGACACAACCGCTTTGCGGCGTCGATGCGCTCAACGCAATCCATGCGGTGACCTCATGGCTTTCAGTGAGCCCCCAGTAGGTCAAGTCCTGGTGCCAGCTGATGAAGTCACGGGTGTTTGGTTCCTTGATAAAAAAGCTGGCGTTCCAGACGAGCAGGTTGGGGCCAAGGATAGCTTCAACCGCATCAAGCACGGTGGGCAACCGAGTAATTTCATCAACGAACGGTAGTAGTGAATTGGAGTGACCTATTGCCAGTCTACGGACATCCGGATCGTTCTTGTAGCGACTTTCCATGTCCTCCAGTTGCTCTCGGTACATGAGTGCCCGCTGAGTGCTCATCGCTTGCAATGGAAATACATAACCCTGCTGCATATATTGATCTAGCCACTCGACGGATCGGCCAGCGTCTAGTTCAGTGGATTGGCACATGAAAGTAGCTCCAGATAAAGACACACTGCAATTTCATGTTATCGATCTGATGGCTCCTCTGCAACTGGTAACCCCGCTTCATGGCTAGTGGGCCACGCGGGTAATTCGTCAACACACTCGTCCCCGCCGCCGCCAGCCCGGCGTTAGAAAAGCTCCCCGTATACCCAATACCCGTCGCTTTTCTGCCTTGTTCTGACGACGGTGGAAACGACATGTCTGTTACCGAATTACTCGTGTGACTCACTAGTGGATCCGCTCATTGAACCGGAGTGATTGCGCGCAGTCTTTACTTTTCGAATCAAGTGCTTGATCGTCGCCAGGATCGGGTTTCTCCACAGGTCGATGTCAACGCTTGTTTTGATTTGTGTGGCGTAACTGTGCTTGTATTCGTAATCGCCCTTCAGCAGATCCATGGCCTGTGCTTTGTCTTCAATTGCCTGATCAATGGTCTCCATCATGAGTAGATGCCCAGGGCTGAGGTGCTGAAATTGGGGATCAAAACCTGTTTGAAAAAACAGCAGCTTGTTCTTGCATAGAAACGCATACTCCAGCCCAACAGTTTTTCCATCAACGATCAGGTGTAACAGTCTTAGTTCATTGTGCTCCAGTGCTGTGTTCATAATAGCGAGATGGAAGCGCTGATACTTGTCGGATTGAAAGCTATCCGATCCTTGATTACCCGCATGGCGCAAGTTGTGAACGCGCAGTAATTCGCCAAACATTGCGTCAATTTGCGCAGAGTTTGTACAGCGCATGAATTCGACTTTGTTACCTGATTGGTATAACTTCTGGCGTCGCCGTTTGCGCTGTTTGCGCGAATTCCTGCTCAGGTTCTTTTCGAATGCTTCGATAGACTCCGGTAGAGAATCGACACGCCTGTCATTTTTACGGACAGCCGGGTATTTCCAGTGTTTTGATGGGGCGGTCCCGAGTATTGTTGTCACCAGGCCTGAGTCGGCTACGAGGTCGTTGAGTAGAAAACGCGTACATTGGCTATGACAGAAAATGTAGTCACACACGTTTTTAAAAACAAGTTGTGCATATTCTGTGGAATATAAAAAATCCAGATCATCTGGTGAGGTGTCTCCACCACTTCCTATGAATCGTAACGTTGTTGCATCGTGTAGCTTTAGCGCTTTGGTCTGGCAGCGATAAAATGGCGCTATGCCGACGATGAGATCATTTACACTTACCGTAACGATGAACAGCTCGCCAATCTCACCGTAATATTGCCACCAAAGACGATTCCAGTACCAACTGTTAAACAGGCCTGATGTGTGCTGAGCGCCGTGTAGCCGCTGCCAATCTTGGTGTAACGTGTCGAATTCGGCCTCGGTACTCAAATGCTGAACAAATGTACCGCTTAAGTGCGTTTGCTCATTGCTTCTCTTGCTGGACCGGTTTTCAGCATTACCCGTACTGCTTTCTGCCGAACGGCCAGTCATTCTTGTAAGTCATATCCTTGTGGTTGAGTTGCGGCTGTCTTCATATGTTTTCCAGAAAGTACCAACTCGCGAATGCGCGTAAGCTATGCGGCTGCAGTCTGCGCAGTCATTTTTGCCTGTTGAGAAAATGAGGCAGGTCTGGCCTTGTCCAGCTTTCTGATTCCTAGCGGGCTGTCCGGATCTATCTGCAGGTCGGTGACATAGCTTGCAGAACGATTACGTCTGGGAAATGGCCGCAATTTGTTGACTGCGCGGTAAGTAAAGCGCTTGAAAGCCGGTATCGGGCCGTCTTCTTCCATGCTACGAGATTTAATACCGAGATTTCGAAGCACAAACCGATTGGCCAACTGGACGTACTGTCGTTTGTAGATCGCGGGGGTGTGATAGCTCGTTGCTAACGATACATTCATGTCCTGATTGACAATGCGATGTGGTCCATTGTGCGGCCAAGAAGCAACATCACCTGGCGACAAGAGAAACGACTCTGCGTAATCATCAAAGCCAGGATCGAATGGCAGATTCTCGTCGATTTCGCCAGCGTAGATGTCCTCCAGCAAGTCTTGTGGCACAAGACGGGTATCCATTGCCGGATATATCCACACCCGTTTCTGGCCTCGCAGATGCCACAGCATATTGGGTTCCGCGTCCAGATGATAATACACCTGCGCGCCCGGTGAGCTGATTAGCAGAGTGCTGTAATTAGCCTTGGGGTTTTGCAGGTGTGGGCACTTCTCAGCAAGATGTGCATACATGCCGTCTATCAGATCGCGATAGTCGGAACTAAATTCCTCGATGTGAGTGATGTTAAGCCACAAGCGGCCGTTTTCCACAGCACGCCACAGCTCGTCTCCGCTGGTACCTTCGGCGATATCAACGCAGCCCCAATCAGTGGGATTGCAGGGATCCTCTCCCATAGTGAATGCCTGTAACCATTTTCGCGGGTATTGATCCAGCAGACTTAGCAGCTCTGGTTTGTCGAACAAGCTGCGTCGGTGATACAGATGCCGGCTGACCATTGGTACATTGCCGAAGGTGGCATACTCATCGTGCGACCAGGTGATTGGAGGCTGTGCATTCATTTGCGGATACGCTAGTTCCCATAAATCAGAATATGATGATATCAGGCGAACTCGGCGCAGGTAATCACAAACACTCCGTAACAAATGAAAATTCTTTGCGATGATCGGCGTTGTGAGAACAACTATCTACAGGCATGAGGACATTCCGCCATCAACGAACAGGGTGTGTCCGTTAACAAAGCTCGATGCTGGAGAGGACAGAAATACACAAGCACCCACCAGTTCGGGCAGTTGTCCCCAGCGGCCGGTTGGCGTGCGTTTTGATACCCAGGCGGTGAATTCCGGGTCGGCAACCAATGCGGCATTGAGTGGTGTGTCGAAATAGCCGGGGGCGATGGCATTTACCTGTAATCCATACTGTGCCCAGTCGGTCGCCATGCCCTTGGTCAGGTTTGCCACAGCACCCTTTGTTGCTGTGTACGGAGCGATACCCGGGCGAGCCAGCGAGGTTTGAATAGAGGCGATATTGATGATCTTGCCAGCATTGCGTTTGATCATATGGCGCGCGACAGCCTGACCAACATGAAACACGGAGGCGACATTGGTCTGCAGCAGCTTGTCAAACATCGCAGGGTCAAAATCCTCGAGTGGCGTCCGGTGTTGCATCCCGGCATTGTTGACAAGAATGTTTATGGCACCATGGTCTTTTTCAAACCCATTGATTGCAGTGGCACAATCCTCGTGGCTGGTAACATCAAACGGTAACTGATGAACCGTTGCACCTTCGCCCTCCAGTGTTCGGGCTGCTGATGCCAATTTTTCCTTGTCACGACCGTTGAGTACGATGGCAGCCCCTGCCGAGGCAAGGCCTTGTGCAAGTGTGAAGCCAATTCCCTGTGAGGAGCCGGTAACGAGGGCTGTTTTGCCGTTAAGGCCAAACAGGGAATTAATGTCGGACATGGTTGCTAGCTCTGTTGGATGGGCATTTGACAAGTGGCGTAGTGCCGGAAACGCGTTTGGCGTACCATGACAGCACGGGCAGAAGCATGGTATCCATGCTCTGCTGAACCTGCAAGCGGATTTACCTGTGCTTATCCCACGGTGATCTGCCCAACATACGGAAAAAATTCAGAATGAAAGCCATCGTTATCCATGGTGCCAAGGATCTTCGGATCGAAGATCGTGATGTACAAGCGCCAGGCGATGGAGAAGTTCAAGTTGCAATAGCGACGGGTGGGGTGTGTGGCTCCGATCTGCATTACTACAATCATGGTGGAATTGGAGATCACATTCGTGTGCGTGAGCCTCTGGTGCTTGGCCACGAGGTATCGGGTCATGTAACCGCAATTGGGCCAGGTGTTACCGGGCTAGCCGAGGGCGATCTTGTCGCCGTCTCGCCGTCCAGACCCTGCGGGCATTGCCGTTTCTGTTTCGAGGGTAGCCATAATCATTGTCTTGATATGCGCTTTTATGGTTCGGCGATGCCTATGCCTCACATACAGGGTGCCTTCCGGCAGACGCTAAACGCGAATGCGGTTCAGTGCATTAAAGCCGATGGGCTGACGGCCGGGGAGGCTGCTATGGCAGAGCCGTTGGCCGTCGTACTGCACGCGACACGTAACGCGGGGGAGATGCTGGGTAAGCGTGTTCTGATAACAGGGTGTGGACCGATTGGCGTATTGTGTATTCTGGCGGCACGTCGCGCAGGTGCTGTCGACATTGTCGCAACGGATTTGTCCGACAACGCGCTGGAATTTGCGCGACAAGCCGGTGCGGATACCGTCATTAATACGATGACTCAAGGCGATGCTCTGCAACCCTATGCGGCTGACAAAGGCCACTTTGATGTCATGTTCGAATGCTCTGGCGCTGTGATTGCACTCAGCGGCGGTATCGCTGCGATGCGACCCGGAGGCATCATCATGCAGTTGGGACTAAGCGGTGATATGTCGTTACCGATGATGGCGCTTACCGCCAAGGAGCTGCAGCTTCGTGGCTCGTTCAGATTCCACACCGAGTTTGAAATGGCCGTGAAGCTTATGCAAAAAGGGCTGCTGGATGTAAGATCGCTTGTGACACACACCCTGCCGCTGGACAAGGCAGAGGAGGCTTTTCTGATTGCCAACGATCGGAGTCAGGCCATGAAGGCACAGATAGAATTTGCAGTCTGAGACCCGCTAGACCCGTGAACCACTCACTTGCGTTCCCTCGCGCAGGCTAGTGTAGTGTGACCTTCAAACGCTTCAAACAGCGGTTTGTCCAGGGGTCAGCCGTTAGGCGCGAGCTCGAAAAGGTATCGGGCATACCTTGAGAGCGAGCAACAACGCGGATGACCCCTGGATGAGCCGCCCTTCGGGAGACCACCAAAACACCCTCCGCCGCGTTGCTGTTCTTGACAAGGATCCCGACCTTGCCTGCGAACAGCGCCTT
>JBGCGC010000112.1:0-16400 GCA_045110475.1 Granulosicoccus sp.
CCAAGGCAGCAGAGCAAGCCAAGGCAGCAGAGCAAGCCAAGGCAGCAGAGCAAGCCAAGGCAGCAGAGCAAGCCAAGGCAGCAGAGCAAGCCAAGGCGGCAGAGCAAGCTAAGGCGGCAGAGCAAGCTAAGGCGGCAGAGCAAGCTAAGGCGGCAGAGCAAGCTAAAGCGGCAGAGCAAGCTAAAGCGGCAGAGCAAGCTAAAGCGGCAGAGCAAGCTAAAGCGGCAGAGCAAGCTAAAGCGGCAGAGCAGGCTAAAGCGGCAGAGCAGGCCAAGGCAGCAGAGCAGGCCTTGGCAGCAGAGCAAGCAAGAGCGCTGGAACAAGCCAAAGCCGTTGCTGATGCCGCAGCCGAAGCCAAAAATGCAGCCGAGCTCAAGGCAGCTACTGCAGTCAGGTCTGGAGCTGATCCAGAAGTTGCTGCGCAATTGATAGCCGCGGCAGAAGCCAAAGCCGTGGTTGCGGAGAAAGCGGCTGCGGCCGCAGAGGTTGTGCCAGGTGCCTGGTCAGGTTCAGCGGCTGTTGACAATTCTGAAATTACAAGGTTCGTAAGCCCTGATATATTATCTGATGCGCTTGGCGTCGATGTCGATCAGAGTACTTTTTTCGAACCGACCATTGTCGTGAAAACCGGCAACAAGGCGGGAATGCAAATTGAGTTGATCGGAGAGAAGACTGAGTGGAGCATTGGGTCTGGCGCGGAGCGTGACCTTGCGTTTACCGAATCGGGCGTATCCACTAATCATGCCGCTATTGTCAGAGAAGGGTCAAAATGGAAAGTGGTAGACCAGATGTCACTCAATGGAACTTTTGTGAACGACGATCCTACCAACATCAGATTCATAAATAGCGGAGACAAACTACGTTTCGGTCCGGTTGAGTGTCAATTCATCGTACCTGCTGGGTATGTAGGGGCTAGAAATGCCAGTATGCACGCCAGATCAGATTTCAAACTCTGGAAAATTATTGTTCCTGTAGCGATACTTCTGCTACTTGGTGGTGGGTACTACGCTTACACATCCGGGCTACTTCCGTCCAGTGTGTCTGCAACAGCCGTGGACACTCAATAGTTTGAAAAATCAGCTCCAGATATGGCTTTTACTAGTGCGGGGGTTGTCTGCCCGGCGAACAATCTATTCGTCAGTACGATTAGCTGCGTGTTTTCATAACGCTGATTCGCATCTGAGTGTTGTGTATTCATGAGGCAATTCGGCGGACGAATTAGTCTTGCGCGTTCTTGCACTTTTTTTCGTTTTATTGTTTGAGCAATGATACGGATGATGTCATGAAGCAAAAGTTAGTGGTTGTATCCGCTGGTGTCAGTGACGTCGGAAGACAACGACAACATAATGAAGATTCATTGACATCGAGTGATGAACTGGGCTTATACGCCATTGCTGATGGTATGGGTGGTCATGCACAAGGTGATGTTGCTAGCCAGGTTGCGATAGACACGCTTCTACACGAGGTAGAGAATCATCTGCGCTCGGGTAACGAAGTTGAGTTACAGGAGGCCTGTTACGAGACCATAGACAGAGCTATCGCGTCCTGTAATGAAAATATTCTCGAAAGGAATCGGCAAAACAAGTATCAGGTGGGTGAGGGTATGGGAACAACACTCGTCGGTACCTATTTTCTCAAAAACAGGATGAAGGCACTCACCTTTAACGTCGGTGACAGTCGAATCTACCGACTCAGGCGAGGCAATCTTAAGCAGTTGACTCGCGACCACACAATGTACCAGGCCTGGATAGAAGCTGGTGGCAAGGGATCAGCCCCGTCAAAGAGCATTCTTGTCAATGCGGTGGGCCTGGTTGAGGATTTGTTGCCGGACATCAAGCTGGAAAGTGTAGTTGCCGGTGATTTATATTTGATCTGCTCTGATGGTTTAAGCTCACTTGTCGATGATCATATCCTCAAAGAGTCTTTGTGTGCGAACTGTCGACTTCCCCCAGACGTAATTTGCCAGCAGTTAATAGAACTTGCCAACCAAAATGGTGGTAGTGACAACATCACTGTCATTATCGTGAGAATTGATGTTGAAGTACCCGTGGAGTCCGATGTTCTCCCTGAAGATCAAGTGACAAGAATTCAGAATGAAAGTGTCTAGTCAAAAATTAGTTGCTGCATTAATTGTTTGCAGCGTCCTGTCTATTGTTTTCTCGACGCTACAGGCCGACGAGGGCAAGACGCCGGACAATGCGAATACAAACCAACACGATAACAAGCTGAATCTGCCAGGCCGGCAGCCATCAGCATCAGAGATCGATCGGTTGAGTAATGAGTTGAAATCTCACCTTGCTTCCAATTCAGTCGAATTGAATCGTGTGCTTGAAAAATCCAGTCAGCTTCTTGGTGACAGGAAATTTGCAGAGGCTGATGAATTTATACGTTCAGCCAGAGAGTTGCATCCTGGAATTCCCGATTTGCTGGTCAGACACGCCGAAGCTCTGGCCGGAAAGAATCATGGATCACTGGATGGCGAACCCTTTGACATCATAAGTCGAGCGCTCGATATTGATATCCGGCATAAGCCCAGCCTTTGGTTAATGGCTAATTTCAATCAGCAAATTGGCAATCATGATGCTGCTCTGATTATATTAAAAGTACTGAAAGAGGAAATGGGCAAGGAAAGTGAATTCATGGACGTGGTTGACAGATCCATTGCAGCATCGATAGCGCTTGTTGAGCACATGGGAGCACCAGAAGATGAGCCGGAAAGTAAACCGCACAGCCCTACTGATAAACCTGCGCTTACACTCTGGATCTCGCTAGCTGAGGCTGTCACGGAGAGCTTTGCACCTGATGATGTCGTTTTTGTCTTTGCCAGGCAAGGCGTGGAAACAGGCCAGCCGCTGGCTGTTGCAAGACGCCAGATTTCAGACTTTCCAACAACAGTAACGCTTGATGATTCGATGTCAATGGTACCTTCACAAACTTTGAGTTCAAGCGATGTAGTAACAGTCGGAGCACGTGCTTCTCGCTCAGGTACTGCGTTGCCTTACACAGGTGACTGGGAAGGCGTACTAACCAATGTGCCAGTTGATACGAAACACACGATTCCGATATTTGTTGACTACGAATTAAAATAGAGCTGTGTCCATGAAGAGAGCGTTGCGGTATGGATGATCCTGCTTGAGGCAACACGCTAATGGTGTGCCTTCACAGCTATCTAGAATAACTGAGTGTGGTGCGCTTCACGCGTATAACTGCGAGTTAGTTGATTTCTTTCGTATTTTATTGCCTATAATTGTCTGCAGCGAACGACTAAAGCCACATTGACACAAGGCGACTGATGAAAGTAACAGCTCTGATTGGCGCTGGCATGGTTGCAAGAACACACGTCGCTGCATGTGCGGCTGCCAGCAAGACCCTACGACTGAAAGGCATACTCTCCAGAGACAGTGATAAAGCGGGTATTCTGGCGCAAGAAGCATCAGGCTGCACTGGAAGTGATATCGCGGTCTACGATTCCATCGATCAACTGGCGGCCGATGCTGAGGTGGATTTCGCCATAGTGGCTACGCCGCCTAATGTCAGAGCTGAAGTCATTGCCCCTCTGGTCGCCGCTGGCAAGCACATACTGCTGGAAAAGCCCATTGGTCGGACGTGCGATGAAGCCCGTGCCATTGTGGCAATGTGTTGTGATGCTGGTGTCACTCTCGGTATAGTCTTTCAGCATCGCGCACGTGTTGCATCAACCACTGCTGCATCGATGATCAAGAGCGGTCAATTTGGTGAGTTGGGCCTCGCTGAATTTGATGTGTCATGGTGGCGTGAGCAGAGCTACTACGACGAACCGGGCAGGGGTAGCTATGCGCGTGATGGAGGTGGTGTGTTGATCAGTCAGGCGATTCACACGATTGATCTTGGACTGAGTCTGACTGGGCCAGTGCGCTCGGTGCTCGCGATGGCCAGAACAACCCGATTTCACCGTATGGAGTCTGAGGATTTTGTGGTTGCAGCGCTTGAGTTCGACAACGGTGCTGTCGGTTCTCTCAAGGCCAGTACCGCCAGTTTTCCCGGTCGTGCTGAAACCATTACCTTATACTTTGAAAAGGCCACTCTGCATCTTGAGGCAGGTCAGTTGCAAATAAACTGGCGCGATGCAAAGACCGAAACCTTTGGCGAGGAAACCAGTACTGGCGGTGGGGCAGACCCCATGGCTTTTACTCATGAGTGGCATCAGCAGATCTTCGAGAACTTTGCAAACGCGTTGGGTAAAAACGAAGAGCCTATGGCCAGCGGACTGCAAGCGCTTGCCGCGCATGAATTGATCGATGCCACAATTCGCTCTGCAAAGAGCGGTACAACTCACTACCTTCAAAAATGACTACACCAATAAAATTTGCTGCCATAGGTATCGATCATCGTCATATCTTCGGAATGGCGCAAAATCTGATAGATGTTGGAGCACAATTCGTCTCTTTCTACTCTCAGTCAGATCCGGAACCACTGGCGGGATTGCTGAAACGTTTTCCTGAGCTGCCCAGAGCCTCGACACCGGAAGATATCCTTGATGATTCCAGCATCGATCTGATCTTGCTGGCAGGCATTCCCCGTGAACGGGCAGGCTGGGCGATTCGGGCTATGGATGCAGGCAAGGACGTGTTAAGTGACAAGCCAGCCTGTACAACGCTTGATCAACTGACTGATGTTCGTTCGTGTGTCGAAAGGACGGACCGTATCTGGTCTATTGATTTTTCCGAGCGTTTTGAGGTGCCTTCAGTAACACGTGCCACTGAACTGGTTGCTGAGGGGGCAATCGGGCAGGTCGTTCAGACGGTAGGTTTAGGGCCACATCGTCTCAATCGCCCGACACGCCCGGATTGGTTTTTTGAAAAAGAGGCGTATGGTGGAATCCTTACCGACATTGCCAGTCACCAGATTGATCAGTTTCTGTTCTTCACTGGATCTGATGATGCCGAGATTGTTATGGCAAACGTGGGTAACTATGCCAATCAGAGTGATCCCGGACTTCAGGATTTTGGAGAACTTGCGCTTCGTAGCAGTACGGGTCATGGGTACATCCGCGTGGACTGGTATACGCCAGATGGTCTGCCAACGTGGGGAGACGGCCGGCTAACCATTCTGGGTACCGAAGGCTACATCGAGTTACGCAAGTATGTGGATGTCTGCGGAGAGGCGGGTACCGATCATCTGATTTTGGTAAATGGCAAGCGATGTGAAAAAATCAATGCCTCCGATGCTGGGCTACCGTATTTCCCTCGACTGGTAAACGATATAAGAAACCGCACGGAAACTGCCATGCAGCAGAGCCATGCGTTCAAGGTGTGTGAACTGGCGCTGCGTGCCCAGCAATTAGCTGAGTCACGTCATCCATGATACGTGTTGCAGTGTTTGGAGCAGGCATTGGTAAACAGCATCTCAACGGATATCGAAATCTACCAGAGAAGTTCTCCGTATCCGTTGTGTGTGACCTGGATGTATCGCGAGCAACTTCCGCAACTGATGGAGATTCCAGCATTCGTATCGTCAGGGATATTGCGCAAGTTCTGTCAGATCCTGAGATAGATCTGGTTGATATTTGCTTGCCACCACATCTGCATGTACCTGTTGCATTACAGGCACTGGAGGCGGGCAAACATGTCATTTGTGAAAAACCGATAGCGCGCTCTCTAGCTGAAGTTCAGCAAATGCAGCTTGCGATAGAACGATCAGGCAAACAGATATTCCCTGTGTTTCAGTATCGCTATGGTTTAGCGTTGGCCCAGTTCCGTGCGTTACGCAGTGCCGACCTGACCGGGCGTGCATTGGTCGCCAGTGCCGAGACGCACTGGAACCGTGAAAGCGACTACTACTCGGTTGCGTGGCGTGGCACCTGGAAAGGTGAGGCCGGTGGTGCGGTGCTTGGGCACGCTATTCATAGCCACGACTTGCTGTGTCATATACTGGGCCCGGTAGCAGAGCTCAACGCCTATACAAGCACGCTGGTCAATGACATAGAGGTGGAAGATTGTGCTGCCATCTCCATGCGGATGGAAAGTGGTGCGCTTGCTACTAGCTCAGTAACCTTGGGTTCGGCTGATGACCGCTCTCGTTTGCGTTTTTGCTTTGAAAGGCTTACCGCAGAAAGTGGCATCGCCCCTTACACGCCAGCGGAAGATATCTGGACTTTCACGGCCAGAGGTACAACCCGCCAGGTCGAAGTGGATCAGATCACTCAATCGGTTGAATCTGCACAAGCTGGATTTACCGGATACTTGCTAGCGATTGCTGATGCGCTTGCCGGCAATGGTGGACAGGAGGTGTCATTTGAAGATGGTCGCCGGTCAATAGAATTTGTATCCGCTGTTTACCTGTCTGCTCATGAAAAAAGGGCCGTCAAGCTTCCCTTGAGCTCAAAGGAGCCATTTTTTAAAGGCTGGGCACCGAGCGATAAATCATTGCCAGACCCTGAGTAGTCCAGAATAAGAAAAGAAAGCTATCTCGGGTTGTCGCCAGTTCACTTGAACATGGCGAAAAGCTGTTCACCTGTGATCATGGCTGTATCGTTGGCGTAGCTGTAGTTGTCCGGTTTGGCATCGACAAATAGCTGAGTTTGAAATAAGAGGTCTTCACTGTTGTGGAGTACACCGATGTGAACGGCGTTGTAGCTGCCATCTTTCATCCGCCAATAGAGGTGACTGCCGCAGTCGCCACAAAAACCCCGTTCTGCGTATTCCGAACTTGAGAAATGCTTTAGGGACGACCCGTTTTTGACGGTGATGCTTTTAACTGGACAAGCCATGGCCGGTGCGCCCCATTTCCTGCATGTCTCACAGTGACATACGTGAAAGTGCGGTTCCTCTATAACTGTTTCGAAACTTACGGCGCCACACAAACAGTTGCCTTTGCGTGTTGAACTCATACCATTTTTCTCCTCATGCATGTTTTCATGCTTGTTTTAGCGTTGGTGGTGGTGTCAGGAGGTCAGGATTACATATTTATGATCTGAATTGCGCGGTCTACAGATAGAACTGTATTTTTATTGATTCTCCTGATAATTCGCATTAGTTCCTTACGTGAATCGTTGTCAAGTTGTCAAATTTGGCCCATTATTCAATGAAAGTATCAGGGTGTAAACCATGGCCAACGAAACTTCGACCGAATCAGCGGGTACGCTCCCGACAGACGTTCAACTCGAAATCGGCAGTTCTGACGTGGGAATCGTCCAGAACAGTGACAGCCAGACAATCGATGAGCGGGTTGATCGACTTAGTGATCAAAACCGGCAAAATAATCCACACGCCTTTGTTGTCATGCCGTTTGGTCGGAAACCTGGTCCGGATGGCAAGCTCATTGACTTTGATCAGATTTATGTTCGACTGATAAAGCCCGCTCTGCAAGAGGCGGGATTTAAACCCTTCCGAGCTGATGAGGAGACGGTAAGCGGTGACATTCTGACTGACATGTTTCAGGAGTTGTTGCTTGCTGACCTTGTGGTTGTCGACATGAGTATCGACAACGCCAACGTCTTCTACGAACTTGGGGTAAGGCATGCCTTACGCAAACGTGGTGTTGTGCATATTCAATCAGGCCGAGACTACATGCCATTTGATGTCTTTAGTGTGCGCACATTGCCTTATCATATTGATGATAGCGGCGCACCAGACACGGCGCACCTTGAGCGTGATAAGAAGAGCCTTATTCGTATTTCCCGCGATACCTGGGCTTCGAGTACGGAAGCCGTGCACAGCCCTGTATTCGGATTGCTCTCGGGCTTGAAAGAACCAGATACCGGTTCGCTATGTACCCCGCTGGCAACGGGCTTCTGGCGCGAATTCAATGAGTGGGAGGAGCGCGTAGCGTTGGCCCGTCAACAAAAGCGAGTCGGCGATATTCTATTGTTGACCGATGAGGTCAATAACCCTCTTTGCAAGGAGGAGGCGGTTATCCAGGCAGGACGAGCCTTGAGTGAAATGGGGCGCCCCGAATTGGCTTTGCAAGAGTACAGAGAAGGTCTTGTAGTCAATCCCGGCAACCTGTTTTTTCGTCGAGAGGAGGCTCGTCTGCTTAATCGAATGAATCGGGTAGACGAGGCGATCATCAAACTTGAAAACCTTCTGCTGGATGTGCCACAAGATACCCGCGCTACTAGTCATCTCGGTCGTATTTACACGATTATCTGGCAAGATTGCTGGATTAATGTAGAAGAGGGTGAAAAGCGACAAAAAGAGGCCTTCGACGCTTGTCAGTGGGCAATAAAATCGTTTGATACCTATTTATGCGGGTTCAATTTTGACAGAAATAATCTTGAACCAGGCATGAAAGCCCTGACATTGGCACGCATGATAGTGTCTCTGGCTGACCGGTTTGATCAGTTGGATAATCCTGATGGAGATTTCCAGCGAATCAGAGAAATATTTCCATTGTTGAAAAACTGCTTGCTATTTGCGCTTCAACAAGATGCTCAACGTTCGCTAGTCGATTTCTGGACATGGTCATGCTTTGGTAACTGGTATCTTGTTGACGGGCAAACTTCATTGGTCATTGCCCGCACCTATCGTAAGGCTCTTTCATACGCTCGTAAAAATGTTACTCAATTACGTGCCAGTCTTCGTCAGGTCGAATTGTTCATTTCCATCGGTGTGCAGGTGGAGGAGGCTCGGACTGCAGCGGATGTATTGAGGCGCGAAATATCACGGATTGAAGCCGGTACTGCTGACAATTACAAAACTGCGTATCCGTCTCCAGATACCGATGTGCTAGCGTTCCTTTTCAGCGGCCATATGCTCGATTGGCAGGATACTGTGCCTTCACGATTCCCTGCAACGCTTGAAGATGAGGTACGTCGTCAAATTGATTTGTCTCTTGATCGTGGTGAGGCAGATTCCAACGATCATGCGTTTACGGCGGGTGCTGCCTGTGGGGGCGATATCATTTTTATCGAGGCGTGTCTGGCGCGGGGCATGCACGTGCACGTCCACATGCCTTGTGCCGAGGCGCAGTATGTCAGCCGGTTTGTCAGTTATGCTGGCGAATCCTGGATAGCACGGTATTATGCATTGCGCAATCATCCCGGTGTAGATCTCTACTATCAGGAAGAACGTGTCGGTTTGGCGACAGACGGTGTTGACATCTACGAGCGTAACGCCAGATGGGCGCTTTATGCATCGCTGGTTCTTGGCGTTGACAAGCTCCGGCTTGTCGCCTTATGGGATGGCAAGGCTTTGAAAAGTGGAGATCAGGATGCCAAGCGTGTTAGCCGAATGGTCGCTCTGACTCAGCAAATGGGGGGCATTGTCGACCACGTTGATATCAACAAGCTTGAATATCTGTTTCGCGATAATAATAGAGCGTCAGAATTTGCCTGCGTCACTGAGGTGTCAATGGATTCACGTATTGATCTGTTGAAAAAAGTTGCGCTGTTCACATCACTTCATGAGGTGGACCTCACCCAAATTGCCAGGCATGCTGTTGAACGTATTTATGCTCCTGATGAAATGCTTGCCACCGAAGGAGACATGGGTGACGAGCTATTCATTATCGCATCCGGTGAGGTGTCAGTACGCACACGAGTGGACGGTGGCAAAGAAATTGAGGTTGCCCGACGTGGAATTGGCGACTATGTCGGTGAGTTGGCAGTATTGCAAAATGAATCGCGCATGGCGTCGTTGGTAGCGGTTGGTAATGTACTAACTCTGACTATAGATCAGGCAAAATTTCAGCGAATTATGCGTGCACGTCCGGAAACAGGCTTGGCCATAACACGTACATTGGTAGAACGATTGACCGAAGCAACAACGCAATCAGCTGTTGAGTGCTGATCTGGCAGAAACCAACGTACCCTTTCCACACATGATGCTGTGACGAAAAGCTCAAATGTCAAAGGAATATTCGCGATACAACAGATTACAGTAAAAGAGGTAAAGCGATCTGCCGCTTTTCTTCTTTACTGCGTGCTCACGCATTTTCTGTCAAAGCGAATCTGATGATCCTGCCCTCTGCCATCCCTATAATGACCAAACGTGCTTTTACAGCATTGTTAATCGCCTCTTCAATGCTGCTTAGTGGTTGCGTTTCGTTGGGAAACGCATTGTCTTACAAAGAGGTGAGAGCGTGGGAGAAAGGCGCGTTAGCTCAGGACGGTATGCAACCCGTTCTTGATTCAATGGATCAGAGCGTGGACGATCATATCTACTTTTCTCGAGAGGGCTCGACCGGTGGCAGTAGTGTTCGCGGTGGAGGTTGCGGTTGCAACTGATATGGCGATCATCAGGCATAAGCTAGCTGTTGCAGCCGTTGTACTTGTATCTGCAGGCCACTCAAATGCCGAGAACGGATGGGATACCGATGTCTCTGTGCTTTCTTATAGTGAGTCACAAGAGCGCGTAAATGTGTCAAAAGGCATTTGGGATTTAACCCGGACCACTGACGATGCACAGACTACAGTTCAGTTAGTGTATGACACCATGTCCGGAGCATCCCCGACCGGCGCGATTCAGGGCTCAGCGGGTTCGGTGACTTTCACGGGTGCGTCCGGTGGCTCCGCCACTGCTGCCGGTGAAGCCGACAGGGTTGCCACGGTGTTCAGCGATACACGTACGCAAATCGGAGTTGATCAGGACTGGCAGTTGACTCGTCAGCACCAATTCAGCTTTGGTGCAGTGATTTCCACGGAATCTGACTATGAGTCGATGGGAGGGTCGATTGGACTAAAGCGAGAGAGTCTGTCAAAAAACACAGCCATTGACATCGGTTTTGCTACTACGTTTGACACCGTATCCAGAAGCTATGCAATCGGTACGCCTGCTCCGTTAAGCAATACCGAAAATAACAGAAGTTTCAGTGATGGAGAACGTAGTACGACTGATCTGGCCCTTGGTGTAACACAGGTGCTTAATCGTCAGACGCTTGCACAGCTTACAGTCACATTCAGTCAGTCCGAAGGCTATCTTACTGACCCTTATAAGGTGATCAGCGTGGCGAACGATCAGAATCGTGTTTTCGAAACCTATTATGAGAGTCGGCCAGAATCCAGACAACGAACCAGTGCTTATGCCAAGTTAGTTCATCAGATAAAAAATACCCGACATGCTGTTCACTTGGGCTATCGCTTATATCAGGACGATTGGGGGATACAATCGAACACACTGGATGTAAAATATCGTCATCAGCTAACACCCAGGCATTATCTAGAGCCGCATTTCAGATTCTATACGCAAACTGCAGCGGACTTTTACCAGCGTAAACTTGATGTTGATGAGGTGCAGCGTGTCATATTGCCCGCTGATGGATTCGCGAGTGCTGACTACCGGCTCGATGCAATGAATAGCATGACCATCGGTGCAAAGTATGGCTACAGTTTGACGCCCGGTACAAAAATAAGATTTCGACTTGCGTATTTGCAGCAAAGATATAAAACCGCAGTATTCGATGAAAATAACGCGGTGATCATACAAACCAGCCTTAACTATAGATTTTAATTTGACGTAGCTGGGTATCTCACTGCGATACATGGTTTACTTGTCGATCGCGCTCATTCCTCAACAGGAAGCTCTACCACTGAATAGTCAAGGGTTATACGTCTGTTCAGTATTGGATCGATTAGTTCCATTGAGTACTCAACCGCTGGCCTGACGCCTCCAATCGCAGTTAGCGTACCGCAGAACATGGCTGCGCCTGCGCCGAATCCACTTTCGGCTATCAGATCAGGCAGTGGAATAATTGCCGCAAGAGTACCTTCTTGATACGTTATCCATCGATCATGTTCTTTGATCTTGCATCGCAGCATGAGTGAATCCAAGTGGTTTTCTACCGATTCAAAATCCCATAATTCACCGGATACAGGCTTTGCACAGGCTTGCTTGGATGCTGCTACAGAATACGCTTCCAGTTCACGATCTGTGTGGTCTGAGCCCAGACCGAGCCAAACGGTATTACCGTGTTGTACGAGTAAGGGTTCTACCTCTCCTGAGGTTTTATTGCCTAACACCTGAATCCGGTCTGTTCCAGTGAGCAGGTTTTCGGCTACACGGTAGTACAGAGGCGTCTTTGAGGGTGCGGATATGCCTAATTCGGATAGTTCCTGAATATGGTGATTCACAGATTTCTTGTCGCGACCGGTCCAGCCGGCGACATAAACACGATCAATCGTTAGGTCAATTTGAATCCCCAAAGATGAAAAATGCATTGATTTACCTGTAAAAGTGTTGCTGGAGGGTTGACAGCTAATATTGACACACCGCGACAGTGTAAGGATAAATAAGGCGAAATATTTTTCCAAATTAGAAAAAGTGGGGGCGTGATGAGCTAACTCCTCCTACAACCAAATAAGTTCGAGTTTCCATTGCAAATGTCGATAAAGGAGTTTAACTGCGTAACCCAACCTGGACATACACTAATGTCGATGACGTGTACGCGTTTGTATCTGTCGTAATTTTTTGGAGTATATAATGCAGTTCTCTGTCAGACTACGCCTTACATTTGCGTTCGGAATTCTCGCTTTACTGTCTGTGTTTGCCTCTGCATTCAGTTTACAAACGATCAGTAATGCCAATGAGCGTTTCAGTACTTACCTCAACGAGCATTCAGTTGTCGTTAGCGCAGTTGAGGAAGTCAGAGGAGCTGTGAACGACAGAGCCATAGCAGCCCGTAATCTGATTCTTGTATCCAGTGATGCCGACAAGCGAGATGAGCTCGCGGCCGTTAAAAAATCACATGCCCATATGCAATCTGCATTGAGCAAACTTCAGCAGCTCGTAGCAACTGATCAGTACGCGACCGAAAAAGATCATAGCGCAGTACACGCTATTGTAGAGGTAGAGAAACTCTATGGACCCGTCGCGCTGGACATTGTTGCCAAAGCGGTAGAGGGAAGGACACGCGAAGCAATTGATAAACTTACTGCCGAGTGCAGGCCATTGCTTGCGCAGTTGCTTGAAGTTGTAACAGAGTATCTGGCATTCAGCGACCAACAGGCAAAAAACGCTATTGTGGTGTCTCAGGATTCTTTTGAAAATGCGCGAATGACGTTGTTAAGCGTCGGTGCGGTTACACTTTTAAGTGCAATAATTTTAAGTCTCTTGTTTATATCATCCCTTTTTCGTGCATTAGGCGCTGAGCCAGCAGAGCTTGGGCGAATCGTCGGACGTGTTGCGGCGGGTGATCTAAGTACGGTTAACGGGGCAGAAAATGCCAGACCAGGAAGTGTGCTTTCATCGTTATGCCTGATGCAGGGTCGGTTAATTGAACTCGTCGCACAAGTGCGCGATGCAGCGGATAATATCTCTGATGCCAGCACCCGGATCTCTCAGGACAGTAGAGAGATGTCAGAACGAACTACTATTCAAGCAGATTCACTGCAGACCACATCACAGTCTATGGCTGGTTTGGGTGATCGTGTCAAGGAAAACGCACAAAGTTCGAACAAGGCTAATCAACTTGCTCAGGAAGCTAGTGAAGTTGCCGTTCACGGTAGTGAAGGTGTCAGTCAGGTAGTATCGATCATGAATAGGATGAACGAGGATAGCAAGCAGATTGCTGCGATTATCGGGGTTATTAACGATATCTCCTTTCAAACTAACATACTTGCCCTAAATGCGGCAGTCGAAGCTGCCAGAGCCGGTGATCAAGGACGAGGCTTTGCTGTCGTCGCCAGTGAGGTTCGTTCTCTGGCCAAGCGTAGTACGACTGCGGCCAAGGAAATCGAGGCTTTGGTCAAAACCAGCGTTAGTCGTGTTGAGCAGGGGACGTCACAAGTAACTGAAGCGGTCACAACGATATCCGGAGTCGTTGGCTCTATTCAGGAAGTTGCTCTGCTTATGGGGCAAATTAACAGCGCAAGTAATGATCAGAGTAATGGAGTCTCGGAGGTTGGTTCAGCCTTGAATAACGTTGAGCATGGTACACAACGTAACGCGGCCATGGCTGAGAAGAGTCTTGCCGCGTCAGAGCAGTTACATGCGGGTGCTGGAAAACTGGTCGCCGCCATATCACAGTTCAAACTCTGACAGAAACTATGTATGTAGTTATACCCGTAAACTGTTTACACACGGCGACGACGAATTGGATTTACAGAATATTGGCATGCTGTCCAGCCACATCGTTAAAACCTCAGAGCATAATTTTTGGTAAACCAATAGACGCTTACCTCGTGATTCAAAGGTATGGTGACCCTCCGTTTCATACCGCGTGTCACAGATCACCTGTGATGAGTTATTTTTACAGCGTATAAATAATAGATAAATTGTCGATAGCCTGCCAAAGTAGCGTTACTATCGACGTTTATGGCATAGACCCTGCGGCAGTCAATTTACATTGATTGTCCTTGTTTCGGTTTACAGGTTCCATTGCCTGACCGTTTAAAAAACAAGGTGCGTTCTTGCCCTAGAGCCCAAGTCCGCCCGTCATGATAGTTTGTCGGAATCACAAACCAGGCTTTAACCATGAGACCAAGAGGTTTACATGGCAACACTGCCTTTACTCGCGGGTCAACCCGCTTCAGCCAATATTGCGAAATCTGCTCCGCCTGCACTTGATTCTGTAAGGTCACATTGTGCGTCATTAATCTTTCGTTTTCTGCTGTTGAATATATTGGCATTCGCCTTACTTGGAGCAGCTGCCTGGGAGGGGTATGTCGATAAGGTTATCAGTGCTGATCAAACACGACTGTCCGTTGCCATTTTTATTGTTTTTATGGTGGGCTTCTTCATCAGTTGCTGGCGGGCCTGGCAAATCAACAAGGAGATAGATGAGCTGACGGTAAATTCGACGGAGGGTGTTCTGCCGCAAACCTTTTCCGTAGGTTCGTTGAGACTAAAGCTAACACAACGTATCTCAGCAGTTCGTCATATTGCGAATACGCTGGTATTGCTTGGACTCATCGGAACAGTGCTTGGTTTTATCATTGCCCTTTCCGGTGTTGATCCGGATACCGCATCTGATGTCAACAGTATCGCGCCTATGGTTACCGTGTTGATTCAAGGCATGTCAACGGCGTTGTATACAACCCTGATTGGTTCGGTTCTCAACGTCTGGTTAACAGCGAACTATCAGTTGCTGGCTGGAGGTACAGTGCAGCTTATGAGTCTGTTGCTCGACCGTGCAGAAAACAATGCGTGAATTAGATCTGTTTGATGAGGACAGTGGCACTACGGTGTTCCGTGATGTAATCATGCTGGCGTTGGCTGGTTTTGTCACTTTGGTCATGTTGTTACTTCCGCACATAAATCCGGTATCAAAAGCAGAGGATACCGATCAGGCGCCGGGTAACATGATCGTTGAATTACGTTGGCCAGATGAAATGAATGTTGATGTTGACCTTTGGGTGGAAGCCCCCGGTGACAAGGCAGTGGGCTATACCCGCAAGGGAGGGAACGTCTTTGATTTGCTCAGGGATGATCTTGGTGTGTCCAGTGACTTAACGGGATTAAACTATGAGTTTGCCTATAGTCGTGGTGCGCCCTCAGGTGACTACACGATCAACGTCCATCTCTTTCGCAACAAGGAGAAGATCTATCCTGTACCGGTGACTGTCACCGTGAGTCTGAAAACGCCAAAAAGCAAGGCGACACGGCAAATACTCGCCACCAGACTTGACTTGGAAAACGTTAATCAGGAGTCTACTGTTTTCCGATTCAAGCTTGATGACGATTCCAAACTGGTGTCCGGGAGTGTTCACGACCTACCAAAACGAATTCGCGGGGGGGCATGATGTTGACGGGATTACAGTGGTATGTGGTTGCAGGTGTGCTGGCTGCGGTATTGGCCCTGATTGCGATTTTGGCGCCACGCAAACGTCTGCTGAAGTGTGCTGCACTAGGTTGTACGGCGTTGTTTTTGCCATTGACCTATTTTGCGCTGAATGATTTGCTTAGCAGACCAAAACCATTAGAGATAGAAATTGCCAGGGACCATCTGAATGATGCAATTGTAACGGCTTCTCTCATGCGTGAAGATGAAGCGATCTATCTCTGGCTTCAGATGCCAGGCATAGATGAGCCACGTTCTTACCAGTTACCGTGGAACGAAGAAATGGCAGTAGAACTCCACAAAGCGCAGCGTGAAGCAGAGGTTGAAGGTACTGAGGTTCAAATGCAACTGCCCGAAGGTGATCCTGTGGGTGATGAGGAGCCGATGTTTCAAGCAACCAAGCATGCGCCGCCGCCGCCCAAAGATACCTAGCCTGGATTATTCATGAAACGCCAATTCCTTTCACCAGGCCCTTTGTTCGTAGCGGATTTCGTGAAGGAGCGGAATACAGACTGTATTTCCGACGGGGGCGCCCAGCCTGAACGAAATTCGCTACGAACAAAGGAAATGCGGAAGGATTTGGACTGGGCGTCCCCGTGATTTCATGAATAATCCAGGCTAGGAGCCTGGACTATTCATGAAGTGCCTAAATTATCGTATGTCATGTAGTGATAAGGAGATAAATACTGGTATTTGATGTTCGATTT
>JBGCGC010000113.1:0-3945 GCA_045110475.1 Granulosicoccus sp.
TCCCCGGCGGGCATGCCTTCGGCCCCTGCACTCAGGAGCAGCCTGAATGCTTCCAGACGAGTGCGCTGTGCAAGCGCCGCCATGGCTGAGGCTGCTGCTGATATTTCCATATGTCGAAAATAACCGACATATTATTATTGACTCAAGCTTGCACAAAGTGCTTCAACGAGTTTAGGAAATACAAAGCAGGTGCGGTGAGTGTTGCGGGGACTGTCAAGCGGGTTGCATATGTCTAATTTAGCGCCAGGGCGCACCGAATCCTCGCCTGATTCGTGCGTCCAGGCTACGTAATGTGCCTTTCCAGCAGTGCGTTGGCGTACCAGAGCTTTCGATAGGCAAACCGGTAGCCTGCCGCACCGGGGCAGCATGACAGAGTGAATAGGGGAGCGAATCTACGAATCAGCTAAACAAGTCTGCTACTGGCGGTGTACGCCCCTGCGGCAAAGGCGCTGTTTTTTCACAGGACGCCTTGTTGTCTAGATGGGTGAGTACCTTGTCGATGATCGCCTTGTCCTCGATCGCGGCAATCACACGAGCGTTGCCGCCGCAGAGCCGACATTTGTCGACATCAATGCCTGCGCGGCCCGGTTAAAACTCGCTTGAGCCTTTGTGACCAGGTCATAGCCTCATGACGGTTGGTTTGTCCGTTCTCCTTGCCCTGCTGTGTTGTGTTCCTTCCGACCTCCCTTGCCTCGCCGCGCCGGTGTAATCAAGGCTCGATGTTTGCTGTTCGGTGCGAATACCCCGTGGAATTGCGAGAGTTCGGCCGTGCTGGGTGCCTTGACCCACTTGAACCGATCAAGCTTTCCTCCACGATCCACGTAGACGCCATCGAGAAAAATCATGTGAAAGTGAATATTGAGATTGAGCGCACCCCCAAATCTCTGTATCAACGTTACGGCACCAGTGTGGGTATCGCACTTCTTGTAACCGGCCTTGTGAATCAGGTGTGTGGCTAGTGTGCGGTATACAATAGCCAGAACCTTTCCCATGACTTTGGGTCGGCTGGCGAACAGATACCGCAGCGGATGTGGCACGCTAAGCACCCACTGGCGCATTGGCCTGTGAGGTAGTACCGGGCGGCGTTCCGCTTCGTCCACCGGCAGGGCGGAGCTTTCGGCCATGCGCCGGGCACCGCAACTGGGGCAGAAACCTCGGCGTTTGCAACTAAAGGCTACCAATTGCTAAGCCTGGCAGCTGTCGCACTGCACACGAAGAAAGCCGTGCTCAAGGCGGCCACACTTGAGATACGCCTCGAACTCCTCGTGCACGTAGTCGGGCAAGACCTTGCCTTCGGTTGCCAACTGCGTCACAAAGGCTGGGTAGTGTTGTTCGACAAGCTAGTAGAGCAGAGTTTATTCAGGGCGGTGGCGCTCGTAAACAGGCGCATCCACGCTGGCTTCCATGCCAGCAGACAACAACACCATGATCGCATCCTTGCGATAGACATTGCCTGCAGGCTACCAGAGTAGGAGCTGCAGTTCCCCCGGTTTGGTAGACACAGGGGCCATACTTGACGCGATCGACACTCGGTGCGTTCACGGCCCTTTGCATCGACCTCTCGGTACTCGGTCGTGTTGACCAACAAATCCTTGTGTGAGTCGTTCAGGGGCGCCTTGCTACATAAGTCGACCTGCCGTGTCAGAAAAAGACTGTCACCGACCCGCCAGGGCAAGGTGCGCACCGTAATTTATGGCTCAAGGCACAATGTGGGTGGCAACCTTAACGTGGAATGGGTGGTGATCCCAGCTCACCGCATGAAAGTAAGCGCCTAAATATCTACGTCTAGACAAGGTCTCCCAACATGGTTCAAGGTGTGCATCGAACCCATTTCCGACGCGAGCACGCTACGCAAACCGATGTATCCGGTGACACACGCCCAGTTCTCAACATGCCAGGTACTTGCTACTTTGCCTTCGACTATCTTGTGAATATCTATAGACATGATGTTGAATCCTTTTCCAGACGCCTGTATCCCGAAAAAAATTGGCTACTGGAGTACCACGACCTGCACCGCGAACGACTATGTAACCGTCATTGTAAATGACATCATGAATTTCCCAGACAAGATCAGGTACAACGCTCGCGCGCAACCCATCGATGGCGGCAATCGTTTCATCAACACTGCGAAACGTACTATCACTACTGAAACTGCGCCATTCATCCGCCATGTTTTCAAAGGTAGTATCAGACGACGCTTTGCCTGAAAGGTAATCGTAAAAAGGTTGTACCAACGCCTGTGCCGAACTCTGGCCCATCTGATCTGAGGCAATGGTCGTGCTGGTAGACCCAATAACCACAGCTATCGTCAAAAATATGGAAATAATAATTCTGTCAGCTGTCTTCATTGTTTAAACTCAGGTAGTGGTTATACGAACTACTAGCTTATGAGCAGATCCGCTGGCGGGGAAGACCACTAAATGCCGACAATGTGTTCGAACTACACGAACAATAGGAAATCTTCTTAAATCTCATTTCCAGCAGGCAGAGCTCTTGCAACTGACTCACACCATTGCTCAGCGCATTGGCCGGTATCTGTAACACCAGGGGTTGCTGGCCAGGGATGCCGAGCTTCAGCTATCTGGCATTGGACGAGTCCGACGAAGGCCCGATGAATCAACTCCAAGGCCATTCGAATGACACACTACGTTGCCTGCAGGCACAAATCAGATGAGGATTCGGAATCCCGCGACGACAAATTGAACGCAATGACACCCGCTTGACAGTCCCCGCACTACTCGACGCACCCGCTTTGTATTTCCTATACCCCGGCAGTGTTCCGAGTTTGCCTGAGCGAACATCATGAGTTCTGCATCACTGGGGTTTCTCTGCAAGCGAGAGAAACTCTGCTCCAGGTAGTCCAGCTCATCGTCAGACAAGGCAAGCCCCATGGCGCTGTTGTGTGCTTGCAACGCCTCAACACCGTCGGCCAGGACATCGACGGTAACAAGTGGCGCAGGTTGAGCATGGCTAAATAACGTGTCGAGCTGGTCCGGTAGCTCTATGAGAGTTTCTGTCATGCGGTCGTGCAAAACAGCCGCTATCTGCTGCCTCGCTGCATCTGAGATGCTGGCTGGCTCGACACCTGTCAGCTCGTAACGGATACCTCGCTCGACGCGCTCTATGTGCTGCATGCCACAACGCACCGCGATATCCGTGGCTTTTGATGACCACGCAGAGCGCGTCCCCAACCTTGGCACCACATTGATTGCGTGCGACCTGTTTCCAGTTCATTCACAACACGTTTCCAGTGCCCAGCTTTTGCCCAGTCAAGGAACTCGTCAATGACCATGCCATCGACACCGGCAGCTCCTTTATTGGCACGAACACGATTCCACGCTCTGCGTAAATTATCAGAGTAAAGAATGCATTCGAGTAAATCTTCACCAAAGGCTGGCTTCTCAACAACACGCTGAGTCACGCCATCACCGGACGGTGTTCGTGTGCTCAGGTCTGTCAAGGCTCCTCCTTTATTCACTATGTTTGGGCGGGGCGGCCTTCCGTATTCACCGTGTCCTATCCATTACGATAGGCGTTTGGCTACTATGCCGTCTGCTGACTTCTGTTTGATCACCGGCACGGTTACCCGTGCCAGCGCTATCGGTGTCCATCGTTTCGCTCTCTTTGGTTGATGGAGCCCAAAGAGCCCAGGCTTGGTCGTCCAGCGCCTGACTGGAATAGTGCCGATCGCACGTCAAACAGATCCCGAAAGTCGGACCGCCCCAGATAAGAACATGAACTTTCCCTGCACAACTGCATCATTTACGGTGGCCATTAGATCACCTGATTTCGTCATCTCGTGCTGACTCATCTCTAGCCTACGCCTCATATGATGTTCTTGTTCATCAGCTCACAGGTTTGCTAGCGGCTTCCTTCAGACCGTCCCTCGCGGGTTGGCCCTTGCCATTCGCTAGTAGTTATCATCTAATAGCCCCATAGCTGGAG
>JBGCGC010000114.1:0-5181 GCA_045110475.1 Granulosicoccus sp.
TGGGCCAGGAGTTGGCAGAAAGTGCGCTGCTTGGAGGTATCAGCAAACTGGGAGGTGCGCTCAAGGATGCGGCGCAGTATGCCAGTGACGGGGCTTGGACGTTGTGGAAAAAGCTCAAAGAGCGCTTTGGACGAGATAGCACCAACGGCGGAATATGCTCATTTGCGGGCGACACGCTGGTTGTCACCGACAGTGGCTACAAGCCGATCAAGGATATTGTCAGCCAACAGGACAAGGTGTGGGCACGTGATGAATACACAGGGAAGATGGGCTGGCGTGATGTGTTGGCGCAGTACAGCAACCGGTATGAAGAGACGGTGCACGTGACGGCTATGGATGGTCATGGTAAGCGCCAGACGATCACATCGAATCGTATTCATCCGTACTTTGCCCGATTGGCAGCAGGAGCCATTCTTGCCACAGCCAGTGTGACAACGTCACCAGTAATGGCAGGTGAAGGGCATGTTTACAGCGGTGAGATTGCCGGTGGTGCCTGGGTGGATGCGCAGCACTTGCAGCCGGGCGATGAACTGCTGACTCAGAACAATCAGTGGCAGATGGTTGAAGCGGTGGTCGTCGAGTCAATGCCGCTGGATGCTTATAACCTGAGTGTTGATGAGTATGCGACGTACTTTGTGTCGGCCGAGGAGGGGGCTGATGCGGTCTGGGTGCATAACGTTTGTTATAACGGGCTACCCAAAGGGTTCACGGATACTGGAAGAACCACGGATTATAACCAACCGATTTATGTGGATAAAAATGGCCGTGAAATCTATCAAGGACATCACCCTAATGCAAATCGATACTATGAGCTAGGAGCTCATCCGCCAACTCCTCCAACACCGGCGGGCAGTAAGATTGATACGTTTGCCCACGCTGCAGACTTTGGGATCAAGCCTTATAAAGATCTGAAGAAACAGACTGCCGGAACTGGTTTAGAGGCGCATCATTTGATTGAGCAGCGTTTTGCCGATGAGCTAGGTGTCAATCCCAATACTATGCCAGCGATTGCGTTAACGAAAGCGGAGCACAGGCGGTTTACGAATGCCTGGCGCGATCGTATTCCTTATGGTGACGGTACTCGAACAGCTACTCGTGAACAGATACTTGCAGAAGCGAGAGATATCTATAAAAACTATCCTGAAATTTTGGCAGCTTTGGGGTTATGATTTTGTTATTCACCAGCCATGCGGTGGATCAATCAGATCATCTGATTAAATCCATTGATACCATGGTCTAGAATTTTCACACCAATTTTTCAAATAATTTGTTATGCAGATAGTACATAGAATTTCATTTACAGCTGATGAACAACTGGTTGCGCGATTTAAAAGTCACGGCGTCGATATTAATATTGGCGACAATATGCGCAAGGTTAAAGAGTCAGACAAAGCTTGGCCACTTTTTAAAGAGGTTGTTAAGGAGCGAGGTAGGTTTGGTATTGTAACTACCGAATTTACCAAGGGTGAGGTGAAATCAGCATCGCTGGTCGAAATGGCGACTTCTCGACATCAAGGTTATCCGCAACCAGAAGGTGACTTTGGGTACCTTGATCAAGTCTACGATACTATGCAGTACTGCAAATCGTGCGGCCTTGGGCCGTTGCCCCAAATAGATTCTTTCCGATTTCGAGGCGAGCCAAAATGGGGGAAAAACGAAGTGCTTCAATTAAATTGGGTGTACGACGAGCTTTTTGTGACACCGCAATTGTATGAGCAAGTATTTCACCCACTTGGCATTGAGAATTGGCAGGTAATACACCATAAACGCGATGTTCATTTGGAGACGGTTGTGCAGTTGCGTATCCCGGAAGTAGACGTATCGTTTGATATGCCTGAAGGTTTCGCGACGGAAACCTGTACGGTGTGTAGGAAAAATAAATATCAACCGTGGGTGCGCGGTTTTCTACCGTCGCTGACGGCACCGGTCGATCTGGATATATTCAAACCGAGCACGATTTTTGGCTCTGGTGGGAAATCCTTCAGGTCGATACTAATTTCATCTGATCTGTGTTCCACCTTGATTGAAAGAGGTGCAAGGGGACTGCTAATGAAACCGGTAAAAGAATTTCATAATCCGTAAACTTCGTTCTTGTTAGAAAATGGCTAGTCATTGTTCGTCTAGCAGATCTTTGAAAAAAAGCGCGATCGGTTCAGTAATGGGAGGTTGAGAGAGAATCTGACTGGCGGAGAGCCCCTCAAATGTGTAATTTAAGTGACTTCACAACTGACCAGTAAACTCTCTGACGAGTATGGCCTGAATCCACGGAATGGTGACAATGGATATTTCCAGAATTCCCTGTTATGGAGCGAAATTAAGCTACCTTTCATAAGGGCTTAACGGCCCAGTAGTAGTATGGATGCTAACATTCACTGGCTTATTCGGTAGCTCGCAATTAGAGGATTTTATGAATTACAGTGACGTGCTCGACTATTGGAACAGATATGCGGTGGCGATTACACGTATTGGTGGCGATGTTCAAGTGCTCTCTGTTGATCCACCAGCTAACGTACAAGAAATAGCTAGACTCGAAGAAAAACTAGGAAAACAATTACCTCCATCCTTAAAGGAGTTGCTCCTTGAGTTTTCAAAAAAGGTGGAGTTTCGTTGGTTTATGCCAAACGACTATACGCTTGGTGGCGATTTATCGCTGATTTTCTCAGGGGATATGCATTGGTCCCTGGACCGGATAATTCAGTTCAATGAAGATTTGATTGACTGGCGTGATGAAGTTTTCCCGAATAAAGATGATCCCTATGACGCTATTTGGCATGACAAACTGGCTTTTAATAAGGTTGGAAACGGAGACTATTTCGCAGTTGATTTGTCAGATCCAAACAGAGAACCTATCGTGTATCTAAGCCATGATGACGGAGCTGGTCATGGAATTGAGTTGGCTAGTAGTTTTAAAGAGTTTGTGTTTACCTTTAGTCGCATAGGCTGTGTAGGTGGCGAAGACTGGCAATGGCTTGCATTTTGTGATGATGGAATGCCGCACATCAATTCAGATTGTGAGACAGCGAAAGTATTCAGAGAGGCACTCGGTGTTGTTCATTAGCGGGTACATGTAAAAAGTCATTCAAGTGCTAGTAACAGATTTCAGGGGCTGCAAACCAGAGCTAAACGTTCAGCAGTACTAAAGCTGGTCAGTTTCTCTCAATCACCGCTGCCGATGGTGCACAAACCGGGTTCGAGTTCGATGCACGAGGACAGCCAGTTGCGGTGATCGATGCACGAGGCAACGAGAACAAGCGCCTGCGCGATGACTTCGGGCGCGTAGTGTTTGTACAAAACCCGGATACCGGCCTAGTGAGCAATGAGTTTGATGCAGCAGACAACCTCATACGGCGCGAGGATGCTACTGGCCTAGTCACAACATTCACCTGGGATGCTGGGTGATCAAGGCACGTTCACCTGGCAGCAACCCACGGCGGATGCACCCCCTCTACTGCTCTCGAGCGAAGGGGCAGGCTGTGCCACGTGTCCGCCAACAGGACTTAACTTTAGCTATGACGATCAAGGACGTCTGTTGGAGGCGGCAAAGAATTCATTAGGCAATGCCGCGGGTCAGGATAGTCGAACCTACCGTTACGATGAGCAGGGGCGACTAGCGGAGATACGACGTGTTGATGTAGGCGGTAATGATGAACTGGTTGAGCGGCGTGAGTATGTGGACAATTCAGCTTTGTCTCCAGTCCGGATTTTCAGGAAGAGTGTCAACCCAAATGGTGAACGCGTGGTTGAGATCGAGCGTGATGATCGTGGCCTGCCCGTACGAATGACGGAGCGTGGTTGGTCACCGCTGGGTAATGATCTGGCAGATACTGATACGAATGGCTTTGAAGCAATAGAACGCGTTGTTGAACTCAGTTATGACGATGGTCGACTGGTATCAATTGATGGTCCGCGTACCGATGTAGAGGACATCACCGGGTTTGTTTGGGACGATCAGCAGCGGCTGCAGCGTATCGACAAACCCGATTCACCACAGCTGCATCTGATCGACGTGGATATCCTGGGGCGAGTAACACAATTTCGCCTCGGCGCGCAAAGTCCGGTAAATATGGAATACGCTGGTTCAGGACACACGGTAGCATCAATCACACAGTTGGGTCGTACCATCGGGTTTAGTTATGATGCCGAGTCCCGACTGAGTGCTTTCACCAGTCCTGATGGTCAAATCCGTCGCATCGTGTATAACGATGCCGGTTTGATTGGTGAGCTGATCGATGACAATGGGCAGCGAACTGTCATTTCGTACGATAGTGAAGGGCGACGCACGGACACTCAGGAGTTTGGGCTTGATGGTGTGATGATTCGTTCTGTCAGTCAGCTATTCGATTCGCTAGGACGTTTATCAGTCACGGATACAGCGACGCTCAATGCGACGGGAACACCCAATGGGCGGCAACTGAATCGAAAGTACGATGAGGCAGGCCGGCTGGCATCGGTAACAGATGCAGCGTCAGGCGATCAGCTGGTGGTTGAGCACAACGCGTTCGGCAGGTTGGCGAGCATCACCGAACCGGCAACGTTGACAGTGGATGCACAGGGAAATGAAACGGACACACTGCGCACCGGCTTCGAATACGACAGTGCCGGTAACGAGGTGGCGTTGATCGATGGACGCAACAACCGGACGCTGTATCTGAAAGATGATTTTGGTCGTGTGGTGACGTTGAACAGTCCTGAATCTGGCATCACCCGCTACCGTTACGATGCGGCCGACAACCGGATCGGAAAACGCCAGGCAGATGGTACTGAAACGAGCTATACGTGGGACGCAGCGAACCGTATGACAGGTAAGGTACGCCCTGATGGCGAATATCGCTACGCGTATTCCAGTGTTGATGGCAAGCTGATAGAAAGTGTTGCCCCCGAGACGATCGAACGGTTCGGTGTATTTTAATTATTCGTTAATCAAGATAGCGTTACTTTGTGGCTTCAATCTTAAAATCATCTTGAAGCTTAACCCAATGCGTTCTTAGACCTTCTTTGTGCGCTTCGTCCATTGGTAGCGCTTTCAGAGCTTCAGGCCATAACTCTCTTGCCTTGCTCATCGTATCGTCTAAGTGTGGCTTTATCGCCCTCCAGGGAATGGCAGATTTATCTGCCCATGATTGAAAGTGCACCATGGCGACGGTATACCATTCTTTGGTTTTACCGAGGTTAAGTGCATAC
>JBGCGC010000115.1:0-37540 GCA_045110475.1 Granulosicoccus sp.
CCCTCCAGTCACTGAGAAATCTCTATTTTTTTGCTATCTCATTGATCAACAGACCAGGCTTTGCATGACCTATGGGCAAAGACTAACAACCACACTGGCGGTTGCCAAAGCGGAGATCACTCGATCTGGATACTTAGCGTAGTCTAAAATTATTACGTGATTTTTACAGCTACCTTGTGTAGTGATTCCCTGATCAAGCCAACCATCTCCCTGGCACAAGCCATATTGATTTTGTTGCGTTGCGTGATATCCAAGCTGATTAACTTAAATCAAAGCAGTTCGTAAAAAACGGTTGCCTTGATTGATCATGCCGAAATTTTTGTGTTTACTACCGGATGAACACTCCTGTATATTCAGGCGATTCCAGAACGTAAATTGACGAGAGTAGAAAAGACGCATTACATCAACGAATTCAGTGATCATGCTTAGCATGAACAGAGTCCTGATATCTTTTTAGCACTCGTATCGCTGTCCTTCCCTTCACCATTCCAACGTATTCCGATACCGATATCTTCGACGGTATCGCGACTATCAAATGAACGTGGTCGAGCTGGATATTCAGCTCCACTACTTCGCACTTCTTGTGCTCCGAAAAACCCCTTATGAAACTTTGAACCTCCTGTGTTACCTGACCATTCATTATCCGATACCGATACATTGGTGTCCAGACAATGAGATGATGGCAGTACCATATCGTGCGCGATAACTTCTTGAACCGGCTCATGGATTCTCCTCAGTTGAGGCTATGGAATAGCTCTCGTCACGGGTTACCTGTGGGTCGGGCTATGGGCGAAGCCTCAGCCCTCTGACCACGCCTGGGGACGTGGGTTTCTACGTTACGACTAAACCAAGGCAGACTGAACAAATCTTCTATTTTGAACGAATTCGGTGAAGTGACGGCTATATTGTCAGAGGATCAATCAACAGCGTAAGTGCAATTGCAGAACGAATCAACAAACTTCAGAAAACCATCGCCGCGGCCGTTAACGAGCAAACGCATGTAACAGATAAGTTTTCCAAAACGAAATGGGGTTAAAAGACAAGTACAAGAACGTAGGTTGTGTCGTTAATGATTTCCTTTACGTTGGCTTTTCTCCATCAGAAAAAATCACTGAAAAAGTGCAAACACTCATGGATCACTTTGACAAGAGAATGATCGAACTCAGAAAAACCGGCAAAGTTTCAGAGATCATGAAAAAAATACGGACTGGAAGACTGGCGACCCACTAATCCATAGTTTACTGTTCTTCGCCATACGAGTTATCACGTACGTGAAAGCGCCACAATACATGGTACGTATATAAACGATATTCAAATGGTTTGAAAATTTCACGAAACTGAAGGAGTGCCCCCCTAGCTTAGCCTGGATTATTCATGAAGACACGGGGACGCCCAGTCCAGATTCTTCCGGAAGGCCCTCCAGTGAAAGAATCAGGCGGGGCGGCCTTCCGCGTTTCATGAATAGCCAACCTGACGCCACAAACAGCGTATCTCATAGCGTTGAAAAATCGCCTCCTCTCACAGCGTAGCGAGCATGCGCTAGTTGCATCTCTGAAAGCCTGAAAAATAAATCGGTATTGTTTGCCAAGTCTGCAAGAACGGCAACACTTACATTGGCTTTACTGCATTGGCCTTAAAAGGCACTATCATGGATCCCTCGTACTGATCTAAGTCTGATAGCAAACTATCAAAGGCCAGACACTGCTTGTGCCAATTGTCCTGATGGACAATATCGCAGAACTTACCTATCACAGGTTGCGCACTACCATTCATAGTGTCAACGAGTACCTGTGCAAACAGGCTTAACCACTGAGCTGGTATATGTGTGCAATAAGTTTCATTGCCATGCATTACACGTCGTCCATATTCGTTTGTTTGCAACGGTATGTTGTACGGCGCATCTGTTCGTATGTTTCACTCCGCAGGCTATTCACTCCTTGAGCAGTAGACAATTAGTCAAGTTGCGCGCCACCAACAGGTAATTCAAACAAGCGTCCGATTCGGGACTCATCTTCTGGTACGGAACCAAAGGAGGCGCACGATGAACAGGGATCACCAGCAATGAAAACAATAGCGTCCCAGACCATGTCGTCAAATCTGATACTCGACCCCCAGTCCACTGTAATGTCGTCATCCGCACAACATTGAGCTGTCAGACCGCCGACAACGCTGGACCTTTCCGCGTTATACCCTTCAGCCCTGACAATATTAAGTCTCAGACCACAGCGATCCTCTGCTCTGGACATAAACGGTTGGCCTATTGTTGTGGGCGCGACGGTTGTTTTCGGCGCGAAGATCACGACGTCCAGGTAGGGTTGCAAACCAGATATAACGATTTCCGCCGCAGACGCCGTATCTTCTGTCACAAGCACAGCGACTCTGGAGAGTCCTAGATCAAATTCAGTGGATTCAAACAACAGTCTTTCATTTGGGTCAGGATTCTTGTCGTTGAATTCAAATTCGTAGAACAGCTGACCTGCTAGCGCATTGCCTACGATAAGACTGGCCAGATGTGCAGCTACGGAAACCCGTCCTCCGGTGTTGTAGCGAAGATCTAGAATCAAATCAGTAATTTCTCCCTCCTCGAACGTTTCGAACGCACTGGTCAGTTCCGCCCTTGAAGTTTCCAGAAAAGAGTTCATGACGAGATAACCAATTTTGGGCTCAGCATCAGGGTTAACAAAGATCTCAGCAGCATCCACTGAGCTAATGTCGAATACGGTCCTGTCAGAACAACAGACAGTATGTCTGAGGTATCGTATTTTTGGATTTCCCATGTAGCTGTACCCGGTCTCTGCAGATTGCCGAAGGTTTTGTCGTAGAAACTATCGTCAAACACCAGATTTGACCAGGGAATACCGTCAATGCTGAGGATGATGTCACCACGTTACCACGGATATAGGGAAACTCAATGAATGTTCCTCTGAATTCAGGTACTTCGTTACGGCAGCGACCCTGAACAATAATTGGGTAGTAACTGTTGTTCAGCTGTCTATCCAGCTCCGATTGATAATTCTCAGCAGATAACCAGAAGCTGGAAGGATTGTTATAACCGGGAAGTTCATCGAGTCTGGTAATCAAACGAATCAGGGCATCTTCACCTGAAACAAGTGTGGTGGTCGACGATCCGGAATTTGCCACCATGTTAATTACTGTCTCATTATTTCTGAATTCGAACATACTGACGTTAAAGTCAATGTACTGGGCGCTTTCTTCGGTAGCTACTGGAATAAAAATGCCATTGTCGAGGTTGCCATCCTGATCCAGTGACTGCAGCAAGCTGGCAACATTCGCGGCTGTCGTTGCCCCCGCGCTGGTCGTCGAACCCATTTCGATAGGTGACAATATTTTAGCGGCAACAACGGTTGGCAATGTTGCGAAGCCAATAGAGAACGTTATGCGCTCTCCCGCGAGATACCTGAATTCGCCTGACGCGCTGGTATAGCCTGATTGGGTGGCTGTTGCATACGCTAGTGTAGTGTGACCTTCAACCGGGCTATCAACAAAAATACCAGGTAAAGTGGTGTCGTCGTCACTTTCAGTTCCATCATCATTAGGAGGTGGAGGCGTTGTACTCTCTGAACAACTAACGATCAGTGATGCACGTGCGGCACAGAGCAACGCTTTACCCATCGATATAAGTATATGAATTAAGATCTCCTTATTCTTGATTTCCCTTAAAACGATTTTAAATGATCCGGCAAAGGTTCGGCCATAGCCCGCCGATATGGAGCCACGAAAACACCAAATGTAGTGGAGCAGATTCTGCTGTAGATTGCTTGAATTGATCTGATCCAATACAAAGGTACTTTTATGGCCTCCGCCAATGTCTACGCAGATATCTTAACCCTAGTACTATGAAATGCCTGCACGTCCTGAAGCGTCTCCGCATCGTTCAGAGTCGTCAACCGTAAGGTCACTTTATCTGAAAAATTACGTTACAGTTTTACCGCCTCGCCATCATAGAGACGCGTATATAGAGACGCGTATATTTATTATCGTTGAAACGCTAAGTCATTTTGACAAATCTATGCGTCACTTCATGAGTGTCATATTTGATAGGGTTTTTATTGAAAAGATGTGAAAAGTGAAGACTTTGCTAATGGCAGGCTGATCAAAAAAATTGTCCGACGGCTTACGTATCAACGTGGTTTTCTTACCAATTTCAAACACACGCAGCCGTGGTAGGATTCTCATCTGTGGTTATAGAAAATTTCTAATGCTGATGCAACGCCAGGACGCGATTCCTCAAGCAAACCGGGTAGACCATGCGCGCAAGCGGCTCCTCGCCCTTCTTCCAATACTGCTGTTTTTGGGTGCTTGCGGCTCAGGTAGCGGCGATTTCCCTCCAGATTTCGACGATCCCGGATCAAGCAATCCGCCTCAGGAAATACCTATCGTTGATGGCGTAGTCCAGCGAGTGAACGTTATCGAGATTGATCAGGCCTACGCTTACCGCCGTGGAGGTCGTTATGCCTCGATTCTTGCCGGATGCGCGCTGATCGAAAATTTTGATGATGGCTGCCCGCTAACGACGCTGCCGTTCATTTCTCAGGAGACGGCAAATCCGACCGTAGAAGACGTCATGGCCCGTGTGCTCGTTACTCATGACTGGATGGGCGAACGATTCGAAGCCCTGTTACGCAGCCGCAGTAACGAACTGCTTCCTCTGTTCGGCTCGGTAACATCTGTCGTTATTGGCAGCACTGTGCGTCCCTCATTCTACTGGATTGGAACAGGAGGAATTCAACTCGATCCAAGCGGGCTTTGGCTGACTGTGGAAGAAAAGGCCAGCATCTCGATAGAGGAAGACTTCAGGGCCCCCTTTCGCAGTGTGCTCCAATTTCGCAATCTCTTCACAATTTACGCTAATGGACGCTCAATCTTTGGCAGATACAGCCTGCAAGATACCCAGGAGAGATCGCTTGCTGACATCGAACAACCCACGATGAGCTTGCTGTTTCATGAACTCGCACACGCCAATGATTTCTTGCCACCCAACGCCACATCATTACTCAACAGCGAGCTCTCGTCCGGAGAAGCACTTATCGAGATCAGAGATCAATGGCTTTCGCTGAAACTCTACGAACGACTTCCGCTGAACTCGACTCTGGCCCGAGGGCTCGCCCGTGTTCGTTTCGAAGGTATCGAACCAACCGACGAACAACGACAGGTGTCTGGCGACGTAGTCGGCGCCGACATTGCAGAGGATGGCGCGGTACAGTTCTACGGCTATTTTACGATGCAGGAGGACTTTGCAACATTGTTTGAGGCCGTACAGATGAAGCGATTGTTTGATGCGGACCTGCATCTCGCATTCACTTCACAACCCGAAAATCCCGAAAACTTCTTCTGCGAAGATCTTCTGGTTGAATGGGGCGTGCTTAATCGGCTTGGCAACCCAACAGTCCAACTTCGCGCCAGCGACGTCACACAGTCGATTTATGGTCCTGACCCTTCTCTCGATACGTTTCTTGCCAACTTGGCCGGTACCGAAACTCCAATGGATATCGGAGTTAATTGGTGCACGAATCTGGACAACCCTCTCTCTTTGGCGTCTGACCTTAAATCTCGTTCACAAACTCTGAAGTTCGAGGATACTGTTCCGAATGACCACCAAGTGCACCAGGCACGGCACGCAATAGTCGGCCCACTTCGGCGCAACCGCTGATACCTAGTGTAGTTCCATTGGTCTATGGTGCTCACCAGCGAGCAAGCCCGCTTTTTACGGATGGTATCTTCGATTAACTGTTGTTTGGCAACGCAGCCACTTGTTCAGGATGTTTTTATCCGCTGGCAACAAGCAGTAGTTGTTCGTCGAATCCATGCTCAGCTATACAACGAGTTACGATTGGTATATCAATCAACCGCACATCCCCATAGTTTGAAATTCGTAAATGACTCCTTGCCCACCACAGGAAATCAAAACAATGGCGATCATGATTTTAGAGTAGAGTCACAAATCTGCGATAACGAATGTGAGACCCATCTGATTGCAACTACTGATGGGAAGACTGCACTGCGATTTTATTTATCCTGCCGGTTCGAATTTTCTTGTTCCCACCGTAAGGATGAAACTGCACATGAAGAAAACACTAGCAGCTATTGCACTGACGCTCGTCTCCTGTGCCAGTCACGCAGTACCAATTGCGTCATTCACAATCGATGGAAATACGTGGAACCAATCTTTTTCCATTACCAACAATTCTGATGCCAACGAAGATCTCACGCGCGTTTTTCTGGACATCAGTCCGACACACACTCTCTTTGATACCGTCGGTAGTTCGTCAAACGCAAAAGCGTTTACGCCCAGATTCGCTTCGGACACAACAACTGGCCTGGTGTCTCCGTCAACCGTTGATGAAAACTCAAGCATTCTCGAAATGATTTTCAGTGATTTTAATCCCGGTGAAACTTTTTTCTGGGATATCGACGTAGACCGTGTCTTAGGCAGTGTTTCGGTATTCGGCAATGATCTTGTCGGATCAGAAGTCTCGTTCGACTTTTCAAACGGTCAGCAGGTCTTCGGTGTTTTAGCCAGTGTTCCGCACGATCATGACGCCTCACGCTTTCACGCGATGGGCGTGACTGATATAACAAACGCAATTCCAGAGCCCAGCTCTTTTGCTCTGTTGTTCGCGGGGATTATCGCAATGGGCTACAACACTCGGCGATTGCGCTAAGCCGTAGGCTAGGAGCCTGCGCGGGCCGGAGGCGGCGCAGACTCCTAGCCCGTTACGCTTGTATCAGTTAAGCCCAGCCACTGTTTGATACGGCGGCTGGGCGTCGTGATTGGATACGCCACTTTACGCATCAACCAGTAAATCCTTGCGTTCAGAGGCTATCCCTCACGCTACAGCGCTGTTGCACAACATCTGTCGCTTATTGCTGCCTGCGATAGCCTCGACTACCTCACGGAATCTGCAAGCATTTCCTAGAAATAGTAAGTAAAGTAAAGTCCAAAGCTGTTGCCACTGATGTCATCGCTTTCATCGGTTTCGTAGTCAATCTGCGTGGCGCGAGCGCCAATATTACTGCGTTCGGAGAGAGCGTAGTCTGCTAATAGCATGAAACCAAGGGCATCATCAGTTTCGAACTCGTCGTTAATCCCGAAAAAATCAACCTCGACTGTCGGACTCATATGGTAAGTCACGCCGAGGCCAAATCTGACCTTGTCACTGTAGTTGATAAATTGAACCGCGTTTAGGGTTATACGATTGAATGCCAAATCGCCATTAGTAGCGCTAACTGAGTCAGCTTTGTAGCCAATTGACAGCTCCGTCAAGGAGTCAGGACGTTGAGCGAGAAGACTGAGTTGCCTGCCTATTTCGATATGAAACAAGCCGCCCGCTTCAAGCTCCTCTGTGTCACCGTTGGTGAACTCGACGTCAAAGATGGTGTCGCCACCAGTTTCAAAGCCACCGCGAACAAGCCATGAGCCCTGCGCATTAACGGCGGTTGAAACAAGCAGCATCACTGCTGCACCTGCTGAACATATCACTGTTTTCTTCATGAATATTTGTATCCTTACGTTTGCATCAATGCAGTAAAAGCATACAAGATATATAAGCCAGTTTTTCAACATGGCAATTTTACCATCTGGAAAACAACAGTCCATACCGCTTGCCAATCATTCGTAAAAACAGACCATCGATAGTAGCTTCAGTAAGACCACCTGCTGGGCACTGGCAGCTGTTCGAACACAGAGGGACCAGGCTACTCTATGGATAAGATCAACAGATGCGCAGACAGAGCCATAAGCTATTAGACATAGGCCAGAAATTGCATCAATTTTTACTTGCCAGCTCATCAATCCCGCGATTGGCAAGCTCATCAACACGCTCGTTTTCAGCGTGACCGCTATGTCCCTTTACCCAGCGCCAGTCCACATCGTGTGTGGCAGCAAGGGCATCTATCTCTTTCCATAGCTCCACGTTTTTTACCGGCTGCTTTGATGCCGTTTTCCAGCCGCGCCGTTTCCAGCCTTCTATCCATTCGGTGATGCCTTTTCGGACATATTGAGAATCCGTGGTCAGCACCACCTTGCTGGGTTTTTTTAATGCCTCCAGCGAGCGGATGACCGCTGTCATCTCCATACGATTATTCGTGGTGAGAGACTCGCCTCCCCACATCTCTTTCTCGTGTTTACCAGAGCGCAGCAATGCTCCCCAACCACCCGGCCCGGGATTGCCACGGCAGGCACCGTCGGTAAATATCTCAATCATTAACTGGAAACTGTCTCAATGCTCAAAGATGATAAACCCTCGACCGCGCTGCAGAATCAGGCACTGTCTATAAGGGCGCACTACGGGGTAAGCACCACCCGACAAGCAACATCGAAAACGCACGTCGAATCAGACACTATCGGATACGAGAATCGATTCTGGCCACGGTTGCGCGATGTCTGGAGCCTGCTTCTTCACCCGTACGGGCAAAACTGCTGGCAGCCAATGTCTTCCGAGTGCGGCCAACACGCTGGCGCGCCATTGTCATGGGTACTGTCTGCTTTCGCGCCCGCATGATGTACACACCACCCACACCACCGAACCAGCGATGCAGTTTTTCCAGCCTTGCGAGGCGTTTCAGCACAGTGTCATTGTTGATCGGCGGACGCATGAACATCGCTGCGCTATCCAGCACTCTGTAATCAAGTACCGACAACCAGTCGCTGACACGGTGGCGCGCATAAAATTTGCCGTTCCAGGGTTCGCGTCGACGCCATGCCGTCAGCGTATGCCGCGCGCCAAAGGCACTGTAGGGGTTGAACCCGACGATAATAAGTTGCCCATCATCGGTGAGTACCCGATTGGCCTCTCGCAATGCCTGATGCGGATGATCGCAAAAATCGAGCGTGTGGAAAAACGCTACCGCTTTCATCGTGCCAGAGGCAACCGGCAAGGACAAAACATCACCCTGAATATCAGCCCGGGCACCCGGAGCGTCGAGTACTAGATTTCTTTGCAAACCAGCGCCAGCCAGCAAGTGCATTCCCGGCACCAGATTACCCACTTGCAATCCCTGATAGCCGAACACATCGGTCAAACGGCTACCGAGTTCGTATTCCAGACGTTGGGCAATAGACTGCCCGAGGCTGGTTGCGTACCATTGGGCCAGCGGAGCCTGAGCATCCAGCCACACGGGTCCGGGTCGTACCTTTCCAAGCTTTGTTTTCAACATTTTTAACCCGACCTCGCCTTCTGAGCAAACGCATCAATTCACCTTCCGATCAGCCAGTTGTCGGCCGGCGATCACCTCAACAGATCACCTTGCAGTTCTTGATGAACCCTGATAACCAGAATTCATACCGTGCAAAATCAGCTGTCGCAAGGTTCAGCAGTGTTGGCAGTATAGCGCTGCACTGCCCGTTAAAGCCAATTGTGTCCGCGACCTTTGTCATCGTTGGCGCATTATTGGCTCCGGTCACACTTCTGGCCCAGGACACGGCAGGTTTGGATCCAACACTTCCGGCACTGCAAAATACACCCGAGGGTGATCGCGTCATGCTATTGGAAATCGGTGATCAGTTCATCTTCGATACTCACCAGCGGAAAACGACGAAAAGCCAATCTCCACGAGCCCTTGTGGAAGAAAGTCTGCCTCGGGATGCTGACACGGTGTGGGAGTTTGTGCAGCAATCCAGGCGCCTGAAAATTCCCGATCACGAACGTATCAGCCATTATCGGCAGCAGTACCGGGAAGAGGCCATGTGGGTCAGCCGTATTCTGCGTCGCGCAACACCCTTTGCGGGCCATGTCGTTGAACAACTTGACCGGCGCTATCTACCCGTTGAACTTGCCTTACTGCCCGTCATTGAAAGCGGTTACAGACCTGATGTCCATAGTTCCCAGGACGCCGCAGGCATCTGGCAGATCGTGCCAAGAACCGCCGAAGACATCGGTCTGGCAAAAACTCTCTGGTTTGATGGTCGCTCCGATATTCGACAGTCAACCACCGCGGCGATTGACTATCTGAGTTACCTCAATGCCGAGTTTCACGGTGATTGGCTGCTGACGCTGGCGGCCTACAACGCAGGCCTTGGCAGGGTTCGCAAGGCAATCAGACGCAATTCTCAGGAAGGACAGGCAATTGATTTCTGGTCACTGAAACTACCTTCCGAAACACGTAACTACGTACCCAAGTTTCTTGCGCTGGTGGCCCTGTTGCGTCATGACCGCCCCAAAGACCTCGAACTGCCTGAGATTTCACGCGGCAGTGCCTTTGACCTGATTGATGTCCGGCAGCGGGTTAGCCTTGATCGGTTAGCTATTCTGACCGGATTGCCCGAAGATCGCCTGCAAAAGCTCAATGCCGGCCTGGTGTACGGCATAACCCCCCCGGAAGGCCCGCATCTGATATACGTACCGCAAGGGTTTGGCAAACCGCTTATAGACACAATAATCCGTCAGGGCTCACAGCGTCTTTACACACCAACGGATTCCTATATTGTGGCCGCTGGAGACAATCTCGGCACTTTGGCCAGACGCCACAATATCTCGATCAAACGACTAATGGAAATCAATGCACTGGATTCGCCGACCATTCGGATCGGGCAGAAGCTCACAGTGTTCGACGCCAGCAAAGACGACTCAAACGTAAAATATGTTGTCACGATCGGTGACACTTTGTCGGATATCGCACAACAATTTCAGATAAAAGTAACAGACATCCGTGATGAACAGGGTGCGCCGCTGGTCAGCGATATTATACATCCGGGCGAGACCCTGTCCCTGCTATCGGGTCTGGCTCGAGCTTCCGGCAATTGATACGCCGCTCTAACCGGGTCAACAGACGAACCTACAATATGCCACCTGAGCATCACTTTACCTGTTGAGGACAGATAAAGCGGTATCAATAATCCACGTCGGCAGTGTGACGCGCTAGAATAGCAGCGTGGGCGCACTTTATGTACTATTCTGAGCCGGCTTTGTTACCCGACGCGCTTCAATAGGCCAAGGGGGACACGTATATCCACTCGAAGGAAACTAAATGACAACCATCATCGTCACACACGAAAACAACGAAACCGATGAGTTTGTATTCGATGCTTCCAAAATTGCCATCACATTCGGTAGACGGTCGACCAACGATGTCTGCATCCCCGACCTGTCTGTCAGCGGAAATCACGCGACGCTGACGATAAGTGATGGCGAGGTTATTTTCGAGGATCTGAACAGCACAAACGGCAGTTACGTTAACGGCGAGGTTATTCAGCGAACAGCCATTCAACCGGGCGATGAAATCATCCTGGGCAAGATTCTTGTCAGTTTTTCAACAGAAACTGGCGACACCGGCGTAACCGGCGACGATGTTCGGAAGACTGATGAAAGCGCGAAACCTGCAACCGAGGATGCCAGCACGGTGTTGCATACCCCGGACAAGCTAGCCGCAAGCGATCTACTACAGCCATTATCGATAGAACCCACAACGGGTGAACTAGCTGCTGACAGTGGTGTTATGGCCACACCTAATGGCATGTCTGGCAACGCTGGTGCATCCAACGACACATCAAGTGAGCCCCCCCTGGCGGCTGCTTCCAATGATCAGCCCGCCACACAGGTTGACGCAACCGAAACGGCATCCAGGGCAGAGCCGACAGCCAACGTGTCATCGGTGAGCGAACACGGCGCAGGATCGCAAGGCGGCAAAGGATCCGGTAAAAACCATCCTCTGGATGGTATCGAGCATCTGGTTGTGCCGACGGCAAAGCCGGCAGCCACTCCCATGCACGAACTTGATTCACCCCACAAGACGTCAAAAGGGGCTGTAATTGAGATCAAGAACGGGGCAAAATCCGGCCAGATTCTACCTATTGACAAGCCAGTGACCACACTTGGCAGGCCGGGTATCCAGATTGCCGCCATTATGCGCAAGCCCGACGGCTATTTTCTCATGCACATTGAGAGTGACGACAGCATAGAAAGACCCACCCTGAACAGCGACTCGGTGGGTGATGAGCCCGTTCTTCTCCATAGCGGTGATGAGTTGACCGTTGCCGGTATCGATGTGGAATTCATGCTGTCCTGAGGCGTCTGCCATACGCTGAATGACACCTGAGTGAAATTCCATTGAGGATTCGGTCACCAGTGCTGTTGATTGCATAGATCAAAAAATCGCCTGTCAGTGAGGACCAGACTGCGTGAAATCCCTCTACGTGACAGGAAACAGGCCACTGGATAAATAGCGGTCTCCGCGGTCACACACTATCGTCACGACAACAGCATTTTCAAGTGTCGGCAGCAGGCGTGAGGCTATTGTCATTGCACCGCCAGAGGACACTCCAGAGAGTATCCCCTCCTCTTTAGCCAGCCTTCTTGCCATATGTTCAGCATCGCTTTGACTGACATCCACAATGGTATCTACCCGAGACGGTTCATAGATTTTTGGAAGATACGCCTCTGGCCAGCGCCGGATGCCTGGAATACTTGATCCGTCCTCTGGCTGCACACCAATGATCTGAATGTTCGGGTTTTTCTCTTTAAGAAAACGCGACACCCCCATAATCGTACCCGTGGTTCCCATTGAACTGATGAAGTGGGTAATTGAGCCTTCGGTCGCCTCCCAGAGTTCAGGGCCCGTGCTTCGATAGTGTGCATCCCAGTTGTCCGGGTTGGCAAACTGATCAAGTAACAGACCCTCTCCACGCTCAGCCATGGCGGCTGCGGTATCACGCGCATACTCCATACCTTGTTCTTCGCTAACCAAAATGAGCTCGGCGCCATAGGCCATCATCAGCGACTTGCGTTCGTCCGTCATGTTGTCGGGCATCAGCAGCTTCAATTTGTAACCTAGCGTCGCCGCTACCATAGCCAGCGCGATACCGGTATTGCCGCTCGTGGCTTCCAGAAGAGTATCGCCAGGCTTGATAGTACCGCGCTCCTGAGCTCTTAGAATCATATTGGCTGCCGGACGGTCCTTGACAGAGCCTGCCGGGTTATCGCCTTCTAATTTGCCAAACACCTGATTGCCTCTGGTGTTGGCTGTTATCCTCTGGATTGGCACCAGACGTGTGTTGCCAATCTGATTAACCATGGACGGCAAATTGAGCGGTGTTGCCTGACTAGTCATGTTGTGGATGATCCGAAGTTATAAGCGGTGTGACACAGGCAAGCTGTTGTTCCAGTGACAGGGTATCGCATTCGATCCTGGTCACGTCAGACATCGAACGTAACCAGGTGAGCTGCCTTTTGGCCAGTTGCCGAGTGGCAATGACCGCCCTGTTGATCCACTCCTTGTCATCTGAAGCACAAGCATCACCGGATTGTTGATTAACCCTGTCTAGATGGTCCCAGGCCTGTCGGTAGCCTACGCTACGCATTGCTGGCAACTCTGCATTCAAGCGCTCATCCCGATACAGCCTGAGCATTTCATCCATGAAGTTGTTTTCCAGCATCATCAGGAAACGCTGCTCGATACGTTGATGTAACCAGTGTCGATCATGCGGGATCAGCGCAACTTTTAACGGTTTGGCAGTCAGACGGGATTGCGTCCTGGCTTGTAGCTCAGATAAGGCGACACCTGTGAGTCGGTAGACTTCAAGCGCGCGTTGCAAGCGTTGGGGATCGTTGGGATGAATACGGCTGGCAGCTAATGGATCCACAGCAGCCAACTGTTCGTGCAGGGCTTGCCAGCCATACAATGATGCCTGTTGAGAAAGCTCCATACGCACCTCGGCGTTGGCTTTTGGGAGCTCTGCCAGACCTTCTTCAAGTGCCTTGAAGTACAACATGGTGCCGCCAACAAGTAAGGCACGTTTACCACGGGCATGAATTTGCGCTATCAACTCGTTGGCATCGTTGCAGAAGCGGGCAGCCGAATAGCTTTGCCAAGGGTCGGTAATGTCAATCAGATGATGCGCGATGCCAGCCCGTTCTGAGCACGACGGCTTTGCAGTACCCACATCCATACCTCGATACACCAGCGCAGAGTCAACACTGATTATTTCTGCGTCCAGCGATTGCGCCAGAGACAGAGATAACGCTGTCTTGCCACACGCTGTGGCGCCCATTAAAAAAATCGCGGGCGTAGTCGTTGGCAGTCTAGCGTCCACGCAGAAAAAGCTTGTCCAGGTCCTGCATACTTAGTGCAGTCCAGGTCGGTCTGCCATGGTTGCATTGCCCGCTGTTGGGAGTGGCTTCAATCTGGCGCAACAAGGCGTTCATCTCGGCAACGCTCAAGCCGCGATTGGCGCGGACCGAACCGTGGCATGCCATAGAGGACAGGACTTGATCGACAGCGCCGCTCAGACGCTCGCTGTTATCCACGTCCATCAAATCCGACAGTACATCACGCAGTAAGGCGGCAACATCGCTACGACCGAGAATGGCAGGCACTTCCCTGATAATCAATTGTTCCGGGGCCATACGATCAACGGCCAGCCCAAGACCGGCAAGCCATTTTGCTTCCGATTCACAACGATCAGCTTCGCTTTCACTGACATCGACGCTCACGGGTACCAGCAACACCTGAGTCTTAAGCGATCCCTCACTGTAGTCAGCCTTGAGTCTTTCGTAAGTGATGCGCTCATGTGCGGCGTGAGCATCAACCAGAATAAGACCTTGCGCGTTTTCGGCAAGGACATATACGCCGTGTAAGTGTGCGCGTGCAAAACCTAAAGGGGGGATACCCTCTGCATTGTCAGGATCAACGGTTTGCAAGGTAGGATCAGAACCCTCAAGACGCGCCGATGACATCCGGTCAAGTACACTTTGCTGCGCTCCATAAGGGCTGATAGGTTTTGGCGCCGCAGGGTTGGAATCAGCCCCCAGACGCTGCATGGCCTCGAACTGCTCGCGAACCTGTAATGGCATGGCTTTCTGAATCGGTGGGTGGCCCGAAAAACCTGATTGTCTGGCAGGCTCCCTGTTGCTGTTACCCGGCAACACAGGCGGTACATTGCCGTCATCTGCAAGCCTGTCTGCATCGCTAGTGCTACCACCCAGGGAATCCGCTGGCCGTATTGCTGCCAGTAATTGCTTGATGGAATGCCGGATAAAACCATGCACCGACTGACTGTCGCGAAACCTGACCTCCTGCTTGCCCGGGTGCACGTTGACATCTACCGCTTGCGGATCCATCTCAAGGAACAACACAAACGCCGGAAAACGCTGATGATAGATGAGATCGCTATAGGCTTGTTTGACTGCATGTGAGACCACCTTGTCGCGAATCATCCGACCGTTAACATAGAAGTACTGCATGTCAGCTTGTGAACGCGAAAACGCGGGATCTGCAAGCCAGCCCGACAAGCCAAGCCCTGCCCCATCGATGCTGACGTGGTGAGCAGCTTCGCCAAAACCCTTGCCGAGAATTCTGGCAACTCGGAGTCCCTGTGCCTCGACGGTATCAGCACTCTTGCACTCGAACACATTCTTGCCGTTGTGAACTATCGAAAACGCTGTAAGGGGGTGCGCCATCGCAAGCGTCTTGACGATATTTTCACACCGTGCAAATTCGGTACGTGCGGTGCGCATGAACTTCCGCCTGGCAGGCACATTATAGAAAAGACTCTGCACATCGACCGCCGTACCTACCGGATGAGAGGCTGGCTCAACGTCGAGTTCACCCGAGCCTTGATACTGGATTTTCGCGGCGTGCTCGGCATCCGCCGTCGCCGACGTAATTGACAATCTCGATACCGAGGCGATACTGGGCAACGCCTCACCACGAAAACCCATGCTGGAGACACTTTGCAAGTCTTCCATGCTGTTGATCTTGCTGGTTGCGTGCCGACTTAGCGCCAGTGGCAATTGCTCGCGGGCAATACCGCTGCCATTGTCCCTGATTCGGATTCTGTCCAGCCCACCCTGATCCAGCTCAACCGAGATTTTGGTCGCTCCGGCATCCAGCGCGTTTTCCAGCAATTCCTTGACGATGGATGCCGGGCGCTCGACAACTTCACCCGCGGCTATCTGGTTGATCAGGTGATCGGGAAGTTGCTGAATCGCTGCCATAGTGCCTGTGGGTAAATTTGCCTCACCATTCCAGCCGGTATTCTACCGCGTGTACTGGCGCGATCCTGGCAAATTTTCAGGATCCGTTGCTGCGCCGCTCTTGCGCCAGCCAGGTGTCAACCGGTGCGCGCTTTTGCAGATAGCGATAAAGCCCCTTGGCAATCGCCACAGCCAGTTGCTCCTGATAGTCAGGACTGTTCAGCTTTATTTCTTCTGCCCGATTGGAGATAAAGGCGGTCTCAACCAGAATCGACGGGATATCCGGTGATTTGAGTACGGCAAAAGCGGCTTGTTCAACCGTTGCCTTGTGAACAGGCCCGAGCTTTCCGAGCTCTGATAACACATCGGTGCCAACTTCGATACTGCGCTCCATCGTGTTGCCTTGAGTAAGGTTTATCAGCGTCTGGGCAAGCCCGCCTTCAAGCCCACTGATTGCCACGTCGCCGTACAAGGCGGCTGCCTCGTTTTCACTTTTCGCAAGCCAGGCGGCTGCTTCGGATGTCGCACCGTCCATCGACAATGCATACACCGAACTGCCGTGCGCACTTTCGCGATTGATGGCGTCAGCGTGTATCGAGACAAAGATATCGGCGTTTGCCTGACGCGCCAAGTTCATGCGCTCACGCAAATCAATATAGACATCGCTGTCACGAGTGAGGACAGGCGTGATTCCACGAACTCCTACAAGCTGATTGTGCAAACGTATCGCAACTGCAAGTACGACGTTTTTCTCATAAGTATTGCTGGGCCCAATGGCGCCCGGGTCTCGTCCGCCATGACCGGCGTCAATTGCAATGACAACATCGCGCGGTGGCTGCTCCTCATTGATGATTCGCCCGCGATCCACCAGAGCGGTGCCTGCTGACACCCCCATGTTTACAATCAGACGCTGCCCACCGGGGCGCGCCACTATTCTGGAGGTGGGTGATACCTGGCGTCGCAGATCCAGAACAACACGCAGATAGTGTTCGCCGTGCTGAGCATACCGAACAGCCTTGACGACACCCGTGTCGAATTCTTCTGTAGGTAATTGAGTACCCAATATCGCGTTGGGAAGATCAATGACCAGACGATGCGGATTGTTCAGCGTAAACATATCTACGCTGGCCTCAGCAGAATCAAGATCAAAATGCAACATCAGGTTGTCCTGTTGCACCATCTTGAAGTCATGAAGTTTGACGGCTGCGGCGGTCAACGATGGCAAGATGCACATCATGAGGGCCAATAACCAGGCCAGCCGGATACCGGGTACGAGTAGTCGGCCATGGGCAACCGCTGACGCGACAGCACCTGTCAACCGGAAAAAACGTGTAACAAATAGCGCTACTACGAAATCCGAATCCCTCATCGCGCTCACCCACCAACCTCGCTATCTGTTTCTCTTTTTTTTGCCGCGCAACCTGATCCGGGGTGCGCAGCCCCACATTCAACACGTACTGGCCATCTGCAGCATCGCTTAAGTGAAGCTTAGTAGAAAAACACGAAAAAACGAGAAAGTTAAAGTACAGGTGCCGTCAGAGGAATTGAAGCTCCTGCCATCCAGCGTCACGGCGCTATATAGAGAAGCACCGAATTACCGAACTTTCGCTCAATATTTGCACGCAGCAGCAAGGCACCCGCACGGTTGACACGCACGCCCGATGTGCCCGGCCGCGCAATTTGACCGGTGACTGATAACGAGGCTATCGGCTTATTGACTCCAGCCACTGACACTTCATCGCCTGACCTTACCAGTTCGCGCATCGTGCCACTTGAGTCAACCTGCCAGAGCGAGTTGTATGGAGTGACAAGCGGTGTCAAAGCGTCTGACGCCCCCGATTGGCTGGATTGATCAGCCGCCTGCCTGATAGCTTCCTTCGCCTCCTCAGATGGGCTGACCTCTCCGTACATAAGCAAGTTGCCTTGCAAATCCAGATAAGGGGTGCCCAATTTGCCCAGTACCGCATCAGAGCCCTGACCGGGCAAGGCCGAATTGCTGGTGAACGCGTACTGCAATGCCGAGGCGCCGGGTACATCGATCGACTCGTGCGGTTGGCCTGCATGACCCAAACCTACGAAATAAACCGGTTGTTCAGCATCCTCCAGCAACAGCTTCAAGGCCACCTGTCTGTTGGCATTGACTTGCAGCGACAAGCTACGAGGCTCTCCGGAAAAAACACCGACGGTTGGACCTGTCTGGATTTCTTCGCCTTCCAATGCGATGAGCCTTGCTCCACCGGTAGCAGGCATCAACCAGAAGGACCAACGACTACCGTCATCACTGTCCGGATCTGTCTCTACACCCGTGAGTTCAGCAATGCGCTGGGCTTCGACGTCAACGTCTTCTTCTTCGGCCAGCCTTGCTTGCGCAATCATTTCAGGCGTTGCCAGATTGGCGAAGACAATAGCCGCGCCATCCTCCATTACGGAATACAGGGAAACGTCGTTGAACACGTGAGTGGCCGAACCGGGGACGACATCGCCGTCCTTTACCACCTCGCGATAAGCACTGCCGTTGTAGCGCATCACTGCCCGCGCCTGATCACAAGCCCCGTCACCACCTATCTGGGCCTGAAAAATCAGTGCGGCACTCTGACTGACACCGGAACGTAGATTATCGACGGTATTATCCGGCGCGTAAACACGACACCCGTTACTTAACTGAGGAGCACTCTGTGGTGTTTCAATCCAGCTATGAGCAACAGGCTTTGGCTCTCCACCTGCCAGATACCAGATACTGTATTGACGCGTAATGACTTCTATCTCCTCAGGCTCCGCATCCTCTTCCACATTGTTGAGCGAACCTGCAGGCAGTTCTGACTCGACAAGTTCTATGCTTACCTTACGCTCCTGGGTGACGAGTGCACTGGTGTTGTTCAGGTGATTGAGCCCTTCGATGGAATCAATCCTGACCGGGCCAATCAAACCAGCCAGCGTTGTTGCCGAACGCATAAGCACATTGTGTTCGGCGCCGCGGCTCAGCATGTAGGCCTGTGTAACTGTTGCCTCATTCTGTACCTCGACTACTTGAGCCAGCGAGCCCGCGTCATCAAGAAGTAGTCTGACTGTTTTTCGGTACGTGTGTCCTTCGGGTAGACCCGGAACGGCAGTACCGGTTTGAAATATCTGACCGGGGTTGCTGGCATCACCTGCCCAGACCCCATAGGCCGGCTCTCGACCGACCGTGAAGCGGCCCGTAAAAGCGACCTGATTAGCGTCGTTGAGAAAATACTCGTCAATCTCTTCCATAAGCGCGCGCGGCGACTGCAACACAGGCCCCCCGACAGCCGCCAAAGCCTGAGATCTCCGACCATCTATAGTGAATGTTGCGGTATCCGCATCAGCGAAGGGCTGGTAAATGGCACCTGATCCTATACGGTCAATGTCGGGGCCCTGCGGAATCGCCGCCGGCACCGGAGCGGGCAAGACGCCGGGCGTCAACGGCTCTGGATCAGTCAGACTTGCAGCATCGACCGATGCAGCGTCGACGGTTCCCGGTGCATCAGCAGTGTCCGTTGCTGGCGGGATGGCGCCGGGTTGAAGCACTGAATCCGGGTCGGTGTTAGTGTCAATCAAGGTGCTGGATGGAGCAACGACAGCAGCGGCAACCGGTGTATTGCCTGTTGATCCATTAGCTGTAACATCGGTCTGGCTGTCAGTTGCGCCTTCAGTCGTTTCGTCAGCATTACCTTCGGCCGTACCAGCGGTTGTGCCTTCGCTCGTGCCTTCGCTCGTGCCTTCGCTTGTGCCATCGCTTGTGCCATCGCTCGTGCCATCGCTCGTGGTGTCGGTCATACCAGCAGTTGAACCATCGGTCGTATCAGCAATCGTGCTATTGACCAATCCGTTATCCGAACCCGTGGTTGCGCTTATGGAACCATCGATGGGATCGCTTAAGGTAGCCCCTTCGGAGGTGTCTGCACTACCGTCAGAATTGTAGACACTGGTACTGTATTTACGCCGATCACACCCTGTCATCAGAAGTGTTACACAAAGGCAAAACAGCACGGTTTGCGCTGCGCGATAACGCGGCTGTGGAGTCAGCATATCGAGACCTGTTGCAACGCGGTATCACGTCAGCGCTCAGGCTGCTATTTCCATGCCGCAGACAAAACCGGGAATGAAATATTGAGAAGCAACACACGTAACTGAATACTACTCACGGTCAACACTTACAAGTCACTGAAGAAGCAATAAATTTGTGTGTCGTTTAAAGGACTGGTAGATTAAACGGGAACAATAAAAAACACGGACAGGAATACGCATGAACAACCACATTTTCCAAAGTCCTCTGGCACCCGTTGACATACCGCCAGTGCCAATCACCGAGTTTGTACTGCGTGAATGCGAAACACGGCCCGATCACCCGGCAATCATTGACGGAATTTCCGGTACAAGTCTATCGTTTTCACAACTTGCCAGCCGTATTCGACGACTGGCAGGTGGCCTGCAGCAACGCGGCTTTTCAGCCGGAGATGTGCTTGCGCTCATTGCGCCTAACTGCCCGGACTACGCGGTTGTATTCCACGCTGTTGCCGTGTGCGGTGGCACGGTAACAACGGTTAATCCAACCTACGGCATTGCCGAGGTCAGACAACAGCTCACCGATTCGAAAGCGTCCTGGATTGTGGCTGATCAGGCATGCATTGCTGTCGCAAAACAGGCGATGAGAGGAACTCTGGTTGTGGCTCTGGTGAGCATGCAGGGTGATGCTCCCGGATCGACAGTCAACGGACTACTCGCCGACGAAATAGATCAGGTTAGCGTTGATCTGCATACCATTCCCGTGGTTCTTCCCTATTCATCGGGCACTACCGGGCTTCCCAAAGGCGTCATGCTGAGCCACCATAATCTGGTGGCCAATCTGGTGCAACTAAACAGTGCAGTTCAACACGACGATGAGGAAGTCGGCTTGGCAGTGCTTCCGTTCTTTCATATTTTTGGCATGCAGGCACTCATGGGTAGCCTGTTATCAGAGGGACACACACTTGTAACCATGCCAAGGTTTGACATGGCTCAGGCACTGCAATTGATTCAGCAGTATCGCGTGACGCAGTTTTTTGTCGTCCCACCCATTGTTCTTGGCCTTGCCAAATCACCACTGGTAGATGACTACGATCTGGGCAGTCTGAAAAAAATCCTGTCCGGTGCTGCTCCATTGGGAGGCGACCTTACCGCAGAGGCCAGCAGGCGCATCGACTGTCCTATTGTTCAGGCTTACGGTATGACCGAGCTAAGTCCGGCTAGCCATGTTACACCGGGCTACAACGCCAGACCCGGCACCAGCGGTGTTACGGTGCCCAACACGCAATGTCGTATTGTCGACGATAAGGGAAACGATCTGCCTGCCAACACTGAAGGCCAATTGCTGGTGAAAGGACCTCAAGTCATGATTGGCTACCTGAATAACAAAAAAGCTACTGACGAGACATTTGAGGGTGACGGCTGGTTGAGAACAGGTGATCTGGCCATGATTGACAACGACGGTTACCTGACCATCGTGGACAGGGTCAAGGAGCTTATCAAGTACAAGGGTTTTCAGATTGCACCCGCAGAACTGGAAGCATTGATCATCACCCACCCGGATGTAGCAGACGTCGCGGTTGTGGGTATTCCGGACGATGAAGCTGGCGAAGTGCCCAAGGCGTATCTTGTTTACAAGGGAGACACCAGCTCGCTTGTACCGCAGGTATTAGAAGAAAAAGCAGAAGAGATAAAGAAGTTTGTCACCGCCGAGCTGGCAACTTACAAATCCATACATACCGTCGAGTGGGTAGAGTCGATACCAAAATCTGCCAGCGGAAAAATTCTGCGTCGGATGTTGCGTAACAAACACTGAAAAAGCGCTATAGGCAAACGTTAGCCTGTAGTTAACGACTCCCTGCGCCCCAGGTATCATTGAGTCTGTAGCCTCTCGGCCAGGGATCATCTGGATCAAGCATGTGTTGATGAACACCGGAAATCCAGCCACGACCGGAAATCTCCGGGATGATGGCTGGTGTATTAGCGCAATTCGCGACATCGATGATTCGCCCTTCAAACGTGGAGCCGATAATAGAATGGGCGGAAAGTGAATCACCAACCTGCATCTTGCCTTGAGCATGCAATAACGCCATGCGTGCACACAAGGCTGTACCAGTGGGCGACCGGTCTACCTTTCCGGGTTGAATAGCCACTGCAGACTTTGTATTCAGTCCCGATTCATCGTTATAAAGTTGACCGGCAAACAGGCAAAATGAAATGTGTGCCCATTCAGTATTGGTCGGATGAGTAAATCCAAGCTGATCGTTTGCAGCATTCGTTACCTTGACGCCCAGTTGAGCAATTTCACGCGCCTCGTCTGGAGCGATAGCAAAGCCCAGTGCCTGTGCATCAACGATAACGAAACTGTCACCGCCAAAGACTGTGTGAACGTTAATTGTACCGAGCCCGGCAACCTCCAGAGGCACGTCGATTTTATCAACAAAGCTGGCAAGGTTCTGTACGCTTATTCGTTCTGCCTTGCCGTTTCGGCATTGTGCACGCACCTGCACCAACCCTCCCGGTGCTTCCAGCATCAATGTTGTTACCGGTTCCACCATCGGGACAATACCGCTGTCGAGTAACACGGTTGCAACGCAAATAGCATTCGAGCCGGACATGGGTGGCGTGTCTTCAGGCTCCATGATGATAAAAGCTGCATCGGCGGCAGGATGCCTGGCAGGAACCAGCAGGTTAACGTGTCTGAAGACACCGCCCCGAGGTTCGTTGAGCAAGAAGTCACGCAGCGTTCCATCACGTTCGATGTAATTTCGTTGTTCCCAGAGCGTATCTCCCAGCGGTGGTGCTACGCCTCCAACGATGACATCCCCTACTTCGCCCTCGGCGTGCGCAGAGATCACATGGATAATTTTGCTACTGCGCATTCATGGATTCTCAACAGTATAAAGTCATGGAGTATTGCAAAAGTCGATCGGTAACGCTATCGCTGTATTGGCCACGTCCTGTCAGCGCAAAAACCTTATCGGTAAAACGTTCAAAATCTCCGCAGCTTCATGAGCTGGACGGCAGAACTTACTGTTTGCCGCAAATTCTTGCGCAATAGAACAAGCTATCTCGAATGACATTGGAAAACCGTAACAGCGCTGGCCCATGCCTTGCTACCCCTGACAATCACTACAGTCGTATTTTTTGCACGTTATTATTCCCCTTGCAACCTGAACATCAACCATGCATTTCACCTTACAGCAGTTAGGGCTGATTGATGCCCCCTCAGAATCAGAATATGACAATTTGACGAGCCTTGCAGCACAGCTACTTCAGGTACCGGTCGCCCATGTATCCATTCTCGATAAGGAAAAGAAACGGGTAGTTTACAAAAGCCAGCATGGTCATCCGGACGAACTTGCTGACGCACGTGAGCTGCCCATGGAGATGACTTATTGTCAGCATGTCGCTCTTACTCAAGCGCCTGTTATCGTTGTCGATGCCAGCGACCATCCATTGCTGAACGGCACACCTGCACAAAGTGAAGGTCAGCCTCTTGCCTACCTTGGCGTGCCTGTAGTTGCTCCTGATGGTTACGTTGTAGGCGGTTTGTGCATGATGCAACCGGAAACTCGGCAATGGACAGATACCGAAATCAACAGCGCTAAAAAGCTGGCAGCCTGTGTTTCGGATTTGATCAGATTAAAAGCGGCAATGCTCACTAGCGAGCGACTACGCACGGAACAACGCGAGTTTACCTACGCCATCTCGCACGACCTTAAGTCACCCGCAAACACACTACAAATGATCCTTGACGAACTCACTATTGAAGGAGACCGTTTGAGTGATGATGCCCGGATGCTTGTGAAAGAAGGTCTAGGCACCGTGGAGAGTATGAAGCAGCAGGTTGAGGATGTGCTGGATTACTCACGAACGGTGGAGGCAGCCGATACGACCGAGATCGTCTCGACAGGAGAGCTGCTGGAAGAAATTCTACACGAAATGAAAAGTGACATAGAGTCATCTCAGGCATGTGTGACTTGCACAGAATTGCCAGACATCAAGGGGCATCGGATGCAACTCAAGGCACTGTTTCAGAATCTGATCAGCAATGCATTGAAATACCGGACGACAGAGCGGTCACCCGTTGTATCCGTAGCAGCGACCCTTGATGAATCTTCTGGCACCCAAAGCGTCATGGTGAAAGATAACGGTATTGGTATCGCAGAAAAAAATCAGGTATCGATATTCGGGCTGTTCAACAGATTGCACCTGAAAGATCAATACGCGGGCACAGGCATTGGCCTGGCGCTTTGTCATCGAGTTATGGAAAACCATGATGGCACTATCAACGTCACCTCTGATGGTCAGAACGGATCGATATTCACCGTTCAGTTTCCGGGGAATCACTCATGAGCGATGCGATGATCAGAACAGTCATGTCCATCGACGACAACGCGCTGGATCAGGTTCTCTACAAGCGAGTCATGAATCGCTCAGGCATAGTCGAAAATATTCTCACCTTCCAGTCAGCCGAGGACGCACTTGCACATCTGAAACTGAAACAACGTGAAGAAGTTGATGTAATCCTTCTGGATATCAACATGCCCTGCATGAGTGGTTTCGAATTTCTCGAGCAGGCAATTAAAGAGCTCGGCATTGACTTTTCGAAAATGGTGGTCATCATGCTGACCACATCGCTAGACCCTTCCGATAAGGAACGCGCTGGGCATTTTTCCATGATCAAAGCCTATCTCGACAAGCCTCTGAACGTAAATAATCTCAAGGAGATTGCCGCGATGCTTCCACAGGTGTAAATCAAATAGCGCCTGCAACCGCAAGTGAGTGGTAGTTAACCGGTCTCTTTCCCAGCAAGACAGGCTGGACAATGCTGTGGGTTTTTCCACTTGGGGATCCGCTCTCCACAGGCAGTGCATATGATCACCGTCGAACGACGCTCTACATGCCAGTGTCCAGCGCCCTGATGCCTGCGTGCAGCTCGTTTCCAGGTTATTGCTTTGGTCTTCATGTCGCTCATCGATAGATCCTCGGCGAATACTGATTCAGAGTCGATATTGAGTTGGAGTAACGCAATGCGGGGGATAAAAACCATGCACCCTGAAGGAACTCTCAATCGGCAACATCAAATTTCATGAACACACTGTACGGATCATGCGTGTAATCTGCAAAAGGTTCGCATTCAACAAAACCGTGATTTTCGTATAGTTTGCGGGCAGGCACAAACGCCTCTGGTGTTCCTGTCTCGAGAAATACCTGTTTGAGGTTCCGCTCATTGGCGGCGATCAGTATTCGTCTAAGTAATCGACGGGCAACGCCTCTGCGTTGATGGGAAGGCGACGTTTTCATTGACTTGATTTCTGCCGACTCAGCATCCAGCTGCTTAAGTGCGCCACAACCGAGAAGCACCCCATTTTCTCGTACTGTCCAGAAGGTAATGGCGGGAACCCTGAGAGCATTCATGTCAAGGGCATGCACACTCTCGGGAGGCGAATGCGATTGCATATCAGCCAGATGCTCAAGTAACAGCTCATGAACATCTGCTGAAGCCGGATCTTCCTGCTGAATATCCATCACACCTCAGCCGCGATCTGTCGCAGTGCCTGCACAAAGACTTCAGTAGGCTGCCCACCGGAAATCAGGTGCTTGTCGTTGATGATAACCGCCGGTACCGAGGAGACTCCCTGACTGGAATAGAAGCCTTGGCGATCACGCACGTCTTTGGCAAATTCATCACTGGCGAGTACCTCATTTACACGCTGGGCGTCGAGCCCGACTTCCCGGGCACAGGCACTCAGGACAGAATGATCCCCCATGCGTTCTGATCGGGTATGGCACGCAGCCAATAGTGCTTTTTTCAGCGCTGCCTGTTGGCCCGGTTTTCCCTCAGCGCCCGCAAGGTGCAGCAAGCGATGCAGATCGAAGGTATTCCAGATTCGGCCGCGCCCGTCGGGATTGAACGTGAATCCAACCTCGGCTCCGCGCTCACTAATGGTGTTGCGGATGTCTACTTGCTGCGCCTCAGTCGAGCCGTATTTCTGCGTCAGGTGTTCGACAATGTCCTGCCCTTCATCAACCATCGCCGGGTTAAGTTCAAAGGGCTGAAAGTGGATATCTGCGCTGACCTCACCGCGCAGGCGATCCAGAGCCTGCTCCAGTCCACCCAGACCGACGGCACACCACGGGCAGGACACGTCGGATACAAAATCTATTTTCAGGTGTTTGGTCATGGCAGAGGGCTTCCGGTTTTGTCTGGTTTGAATTGCCGCAGTTTAGAGGTGACTGGATGATGTCATTTCCTACCCGTCGGGCAACTGTTCGTTAAACGCGCAAAGTTTCAGCGTCATTGTGCTTTACTGACCCCTCGCTTTCCCCTCGCTTTCACAGGGACAACCGTGTCACGTCAGTCGGAGAAGGCAGAGCGATGGTTGATTTGATAGTGACGATCCGCCCGCCGCTTTCGGCATAGTCAATCCTTACGCAAACATCCGCCGCAGGCAATAGATCGCCGGCCCGCTCCGGCCATTCGATCATCACCAGATCATGGGTATCCAGAACATCATCCAGCCCCAGATAATGTAATTCGTCAGGATCGGCGAGTCGATATAAATCCAGATGCGCTATGTGCCTTGATTCGTCAGGCGCAGATTCGATATCGTAAGTTTCGATCAACGTGTAGGTGGGGCTCTTCACCCGCCCGACGTACCCGGCAGCGTGAATGATCGCTCTGGCAAGAAAACTCTTGCCAGCCCCCAGCTCACCTTCAAGCGTCATCAACACGCCTTTGGGCAGGGCCGAGGACATATGCCCGCCCAACGCGAGCATCGCAAACTCATCAGGACAGGAGAGGCACAGCTTGTGTTTCATGTCGGACTCGACGACGCCAGGCTTTTCAAAGAGCTGTCCCATTGTGCATCGGTTGGCGCTGTTACCTCGATACGTTCACCTTGCCAGTCAAACGCTAACAGTCTCGAGTGCAGGTACAACCTTGAGAGCCCCAGTTTTTTGAATCTGGCGTTCGAGCGATTGTCTCCGTAGCGATCATCGCCCACGACAGCATGGCCAATATGTTTCGTATGCACCCTGATCTGGTGTGTTCGGCCGGTATCGAGTCTGACATCCAGCAAGGTTGCGTCGGCATACCGCTGCGTAACGCTGACGTGAGTCAGTGAGGCTTGCCCTTCAGGACTGACGATGACCCGACGTTCACCGGCATGTTCAACGTTTTTCAACAGAGGAGCATCGATCTTGTTGACACCACTGGGCCATTGCCCTGCCACCAACGCCAGATAACGCTTGTCGACCGTGCGGCTCCTGAACAGATCCTGAAGCCGACGGTTGGCTTTTACGCCACGTCCGACCAACAGGCATCCGCTGGTTGCGCGATCCAGACGATGGCTGAGTTCCAGACGTTTCTCATCGCGCTGCTGGCGCAAAGCATCGATTAAGCCGAACGCCAGACCACTGCCCCCATGGACGGCAACACCCGTAGGTTTGTCAACAACAAGAAAATCGTCGTGCTCAAAAAGTACAGAGCCGCCTACACGCTCTGCAAGGCTTGAAGGGACGTTGACGTCTTCATCGGTTTTTACCTGCAGCGCGGGAATTCTTACCTGTTCGCCGGCAACCAGCTTGCGTGTCTGTTTTATGCGCTTGCCATTAACCAGAACCGAACCCTTGCGTATCAGCTGGTAGATATGACTGCGCGGCACCCCCGGGCAATGCCGTATGACAAAATTGTCTACACGTTGCCCCGCCTGCTCATCACCAACGCGCTCGTGACGAGATTTTGACATCACCATTACATCGCCATCCTTGCCACGGGTGCCCTTTAAACGATCATCGACCATCGATTTGCATGAAAATTGCCTGATGTATCCAGTACGATCCCTGTATTCTGCGGGACAAGAACTCCAGATGACAAGGTTTGCGCGGTCAAAGGTTAGTTTGATTACAACTTAACCCTATCTGCGATTGCCGAAAACACTCACCACTGCTATATTGTGTGGTCGGTGAACAGATGGATTCAGGTTACCGACAAGTCTGACTATATCGTTCAGCTCGATAGTCCCGGCAATTCGCAAGGCGGCATAACCTGTCTGTCCTGTTCTGCTGGTGTCACTATCGGGAGCTGTCCAGCTTTAAAACACAAGCTGCATTCAGGAATATTTTCGTCCACCTGAGTCGCGAACGATCACGTCAGGTATTCGAGGAAACATCTCACGAATACACCCTGTTTTCTTTGCACCACCCCAAAGCCTCATGCAAGGGGGATTGCGGCCGGCGGGACGCCAGTCGTGATCAAACCTGAACAATATTCATGGCTTGCGGTACGGCACAAGGCACTCAAGACGCCTTACGTTCATGCCCTCGCCTACAGACAATGATACGGATTCCGCCTACTCGGCCAACACTATGCTGAGCGTTTATATTCAGACACACCTGCTGATACTTGCCTGGTTACAACCATTGGCAAACGGAAAGGTGCGCGCGCTAACGAAGCAACTAAAGGCCTGGGCAGGGTCCGCAACGGACCAAAACTATAATGAAAAGAATGCTGATCAACGCAACTCACCCAGAGGAGTTGCGTGTTGCCATCGTTGATGGTCAACGACTGGTCGACCTCGACATAGAACATAAATCACGCGAACAACGAAAATCCAATATATACAAAGCCAAGATTACCCGTGTCGAGCCCAGTCTCGAAGCGGTGTTTGTCGACTATGGCGCTGACCGACATGGCTTTCTACCATTCAAGGAGATAGCCCGCGAATATCACAAGGACAATGGCAAGAAGGCCGAAAACGGTCGTCCCAATATCCGCGATGTCATCAAGGAAGGCCAGGAAATTGTTGTCCAGATCGAGAAGGAAGAGCGCAGTACCAAAGGCGCGGCGCTAACGACGTACATCAGCCTTGCTGGGCGGTTTCTGGTTCTGATGCCGAACAACCCCCGAGCCGGTGGTGTTTCCCGTCGTATCGAGGGTGATGACCGGTCAGAACTCAAAGCTGCCATGCAGGACGTCGAAGTCCCTGATGGCATGGGCACCATAGTCAGAACGGCAGGTATCGGACGCACCACCGAAGAGCTGCAATGGGACCTTGACTACCAGGCAGCCATCTGGAAAGCAATCCAGGACGCCGCTGCCGAGCGCAAAGCGCCTTTTCTGGTGTATCAGGAAAGCAACATCATTGTCCGCGGCCTGCGCGACTACTTTCGTGGCGATATCGGCGAAATCATTGCCGACGAATCTGCCACACATGCTCAGGCGGCCGACTTCATCAAGACCTACATGCCGCAGAACGAGCGCAAGCTGAAGCTGTATCAGGATGATGTCCCGTTGTTCAACCGCTATCAGGTGGAGTCTCAGATAGAAACAGCGTTTCGCCGGGAAGTACGCCTACCCTCGGGTGGTGCGCTGGTGATCGACCATACCGAAGCGCTGATTTCCATCGACATCAACTCCGCACGAGCCACCAAAGGCAGCGATATCGAAGACACCGCCACCAATACCAATCTTGAAGCTGCCGACGAGGTGGCTCGTCAGTTGCGGCTACGCGATCTGGGTGGTCTGGTCGTTATTGATTTTATCGACATGATGGCCTCGAAACATCAGCGAGCGGTCGAGAACCGTCTGCGCGAAGCGCTCAAACAGGATCGCGCACGCGTACAGGTAGGAAGAATCTCCAAGTTCGGCCTGCTGGAAATGTCTCGTCAACGCTTGCGCCCTTCTCTGGGGGAGTCGTCAGAGAACGTCTGCCCGCGCTGTCATGGCCACGGTACCATTCGCGGTATCGAATCCACAGCGCTATCCATCCTGCGTCTGGTTGAAGAGGAGGCCATGAAAGACAATACCGGCCGCGTGCTCGCCGACGTACCGGTTGAAGTTGCAACCTATCTGCTGAACGAAAAACGCCAGAGCATCAATGAGATCGAAGCACGCAATCAATGTGTGTTGATGATTGTCGCCAATACCTCGATCGAGACGCCGAATTACAGTATCGAGCGTATCAGGATGACTGACGATGAGCACGAGAGTGCAAGCAAGAAAAGTTACCAACTGGCGGTCGACAACACGGAAACCTACTCTCCGCAAGATGCGCGAGACGAGAAAAAACCCGAGGCTGCTGCCGTTAGCACGGTGGCACCGCTGGCACCGGCTCCTACACCTGCCAACCGTCAGTCAGCCGCGCAACCCGTGGCACCAACAGCGCCGGCTAAAGCACCGGGTGGTCTTTTCAAGATGATTGGTGCGGTGACCTCGCTGTTTGGTGCCGGTACAGCCGATAGCACGCCCGAAGAACAGGAAACACCGGCGAAATCACCTGCAGCCAAGCGGCCGAATCGCAACCAGAAATCTGACGATACCAAGTCTGACGATACACGCGGACGGCGCCGGAACAATAAACGCGGAGGTAATCGTGGTCGCGGCAAAGCCAATCAGGACGGTGAGGCTTCCGACAACGCTACCGAATCAAAGAGCGGCAACCGTAACAATCGTCGTGGCAAGGCTGACGCTAACAAGGACTCGGAACGTCAGGGCAACCGCAAGCAACGCGACAACGCCGAAACGGCTGACGCCGATGCGAAGTCTGACGAGCAATCATCAACAGCGCGCAATCCGCGATCACGTGGACGTGGCAGAGGCCGCAAGAACGAACGAAACGACACGGCTGTATCCTCTGAAAACACGCCGGTGAAAACCGACGACACCAGCGATAAACAAGCGGTTGCGGCTGACAGCAACACCGATGACCAGAAACAGCTTAAGGACGCAGACAATGCGGCTTCGGCGGAGAATCCCCGGCCATCGGCAGAGGAAGGTAACCGCACTCGCGGACGTCGTGGCGGCCGTCGACGTGGAGGGCGTGGCAGGGGCCGAAATGCCGCATCTGCTGAAACATCACCAGAAAACGACGCGGCGCGCGCCGACGACGCGAGTACGGACACCCAAGAGGCAGCCAAGCCGTCAGATGGCACAACCGTGGAGGGCGACGCCAAGCCGGCTCAAGTAGCGGCGACCGCAGCAGCCACTGCCAGCGGTACAACAGCGTCAAGATCTGAAAAAGCGACGACAGGCTCTGATACCAGACCTGATGCTGCGGACGCATCCTCAGAATTACCCGGCTCGAAAACCTCCAGCGATATTTCCGGCAACAGCGACAACACTGACACTAAAAGAGCCTCCTCAGCAAGCAAACACACCGAGTCGGAAGGGACCAGGTCTAAAACCACTCAAAGCGACCGTAACGAGTCTGCCAACAAGGATGCCGATTCTGGTAAACAAGGCAAGGAGGAGCTCAGCAAGGTCGCTGCAAGCGCAGGTACTGGCGGCGCGACCGGCACTGAAGACGATTCTGATGCCAAAGCCATAACTCCCGAAAAGAGGCCTCGTCCCGCCCGCAAGGCACGACTGGCGAAGAAGGTAGAATCGGCCAATGCCAAGGCGGCAAGTGAATCGGCAGCTGCCGACAAGGACAGAACTGCTGCCCAGAAACCGGCTCCTGCCACTACACCAAGCGAAGCGCAAGCGTCGCCTTCAGCCAACAAGGTCGAGTCAGTCAAGACAGCGGACCCATCGAAGGCCACGCCACCTGATACTGATGACAGTTTGACTACACAAGGCTCTGACGGCAGTGCCGATTCTGCAGATTCCAAACCTCGCCGTGCGCCCAGACGGCGCGCAGCTGTAAAGAAACAGGAAGAGTCAGGCAGCGATCAACAAGCTGACACTGTCGGAAAGTCGGTCACAGCGGCCGACGAGAAAGCGCCCGCAACCAACAAGCCAAAAACGACTCAAAAGACATCCAAGACTTCCCCGGCAGTGGCTGAAACTGGCAAATCAGAGGATGCATCCGCACCGGCTGTTGCAGCAGAAGCCAAGGTGTCACAACGCCAGCCCAGCCAACTGAAAAGCAGCGTGCGATCGTTGGCGAACAAGGATGGTACCGAAGGTTCAGGAGCCACATCATTTGCCTCCAGAAAAGTGGCTGATGTGGACGCGCCATCCAGAGCCAAGGCATCGGGTGACACTACAGGTCAGACACCAGATGTCAGCAGCAATGCGGCGAAACAACTGGACGATTGATCGTCGCAACCGGGTCTCCAACCGGGTCGCAACAGGTTTGGGCTGGTCAGAAACCTGCTCTGCAAATTTCTCAGAGCAGGCTTTATCGGTGCGGGCTGTCTGCCCGACTACGTTCAATGAACCGGCAGCCCTTTCGTATCATAAACCTGTAGCTTTGCTGACCTGATAACAAACACGACGAACAAAAGCCGACTAGCGGGTCGTGCCGGACGGGTTGGTAAACTGATCGTTGAGCATTTCGACAAAGTCGGATGCGTGATCAATGACGTCATCAACTGATTTTCGTGAATTTGCGTTCCAGCCAACCGGATGCCTCGAAAACACACTGCGGTAGAATTTTGTGTTGAACGCAAAGGCCTTTATGTAAGGTTCATCTGAACTATCTTTCATTTTGGCACTCATGTACTGTGCCACGCCGTTGCGCACCAGAAAATGAATAACAAGTACAACGATGGCCAGGGCAGCGATGATTGCCAGCATGGATATCGGATCAGCAAACAGGCTGAGAATCAGTGACATCAGTGCCCCGATTGAGCCAGTCACCAGTGCACCACCTACTACAAGTACTGCCAACACGCCAAAGATGATGGCATCGAAACGCAGCACCCGCTTGCTCCAGAGCTGTTTCAGACGTGCAATGGCAGGCACGGCCTGATCACGTATGGAGTAGGCTTGCTTTTCCATGGCTCCCACAATGCGATAGGCGCGCTCTACTTCAACCTGCTGGATTCGACCCTCGATATCAGCCATGTCAGCATCCCTCTTGGCCTCGAAACGAGCCTTGCGGGATTCGTCATCTATCGGTAGTGAGACATCCTTATTGTAGATTGTGTAGAAACGTCCGGCGGTGAGACCTTTTTGAGACAGCGCACGCTGCCAGGCACCAACAATCTCTTCCGTGTTGTCTTCACGGGCGGCTGAGTCAATCTGATTGAGAATAAACAGAAATTTATTGCTGTCATGCCGGCCAATGGTTTCTTCGACAAGATGCGTGAGCGTATCCTGCATAGAGCGCGGCTCCGGATGCCTGGCATCGAAGAAAACCAGCACCAGGTCAGAGATGTCCATGATGTGTTTGGTCAGCTTGAGCGTTGAGGTACGCTGCTCGTCAGCATCAAAACCCGGTGAGTCGATCAGTATCTTGCCGCGAACAACCTCCGAATCAGTCACCTTCAGCTGCAAATAGGCATCGATACGCCTACCCTCGCCTTCGGTAACTTTTTCAATTTCGTCACTGATTCTATAAAACGGAAACCGCATATCCGCATCCAGTGCCAATCCAGGCAAGACCTGCCCGGCATTCTCTTCACCGAAACACATCACGGTAAACTTGTCATCGACGGCCTGATTTCCCGTCTTTTGCAAAGGTTGACCAAGATAGCTGTTGATAAACGAGGATTTTCCCGCAGAAAACACACCCAGAATAGATACCAGCGGCCACCAGGATATCTGCATGGCGTAGGAGTCATCAGGCTCTATCAAGCCAGTACGGTAGCCAATATCGTCAAGTTTGCGGAAACCACCGATAGCATCGATGAGCACCGGGTTTTCGCGCTCCAGATGCGACTTCAGGCTATCGAAACGTTTTACTATTGATCGGTCGGGTCGGACCATTTCGGTTCAGAGCTCCAGATTCTTGAGACGGAAATTGGCCGGATTGCTTACACTACCGGCCACAGCCAATGTATATGTAGTGGCTGCCACCGGTCGGTATCGGCCAGCGGTTGAAGTTTATCAGCGTTATCCACTAACTCGCAGGGTCGGTTGTGTTTAACTGTGCACAGGTTAGTGTCCTGAAAGGAGAAAAATTGTCATGTGGTGGTTAGTCGCTTTACTGGTTTTAGCATTCGCCTCATTTTTCGTTGTCAAATCGTTGAAAGAGAGCACAGAACGACGACAGGCTGAGCACGATAGCCAACAACGGGAAAGACTGGACGCCTCCTCGCGAGACTTGCCAGCGTCCGATAACGAAGGCCAGGCTGGCGGGCTTGCACAAACTGCAGGCGCAGTGGCAGCCACCGGTGCGGTGGCTCACGCCGCAACGCGTGCAGGTAATGATGGCGCCGCATCAGAGGGCTCGTCGGCAAACCGAGCCGGTGTGGCAGAAACGCCATCCGCGGCAGCTGGTTCTGCAAGTGCGGCACTGCAGCAGCACGCAACCACCCTGAACACCGGCGACACCTTGTCAGACGTCAGAGAGATGATCAAGATTCTCAATCTGGACGGTCCCGATGCCGGGCGGCTGGACATCAGCCGTGAAGCACTGACGGCATTGCGAAAGGGTCAGTCCACGGGAATTCCCGATGCATCTGCGCTTGAGAGTGTTGCAGACCGGCTGCGCCAGATGCTTGCCTGAACAGACTGTGTAATAGAATCTGCTCAAAGTCGCCACGGGTTACAGTACGTACGCTGTGAGTCTGACAGGGAAACAAATGTATGAACTCACTCGTTGATTCGCGGAACGTCCACAGCATCAAACGCGATCTGGTCGGTGTAGCGGCGTTTATCGTTTTCATCTGGGTTGTTTTTGCGCTCGATTACTTTCTCCCGCTGGAACAACTGGGGTTGGTTCCTCGCACCTTCCGTGGCCTGACCGGCATAGTTGCCATGCCTTTTCTGCATGGCGACTTCAAGCACCTTCTGGGAAACACCATGCCGCTTGCCGTAACCATGCTGCTGCTGGCCGGTTCGCGCGCCAATAGTGGTGGTATCGTGGCGCTGATAACCCTTCTTTGTGGCAGCGGACTTTGGCTCTTTGGTCGTGAGGCTCTACACATTGGTGCAAGCGGTGTGGTCTTCGGCCTCATCGGCTTTCACGTCTTTGCCGGCCTATTTGAACAACGCCTGCAATCCGTTATCATTTCGATAGTTGTCGGGTTGTTGTATGCATCGACCATTGTTCAGGGAGTGATGCCTTTTCAACAAGGGGTCTCTTGGGAGGGCCACTTGATTGGAGCCATTTCAGGCGCTTTTGTTGCATTATTTACTGCGCGAATGTTGCGCAGCAACAACCAACAGACGGCCTGATCAACTTGAGTCAAAACATGAATCAGGCACCTTCTGACAGCGGCAAAACCACTTTCACGGGAAACTTCACTCAGCAAGAGCCCATTCCGCAAGAGGCAATCGATGCCGCAACCGCCGTGATGCAGGGAGGTAGACTGCATCGATACAATGTCGCCTCTGTCAATGAAATCTCTGAAACTGCTGCGCTGGAAATTGAATTTGCGCAGTATCAGGAGCAACGCTATTGTCTTGCCTGCGCATCCGGCGGCTACGCCCTGCAATTAGCCCTGCGCGCCTTCGGCATTAAATCCGGCGAACCGGTATTGACTAACGGATTCACCTTATCGCCTGTCCCCGGTGCAGTCGAGGCCGTAGGTGGCAAATCCGTTCTGGTGGAATGCACTTCTGAGCTGGTGCTAGATCTGGACCACCTGGAACATCAGATAAAACTAAGTGGATCACGGGTCCTGCTTCTATCACACATGCGTGGGCACCTGGTGGACATGGATGATCTTTGCCAGCGTCTCAATGATCACAAGGTGGCCTTGATCGAAGACTGCGCGCACACCATGGGCGCTACATTCAATGGACGCAAAAGTGGCTCACACGGCATCATCGGATGCTTCAGCACTCAGACCTATAAACATATCAATTCTGGCGAAGGTGGATTACTGACATCTGACGATGATGATGTTATGGCCAGAGCCATTGTTCTTTCAGGATCCTACATGTTGTACGAACGGCACGTCGCTGCACCCCCACCGGAGGCATTCGATACCATACGCCTGCAAACGCCTAATTGCAGTGGCCGCATGGATAACCTCAGAGCCGCGATCCTGCGCCCGCAACTGTTGCAACTGGATGCTAATGGCAAGCGCTGGAATGAACGCTACGACGCATTTGCGCAAGGACTCAACACCGGCAGCAATTCGATCAACCTCCCGCACAAGCACCCGAAAGCCTACGAGGTATCAAGTTCGATCCAGTTCAGCATCAGCCGATATTCTGAAAACCAGACCCGGCAATTTCTGATGTCGTGCAACGAGCGTGGTGTCGATCTGAAATGGTTTGGCGCACCTGAGCCAAAAGCCTACACCAGCCGTTATGACAGTTGGCAATACCTGGAAAGGACGACCTTGCCTAATACTGACGTTGTACTCAGGCACCTGTACGACTGCCGCTTGCCTTTGACCTTCTCGGTGGCCGATTGCCGTCTTATCGGTGAAATTATTGCCGACGTCGATATGGGCATTTGACAGCGTGTTTGCGCCTGCACAGGTGTTTGGCAAAAAACAAATCGAGTCAAGCCCGCCGTGCCTGCCATAACTTGACGGTAAGCGGATCACCAACCAGCGAATGGGTTGCTCCTGGCTCGAGGCCGGATTGCTGCATGCACTGGAGTATCTCCTTATCAGTAAAACCCAGACGCTGATGCTGGTGCAAGGTACGCAGATGTTCCTCTTGATGAGCCGCAAAATCCACAATAATCAATCGGCCCGAAGGTTTTAGCGTTCGGGCAGCCTCTGCAACAACAGCGGCCGGTTCGAGACTGTAGTGCAGCACCAGATGGACCGTCGCCATGTCGATACTCTCGTCGTCAATCGGCATGTTGTACATGTCACCCTTGCGGATCTGGATATGTTTGAAATCTTGATTCTCTAGCTGGGTTCGTGCGATAGCCAGCATCTCTGCGCTAGTGTCTATTCCGACCCCTTTGTCAATTTGAGACGCAAACAATTCCAGCAAACGACCCGTACCGGTACCGATGTCCAGAAGAGCACCAATTTGTTCCGACCCGACAACGTTCAGTAGCATGCTTTCTACGTCGGCTTCAGGTACATGCAGTGCGCGTATCTTGTTCCACTGGGCCGCATTTTCCTTAAAATAGTTGTCAGCGATGGCTGCGCGTTTTTCCCGGATTTTTTCAAGGCGCGCCAGATCGCGCGACAACTCGGCATCTTCAAGCGGCAGCAAATCTACGAGGGTTCGGGCCAGATGCCCTGCCCGCTCCACTTCTGCCAGGCGATAGAACACCAGCGAACCTTCACGAAAACGCGCCAACAGACCGGCTTCGACGAGTAACTTCAGGTGACGTGATACACGCGGCTGGCTTTGTCCAAGAATATGGGTCAGCTCGGTAACGCTTAGTTCTGCGTGCGCGCACAACGCCAGCAAACGAAGTCGGGTGGGCTCACCCGCTGCACGCAGGCCGGCAAGTAGTCCTTCCATGAGATATATACATATGCTTATGTAAAGATGACAGTATGCCTTACCACAGGATTTTTGAATATTCTGTAAACGTCGTATTCATCCGCCGGGCGTGGTGAATTAGCCGCGCAAAGCCAACATCGGGGACAACCGGTTTTTCGACTTAGTGAACCTGCAAGCTTAGGCTAGGAGTCTGCGCGGTAGAAAGCGATCGAGCGAGAGTAGTCCAATTTTGAGTCAAATTTTGCGCTCATTTGAGGAGTTTAGCTGGCTAAGTGACGAAAATGAGCGCAAAATTTGGCCAAAAGTGGGCTGCTCGTAGCCG
>JBGCGC010000116.1:0-45257 GCA_045110475.1 Granulosicoccus sp.
AGCTGGCTAAGTGACGAAAATGAGCGCAAGATTTGGCCAAAAATGGGCTGCTTGTAGCCGATTGATTTCTGCGGGGCCGCCTCCGGCCGCGCGGGCTCTTAGCCTGGACTATTCATGAAACGCCTGATTCTTCCACCAGACCCTTTTTCTGTAGCGAATTCTGAGAAGGAGCGGAATACAGACTGTATTGCCGACTGAGCAGGATTCGCTACAGGAAAAGGGGATGCGGAAGAATCTGGTGGCTTCATGAATAATCCAGGCTTGGCAAACTGTATTGCATAAATGGCTAACAGCTCGGAAGACGCTAGCCTGTGGCAGATCTCTGGATTCAGTGGCAGTCGCGCAACATGACAAACAGGCTGGATTGCACGCATATGGCGGTGAACACGCCTGAGGATTCTTTATTACAGTCAGTCCACCCAATCCGCCGGGTTAACCCGTTCCACCCAAGCCACTCGGCACAACACTCGCCTGAACCCGCCGGCGTGTTCGTTGCCAATACTATCCAGTTATGCTGCACGTGGGAAAATAATGGCGGAGAGGGAGGGATTCGAACCCCCGGACCTTTGACAGTCAACGGTTTTCAAGACCGCCGCATTCGACCACTCTGCCACCTCTCCGGCGCTGCGCAGTGTACAAGATTCTGAGCATAATGTGGTGTATTGAGAGCGATTATGCAGGAAATCTGCCATCTTGAAGATGTTAGGCTTTGACATCATATTAAGTCTCGAATGTAGATCAGCACTTCAGTTTTTTCGTAGCGGGTCAACTCATTAATCGATTTTTCCGTATGTTTGTGACAGTTAATACGACTAATCCAAATACTCGAATTTCCGCTAAAAGGGTATAGTTATCAACTTGTTGTAGCCCGGTAGGGTAATCTGCCATTTAATCTTTATTAGGAGTTTTTAAGGTTATGCAAACTACAAAAGCGTTTACGCATACACAGGAGGGTGTTCTCTCCACCAACCGCGTGCTGCGGAACACTTACGCCCTGCTTTCCGCAACATTGCTGTTCAGCGGACTCATGGCAGTTATTTCCATGGCGATCTCGCCTTCGCAGATAGTGGCGGCTGTGTTCTCATTAGGCGCTTTCGGCGTCCTCTGGTTCGTGTTGCCGCGTTTCGAGAATTCCGCTGGTGGCATCGGTATCGTGTTTCTGATTACCGGCATGCTCGGCTTCGGATTAGGACCTATGCTGAACTACTACGTGGGGCTGGCAAATGGCGGCAGCATGATTGCGACAGCAATGGGTGGTACCGGTGTGATCTTTCTATCGCTGAGCGCCTATGTGCTCACCACCAGAAAAAGTTTTGATTTTTTGTACGGCATGCTGGCGATTGGCATGATCGTGCTGTTCGGCGCTATCATAGCGAGCTTTTTCACACAGTCCACTATGCTGCACATCGGTATTTCCAGCGGCATCATCCTCATGATGAGCGGTTTTATTCTTTTCGATACCGGCCGGATTATCAACGGTGGAGAGACCAATTACATCCGCGCATCGGTAAATATGTTCATAAATATATTTCTCATGTTTACCAACTTGTTACAACTGCTGGGTATTGTAGGTGGCGACGACTAGTCAGGCCACAAGGCGGCGAGCAGCCGCGCTTTGATCTGCACAGTACATTGGGCCGCTATTTGCGGCCCAATTTCGTTGAGTCTGCCAATATGAATCTGCAGTTACAGATGGGCAATAGTGAAAAGGTAACAACATGACTAATCCCTGGATACAAATTCCATTTATCCTGCTTTGCCTGTACGTGATCTACAGGCTAGCCCCGACCGCCGTACATTGGATCAAGCACGGTCCCTATGGCACCTCAAAAGAATGGCTTAACGTTTCCATGCTACTCGGTGCGGTGGTTCTGTTCGTGGCCTTTCTGGTAACCACCGTGATGTAGGTGCGGCTCGTGCTGTCAATTCACCCAAAAGGTCGATACACGAACGTTGCCTTAATCGGCGCATGATCAGATGATTGATAGCGGTTCAGCGATTCCACTGATCGCAGCTCAAGCCCCCTGTAAAAGAGGTGGTCCAGATGCTGGTTCATGTGTGCCAGTTTACTTTTGCGCTCCATGGCAGCTTCAACCAGTCCGGCAGTGGCGGCCACACGCTTGAAATAGAGAAGTCTTGAAGGATTCCACGTGTTGAAATCCCCGCCGAGTATCACTGGTCCTTTGTGCAAGGCCAGCGCCTGTCCCAATTGATCAAGCTGATCAGCGTATTTTCTGACAGTGACAAAATTGATGGCGTGCATATTCAACACGAGCAGATGCTCATTGCCCGACGACAGTGGATACACCGTCGCCAGCAGTAACTTCTGGGTTTGCAGTAACGGTTCAGAGTGCGGCGAAAGGTAAAAGTGACGCTGAACCGCTTTGCAGGTAGACCCGGTTTTGATGCCATGCTCTATCCGACTAAGCGGATCCCTGAAACTACGTGCCATCACCCACTCATAACGTTCACTGCCCGTAAACAGGTGATCCGAAGGCGCGTTGAAGACCGCTTCCTGCAACATCACTAGATTTCGATCTGCTGCAAGAAAGGCAAAATCTTCTTCCCACTTGCGACGCCTGGCTTTTAGAATATTCCAAAGCAGGCAACGGATTTCAGGACCCAGACCGCCCGTCTTCGGACATCCCATGACCTGTAGCTCGTCATCAGCCGTGAACCCCTGCGGCAGGAAGCGGCGTCTGATCATGCTGAGCCAGGGTTGTCAGTTGACATGGGGGTTAAAGATAAGGTGAGAAAAGTCTGAAAAAATTATTACGGACGCGCACAAGAAACTGATGATCCGGTGCATGCAAAAGTTGTACAGCCTCTGTCAGTTTTTCGTCAATAATTGCCGTTAGCTCGCTGTTGAATCCGGTATCGAAACATTCAAGGTTAATCTCGAAATTGAGCTCCAGACTGCGGGCATCCCAGTTACTTGACCCCACCAGACACCAGTCGTCGTCGACAACAAAGAGTTTACTATGGTCGAACGGGGCAGGTAATTCAAACAGCTTAACGCCGATTTCAAGTAGCTCTGCCTGATTCGCTTGCATGGCCCAGCCTACAAACCTCAAATTGTTCTTTTTAGGGATACACACCTCTACCCTGACGCCACGAAGCACCGCAAGCTGTAACGCGCTGGTAATGGATTTATCCGGAAGAAAATACGGTGAAACCACACAGACCCGATGCCTGGCAGATTGCACAGCGCCCAATATGGTCAACTTGAGTTTTTGAAAATTATCATCTGGCCCATCCAGCAAGACTCGGCTGGCGACTGGCAGGGTTTCACCATCATCCACCCACCCCGGAAGTTCCAGATGTTCTCCACTGGCAAATTCCCAGTCGGCTGCAAAGACATGATTGATCTGATTGATCACAGGCCCTCGCACCTTAAAATGCACATCCCTCGTTTTGTGGTTAGCACGACCACTGAGCAAGTTGTTGTCACGAATATTGACACCACCGATAAATGCTACCTGGCCATCCACAGAGAGGATTTTTCGGTGATTACGCAAATTGATAAAGCGCGTACCGTTAGTTGAAAGCGCGGAAAGGAACCGTGCCGTTTTTACTCCTTGTCGCCTGAGCACCCGATCAGAGCGCACCAGACTCAAACCGTATCCAACCCCCAGTCCGTCGATCATCACGCGTACAGTGATACCGCGTCTGTGTGCATTCACCAAAGCGGCCACAAACTGCCGCCCTATTTCGTCAAATTCAAAAATGTAACTGGACAGCACTATACTGTCCCTCGCCTGCTCGATTGCCCCCAGCATCTGCGGGTAGGTCTCGTCACCATTGATTAACGGTGTCAATGCGTTATCTGCAAGATACGGCGCGTCGTGAACGCCACCGCCAAAGCGCATACGATCTTGCCAGCTCGGAGGCAGGGACTCCATTCGCACACATAACTGCTTGTCGCGCTGAGTCGCGGTACTGGTGTGGTCAGGCAACTCTGCCTGCGCCCTGCGCTGAATCCGGTTGATGCCAAAAAACCAGTACAACAAGGCACCAATCAAGGGCGCCAGAACGATTATGCCCAACCAGCTGAATGCCGAGGCCTCGTTACGCTTGTGCAGAATGACGTGAAAGCCCGCCCATATAGCCAGCAACAGATAGATCGCACCTGCCAGAGAAAAGGCGGTGCCAGGATCAACATACTCCAGTGGATCAGGGTTCATCGTTTGTATCAGTTTCTATCTTGAGAATCAGCGCACAGGTATCGTCACGGCTGATCATGGGCCGGCAGACCACCTGATCAAGTTAATGAAAATGGCGCCGACACACAGCTATACCTATTGTACTGGTGCTTGACATGGCTCGTTCGTCCGATTCCAACTTTCTGATTTCCCTGCTGCGCGACAAGACGTTCCAGGCGCAGGAAATCCGTCGCGTCATCTTGCTCTCGCTGCTCTATCTGGCCATTACCACGGTACTCGTTGGCGTGTTCTATCACCAGATGCTTGGCACATTGCTAACCGGTATGGCGCCACTGCTGTTCGTATCAGAGGATATCGCACTGGCCAACGAAGCGCTGCCCACGATGAGCTCCGTGTTGCTCAAATGGATGCTTGCCATGTTGGCGGTGAACGTCATTATCACAACCAGTCTTGCCGTATTCATTACTCGCAAGCTAGGCCGCCCAATACTCGCGATCAAGCGGGCCTTGCGTGATATCGGTAATGGCGAGCTGGACGTTCGACTTCGCTCGAGCGATAAATCAGAATTTGGTGAAATTGCCAATGAACTGACTGCTGCCATGCACAGCGTGCGTGAACAGATATCGGCTGCAAAAGACAGTATCGCCCATGTTGAGAACCTTAAAAATCAGCCTGACTCATCGCAGCCGGGTGTCGATGTTGACACCGCTTTAAGCAGTTGCCGAAGTGCGCTGGATTTCTTTAATACCTTCACTCCGAAGGATGGGCATGACGCGGACAAGGACGACACGAGCAAGGTTGCCTGATATACGCCATGGGCCGCAAAGTCAATTACGTGAAAATGAAGAAAACAATGAGTTCATGGAACCTGCGCACATGCCTGAGCGTAGCCGTCAGCGCCATTGTGCTGAGCGCCTGCTCAGGCGGAGATAGCACCCCTGAAGGCACGTCGAAAGGTATCAACGGCACTTATTTGTACGTCACGCACCGTGAACAACCCATGGGGGAGGACACGGGAGAAGGCCTGTACTACGCCGATCAGAGAGTTGGTACAGACTCCTCACTCGCCGTGCGCATTGCCAATCGCGGCGCAGACATCTACCCCCTGAAGAACCTGGCTATCGTTGGCGCGAACGCTGACCAATTCAGCGTTGATGTCCTTGATGAGATTATTTTGAACCCAGCCGAAGCGGTCACCCTTGATGTGGTTTTCCGACCGACCACGGAAGGCAATAATGCCGCCGAGTTCATCATAGACTACGACACCATTCAGATGGTCGAAGAATCGGTCAATATCAATGAACAAAGCTACTATCGAGCGAGTGAACTGGAAGCATCCGGTGAATTTGTTTCAGCTCGAAGCACCTACAACAATTACTTGCAAAACGATCCGGTAACACCCAACAAACGCAGGGCAGCAATCCGGCTACCTATTATTGATGAATCGCAGACCTACGATGGTGCAGAAGATCTTGCGCTTTATCTGGAGGCGATGCGTCATCGCGACGAAAAAGACTACAGTGCGGCCATGCGTACGCTGGATATCTTCACTGCCATGTACCCTGACAGCTATCTGGCAGACGACGCCTACTACCTGAAAGGTTATATCCATCTAATCGATCTTGATAGCCCGACGAACGCTTTACGTGCCATGCAGACACTGCGCGAAAGGTTTCCTGACACCAGTTACTACGAGACATCCATGTACAGCGACGCTATTGCCCAGTTAGAAATCGGTAACCTGCTGGTCGCCAAAGAGATTCTAACTGAACTCAAAAAACGTCACACTGGCATCGATACGCTGGGTATTCAGCTACCAAAGGATAACCTGATATCAAGAATGTGGTTCGAACGCGCTAATCAAATGCTGGAGACCGTTTAACCCGGACTATTCATGAAACGCACAATCCTTTTACCAGACCCTTTGTTCGTAGCGGATTCCGCGAAGGAGCTGATCGCAGCCCGGCGGAATACAGACTGTATTTCCGACTGAGTGGGATTCGCTACGGACAAAGGGGATGCAGAAGGATTGGGACTGGGCGTCCCCGTGATTTCATGAATAATCCGGGTTACCCCACTTGAATTTACTGTCGCGTTTTCATGGATAATACGTCCATGAAAACACGCATCATTAAAATCGTCTGTGCAGTCGTGGGTTTTAATCTCGCTTTGGTTCTGCTGACACTCCTGTTATCTGTAAAGGCAGGTATGGACTACCCCATGCAAGGTACTCTGGTACAGGCAGGGGTCCATCAACTACACGTTATTGACTCTGGCAACAGTGCCAATCACCAGGACGACACAACAGTCGTGCTTATTCACGGAGCCAGTACCAGCGCTCTGGACTTCAGTACCTATTTGCATCCGCAGTTGGCAAGACAATGGCGAGTGCTTTCCATAGACCGGCCAGGCCATGGATATAGCGATAGAGGACCACGGCATCTGGCAAGTGATCCTGCACACCAGGCGCAAATGATTCTGGATACACTGAACGAACTGGAAATTAGCAATCCGGTTCTGATTGGACATTCATGGGCAGGCTCTGTTGTCATGGCCGCACTGATGGCAGAGCATGATCATATTCAGGTAAAGGCCGGTGTCTTGATTTCGGGTGCTACCCACCCTTGGGAGGGTGGTAGCGCCTGGCATGTCGAACTCAGTGCACGACCGGTATTGGGCAATTTGTTTGTCTGGCAGTACATTGCCCCACTTGGCAGACTAGCTCTCGAAGGCGCCGTTGCCAGCACGCTGGCACCAGACCCGGTACCAGAGAACTACATTGAAAATACAGGCCTGACTCTATCATTGCGCCCACAGACGTATCGACACAATGCCCTTGATCGCACCAGACTCAGCAACTATCTGGCATTGCAGTCAACGCGCTATGCAACGATCAATCAACCGCTTCTATCCATAGCTGCGAGCGAAGATACCGTGGTACCGCCATGGAATCATCACGACAGGCTCGTTGACCAGATTGAGCAGCTTCAAACACTGATTGTTGACGGCGCAGGCCACGCCCCACACCATACCCATAGTGAGCTTGTGGGCAACACTATCGAATCGTTTCTCGTGTCGTTACGGCCATAGCGGATCGTTAAAGCGCTTTGCACGGTCCACTGCTTTGACGCACCACAAGCCTGCTCCCCAGTTGGCAGCCTGCTACATCAGTCCTGTTCTCCACGGCATCAATGAGTGCCCGTGCTGCGTGTTCGCCCATGCCCTGCACATTGACGTTTACACTGGTAAGCGACGGAGACATCTCGGCAGATAATTCCAGATCATCAAATCCGGTAATAGAGATATCCTCAGGAATACTCAGCCCCATCCTGAGCGCCTCAAGTATGACACCCTGGGCAATGATATCGTTACTGCAAATAATGGCCGAGACGTCGTTGTTAATTAGCTCCCAGAAGGCCTTGCGACTGTCTTTTATGGAGTAATCAACCTGGACAATGCAGCGTGGTAACAAAGCAACCCCGTGATGGTTAAGCCGATTGACAACGCCAAGGATACGCTGCTCGGTGCGCGCATTACCGGCACTGCGCCCTGCCAGCATGCCAAAGTTCGTGTGACCGTGGTCAACAAGATGATCGACCACAGCGTGCATTGCCAGCGCATTGTCAAACCCGATATTTGGTGCACGCGCATGCTCATCATAGGTCCACGAACAGGCATGCCTGATTGCCGCCTTATCCAGACGATCAAAGACGGCTGACTCATGATCGTTCCCGGCCAGCAACAAGCCATCAACACCTCGCTCAATCATCCGCAAGACAAGATCGACTTGCTGTTTTTGATCACCGTGAGACACGGCCAATATAAAGGTGTAACCCCTGGATTGTACGTAACGTTCGAACCCATTGATGCCCTCGGCAAAAATGGCATTGTTCAATGTAGGTACTATGGCCCCCAGGGTTCGACTGCGCTGCAGTGCTAACGCGCGAGCACCCGCATGTGGTACATACTGAATAACGTCCACAGCTTGCTCAACGCGCTTGCGTATCTCATCAGTGACGACTCCGCGCCGATTAATCACTCGAGACACCGTCGCCGTCGACACGCCCGCCAGCTTGGCTACATCATTTTGAGTCGGCATGGCACGGGCTTTAACACGATGGAGGCTTGCTATTGCCGAAAACCCAAGTACCTATCAAGAATTCGGCCAGTTCAGCAGACTGCAATCGTAACGCCTTGCGGACATATTAAACGCGGTTGATGCTCGGCAAGCTATTGAATTGTCGGCATTTGCCCCTATATTTATGCGAATAACAGATAAATCATGACTACTTGAGGATTACACTCACACATGGACTTTTTACTGAATTCTGCATCCATCTTTTGGATAGGGCTCGCGATCGTGATGGTGCTCATCCTCAATTCATCGGTCAAGTTTGTACCGCAGAATACCGCTTACGTGGTCGAGCGTTTCGGCAAGTTCAGGACGACACTCACTGCTGGTCTTAAATTTATTTTCCCGTTCATTGATCGAATCGCCTACCAGGTGTCACTCAAGGAACTGGCGCTTGATGTGCCGTCACAATCAGCCATTACTAAAGACAACATCACCTTGACCGTCGACGGTGTCCTTTACATGAAAGTCATCGATCCGGAAAAATCCAGCTACGGTATCGATAATTATATCTTTGGTGTTACGCAACTTGCGCAGACCACCATGCGTTCGGAGATCGGGAAGATGTCACTGGACAAGACGTTTGAAGAACGTGAGGTCCTTAATGCCGCTATTGTCGCCGCCATCAATGAAGCGGGTGAAGCCTGGGGTACGACCTGCCTGCGATACGAAATCAAAGACATCACACCACCTAAAAGCGTGCTTGATGCAATGGAAAGACAGATGAAAGCCGAACGAGACAAACGCGCTACCGTCCTTGAGTCAGAGGGTGAGCGTCAATCGGCCATCAATGTCGCTGAAGGACAGAAGCGTGCAGTGGTACTGGAAGCTGAGGCACAGCGCGAGCAACAGATTCTGGAAGCACAGGGTGAGGCAGAGGCCATCAGAACCGTTGCAATGGCGCAGGCGGAAGCACTGGATACTGTAGGTCGCGCAGCGGCCACCGCGGAAGGACAAAAAGCAATACAGCTGGATCTGGCCACCAAAGCCATTCATGCCAAGGAAAGCATCGCAAAGGAATCAACTATTGTGTTGATGGACGGAGATAAATCCGAGGCGGCATCGGTGGTTGCGCAAAGCATGGCAGTGGTAACCGCCATGAATTCAGCGGGGCACAACCACGGGAACACCTGATATGGATATATTTCTGAATAACCAGGCAGAATTCTGGCTGGCACTGGGTTTTTTATTGCTCGCCATTGAACTCATCGCCTTTGGGCTCGGCAGTGGTGTTCTGTTGTTCGGCAGTATTGGCGCTATTGTCACTGGTGCATTGCTCTGGTTCAACGTCATCCCTGTTCATTTTATTGCTGCAGTAGCAAGTTTTGCTGTATCAACCGCCGTAGCCACAGCAGCCCTGTGGTATCCGCTCAAGAAACTGCAAAGCGGCACTGAGCTTGGCAATGATCGCAGCAGCGACATCATCGGGCATACTTTCACGTTGGGTGATGATATAAGTCGTACCGTACACGCCCAGCAAAAGTATTCAGGTATTCAATGGCGGGTAGAACCCAGTCAGGAAATGCTCGATAAACCCATCAAGGCCGGGACTCAAGTGAAGGTTTCTGCGGTCAGCGTAGGCGTGTTTTTTGTGCAACCCGTAGATTGACCCTTGGCAGATTGACCCTTGGCAGATTGACCCTTGTGATAGTCAGCCATTCAACAGCGTGCATCCGGGTAGCTTCATAATCCTGCAATCTGGTCACGCCCCATCTTGGCTAATGGCGCCACAAACGTACCCATCTTCAGCGCATGTTCGCTGGATGCATTACCTTCAATCGCACGCTTTTTAACACCCTGCAAAATCGCTGCAAATCTGAAAAAACTCAAGGCAAGAAAGAAATTCCAGTCAGGTATCCGGGCAAGATTCATCTGTCGACAATAGGCATCAACGTACGCTTGCTCATCTGGTACACCCACAGCAACTCGATCAACGCCGCCCAGCCCCGACATAAAGCCATCATTGGGCATTCGCAATTGCATGCACTGATACGCCAGATCGGTGAAGGGGTGACCAAGCGTAGACAATTCCCAGTCAACCAGCGCCGATACCTCGGGCAATTCCGGGTGAAACATCATGTTATCCAGACGAAAATCACCATGCACGAGGGACACGCGACCATCATCGGCTGGGCAGGCAGCAGGCAGCTGCTCTATTAGAAATTCCATATCGTCGAGCGTCTCTGTTTGAGAGCCACGGTACTGTCGAGTCCAGAGACTGACTTGCCGCTCGATGTAGCCATGTGGTTTTCCGTAGTCATTCAAACCCAGCGCATCGATGTCGAGCTTGTGAAGTTGCACCAAAGTTTGTGTCATGGCATCAAAATAGGCCTGGCGTTCAGGCTTGTTGATCTGCGGCAAAGCCGGGTTCCAGAACACGCGTCCATCAATATGCTCCATGACGTAGAACATGGTTCCAATGATGCTGTCGTCTTCGCACAGATGGTAGGTTTTAGCGACGGGAACTGAACTTTTGTTCAACGCACTGATGACTCGAAACTCCCGATCAACCGCATGTGCCGATTTCAGTAACTGACCAGTAGGTTTTCTGCGTAACACATAGAGTCCGCTGCGTGCGTTTAGCTGGTAGGTCGGGTTCGATTGGCCGTTACCAAACTTGGTGGCTGTTACTGGTCCGTGAAATCCATCAATCACTTGTTCAAGGTAATCAGCAAGCGACTTCGTATCAAGTTGAAATTCTGTCACGAGGCGCTCACGAATAACGCTGGATGATTTTCTTTCCCAGTGCCATCTGGTGTACCTGATCAGGCCCATCTGCCTGCCTGCACCAACGGGCGTAGTTAAAGGCTTCAGCCATAAAATAGTCGGACGTGAGACCGCCGGCGCCATGCATCTGCATGCAACGATCAAGAACATTTTGAACCAGCAGCGGGATCGTAGTTTTGGTAGCTGCGATCATGTCAATTGATTCGTTGACGCCAAGGCTATCAATCTTGTGGCAGGTCTTTAGAAGTAATAATCTCGCCATCTCTATCTCGGAAAAAATGCGCGAAATATCTTCACGTACTGATTGGTGCTGGCTGAGTTTTTTACCAAACGTGGAGCGTTTTTCAACACGTTGACAGGTGATTTCCAGGGCTCGCTGCGCAGCACCCACAAGCCGCATGCAATGATGCATACGACCGGGGCCCAGGCGGGTTTGCGCAATTTCAAATCCACGCCCCTCGCCTAGCAACACATTTTCAAGTGGTACTTTGACACCGGTAAAATGAACCTCCGCATGGCCTACCGGCGCATCATCGTAGCCGAGTGTCGATAGAGGCCTGATGATACTGACACCCGGTGTATCCTTGGGGACCAGCACCTGGGTTTGTTGCAGGTGCCTATCAGGATTATCCGCATCACTCTTGCCCATGACAATGAATATTTTTGTACGATCATTCATCGCACCGGTGATAAACCATTTTTTACCATCAAGTTGCCAGTGATCGTTCTGTCTGACAATCTGTAACTCGATATTGGTGGCATCACTGGAGGCGACCTGCGGTTCAGTCATTGCATAGGATGATCTGATCTGTCCCGCTAGCAAGGGTTCTAGCCACTGCTCTTTTTGTGCATCGGAGGCAAAGTTCATAAACACTTCCATATTGCCGGTATCGGGGGCGCTGCAATTGAAAACTTCTGCACACCACTGCACTCGTCCCATGATTTCTGCGAGGGGTGCATAGTCAAAAAAACCCAGACCACCATGCAGTGAGTAATCAGAATGTTCTTCGGGAACAAACAGATTCCACAGCCCTGCCTTGCGTGCCTCGGCTTTCAGCGATTCTACGATGGGCAACGGCGAGAACCGATTGCTTGCCTGGCTTAACTGTTGCGCGTGCACAGGCTCATTAGGATAGATATGTTCATCCATGAAACGGCCTAGCGTATCCTGCAACTCAACTGATTTTTGACTGAACTGATACATGGTGTTTTTCGCTTTTTAGGAAGCTGTATTAAGCTTCGCAGAAATGTGAGTACAAGAATACATCAGGCGCTATGCATTCACCGCAAGTTTGCAGCTCTTTGCTGCCGATTCGTATACCAACTGTTCAAGCTTCAGGACTTGCAAATACTGCTTTGCTGTGTTTTCCAGTCTGGAACCGTGCATCAGATGGTTGACAACATGGCAGTTCAGGGCATGAACACTGTCGCCAGCGAAACCCGGCCAGTTCCTTGAATCCAATAGTGCTCGCTCTTGCCGGCTCCCGAATGGTCGAATGGTCAGGCACCCATCACCATAGAGTTTCAAGCAAGCATGGCAGCCTTCCACGATCAACTCACCAAAGGTCAGTCGTGTGTTTTCAGCAGCAAAATCCAGATGTCGGTTCGCATCCAGTACCCCTTTTACCTGCTCTGGATGATCAAACACGACAAAGCCCGCGTCCTCACCGACAATCGCCGGGTTCAGACGACGCAGATCGGCATAAACGGCTGTGGGTTCTCCGAAAAGGTAGCAGAAGGTATCAATGTAATGAACACCGGTTTCATGAATCAGAAGCCGTGGCATGGTCTGGAAATACGGTTGGCGATCCATATAGGCATGAGCTCCCTGCCCGTCGCCGGTACGCAAACGAAACATCGCCTGCTGGACAACGCCCAGTGTCTGCTCTTCCAGTTGCTGGTGCACAACACGAAACCAGGGTTGAAAACGAAAATTCTCATGTATAAGAAGCGTCACACCAGCCCGGCTGGCTTTTTCGGTGATGTTCTCGGCCTGCGCAAGGTTCTCGCAGAACGGTTTCTGGCAAATGATCACCCCGACACCCTGTGCAATAGCCTGTTCTATAAAAGCAAGGTGCGTAACGGGCGGTGTAATGATGTCCAGAATATCGGGTGAGGTTTTAACCAGCATGTCTGTCAGATCAGTAAACGCAGGCGCCCCGGTAGCTGCAGCAAGTTCGTGGTTCACATCGCAAACACCGCATAACGTGGTTTCAGCAATACGCTGCCATGCCTCGGTGTGAAAACGGCTGAAATAGCCCGCTCCCACACAGGCAACCTTGATGGTTGATTTCACGATAGAACGATAAGCCCTTGCCGGTACAGCCTGATCTTACCGGTATACTCCACCGGTGAGCAAAGATAAATCAGGCTGGAATAAATACCGCCGCGGACCCGCCCGAACAACATCCAACGACATGATCGTGGATATCGACTCGCTTGGGAACAACGGGGAAGGTGTCGGGCGTCATGAGGGCCAGGTGGTCTTCGTGCCCTACACCTTACCGGGCGAACGCGTGCGGGTAAAACCGACAAGCCGAAAAAAATCCTTTATCCGCGGACAGGTTCTCGAGACTCTCAAGAGTTCCCCTGACAGGCAAACACCGCCATGCCATTACTTCGGGCAATGCGGTGGCTGCGATTGGCAGCATCTGCCATACGAGCTGCAACTGGACGCTAAAGTACAACATCTGATAGAGGTCCTGACACGCATTGGCAAGATCGATCATCCGCCTATCAAGCCAATCATTGCCTCTGACAAGCCATTCAATTATCGCAATCGCATTCAAGGTGTTGTCAGGAACAAGCAATTTCATTACCGCCAACGTAGCAGCAGCGAGCTGGTGGCCATCAACAACTGTGTCATTGCTGAGGATGTCATCAATGAGTATCTGGATGCTGCGGCGTTTGATGGGCTGGATGGCAAAGTTGAGATCGCTGTAAACGACGGTGAGCTCTCCGTTCTTCCAATCAATGATGACAATGCCACCGATGCAGGATTTCGACAAGTCAATACCTGCGTTAACGAGCACTTGACCCGACTCCTGGCATCCATCGCCAGTGAGCATCATGACAAGCGCTGTATCGATCTCTACTGCGGACGAGGTAACTGGAGTATCGACATGGCGCAACGCTACCCTGACACCCATGTCATCGGTGTAGACTCTTCTGAAACCAATATCGGTATCGCACGAGATCGGGCGATAAATGCCGGTATAAGCAATGTTCGCTTCCAGCATGGCCGAGTGGAGAAGCTCCTCAAATCCCTGCCATTAGCCAGCAGCTTCTGTATCGTCGACCCTCCGCGTGCAGGTCTGGACGAAGCCGTCTGTTCAGCCCTTTGCCACAATCCGCCACAGGTCATAGTGTACATATCGTGTCATCCTGCCAGTCTTGCCCGTGATCTTGCCCTGTTGATACAAGGTGGTTTCAAGCTGGAGTCAATGACGCCACTGGACATGTTCCCTCAAACTGCCCATCTGGAAACACTGAGTATCCTCGAGCATCAGAGCTCAGTCGTTTGATATTATTTACCGATCGGGAAATATTATAGAGATCTTACCAAAAAATCCCAACACATTTACCGATCGGGAAATTCTGCTATAGTTGTACCGTCAAGTAAACAATATTTCCCGAGCGGGATTTATGCAAGAACAAACTCTACCTCCTGTTATTGACAGCCCAAAGGCTCTGGGTACGGCATTACGCAAAACACGCAAGCAGCTGGGTCTGACTCAACCCGAACTGGCTCTGGCCAGTGGCGTCGGTGTACGATTCATCGTCGAGCTGGAGGCTGGCAAACCTACGATCCAACTCGGAAGAGCACTTCAGGTTATCGATGCTTTAGGGGCTCAGCTGGTTCTCAACGGTTGTGACCCGTGAAAAAAACGTTATACGTATTCCTGTTCGACGAGCTTGTTGGCAGGCTGACCCAGGAACGTGCAAAGCTGAACTTCATCTACGACGAAACCTGGCTTGCTTCGTCCAACGCCTGTGCACTGTCTGTTGCGTTACCGTTACAGGTCGATTCATTCAACGACACAGCAGCCAATGCGTTTTTTGCAGGCTTGCTACCTGAAGGTAGTCTTCGCAAGCTGTTACTACGCCAGTTTCAGTTGTCAGAGGCAAACGCCTTCGGTCTACTGAACGAGATCGGTGGGGAATGTGCTGGAGCGGTGTCATTACATACAACACCGGAGCTACCACAAACGCATTCAACGGGGCTGATACAATGGCTTGATGACGATGAGTTGGCTAAGATTCTTGTCGAGTTGCCACAACGGCCCATGCTTGCAGGCAGTACCGATATGCGTTTGTCCCTTGCCGGTGCTCAAGACAAATTGCCGGTGGTCGTTGACGATCAGCGTATCGGACTTGCCTTGCAGGGCGAACCTAGCACGCATATCCTGAAACCTGCTATCAACTCGCTGTCTGAAACTGTCCTTAACGAAGCATTTTGTCTGCAACTGGCAGCCACAGCCGGACTTGAAGCTGCACACGTACAGATTGGTACTGTCAACGACTCAAGCTACCTGTTGGTCAAACGCTATGACCGGACAAGCGATGCACAAGGCCTTCGACATCGGCTTCACCAGGAAGATTTTTGTCAGGCCTTAGGACGTACTTCTGATAGCAAGTATCAACATGAAGGTGGTCCTGACTTGACAGATTGCCTGCAACTTATACGGGAACAGACGCGCCCCAACGCACCTAACGTGCTACGTTTTATTGACTATATTTTCTTTAATGCACTCATTGGTAATCATGACGCTCACGCCAAGAATTTTTCCTTGTTGTATATGCAGGCACCCACAGCAGCGCAACACTGGAAACCCACGCTGGCGCCTTTGTATGATTCACTGTGCACTGCAGCTTATCCGCAGCTAAGCAAAAAGATGGCTATGAAGATAGCCAGTCAATACACATTCAAAGGTGTTATGCCACGTCACTGGCAGCAATTTGCACGAAGTAACCGCCTCGCTGTTGCACCTTTACAGAAACGACTCCTGCATTTTGCGCAACGTCTACCCGCACTGGCCGATGCACTTCGCAATAAGCACTCACACTTCCAGTCATCGACAATCGTCAACACCATCGTAGCGCTCATCGAAGAGCGCAGTGAAAGCACGTTACGTCGTTTCGAGCGTCATGCGCGATGATCATGTGGCGGTGTCAGAAATCAGACGTATCAAGAACAACCGTGACAACCCAACAAACGAGATACGCATCACACTAACACTGAGCGCTTCTGTTAGCACAAGTTAGCTGCAAAGACCGCTGCATGGACCGCTGCGAAAGGCTTGCAGCACCTATGAAACATGCTGCCTGACAATCGAAGTCAAGTTACGTCATATGGCCGTACCTTCTGGCACATGGATGGCAAGAGCTTCTACAGGATCAACACCGCAACGATCCTGCTCACTTGCTAAAAGGCAACGGTAGTCAAACATCCATGATTTCAGTTTTCCGACTCATCAGGGCATTACGTCTAGCTTCTGTCGTCGCTTTTTTTTCGGTGCTTGCGCTTGTTGCGCAGGTTATCCACGCAGATACCATTGTCAATATTGACTTTGACGACAGCGCAGACTTGCGTGGACTTTTTAATCCAGATAGCAGCACACATCTGTTCAGTCAGGATACAGGGGGTATCAGTAGTTCAGGTGTCATAAATTCTTCTGGTGGACAGAATACCAGTGATGTCTGGACATCAAAAATCGGTTATTCAGTCAACGGGCCGGGCGACAGTTATCGCCTGTCCGCCTTTCTTCGCACCGCCTCGTCACGCGGTTTCAGCGGTCTGGGCATCGCAACAAGCAACATCAATGAACCTGTTGGCTCAGGCTATACCTCCTCGGGTATTGGCTATCTCGCCACAGATCGCACTGTCACAATTCTGTCCAGCGTCAACAGTAGTGCAACGGTAGAGACGTTTGATTTTGAATTGAGCGAGTTCGATGTGTTGTTCCCCGGTGAGTGGTACCACTTTGAAGTCACCATACTCACCAAAGCACAGAATACGTTTGATATCTCCATTGCTATCAGTAACGCCACAAGTACTGGAATAGTGGGCTCTGTAGTAACAGTTTTCTCACAGCCGGGGATTGTCAATGCAGACATTGCCCAGGCATCCAAACTACACCCCTACTTCTCAGTTACCGCTACCAGCGGCTCACGCTTTGACCGTCTTGATGATCTGAACATGCGCTTGTCAGGCGGGCCTGTCGTGGTCCCTGACCCTGAGGCAGACAGTGATAGCGATGGAGAACTGGATTCAACCGACCCCGACGATGACAACGATGGCACCGCGGATGAAAACGATACCTTCCCTCTGGATGAAACGGAATTCAACGACAACGACGGCGATGGCATCGGCGATCGAGAGGATCCGGATGATGATAACGACGGCACAATTGATACAGAGGACCCAACACCCAACGGTGAAAGTGAACCTGTTGATTCAGATCAGGATGGCGTTCCCGATCTTGAAGACGAGTTTCCAGATGACGCCAGTGAATCCGTAGACAGCGATGGTGACGGTGTCGGTGACAATGCCGATGCGTTTGACGACGATCCAAGCGAGACTACAGACTCCGATGATGATGGCGTCGGTGATAACACGGATAGGTTTCCTAATGACGAAAACGAGACAGTCGATACTGATGATGATGGTGTCGGCGACAATGCAGATAGTCATCCTGAAGACGCTAGCGAACAATTCGACAGGGATGATGACGGTGTTGGTGACAACAGCGATGTGTTTCCCGATGATGGCACAGAGACCGTCGATTCAGATGGGGATAACGTCGGTGACAATGGTGATGTTTTCCCAGACGATCCAGCCGAATGGGCTGACACTGACGACGATGGTACCGGTGATAATGCTGACAAATTTCCGAACGATGCCAGCGAAGTCAAAGATACTGATGGCGACGGTACCGGAGACAATGGTGACGCATTCCCGACTGATCCTACCGAAACCGTGGACACAGATGGGGATCGTGTAGGCGACAATGCCGATGTATTTCCGGAAGATCCCGACGAAACAAAAGATACCGATGGAGACGGTGTTGGCGATAACGCTGATGCTTTCCCGTTTGACCCGTCGGAAACCAAAGACTCTGATGGAGACGGTATCGGTGATAACAGCGATGCATTTCCCAATGATCCATCACTGACGAATGACACTGATGGCGATGGTGTTGCTGATGTCAATGATGCATTTGACAATGACCCCAACGAGACAACCGACACCGATGGCGATGGCGTTGGCGATAACGCCGATGTCTTCCCGGAGGATCCGTCAGAGACAATCGATAGCGACGGTGATGGTACCGGCGACAACGCTGATGATTTTCCTCAAGACCCCGCAGAGACAACCGATTCCGATGACGATGGCACTGGCGACAATGCAGATGAGTTTCCCAATGATGAAACCGAGATTGTCGATAGTGACGGTGATGGTACCGGTGACAACGCTGATGACTTTCCTCAAGACCCTTCGGAAACAACTGACTCGGACGGTGACGGGGTTGGCGATAATACTGATGTTTTTCCGGATGACCCTTTAGAGACAAGCGATTCGGATGGTGATGGGATCGGTGACAATTCCGACCCTACCCCTTTCGGTGAGCTTCCACCTGGCACCCCTGATCGGGATGAGGATGGTGTTGCTGATTTCCTTGACGCTTTTCCGGACGATGCTAGCGAGTGGTTTGACTCTGACGAAGATGGCGTGGGAAACAATGCCGATACTTTTGACAATGACCCTACAGAAACGACGGACTCCGACAATGACGGTGTCGGTGACAATGCCGATCTTTTTCCGCAGGATGTCAATGAACAAAGCGACGGCGACAATGATGGCATTGGTGACAACTCGGATCCCGACAAGGACAACGATGGTGCACCCAATGAGCAAGATGCGTTTCCTCTGGACCCTACCGAACAGAAAGACACCGACCTTGATGGTATTGGCAACGCTCGCGATACCGATGACGACAACGACGGTTTTCTCGACGTTGATGATACGTTTCCCGAGCTTGCATCAGAGTACACAGACACTGATGGCGACGGTACAGGTAACAATGCAGACTTTGATGATGACAACGACGGGGTCGTAGATTCGCTGGATGTATTCCCTCTCAATTTCACGGAAGCTCAGGATAGTGATGGCGATGGTCTGGGGAACAACGCCGATACCGATGATGACAATGATAGCTATCCGGATGCAATAGAACTTCAGTTCCAGAGCGATCCACTGAACATGCGCTCATTTCCTCAGGATCTGGATATGGACCGCGATACTCTGGCGGACAGAATCGAACGGGGAAGCGATGCGGACGGTGACGGCATCAGCAACGAGTTCGATGTCGATTCGGACAACGATGGTATCTTCGATCTGATTGAAGCCAGTGCCCGGCCAGCACTGGCAGCTTCGCTGGATACTGACAACGACGGCATGATGGATGATACCGCACTCACTGGTCTGACAAGAGTTGATACCCCCGTGGATACGGATAAGGACGGTATTCGTGATATCCGGGATCTTGACTCAGACAACGATGGCTTGTCGGATGCAGCGGAGGTGACACCTGTGGATGAGGGATTTACCAGCATTAACAGCCTGCAAAACGACATCGCCACACGGGTACTTGCCGATCCGGACGCAGACGGGCTAGTGAACTATCGAGATCTGGATTCTGATAACGATGGCTTGCCTGATCTGGTAGAAGCCGGTGGACAGGACAGCGACGGTGATGGTCTTGCGGACAATTTTCAGGATCTCAATGCCGATGGCATGGACGACGGGTTTTTCAGTGTGCCGTTGATACTCGCCGATACCGACGCTGATGGCGAGCAGGATTACATCGATCTTGATAGTGACAACGACGGACAGTTTGACATAGAAGGGTCATCGCTGGTCGATGCCGATCTGGACGGCGATGGTCGCGTCGATCTTGGCAGCGACACTAACGCCAATGGTGTATCCGATTATGCGGATGTCGCTTTTACAAACGGCGACGACAGCGATGGCGATGGCATCGACGACCGTGTAGATGCCAGTGTTCTGGGAGAGCCTGATCTCGATTCAGACGGTATCGCTGATCGCTTTGATTCCGATAGTCAGGGCGATGGGCTGATTCAGATTGCTTCGGTCAAGTTTCCGGTAAGTGAGCCTGTTGTGGTTCCACCGGTCATTGCGCCAGCGGCACCTGTCGAACCGGTAACAGCAACCACATCAATAAGTGGTGGTGGTTGCAGCATCGCAGGCTCGGGACAACCGGATATGACGCTTACTGCCTTACTGGTGTTCTCCACCATCTATCTGATTCTCATCCATGCGGGTACTGCTCGCACTCTAAAAAGTGCTCTGTTAGTTTTTCTCAGCACCAGCCTTGCCGCAGGCCCGACATTGGCGAATGTCCACACCGGCCTCTATCTGGGTATCGGCGGTGGTGCATCGCGGCTGATGCCTGGTATCGAGAACGCGCGCCTGGATGATCGCGACAGCGTCGGTACGGCATGGAATGCCACCGCTGGATATCAATTGAGCCGAACAATGGGCGTGGAACTGGAATATTCGAACCTTGGAACAACGACACTGGAGCCGATAGGCAGCATTGACTATCAGGATGTCAATGTCAGCGGCCTGTATCATCTGGGCGGAGCCGCGGTAAGTCAAAACGGCAAGAAATATTCTTTATACGGGCGGCTCGGGGTCGGCAAAATAAGCAATCAAAGTGACATCGAGCTGCAACGCGGCAGCGATGTGCACTGGCTGGCAGGTGCTGGTGTGCAGGTACCAGTCGGTGATCGATTATCGCTTCGTGCAGAAGGTGTCAACTATGATGCCGATGCCGCCCGCTTTGGCCTGTCAGTGACCTATCAGCTGGGCAAGATTACTATGCCGTCACTGCCATTACTCTCTTCGTCCACGACAAACAGCGAACCCGGTAGACATACAGAGGCTGCAGAAGTTGCCTTGCAAGAGGCGTCCGATAAAAAGGCACTCAAACAAGCCATCGCACAGAGAGCATCAGCAACGAAAAACACCAACGACCAGCCGGATGAATACTACCTGAGCGCGGATAAGCATGAGCCGCATGGTGTCAAGAGCGTTGAACAGATGATGGCCACTGAACCCAAGCCTAAAGTGACATGGGCCATTAGTGAAGCGACGCGCCTACGGATGGAAAACAAGCCTGAATCAGAGGGCACACTATCTCTACCTACCTTGAGTGCGGCCTTGCCAGAAGAATCAGCCATTGAAAACGACACTGAAACGCAAAGTGGACCACAAGCAGAGCTTCCTGAAACGGTATCGTTTGGTTTTGATCAGAGTACGATAAGCCAGGCGGTACGAGACAAAATGCAACCCCTGATTGATCACCTTCGTAAAAACCCAGAGAAAAAAGTTACCCTTACCGGGCATACCGACAGCATAGGTACCGAAGAATACAATCAGCAACTCTCCCTGCGTCGGGCCGAAGCCGTCCGACAATTTCTGCTGCAGCAAGGTATTGACAGGAAAATGATTCGAATACTGGGCGCGGGTGAGAAAAGACCGCTGAGATCCAACGCCAATCCATCAGGCAGAAAGGCCAATCGCCGGGTGAATATCGTTGTTGACTAGAAAGAGGCGTAAACTGTAAGCCAAGTCCTCACTGTGGTTACTCAATATGCCCACTAATGTCATCGCTTTTATAGGCCTTGGAAACATGGGCCTTCCCATGGCAGGCAATCTGGCAATCGCGGGCTACAAGGTGTACGGGTACGATGCAAACATTAGTGCGTCTGCTGCAATGCCGCATGACAATCTGACGTTAGTCGGCACCTTGCCCGAATGCATGCAGGATGCAGAAATCGTTATTACCATGCTGCCCAATGGAGCGATCGTCCTTGATGTCCTCCAGCAGATTATCGACGCCAGCCAGAGCTCTGCCACTATCGTCGACTGCTCTACCATCGACATTAACGATGCACGTTTGGCACACAAGCTAGCCAGCGAGGCTGGTCATGTATTTTTTGATGCTCCGGTTTCCGGTGGAACCAAAGGCGCATCCGCTGGAACACTAACGGCAATGATTGGCGGGAATGAGTCTCAGCTGAACACCATAGGACCATTGCTCAAGCCCATATTCAACAATGTTATTTACTGCGGTAATGCTGGTAACGGGCAGGCAGCAAAAATCTGTAACAACATGCTGCTTGCCACCAGCATGATCGGCACAGCTGAGACATTTAACCTTGGCCAGAAACTTGGCCTTGATGCCAAAACACTGTTCGATATCCTGTCCAGTTCAACAGGATCCTGCTGGTCGGTCAACAGTTACTGCCCGGTTACCGGTGTCGGGCCACAATCACCCGCTGACAATGACTTCAAACCCGGATTTTCCGGGCACATGATGCTCAAGGACATGAAACTTACGCAGGATGCTGCCCGTTCAGTGGATGTGGCAACACCCTTGGGGGCCTTGTCAACCAGACTCTATAAAGAGTTTGTAGAGTTGGGCGGCGGGCCAGAGGATTTTTCGGCCATCATCAAGCATTTGCAAACACTCGATCGTCAGACTCGAGAGTGATCGACCAACACAGACTTACCCAAGGTTACGCTGTGGTAACGCTCGGCAAACTCTGTCGTATCACTGACGCTACATTCAACCTTAAGGCGCAACAAGTTCACTCTCATGCACGTTTTAGAGCAAACCTGATCACCTGCCTGTATCGCAACGTATAGTGTGCTCAAGCGCACCTCCAACGTCCAAGGTTAAAAATCTACCGCGATGAAAATAAGTGATAACGATGTTTTACATAAAGACACCAGTACACAATCAAACACACCGACAAGCAAGGCGATTGAGCAACTGATTCCACTGAATGATTCAATCGTTACAAGAACAACGATCCTGAACGAAGGTACACCCGAAGCCAAGCGCGAAGAAATACTGCACTACTTTCATCAAAGTTTTACCTTGTATGAAAGCCTCTTTGAATGCCTGGCAAGTGATGAATCCTACTACCAGCGTGCCAGCCCACTCAGACATCCCCTGATCTTTTATTATGGTCACACGGCCGTGTTTTTCATCAACAAGCTTAATGTTGCCAACCTGATAAACGAGCGAATCGATCCCGCACTGGAATCATCGCTGGCCATTGGTGTTGATGAAATGTCATGGGATGATTTGAATGACAAAAGCTATGACTGGCCAAACCCTGAAACTGTCAAACAGTACCGTGATAAAACCCGGATCCTTGTAGATAACTTTATAAGAACCTGCGACCTGACCTTACCTATCCAATGGAACGATCCCATGTGGATAATCATGATGGGCATTGAACATGAGCGCATTCATCTGGAAACCTCATCTGTGCTTATGCGTGAACTACCGCTGCATTGCCTTCGTGAGCATACCCTTTGGGGCAACATCTGTCGGCACTCTGGTACCGCGCCAGTCAACGAGCTACTACCCGTTGACGGTGGAACAGTTACCATCGGTAAATCCCGAGATGATTCTTTGTACGGTTGGGATGTCGAGTATGGAGCACAACAGCATCAGGTAGCAAACTTCAACGCCAGTAAATACCTCGTCAGCAACGCTGAGTTTCTAGAATTCATGGAAGCTGGCGGCTACTCCAGCAAACAATACTGGAGTGATGAAGGCTGGGGATGGGTACAGTATCGCAAGGCAGACATGCCTGTATTCTGGCGACACGATGGCAGCCAGTACCGGTACAGAACCATGCTACAAGAGATAGACATGCCATGGGACTGGCCGGTGGATTTAACCTACCTTGAATCAAAGGCCTTTTGTGAATGGAAATCGGAGCAGACAGGCAAGTCCTTACGCCTGCCAACCGAGGCAGAGTGGCATCGGCTTCGCGAGAATGTTGACACTGACCAGCCCTTCTGGCAAAACGCGCCGGGCAACATCAACCTTGAATACGATATGTCTTCATGCCCAGTCAATCGCCATGAATGCAACGGTGGGTTTTTTGACATCATTGGTAATGTCTGGCAATGGACAGAGACGCCAGTTGACGGACTGGCAGGCTATGAAGTGCACCCGGCTTACGACGATTTTTCAACACCCACTTTTGATGGTCAACACAATATTTTTAAAGGTGGTTGCTGGATATCAACGGGCAACTACGCCATCAAGGACTCACGTTACGCCTTCAGGCGTCATTTTTATCAACATTCCGGGATGCGTTATGTCGAGGCCGGACCCATACCGGAGATCAAGATGAATATTTATGAAAAGGATGACGCGGTATCACAATACATCGAATTTCACTACGGCGACGAATACTTTGGTGTGCCAAATTTTCCGGTTGCCTGTATCGAGCACTGCATGAATGCTGCAGCGGGTATCGCGCGTGGCAAGGCTCTGGATCTGGGCTGCGCCACCGGACGCTCGGGTTTTGAACTCGCACGACACTTCGACCATGTCGATGCACTGGATTTTTCAGCACGCTTGATTCAGGCACCATCGCAGTTGCAAGCCACGGGTTTGCAGAGGTACGCAATACAGGATGAAGGCGACATCGTCTCCTACAAAGAGGTGTCGCTGGAGCAACTCGGTTATGCAGATATAAAGGACAAGGTTACCTTTATGCAGGGCGATGCGTGTAATCTGCCAGAGAAGTTTAGCGGCTATGATCTGGTGTTTGCCGGCAACCTGATCGATCGGCTTTATGATCCACGTGTATTTCTCGATCTGATCAAAGAGCGCATAAATCCGGGCGGACTTCTTGTCATAACGTCACCCTACACCTGGCTGGAAGACTTTACCGAAAAAGACAAATGGCTAGGTGGCTTCAAGGCCGAAACCGGAGAAAACTTCACCACGCTTGAGGGTATTGCTGAAGCACTGCAACCTGAGTTCATCCAGCATCAGGCTCCGATTGATGTGCCTTTTGTGATCCGTGAAACACGCCGTAAGCATCAGCATACGGTTGCTGAACTCAGCGTCTGGAAAAAGGTCAGTTAATTGCCTGATCTGCAGGAACAGATTCTGGCCTGCACCGGTGCGCGAACCATCAGGCAATCGCAACCGGTGCAAGACCTGTGGAGTGGTTACGGGAAGATAGTCCGCTGCAGCTTGCAGTACGATGACAATGCAGTTGATGCTGAACCTGGCTCAGTTATCGTAAAACAGATCCAGCCACCCGCAAAGCCCAGCCATCCACGCGGCTGGAATACAGACGCATCAGCACAGCGCAAACTACATTCATATCGCGTCGAGGAGATCTGGTACAGACTGTATGCAGAGTCAGCACGGGGCGTCTGTGAGATGCCCCGGTTAATGGCCAGCCATGCATCCGTTGAACAAACCTGGCTGATCCTTGAAGATCTTGATATCGCCTATCCAGCTCGGTACACACAGCTTGGCGTTGAGGCTTGCCTACCCTGTTTACGCTGGCTGGCACGTTTTCATGCATATCATCTCCAGTCGTCCGGTGAAGGCCTATGGCCTATCGGCACGTATTGGCATCTTCAGACACGTCTGGATGAATTCGAGGCCATGGCGCCTGGGCCACTCAAGGAAGCGGCACATGCGCTGGACAGTAAGCTGGAGAACTGCCAGTTCAAAACCCTTGTGCATGGCGATGCAAAAGTTGCCAACGTCTGTTTTTCACAAAACGGGCGTGAGGTTGCCATGCTGGATTTTCAGTATGTTGGCAGAGGCTGCGGTATTCGCGATGTCGTGTATTTTCTGGGGAGCGCCTTGACAGAAACACAGTGCGAGCAAAACAGCGATCGGCTTTTAACTGCGTACTTCGCTGAATTACTGGCTCATAGTCCGGCAGCGTTGCTTCACGATCTTGAATCAGAATGGCGGGGCTTGTATGCCATTGCGTGGGCAGACTTTCATCGGTTTTTGGCTGGATGGATGCCAGAGCACCAAAAGATCAATCGTTATACAAGGGCAATGACGAACATGGCGCTTGCACAGCTATAGGCTCGTCTCACACTACACTAGCCTGCGAAGCGCGTTTTCTGCTCCATTCTCGGCCAGGCACTGCATCCAGAAGTTCTTGCGTGTAGGGATGACTGGCCTTGTCGAACAATTGCGCGGTAGTGCCCTGTTCAACAACCTTGCCAAGTCGCATCACGGCAATACGATCACACACTTGCGCAGCAACGCGCAGATCGTGTGTGATGAAGACCATCGACAACTGGAGACGTTCTCGGATGTCTGCCAGCAAATCCAGAACCTGCGCCTGAATGGAGACATCAAGAGCCGATACTGGCTCATCGGCCACCAGTATTTCAGGTTGCAATGCCAGCGCACGCGCAAGACCGATCCTCTGGCGTTGCCCGCCACTGAATTCATGCGGGTAGCGTTCATAGGCACGACTATCAAGCCCAACCAGCTCAAGCATTTCCCGCGCTCGTGACTCGGCAGCACTGGCAGACTCACCCAGTATGATCGGCCCCTCGGTGATGATGCGCCCGACGGTCGCACGAGGGTTTAACGAAGCATAAGGATCCTGAAAAACCATTTGAATCTTTGACCGGTACGGTCTCATGGCCGCACGATCCAGCACACATAGATCCTGCCCACGATAGATGATCTTGCCAGCATCGGTACTGTGCAAGCGAACAATGCATCGGGCCAGCGTTGATTTTCCTGAACCCGACTCCCCGACCACTCCCAGTGTTTCGCTTTCGTTCAGCACCACATCGACCTTGTCACACGCATTAACCGATTTGGCAGGTGCACCGAGACCGAACCAACCACCGCCCGAGCGGTAGGTCTTGACCAATTGCTGCACTTCCAGAATCGGCGCATTAACCACCGCTTTGGCAGGTCGTGGAATCAGGCTTGGCACAGCCTCGGTAAGTGCTTGCGTATAGGGATGCTCAGGATGATTCAACACCTTGTCTACGGTGCCGATTTCAACAATTTTTCCGTGCTGCATGACAGCAACACGATCAGCGATATCCGCCACCACGCCAAAATCGTGAGTGATGAACAGCACACCGGTATCGTGCTTTGCCTGCAGCTCTTTTATTAATCGAAGTATCTGCGCCTGAGTGGTGACATCCAGCGCGGTCGTTGGCTCATCAGCAATCAATACCTTGGGTTCGAGTGCCAATGCCATGGCAATCATGGCCCGTTGTCTCTGCCCGCCGGACAGCTCGTGCGGGTAGGCACGCATTATCCGGGGTGGATCGGGTAAATGCACATCTTCCAGTAAGGCTAGTGCCAGGGCACGACGTGATTTGCGTGGCAGGTTTTCGTGAAACCGGATAACCTCATCAATCTGATCGCCGATCCGCATGACCGGATTAAGCGCAGTCATGGGTTCCTGAAATATCATGGAGATCTCGCCACCGCGAACCTGGCGCATCCGCGGCTCACTCGCTTGCATCAGATCTTCATTCTGGAACAACACCCGGCCTTTCTCGTACTGTACATGAGGTGCAGGTAACAGGCCCATGACTGCACGAGCTGTCAGGGATTTACCTGAACCAGACTCACCGACCACGCACAAGATTTCCTGTGGCGCCACTGAATAGCTCACGTTCTCCACCGCATACGTCCGTTCACTGCCCTTCGGCAACTTGACGTGCAGGTTCTCGATGGATAGCACGGCTTCGGGCATATTCATCGACTGCAGATCAACATTGACATCAACCGCTTTGATGACATCATCCGCCAGTGTGCTCATGTGCGCTCCCGCAGCCGCGGGTTAAGCGCATCGTTCAGTCCTTCTCCGACCAGATTGATAGCAAGCACCGTGAGCATGATGGCCACACCGGGAAACGTGCATACCCACCAGGCACTGCGAAGCACGGTACGCCCGGCGCCGATCTGAAAACCCCAGCTGATAATATTAGGGTCCCCCAAACCCAGAAACGCCAGACCGCTCTCAATCAGTATCGCCGTGGCCACCATTAATGATCCGGTGACAATGATCGGCGACAGACAGTTAGGCAAAATCTCGCGCACCATGATCCGCCAGTCACTCATGCCGATGATGTGGCAGGCCTGGACAAACTCACGATTACGCATTGACATGAACTCTCCACGCACCAGACGTGCAACCGCAGGCCAGCTGACCACAGCAATCGCGATGATGACACTGTTGATGGATGGCTTCATGATAGCCACGATAAGAATGGCAAAGATGAACGACGGGATCGTCTGGAACATTTCGGTGACACGCATGAGGATGTCATCAACCCAGCCGCCAAAATAGCCGGCAAAAGCACCCAGCAACACGCCAAGCGTCACTGCAACCGAGGTGGCCAGAAGACCGATCAGCAACGACACGCGAGCACCGTGAGCCATACCCGCCGCTACATCGCGTCCCAGTGTATCGCTACCGAAAAGGAAGCCGTTTTCACCCGGTGCTGACATGGACTGGCCAGCCAGCTTGAATGGATCGTCAGGAAAATAGACGCTGGCAGTAGCAGCAATGAAGATGACAATGGCAAGAATCACCAACCCGACAACGGCCGAACGATTACGACAGAAACGCGCCCAGAATGACATCACGCAACCTCTATCCGCGGGTCCAGAAACGAGTACAGCAAATCTACGACGAGATTAATGGCAACCACCAGCAATGCAGACAACAGGAAAATACCAAGAAGCAAATTCAGGTCCCTGGCAAACAAGGCCTCGAAAGCCAGCATGCCCAGCCCTGGCCAGGCAAACACTGATTCGACGATGACCGACCCGCCGATCAGTGAACCCACCTGAACACCGGCCATGGTCACCACGGGTAACAGCGCATTGCGCAATATATGCACAAAAACAATGCGACGCTCGGTGAGGCCTTTGGCACGTGCGGTGGTCACATAGTCCATGCTGGCTTGCTCAAGCATCGAAGCCCGCATGAGACGGGTATACAAGGCGAGATAGAATAATGACAAGGTGAGCGTCGGCATGACCAGATGATGCGCGATATTGACAACGCGATCCCAGCCTTCGTAGAACATCGCGACATTCTCCATGCCGCTGGTGGGAAACCATCGTAACTTGAGTGAGAACACCACAATCATCATCAGGCCAATCCAGAATAGAGGCGTCGCGTACGAGACAAGCGCGAAAATACTGATGACATTATCGCGCCAGGTATTCAGGTTGGCCGCTGCCACCAGGCCCAGCACAATGCCGAAACCCACTGCCAGCATGATGGTACTGACCATCAACAATAAGGTTGGCACGAGTCGATCAAGTACCAGTTGAGAGACCGGCATATCATGCCGGAATGAATAGCCCAGATCGAAGCTCAGCATGTTTTTCATGTACACGCCAAGCTGCACCGGCAGAGGTTGATCAAGACCGAATTTTTCACGTAACTGTTCCATGTACTCGGGAGTGGCAGAGCCTGCCTCCCCCGCCAGTACATCCACTGCATCGCCTTCCGCAAGTTGCAACAGGAAGAAGTTGACCACGATAATGGCCAACACCACCGGAACTGCTTGCAGAAGGCGCTTCAGAACATAACGCGAACGTTGTGCTGCCTGACTCATGCAGCACCGCGCAGCTTGTCAGCGGTCACTGACCTCACTCTTCGATATAGGCCTGATCGAAAGAGTGGTACGCACCCATCGCTGAGATCGTATGGTCCTTGAGCATTTCGTTGTAGACCGTAAGAAACTCCATCTCGAACAGATTTACCACCGGTAATTCCTCACCGAGAATGGCTGATATTTCTGCATAGATTTCCGATCGCTTTGCAGCATCGGATTCGACAGCACCTGCAGCAAGCAGTTCATCCACTTTCGGGTTTGAATACTGAGTGGAGTTGACAAAAGGCGTACCTTGCCGAATCTGATCGGTACCGTAGTGGCGCTGCACTCCAATCACAGGATCAGGCAACTGATAGAAATAATTGACGTTGAGCTCAAAATCGTAGTCTGCATAGATTCGCTTGAGCCAGGTCGGTACATCCTCATAGCGAAGTTCAAGCTCAACACCAATCTCCGCCAGAGCCTGCTTCAGGTACTCGCCAGCACGACGCCAATCTTCTCCATACGGTATCAGATCCAGTACAGCGGAGGCGCGTACGCCATCACCGTTGGCTTCGATGCCCGCTTCATCAAGCAAGGCGATGGCTGCAGGAACATCCGGTGATTTCGGGTAAAAATCGGTTGTCGGTGTGTAAAGGCCCAAAGGTTCGAAATTCGATGACATGGCACCAGTGGCCGGTTTTCCGTAGCTAAACCAGATATTGTCGATCAGGAACTGACGATCGATAACCAGAGAGATGGCCTGGCGCATGGCCTGATTGTCAAACGGTGCCTTGGTGGTGTTCAGTTCGATCAGCGCCATCGGGTTAATCATGGCGTAACCGTCAGTTGTTACGCCGATGTCGTCAGAGTCGCGCATTCGGACAACGTCGATATTTGGGATGGCACCGAAAGCACCGTAATGCACCTCACCACTTTCCATGGCTGCTGTACGGGTTGACGCATCGGGAATGATTCTGGCCACGATACGATCCAGCAATGGCAAGCCCTCTTTCCAGTAGTCAGGGTTTTTGTCCAGCCGGATGTACTGGCCTTTCTTCCACTCGACAAACTTGAATGGCCCCGTACCCACCGGGTTGTTGGACAATTCTGCCTCACGTATATCCTTGCCTTCCAGCAGGTGTTTGGGCACGATCGGTGACTCGTAGGCCGAGAATGCCCGCATCATGTAGGGTGCAGGCTTGTCCAGATTGAATACCGCAGTGAGCTCGTCGGGCGTGTCTATGGAACTGACCTCGCGGAACGAGTTAGGGCCACGTGGATGAAATTGCTTGAGCACCTCCATTATCGAAAACTGCACATCTGCTGATGTGAAGGGCTCGCCATCGTGCCACTTGACACCCTCCTGCAGATTAAACGTCACCGTCAAGCCGTCATCACTGACCTCAAATGAACTGGCAAGCTCGGGAACCGGGTTCAAGTCCAGATCGTAGTCCAGCAAACCGTTGTATACCTTGGGTGCAACCAGCCCGATCGGGCCGGAGGTTGACAGATACGGCGCCAGTGACGGTGGTTCCGGTTGTGCAATCATTACCATGGTGCCGCCGGCGCTCTGGCTGAGAGCCTGTCCAGACATCAGCACCGAAGCGGTAAGGCAACTGCCTGTGAGCAAGGTTTTAAGCACGCCCCTGCGATAGCGGGAAAAAGAACGGTATGTCATATTCAGATGAACTCCATGGTTGAACCGGTGATTCTCGTGAGATCGGTGTCTATCTACTCGTGGTACGGTTCCCTAAACATAACCTTACTTTAGCCATCAGGTCAAAGAAAAATGAATAATGCCTATTGCACCAGTAAAAACGCCTGTCGCACCGACAGACGTCCCATCCATTGTGGATAACCCCGGAACACGACGGGTACCACTCACAGGCTATTCCGACCGTCTATCGGCAAGACCCGGTGAAACCATTGGATTCAAGCTTTCTGCTGATGCGCGCAATACATCGGATCCTGTATTGGTACACAGCTGGTTAACGCACTCAATCTGTGCCGATCCAAATCCGGCAGGCCCGGGGATTATCGAACGCGATGCCTCATTCTGGTACAAGGCAGGCGAACATCAGGTGTCGCGACAACGCATTCAGGCCGGTTCTTGCGCACTGAGCTCAGCCATAAGCGTACCCGGTGAATTATCGACCATCCAGATCAGTGCCACTGTCTGGCCCACGCTTCTCAATGGCGCTCGACAATGCATCATGAGTTTCGGCTCGCTCGCTTTATTCATTGATGAGAATCACTGCGTTCAGGCATCACTGGGCGAGCAGAAAGTCTGCCTGCCGTCGGCCATCAGGGAAAGGCGCTGGATTAGCATCACAGCCCGTGTCGAGATACAGGACGTTGATGTCCTGCTTAGCGTGTCTTGCGATGACATTAGCGATGCGCTAACAACTCATCCAGTTCGCGGCACGGATACAACCAGTATGAATACCCGGCTACCGGCGCGTAGTCTGGACGTGTTTGAACAAGCGTCCTGTCGTGTCAGCCTAGCAGCCAGTCACTGTGAGGATACCGACGAATTCACTTGTCACTTCAATGGCAAGCTGGAATCACCTGAGCTGTCGATTAGCTCTGCAACGCTTACAGACACCACAAGCGATCCGCTGCGCATTCGCTGGGATTTCAGCAAGGCTATGTCCTCTCGTAGCCTTGCCGCTAGCACAGCCCACGACGTAGCACTCGAGTTGATCAACTTGCCAACCCGTGCAATGAAGGGTTCTACGTGGTCCGGCACTGAGATGTGTTGGCGACATGCGCCCGAACAGTACGCCGCCATTCATTTTCATGATGATGACCTTGTTGATGCCAACTGGCAAACCAGTTTTACCTATACCCTACCTGTAGATATCCCATCCGGCGTCTACATCATGCACATCAGTGATGGCGAACACACCGATGCCATGCCTTTTTTTGTTTGTGCTGCCAGACAACAACCGACCAACCGGGTTTGTGTACTGGTCTCGACATTCACCTACGCCATCTATGGCAATCATGCACGCCCGGACTGGGTGCCAGCATGGCAAGAACAGGTGGAGCAATGGAATGCCTATCCGTACAATCCAGCTCAGTATCCCGGCTATGGGCTTTCTACCTATAACGATCATAGTGATAACAGTGGTATCTGCCATGCCTCCCACCTCAGACCCTTGTTTAATCTGCGACCCGGTTATATTACGTTCGGCAATACCTCATGCTCCGGGCTGCGACATTTTCAGGCAGACAGTCACTTGCTCACCTGGCTGGATGCCATGAATATCGGATTTGACGTTATAACTGATCGGGAACTGCATGATGAAGGCGTTGACGCCCTGTCTGGGTATGACATGCTCATGACCGGATCGCATCCTGAGTACCATACCGTTGAAACACTCGATGCACTGCAGTCTTATCGCGATGGTGGCGGTCATTTGAGCTATCTGGGGGGCAATGGTTTTTACTGGCGCATTGCCGTGCATCCGGAACAACCGGATGCACTCGAAATACGCCGGGCAGAGGCCGGCATACGTGCCTGGGCCGCAGAACCCGGTGAGTACTATCAAGCTTTTGATGGTCAGTATGGGGGATTATGGCGACGCAATGGACGCCCTCCACAAGCATTATGCGGACTCGGATTTTCCGCACAAGGGCAGTTCAACGGATCGTACTACCGACGAATAAACTTCGAACCGGCCTACCAGTGGTTATTCGAAGGCATCGACGATGAACGGATAGGAGACTTTGGCTTGTGTGGGGGTGGCGCTGCGGGGTTCGAACTGGATCGTGCTGATACTCGGCTGGGAACCTCTACAGAGTCTGTGGTACTGGCAAGCTCGGAATCTCACAGTGATGATTTCATACTAGTACCGGAAGAGATGCTGACTCACCTCACGACTCTGCCCGGACCCTCAGCCGATGAGTTAATCCGGGCAGATATTCTATGGAGTGACATACCCGATGGTGGCAGCGTGTTTGCTGTTGGCTCAATTACCTTTTGCGGTAGTCTGCCACACAACAACTTTGACAACCCGGTCTCGCGGTTGTTGAAAAACGTTGTTGAGCACGTACTGGAAAACAAAAACTAGTGGGTCACGCGGGTAATTCGGTAACAGACATGTCGTTTCCACCGTCGTCAGAACAAGGCAGAAAAGCGACGCGTATTGGGGATACGGGGAGCTTTTCTAACGCCGGGCTGGCGGCGATGGGGACGAAATGGGACGAAGTGTGTTGACGAATTACCCGCGTGGCCCGCTAGCTTTGCTTGCGACATCGTATCCGACGTATGCCAAGCATCAGACCACCACCTAGCAACCAGACAAAACCAGCAGCGCCAAGAAAGCCATCATCGTCATCATCGATGCCGTCAACGCTGGATATCGGCGAGATTTCCAGAACCGAATCATCAGCCTGGAACAACACCTCTGGTGCAGCTTCAGCGGAGGTGCGCTCTCGCAAGAAAGCGGCCGGCAAAGCATTCACCGGCATAGGCAGAGTGGCTCCGGGTATTGGTTCTCCCTCGACGTCCAATACGGTTTCTCCAACGCGGCCGGTACCCTCACCCAGGGTCAGACTCCAGCGAGAGATATTGAACTCACAACTGGCATCAAGCCGAGCCTCTCGTTGCAAGGGTTGTTCAGGCATGCTGGCATTGTAGTTAAAAGTCGGATCTAACGTCATCTCATCTGCGGACAATGTGGTGTACAAACGCGTCAGATAAGCATCTCTTGGTAACAGGTTTACACCGTTAGTAATAGGTTCAAGCTCTCTGGTGACAATCGCCTGCCGGGTATCTACACGGGCTTGTCGTAATTCATCCGGTGTATAGCTTGCTTGCAGTCGAGCGGTGTCGAAGTAAAGATTGGTGTCCTCACCCTGTGGCAAGGGCAGCACGGTTTGCAGGCTGGCCAGCGCAGCGCTTGGATCAGTGGTGAAAAACAGGCTGTTTGTCAGGTACTCGGCATCGTCGTCAATGGCATCCAGTTGCGCCAGATTCTCTTCGACCCGGACCGCCCCGGTTAACCGGTCATAAATCGGGTCTGTTATGAGTCCAGCATAGTCAGTGGCAAATCCCTGACCGCCTGCTTCATCCATGGCATCGGTAATCAAATTCTGATAACTGGCGTAGGCGTTGAAAGAACCCGAATACCAGTCAAGCTTTGTGTAGTTAGGTGTCACATGCTCGTAGTTTTCAGGTATTGCCCTTGCATCATTGACAACCCAGACCAGCACCCCCATGTCGTCCTCTGCTGCAACAGCCGTCAGTCGAATAGGCACCATTGGCTTTTCGCTGTCATAGCGCATGATGAGCGGCTGAATGCTGCCACTGGACTCCCCACTTTTAAGTTTCAGGGCAACAAACTTCATTCCCGCCAATACATAGGGTTCCAGTAGCTCCAGCCCACGATCGCCCAGGTTGTAGCCGTTGTCCTGTAACCAGATCGACATGTCATCAGCGTTTTCACTACTGACGATATCGATATCAAAAGGCCCAACTGTCAGCTCTTCCTCGATGGTGACACCGCTATCTTGCTCGGCGGCTGTATCAGCCTCGGCGGATGCGACTGGCTGGGGCGGAGGCTGATCACTCGGACACACCTGACCTTCCTGACGTAATCGGAATTGCGGACGTGTAGCAAAGTCAAGTTCATTGAACGTCACGTTTGCACCCAATGATATTTCCGGGGTACTTGGCACAGGTACCACCCAACTGAAATCCTCGGCTTCACCCGCATACATGATGCGCACCATCGCGGTCACCTTATTCTCTTCCTGACGAAAGACAATCTGCTCGGCTGCCTGATTGATGGGAACAGTCGTGCAGAAAAAACCGCCGCAAGCATAGCCGGGGGCTGATGAGATCATCGTCACTACGGAAAGGCATAGCAGCGCAGCACTGCTTCGAAACGTAAACATAGTCATCTCCTTGATATATATTTGGGACTATATTCCCTATTTTAGAAATTTACAAGTTATCTCACGGGTATTCTAACCAGCGCCTAACCGGATAAATCGCGCGCGAATTGCTGACATTGCGCTACCGACTCGACAGCGCCGGTGGTCGTCATATCTCTCAGGCTGCAGGCAGCGGTGGCGTGGGCAAGTTCCAGAGCCTCTGACAAAGGCTTGTTTTCATGGATCGCGTAAAGGAAACCTGCCACAAAGGCATCGCCTGCGCCCACTGAGCTCTTGATCATCGACTGAGGTACACGCAGCGATCTGGTGACGCTGATATCGCCCTCGCGCGTGATGCAGACCGCACCATCAGGATAATGCACAGCCACCAGCTTCATACTGCCTAGTGTCAACGCCTGCTGCGCTGCCTCAATACACTGCTGCACATCGGTAACACCGTCCACCAGAGTCTGACGTTCCGCGATTGCGCCAATTTCATGATCGTTGACAATCAGATAATCAAGATATTGTAGACACGGAAGCGCCAGTTTGCGATTAACGGCTGGATCGATCGACACCATTTCAATGCTGGTCTGAATGCCGCAGGATCTTGCCTGCTGCAGAATAGTCGCCCAGCCATGCATCCCATTTTCCGACATTTGATCAAGGCGCTTGTGCAGGCTCAATAAGCCCAGATGCAAGATGCGTTGACCACAGCCTGAAAAATCAAAGTGCGCAGGCGTCAGATGATCGTTCGCTCCGGGATAATGAAAGAAAGTTCGCTTACCGGTATCCCTGACCGTCATGACATCGGTGTAGGAGGTAGCACTTTTGTCTGTTCGGTGCAACTGGCTAATATCCAGATTAAACCTCGACGCTTGCTCGTACAGAAAATCGCCGTCTTCATCGTTGCCCAGCAAACCGATGGTAGCAACCGGCATTGAGGGGTCAAGCTTGCAGATATCCAGTCCGACATTGTACGCCGATCCACCACCCTGACGCTCTACCATGGTAATTCGGGCAAGTTGCTCTTCAACTGGCCACTGATCAATCAGCTTGATGCGATCAACTGTCCAGCAACCGGCACAGATAAATCCCTGTCTTTGCATGTGCCAGTTAACTCTTGAGAACGGGATCGGTGATGGTCAGGTCTTTTTGTAGTGAACGTTCAGGCTGTACTCCGACCTCTTTCAGGTGTGCATGATAATCGCGAACAGCCTGTTCTGGCGTAAGGCTTTGTTCCAGCGTCTTGCGCATCAGTTTTACCAGCGTTAGCGGCGCTTCTGCCAGATTGATCTTGCGACCGAACAGGGCAACGCGAGCACCAGCCTGCTCTGCCTGCAAAGCCAACTCGAACGTATCGCGCGTAGTACCGGCGGCTCCACCCAGAATTCCGGTAACCAGACGAGATGGATCATAACAACACAACTCGCTCATCGGCCCGGCTCCGTTAAACTGTATTTTCAGAAACTGTGGTGCATCCTCACGGGTAACGCCCGCTACGGCTTTGATAATCATGTCGTTAATGTAGTAACCGAGTTCTGAATCCTTGATACCGATATCAAACGCCGGATTGAATACTTCCAGAAAATGTGCCATCCCGGTTTCACGACAAGCCAGACGAAAATCACGATAGGCTTCAAGGCTCGCCTTGTCTGCCTCCAGATTGTTGGAAAATGTCATCGAGTACAAACCCAGTTTGCACAACGGCGATACAGCCTCTAAATCTGCCGACGCAAAGGGTTGGGATGGGTGTTGGCGATAACAACTGCCACGCGCATTCCAGATATCGGTTGTATCGTTAAGTCTTACAGCGGGTGTCACTGGAGAGTTATTGAATGTACCGCGCTCTTTAAGTATTTCTGCTGTCGAGGCAGACATGAGCATGATGTCCACCAGCTCTGATTCGCACATATGTTCTATAGCGCCAAGGTGATGTTCACGTGGTTTCCAGCCGCCTTTCTTATCCGGGCCGGGCGCAGTCACGCCAAACGCCATATCGCCATCCTTGGCGTCAGCAATGACAAACTGAGATGGCGAATAGTCGCCTGTGCGAATTTTCCGGAGTTTCTTCTTGAGTGACTTCACGACTGAGTTACCTCGCCTGCCAGTGATGCTTCAGACTGTAACACCGCTGAGTGATGAAAAAACCAGGCGAACACAGATGATAAACAGAGCAATCTGCACCGCCATGAAAAATCGTGCCTCTGGTAACCACTTGACCAGAACCCGACCGGCAATCGTTCCCAGCAAGGCGGCAGGTAATAGCACCAATGCCACTTTGAGCGTCGTCAGGGAGTAAGGGTGCAGCGTCGCATAAGGCACTACCTTGGCTAGATTGATAGCGGCGAAGACTATGGTTGTGGTTCCCGCAAACACCATTTTCGGCAGCTTTTGTGGCAGCACATAAACCTGATAAGGTGGCGAACCCGCGTGCGATACAAAACTGGTAAAGCCTGACATCGTTCCCCAGAAGACACCGCGCGACAATGACGGCCGAAGAGGCGCGTCGCGACGCTGGCGGCCAAACCAAGTGTTTAAACAAAAGGCAACACCCATCAAGCCGATCAGCAAGGAGACCATTGCATCAGAGACGAGTGATGCGGTGGCCCAACCTATGACCACACCCGCAAAACCGGCAGGTATCAACACCTGCAAATTACCGGGGCTGAATTCCTTGCGGTACAACCATACGGCGACCGTGTCTGACAGTATGTAGATGGGTAGCAACAGTACTGCAGCATTAATTGGTGACATAACCAGCGACAATACCGGCACACCCAGCATGCCCACGCCAGGCAGCCCGCCTTTTGACAGACCGACAAAAAAGGCCGCCAATACAAGCAAGCTGGATAATAATGGCGTATGAAAAAGGGAATCTAGAGTAGGCAGTTGTATTTGTGTCCTTGTGTTTTATCAGAGTGATGTCAAGTTGCTCACCGGCATTGCTGGCAAGATAACGCACAGCCGCTCGTCTTGCCTGCCCACCATCCACAATACAAACTCTGGGTTTCACCCGCTCCCGATGTGCCAACAGCAACATTAGCAATACTGATACAGACCGATTGCGGAAATACCTTGCAGGCTGGACGTACCATCCATCAGGTGTAAACGACCCGCTCTACTTCGAAGTTAATGGGTTTTATTCTTCAAGTGCTGATTGCGAGAATACGGCAATTAGCGCAGCCATTTCTTCTGCACCAAGCGCACCCGTGACGGTTTGCATCACGCGATTGGATCGGGCTCCATTCTGATATTCAAGCAAGGCAAAAACAAAATAGTCTGGCGTAAGCTTGTGAATGGGTGGTACACCACCAGCGTCACTACCTGCCTGATGACAGCCCAGACATTCCCCGGCAAGGTATTCACCATATTCAGCATCTGCTGGCATGTCCAGTACCGCTTTAACCGCAGGATCCCCGCTGTAATTGGCGTCAACAAGATCAGCAACCCTGCCAGATGGATCGGACAGCAACCAGTCAAGCAGTATGGCTCTGTCCCGAGCTTCAGGCAATCCGGGATAACTCATGGCAGTGCCTGCTATAAAGACTTCAGGATCTTGCAGAAACTCGTCAAGCGACTCACGATCCCAAACCTCACCATAGGATGCTTTTCTGGTAAATGCTTCTGAGTAGGTATAGTTTCGATCAGCCCCAATCGGACGGCCTGCGATGCCTGCCAACGATGGCCCCACATGAGTATGGTTGTCGCTATCGAGCGAATGGCAGGCCAGACAGGGTGCTGCAAGCTCGTTCAGGGTTGGTGTATCGGCTGCCATCGCACCAGTAGCGAATAACATTGCCAGCCATGGCAGAGTAATCAGCGACCCGCCGACGTAGCGGACAAGAAATGATGAGAGCAACATGATTCGAGGTTGTTGAAAGCTTTGGCACAAACATTAACCAATTGGCACTCGACTATCAATAGCAACTACCTGCACTCACTCCGCCTGCGACCCCGAAAAGGCAGGTGAGGATCCGTACAAAACGTCATAGAGCCAAGCGCGCAGCCCAATCATGGAGGGGTGCGCGCGTGACCGTCGCAGCTTTCGAATCAGCCGACGCTGATACCGAAATCTGTCGCGACCTTGGCAAGGCCACCGGCATAGCCCTGACCATTGGCCTTGAACTTCCACTCGCCGTTGTGTCGGTAGACTTCTCCGAAGATAACGGCCGTTTCAGTGGAAAAATCTTCACTGAGGTCGTAACGGGCGATTTCAGTTCCGCCGTCGGCATTAACGATGCGCATAAACGCATTGCTCACCTGACCGAAATTCTGGTTGCGCGAGTCTGCCTCGTGAATGGTTACTACACACGTCAGCTTTTCTACATCAGCGGGCACCTTGTCCAGCGCTACATTGATCTTCTCATCATCTCCGTCACCCTCGCCCGTCCGATTGTCACCGGTATGCACAACAGAGCCATCGCCAGAGGTCAGGTTGCCGTAGAAAATGAAATCCTTCTCGTTGCGTACCTTGCCCGTGCTGGCGAGCATGAGCAATGATGCATCAAGGTCAAAGTCAGCACCATCAGTGGAACGATCGTCCCAACCGAGGCCTATGACAATGTTTGCAAGCCCGGGGGCTTCTTTACTAAGTGAGACGTTACCGCCCTTCGAAAGTGATACTCCCATAGTACAAGTTCCTCGTTAATAACAATGATGTGTGGCCCTTTCAGAGAGGACCGATTAAAGGATTGCGCCTCTGAACTGATAAAGCGTAAATGCTACGTACGCTGCCAGAAAGCCGAAACCAACGGCTCGCGTGATACTCATGGACATTGCCAGCATAGCGGCGAAGCCGACGGATACGAGCACCATGAACGTCAACTCAAAACCCAGCAGTGAAGGATCGACAACCAGTGGTTTAGCGGCAGCCGTGAATCCGATAATCCAAAGAATGTTGAACGTATTGGACCCGATGATGTTACCGAACAACATCGACGTCTCGCGTTTGGCGGCTGCGGCAATAGACGCCGTGAGTTCTGGCAATGAGGTACCGAGCGCGACGGCTGTCATGCCTATAATTGCTTCCGGCACGCCTATCACACCGCCAGCAACCACCGCACCGCGGACCAGTAATTCAGATCCTATTGCCAGTGCAAGAAACCCCGCACCCAGAATCAATGCAGCTCGCGACGCCGACATATCGTGTTCCTCAACCTCGCTGGTGTCGATTGCGCGGTTGAGATACTGCCATAGCACAAAGCCTGCAAGCAGGGCGACCATCGCAATACCCATCCACCTTTCGAAGACTCCAAACAGCATCCCCGCAATGAGGATGACGGTTGCAGCCAGCATGATGATGAGATCTCTCATGACTTCGCGCCGATCAACCGACAGAGAGAAGATCAGCGCAGCAGCACCCAGCACAAGCAGAACGTTCGCTATGTTTGAACCAATAATGTTGCCCAGACTGATACCCGGAAAACCTGTCTGGTTGGCATTAACCGATGTGAATAGCTCTGGCAGTGAGGTGCCAAAGGCGACAATGGTGGCGCCGATAAACATTGGCGAAAGATTGGCTCTCTGGGCAATGGCAACAGCGGCATCGATGGTCCAGTCACCGCCCTTCACCAGCATCCAGATACCAGCCACGATCGCCCCTACGGCCAGCACGCCAACTTCGTAAGTTGATAATTCAATCATGTCGCGGGTTCAGCAGCTCAGTTATACGGTTTGTTAGAGTGACAATGGCAATAATCAGGCAAGATCAAATTCTGCGGCGTTCAGACCCAGATCGGTGGCAATCATTGCGACCATTGCTCGTTCTGTAGCGTCAAAATCACCGTCCGCTGAACCGATGGCGCAACATACCCTGACAAGCAGCTTGGCCGCACCTTCATCGTTACGAACCTTGGAAATGGTTTTTAACGCTTCGGCCTTGCCAATTTCAGCGTCAAATTCGAATTTGGCGACTGCATCATTGAAGGCATTCATGACGTCGAGCATCTTGAACACTTTGAGCTCTTCGGAAGACTGCATGTAACCAACCATCTTCTGCTTCTCTTCAGCAGAGACGTTGCCGTCCGCTGCCGCTACCAGCGCACATCCGGAAACCACAGCTTCCATGAAAGCGCGGTTTTTGTATTTGCCAATCTCTGCGGTGAGTGCAGCGCGGGCAGTTTCCGTATTCTTTTTTAACCAGTCGAGCATGGAATTCTCCTAGATTGATATGTAGTGTCAGGGTTTTCGAAATTGTGTCGAGCCGTGATCAGCCGCAATGCTGGTACTACTTTCTACCGGCACTCCAGCTCAACCCGATCCCATAATGCTCGTCAAGCTCTTTCGCTGACCTGAAATATTGGTTCTCCTGCGTCATTTTCAAGCCGCCATTGACATTTTCTAGTGCGGCAACCGCACAAACACGATGTTTTGACTCACCATCAATACGCGATTCGACGACCGGGTGATCCGGGACACGCAAGGTTACCACCCCGTCAGTGGACGACCAGTTAGGAACCCCCTCGTAAATAAGGGCAAAAATCACCACCAGCTGGATGTCGTCCCAGTGCGCGCCGTTAATGTTAAGCCATTCACCATCAGTAACGTTACCCGTCCGATCGTCACCTTGCAGGTGTATCCAGGGCGCACTGTCATAAGCCCCGAAATTCTGTCCCAGCGATTGCACTGCGCCCTTTTCACCATTCTTCATCAGGAAAAGGCAGCTAAGATCCAGATCAACAGAGGTATTTTTGGGCTGACCAAATAAACCTTTGCCCGGTATTTTCTGATTCCAGTTCAGGTTTATCCTTATTTCACCAAGCGACTTACCCGGTTTTTCAAGGCTGATGGATGGCTTCGACTTGGACAGCGATATCTTGCTCAGGCTTATCGCAGGCTGCGGTTCTGCAGGTGGTGAAGCTGGTGGTTCTACTGGTGGTGTAACAGGCGGTGTACCTGATGGATTAGCCGTCCCCGGATCGTCGACCTCCACGCCGAAATGTTCTGCCAGCGGCGCGAGTCCACCGACAAACCCCTGCCCCACGGCGCGGAATTTCCAGCTATCACCGCGACGATAAAGCTCACCCACAATCATCGCAGCCTCAACGGCGTTTGCCGTGTCTATCGTGAACTGGCAACCCTGCGCCGAATCCGGATTTTCTCCGGATGGCGACACGGTTATGTCCAGTGATCTGATGAGAGACAAGGCCGGCGAGGTGGCAGCTGGGGTCGTTGCGGTGAAGGCAACGCGATCAACGCCTGCAGGCAGACTTGAAACATCGATGCTGAAACGGGTTGTGCCAGACTCGCTTGATGGAGAACCTGAAAGCAGCGACACACTGCCGCCCGAGCTGCTTGGCTGACCATAAAAGATCATGTCATCATCGCTGGCGACCTTGCCATCGCTACTTAACAGGAACGCACTGACATCAATAGCTTGTGTGGCAGCGGCAGCTTTCCAGACGACCGACACCACGAAACCGTTTCCCGTCAATGGCGTGTTCTGGCCTTGTACCAGAGTTTTCATGGATGCACCGGAGCGTACAGGGTGGCTGTGCAGCTTAACAGGAAACACTGGTGCTCATACTCCCGGCTATTCGTTAGATCAGCAAGGGTATTTCTTACTGTCAGTTACTTTGGATGGGCAAGAGTTTTCTACTTTGGATGGGCAAGGGTTTTCCTACTTTTAGCTACCTTGCGACACCTGTGTATACTCTCGCTGACCGCTTCAGGTGCAAATACGGGCGCTTTTCATGAACCAGCTCGATGACAACAACGCAAGGGTGCGTCGAACAGCCCATTTGAGCACTGGCAAGATAGAGACCGAGCACGATTCGCACACCGATAGCGAGTCTCTTTATGGGTTTGGAGAACGTATCAATCCACGCCGTTCTTTCGTATTTGTCTCCCGGGTCCTTGGACGACATGTACCCGTTAGCCCACAGTTGGCGCGGCAGGCGTTTACCGCACTGGCCGACCACCTGCCTGATACTCTCGACGGACCCGTGCTGATAACCAGCATGGCAGAGACAGCCGTCGGACTGGGAGCCGGCGTACATGATGCTTATCTTCAACGTACGCATCGCCACGACGTCCTGAACTTTTCCAGTACCCGTACTGCCAGGCCACAGGCTATTTTCGGGCGCTTTTCGGAAGACCACAGTCATGCATCAGGCCACACCTTGTATGTCCCTGCATGCGAGCACGATCAGACGCTTCTATTAACCAGTCGTACGCTGGTTATGGTCGACGATGAAACCAGTTCGGGAAACACGTTCCGCTCACTGGGTGCCAGCTTGCACGCAGCAGGACTGGATCACTTTGAGCGAGTCATCACCTTGACCTTGACCGACTGGTCAGCCGAACGCATAACCGTCTCATCCAGCGCTTCAACATCCGGCGAACTGGAAGCAGAACGCCACTCTCTGGTATCAGGTAGCTATCACTGGACGGCTAAGCCAGATGCTCCAACGATGACTCTGCCGGACCCTGATGTGCCCTCGTCTTTAGCCTGCATGCCTGTGCACCGCAAGGGCGATGCACGCATCGGTAATTCACAGCGCACCCGCATAACGGTACCCGATGCGCTTTTAGAGCGTCTAAAGCCGTGTGTCTCTGACCCGCGGCCTGTGTTGATTCTGGGGACAGGTGAACACGTGTGGGAACCGTTCCTGATTGCCGAAGCACTTGAGCAACAAGGCTTTAATGTAAGGTTCAGCTCAACGACGCGCTCACCGATTCTGATCGGTCATGAAATTGCCAGCGCCTACCGATTCAAAGACCATGAGCAACTCGGTATTAGGAATTATCTCTACAACGTAAAACCTGTCGACTATTCGCACATCGTTATCGGTATTGATACTCACGTCGACAACATTGATAAGAGCCTTATAAAAGCACTCAAGGCACACCTGCTGTTTGACCATGAATTTATCGATCATCAAACCCTGACCCGCGATGCCGCTGCCATAGAGCCTGCCACATTGAAAACGCGTGATGACTGATTCACCCCGCCTGTTGGTTCTTGCTGACCTTGACGACTCGCTGTTCAGCACCTTACGCAAGATTCCGGCATCTCAGCGTGCAGGAACAACCCTGGCCGCACGCGCGTCAGCCGGCTCTGCTGCCGGCAAGGACAGCTTCATGACACCCAGACAGTCTGCGATGCTCGATTGGATGGATTTGTCACGCTGTGTGCCCGTTACTGCCCGCGGTACCGATGCCTATTCTCGCGTTACCATACCGTTTGCAGGACCTGCCGCCATATTGGCCAATGGTGCGGTTATGCTGGACGCAACGGGCAAGGTAGACGAGCAATGGGCCGCTATTGTCAATGACATTCTCCAAGGTCAACAAGAGACGATAACCGCGCTGGCTGATACGTTGCTCGGCCTTGCCGCCAAACGATCCATGGACATCCGGAGCTGGGCGGTGATGGAACCCACTTGCGGTGCTGTCTATGCAGTCGCCAAATCCAATGACTCTCCACACGGAGAGGGCTTGAACGATTTATTGGAAGATCTAAAGCGGGATCTAATAAATGAGGACTCACAGGCAGGTGATAATTGGCTGTTTCATATCAATGGCAACAACCTGTCGGTAACACCGTCAGGAATCAGCAAGGCAATTGCCGTGAAATACCTGCTTACCCGATTGCAAGCCAGCGAGGCCTTGTTCACTGTCGGTATTGGCGACAGCGCTAGCGACCTTGAATTCATGCGGCTTTGCGATGTGTGGATGACACCCACCCGTTCGCAAATCGATCAAAAATTCTAGGAGCCTGCCCCGCAGAAATCAATCGGCTACGAGCAGCCCACTTTTGGCCAAATTTTGTGCTCATTTTCGTCACTTAGCCAGCTAAACTCCTCAAATGAGCACAAAATTTGACTCAAAATTGGACTACTCTCGCTCGATCGCTTTCTACGGGGCCGCCTCC
>JBGCGC010000117.1:0-60938 GCA_045110475.1 Granulosicoccus sp.
GCCCTTCGGGAGACCACCAAAACACCCTCCGCCGCGTTGCTGTTCTTGACAAGGATCCCGACCTTGCCTGCGAACAGCGCCTTGCTGAGGGCGTTTTGGTGGTCTCTGTTTGAAGCGTTTGAAGGTCACACTACACTAGGAGCCTGCGCGGCCGGAGGCTCCTAGCGCGAACAAGCCCTGCGTGAACCAGTCGAGGCGCTGCACTGATCAATAGGATAACCATTGTTCGCACAAGGCCTTACCGTTGTCATAACGGGAAAGCTCAATATCTTCAGATGAGTCGATTAGCGAACTGAATCCAGGCTAGGCGCGCGCCATCTCCAGTGAGTCTGCTTGTTCAAGCTCTCTGGCCAGTTGCTGTTCGTTGGCAGCTTTCGATTTGGAAAAACCAGCCAGTAAGGTGTACGCCACCGGTGTCAGAAAAAGTGTGAATATTGTAGCCATTCCAAGGCCACCGACAATGATCCAGCCAAGAGCGATACGTGCCTCTGCGCCTGCGCCGGATGCCAGCACCAAGGGTATGCCACTGAGCACTGTGGAGAGCATGGTCATGGTGATCGGGCGCAACCTCCGGGTAGCGGCTTGCAATGCAGCCTCTTTGACCGAAAGTCCTTCATCGCGAAGTTGATTGGCGAATTCGACCATCAGGATACCGTTCTTGGCCATGATGCCTACGAGTAACACCAGACCTATCTGGCTGTACACGTTCAGCGTCGTGCCTGTCAGGTACAAGGCAAACACAGCGCTGGCCAGGCCAAACGGTACGGTAAAGATCAGTATCAGGCTGCTAACGAAGCTTTCGAACTGGGCGGCCAGCACGAGAAACACAATGACAATGGCGAAACCGAACGTCAGGGCAAGCCCACTGGACGTCTCGTTAAGACTCGCCGCTTCGGCCAGAGGAATAAGTCTCATGTCGGGCTGCATTAATGGCTCTGCCAGGTTTTCCAGTTCGTTGAGTGCATCGCGTAGCGCAAAGTCAGGCGTTAGACCTGCGGTAATCGTGACGGCTCGTGAGCGTACTTCACGTGGCAATGAGGGTGCAATTGCCTGTTCCCTAAGGGTTGCAATAGAACTCATCGGAACTATACGGCCGTCTGAGGTCTGCAAGAAAAGATTGGACAGATCTGTCGGATCGTTAATGGGCTGTGCGGTTGACAACAGTTTGACCGCGACGGCCCTGTCTTCGATAAATACGTCGCCTAATTCGCGCCCATCGAGCACCGACTGCATGGCTGATGCAAGACCATCGATAGCAATCCCCAGATCAGCAGCTCGCTCTCGGTCTATACTGATGGAAAGTTGCGCCTGATTGGTTTCGTAGTCCAGCCGGATTCTACCAAAGCGCGAGTCCTGCTCCAGCTGCTCGACCAGTGCATCTGCCGTAGCAGCAAGTTCGGTATAGCTATTACCGGCGATGGCCATCTTCAAGCCCGAGCCTGCTCCCCGGATACCCAGACTATTGGGTTGTATGGCAAAAGCCCGAACCCCCGGAATAGAGCCAAGCCCGCGATTGATTTCGGACACAATGTCTTGCTGGCTGCGCTCGCGTTCAGCCCAGGGTGCCAGTGTGACGACCATGAAACCATTGTTGGAACCACCACGCCCGGCAATGGAAAAGACATTCTGCGCTTCGCCATTGTCCAGATAGGGTTGCACCAGCGATTCGATTTTTCGTATCTGCGCTGCCGTGTATTCAAGGCTGACACCTTGCGGTGCGCTAATTCTCATAAGAACGACCGAGCGATCTTCCCTGGGCAACAGCTCTTCGGGGACTTTCCCCAAAGCACTCCAGGCAGTGGCAGCGATAAGACAGGCCACGAGGACGACAACCCATGGTGCAGCCAGGCAGCCTTGCAAGGCTGTCTTGTAGAAGCCTGCGAACCGGTGTCCGAGCACTTTGACTGTCTGTGCAGCTTTGTTGGGTTTTTTCTCTGCCGTCTTGTGATGGGAATCTTTCAGCAGACGTGACGCCAGCATCGGGCACAGGGTGAGGGCGACAATAGAGGAGATGGTGACTGCTATAGCCAGTACAAAACCAAACTCACGAAACAAGCCGCCGGCTTGCCCGGGCAAAAAAGACAAGGGAATGAATACGGCGGCAAGCACGGCTGTTGTTGTTATTACAGCGAAAAACACTTGCCGCGTGCCGATAACGGCCGCAGCCCTCGGGCCCATGCCTTGGTTGCGTCGATTGACGATGTTCTCCAGAACCACGATGGCGTCGTCTACGACCATGCCGGTAGCCAGTACCAGTGCTAGCAGGGTTAGTATGTTAATTGAAAAGCCGGCAAGCCAGATGCCAGCAACGGTGCCGATCAAGGCAACTGGCATAGTGATGGCAGGGATAAGTGTGGCGCGCCAGTTAAGCAGGAAGATGAAGATAATGGCAATGACGATAGATATTGCCATGGCCAGGGACTTCAGTACTTCGCTGATCGAGCCGTTGATAAAGACAGCATCATCGCTGGTGACGCGAATGTCCATCGTCTCCGGAAGCGTCTTTCGAATACGATCCGCCGTGGCCCGAACGTCACGCGAAATTTCCAGCGTATTGGACCCTGCCTGTCTGACAATGGCAAAACCGATGCCTGTCTTGCCGTTGGCCCGCAGAGAGCTTGATCCGATATCAGCGCCGAGCGTCACGGTTGCCACGTCTCCGATGCGTGTGCGATCACGGATAATCAGATCCTCGAATGCTGAGGAGGAGTTGACCGATGCCGTCGCCCTGACTGATAAATCCTGAGTTTCGCTGGACAAGGAGCCCGCAGGAGTATCGAAAGCAGCATTGGACAGTGCTGATGCAAGGTCGGCGATACTCAAACCTCTGCTGGCAAGCTTCGACTGATCCACATCGATGCGAAAGACTTCCTCCCGATCACCATAAACTCGCACATCGGCAACACCACTGATTGCTGTGAAGTTGTCAAGCACCTGCTCCTCAACGATCAGTGTCATTTCTTCCGCAGTCAGACTATCCGACGTGACTGCCAGGCGAAGTACAGCTTCGGAATCGCTGTCAGCCTTGACGATGCGAGGATCACCGACATCATCTGGCAAGTCGCGAGAAACACGCGCAATGGCATCGCGCATGTCGCTGGCTGCGACATCCAGATTGGTTGAATCGTGGAAGTCTATTGTCACTCTGCTGCTGCCGAACGACGATGACGAGGATATGTTCTTGACCCCGGCAACCCGACCGGCGGCCGATTCGATAATCGCCGTAACCTCCCGATCGACAGTTTCCGGTGCGGCGCCTGTGTACTCCGTATTGACGGTGATGACAGGACTGTCGACGGATGGCAATTCACGTATTTCGACCCCGGCAATGGCTGCAAGTCCGGCAACGATAATCAGCAGGCTGAGAACGACCGCCAGCACGGGTCTTTTGACAAACAGGGCGGTCATGTCAGACATGGCATTGGCCACGTTTTGGCTATTTGTGCTCATGATCCGGCAGAAGGTTTGGCTGAAGCTGATCCAGCGGGTTTTGCCGGCTTGTCATTAGCGGGTTTTGCCGCTTTTTCCGGTTGCACACCGTCTATTCGAACATCAGCGCCAGGGCGCAGCGCAAGCAGACCCTCGCTGGCGACTTGATCACCGGGACTTAAGCTGGCATCTACCAGCACCGATTCCGGATTTCGCTGAATAATGGTTGCCGGCACCCGCTGGGCTTTATTGTCGACTATTTGCCAGACGAAAGAGCCGCTGGAATCCCATTGAATTGCCAATGGATTGACTGCAGGGTAGCTTTGGCCCGGAAAACTCAGTTGCAGCTCGAACGACATGCCGGGTCGTAACTTGTCACCAATGTTCTCTATTCGAGCCTTGACCGGCAAGGTGCGGCTATCGCGTTCTATACGGCTGCCGATGCCACTAACAGTCCCCACATATTGTGTTCCGGGATCTGCCAGAGCGGTAGCGCTGACTTCCTGTCCAAGGGTTATCTGATTAGCGAAGCGCTCAGGGACCCAGAACTCAACCACAAGCTCTGAGCGGTCATCGACGGTCATCAACTCGGTTTGTGCATCAATGTAGTTGCCGGTGTCGAGCGATACAAAGCCGACGATACCGGCGATCGGTGCCGTAATCGTCCGGCGGGCAAGCTTGAGCTCGGCGTCTCGTAGCGCAAGCTGTGCATCAGTCAACAAAGCTCTTGCACGATTGCGTTCAACCTGTGACGTTGTTCTGGAGCGATAGAGTTGTTCGAGACGGGTGGCGTCGACTTCCGCTTCGCTAGCCTCCCGAGCTGCGCGGTCGCGCGCAATCTGTTGTTCTTCGTCATCGAGTCTGGCCAGAACAGCGTTGGCTTCTACTTGTTGTCCGGGTGAGACAAGTACCTCAGTGAGAAGGCCACCACTGAGCGGTACAACGCTGACCGACGCCTGCGCAGTGCCATTGCCGACCGCCTTGAGTCGATCGTTGATGAGTACTTCAGTGACATCACTGGCAACGATCAATGGAGGTGGTCTGCCACCACCTCGACGACCTGATCTGCCTGCCGCTGGTGCATTGCCAGATGTTGCCGATGCGCCGGAACCTGTATTGTTCGCTGAATTGTTGTTGATCGTCTGAAAACCGATGAATCCGGCAATGATCACAACCGCGCCCAGCGCGGTCAGGGTGATTATTTTCATAGTAGCGAGTTTACAAATTATTTATATGTATCGCGCAGGAGAGCGGTTCACGCGGTATCGTAGTCATACTTTGTACGTTGTGGAATTAAATCCGATCGTATTCGTAGTTTACGTTCGAAATGTGCAAAAAATCCACGATATGTTGTGTAAAGGTATCGCGTGTTCGAGAGAGGTGTTGGAATAATGTTGCAGGGTGAACGTGGAATCTTGTTTAAGCTACTAACGGTCGTAATGGCGGTTATTGCTGCGAGTAGCTCAGGGGGGCTATTTGCACAATCAATCCCTGATTCGCAGCGCCAGAACCCCTGGTTCCGGGATGGTGTCAATCACATCAACAGCCGTCTGGATAGCCAGCGACGACAAGCAGGCGCTTCACCGGCGAAAAACGTGATCCTGTTCATCGGTGATGGTATGGGAGTCTCGACTCTGTCAGCGGCACGTATCCTGAGCGGCCAGCGGCTCGGTGCCAGCGGCGAAGAAGCGAGTTTGAGTTTCGAGCGCTTTGCGCATACCGCGCTTGTCAAAACCTACAACCTCGATGCTCAAATTCCGGATTCTTCGGGCACCATGACGGCAATGATGTCTGGTGTGAAAACCAATACTGGAGTATTGGGGGTCAACGCCTCGGTACGATTGGGCAACTGCTTGCAAGTCGGAGGGAACGAGCTTGCAAGTGCACTGGATCTGGCAGAAATGAAAGGTTTGGCAACTGGCATAGTATCCACAGCTCGTATCACGCATGCGACGCCCGCTGCGGCCTATGCCAAATCCGCCAACCGTGCCTGGGAGGACATCTCTGACCAGCCTGCCAGTGTCATTGAACAGGGCTGTGAAGACATCGCGCTGCAGCTTGTCAACTTCGAACAGAACCTTGAGCAGCGTGAGCCAGAGCTCGACGTCGATGGCATTGATGTGGTGCTGGGTGGCGGTAGACGTCACTTCCTGCCTGCCAATCCTGATACTGATCTCATTTCAAGTTATGGGCAGGGTAGTGGGGATCGAACCGATGAGCGCAATCTTGTTGAGGAGTGGGTTCAACGCTACCCCGATGGACGATACGTTTTTGATGGCGCGGGACTTGCTGCATTGGATACTGCAACAACGGATCGTCTTTTCGGGTTGTTCAGTAGTTCGCACATGCAGTACGAGGCCGCCAGAGTCCAGAGTGAAGGCGCTCAGCCCTCGTTGTCGCAGATGGTCGTCAAGGCTGTCGAGGTGCTGCGAAAAAAGCCAGAGGGTTTTTTGCTCATCGTAGAATCTGGTCGTATTGATCACGCCCATCATGCAGGCAATGCTTTTGGTGCACTGTCCGATACGCTTGCCTTGTCCACTGCAGTCGAGGCGGCGCTATCGCTAACCGATACGACAGACACACTTATTATGGTCACGGCAGATCATAGTCATGTACTGACGTTTTCCGGTTATCCCCGGCGTGGCAATCCCATTCTGGGAAAGGTGGTATCTGCTGGTGATGTTCTACCTGCGCTAGCCAGTGATGGACTGCCCTATACCACGCTTGGTTACGCCAATGGCCGGGGATTCAGGGACTACGGTCCCAACCCCGATCCGGACAGAAGCTACTCTGATCCTGTAGTTGGCGGTCGACAGAATCTGACCAATATTGACACTGAGGCGTCCGGTTTTCATCAGGAAGTCCTTGTTCCGCTAGTCTCAGAGTCACACGCCGGTGAGGATGTTTCCTTGCATGCGACAGGGGCAGGCGCTTTTCGGGTGCAGGGTACGATTGAGCAGAACCTGATCTTTCACATCATCGACCAGGCGGCAGGGCTGACTCAATGACTGCAACGCAAACACGACCATGCCATTGGCTGGCTCTCACCGTCAGCACATGGCTGGTAGCCTGTTCTTCTGGTACTGAGTCACCTTCCAGTGGGGACTCCCTGCTGGCCAACGCCAATTACGATATAGCGGCGCAGTTGGTGTCAGAAAAGACAGTGCGTTTGGAAACTCGCGGTGCCGCGAAAAACATCATCCTGTTTGTGGGTGACGGTATGGGTTTGTCGACCGTGACTGCTGCGAGGATTCTGGAAGGGCAGAATAAAGGACGGACTGGTGAAGAAAACCAGCTTGGCTGGGGGCTAATGCCCTTTGCGGGCCTGTCGAAAACCTACAACGTTGATGCGCAGACTGCTGACTCTGCAGGCACCATGTCAGCCATCATGACAGGCGTCAAGACAGATGCCGGCGTTTTCGGTGTTGATGAAGACGTAGAGCGTGGCCAATGCATCACTCAGGCTGGCAATGAATTGATTACCGCACTTGAGCTGGCAGAGATTGCCGGCATGTCTACCGGTATTGTCAGCACTGCGCGCATTACCCACGCGACACCTGCTGCAACCTATGCCAAGTCTGTCGATAGAGCCTGGGAGAACAACGAAGCAATGCCGGCAGGTGCTGTTGCTCAGGGTTGTACTGACATTGCCATGCAGCTAATCAACTTCGAAGAGCGACTAGAGGCTCAATTCCCGGGCCTTGATGTTGACGGTTTGGAGGTTGCGATGGGCGGCGGGCGGCGAAACTTCCTGCCGAACAACCCGGCCTTGAATAGCAGTGACACGGAAAGCTTCATAGAAGGTGCAAGAACCGACGGCATGGACCTGACCCGTCAGTGGCAGTCTAAGTATCCTCAAGGCAGTTATATTACTGACCAGGCCGGGTTTAACGCGATCAACGCCAACGAGATCCCACGGGTGCTGGCGCTTTTTGACGAAAGTCATATGGAATATGAAGCCAATCGGTTCAATGATCTGGCAGGTGAGCCGAGTCTGTCGCAGATGACCGCAAAAGCCATCGATCTGCTTGACAATAAAGATACCGGTTACTTTCTCTCCGTAGAGGCTGGGCGAATAGATCATGCTCACCATGCTGGCAGTGCTTTTGGCGCATTGACAGACACTATCGAGTTTTCAAACGCTGTGCGAGTGGCAATGGATGCAAGCGATCCGGCAGACACATTGATTATCGTTACTGCGGATCACAGCCATGTGTTTACCATAGGCGGCTTCGCCAAACGTGGTAATCCCATCCTCGGACTATCAGTGCCTATTGGCCAGACAGCACCCGCAGTTGCGGAAGATAACATGCCGTATACAACGCTTGCCTATGCCAATGGTCTGGGTTTTCGCGACTTTGGTGAAAATACAGATTTTGATTCAAGTTACTCAATGGACCCTGATGCCGGCAGAAAAGATCTGAGCAATGTCGATACGACATCCAGCGGATTTCACCAGGAAACGCTGGTACCACTGTCATCAGAAACCCACGGCGGCGAAGATGTAGGCGTGTATGCGCGAGGCCCCGGTGCTTCACTGGTGACTGGCACAGCCGAACAAAGCGTGCTGTTTCACGTTATGGAATTCGCTGCGGATCTTGAAGGTCGTGCCAATGCTGTATTAAATTCCAGATAGTCGTTTGCACACCTGAAGAATGGAGAACGACCCTGTCGAGTACGATTATCAGTAGTCCAGTTTAGAGGCCTGCGCTTCAGGGTTTTTGGTCAACTAAAAAGCAGCGGTGATCCGTGTCATTCAGTCCGCGTAAACCACAGCATATCTCTATTAGGCAATTCCAGATGAGTGATAGTCCGACCAGGCAACAGACACTCGCAGCAACAAGACCACTTGGTGGAGAGCTGATTGGCAGAGCGGCAGCGATTTCAGTTTTTGTCCTGTTTGTACTGGCAGCGTTAACCGGTGGAGAAGTCACTGATCGTGGGCTGTTGCCTCTAGTGAGGTTCATCAGCGTCCTGATGCTGGCGCTGGGAATTTATACGTCGTTTACGGCTGGGCGGTATTGCGCCTACTCGCGAAACCGGTGGCTTACAGCTCAGATTGCAGCAGCTTGTATCGGGCTTGGCGGTGGTTTTGTCTGGTCCGCTACCTCATTCGGCGCAGGTTTTACGTTTTTTATGGTGGGTGTGTTGCTGTGCGCGCTACTGATTTTCAAGGAGATGGAAAGACGTACTGATCGCCTGCTGGCACGACGCAAAAAAAATCCCGTGTAACTGCTGGCGCATCGTCAGTATGTACTCGTTGCTGGCGTGTCTGTCGCAACGTGTGGCTACACCTAGTTCGGCGACAGCCCACGCAATCGTTCCGAGCGTCGACGCAGCATCTCCAGTACCGATAGCAGGATGATGGACATCGCTACCATTATTGTGGCAACAGCCAATATGGTTGGTGAAATTTGCTCGCGCAGGCCTGTAAACATCTGCCATGGAAGGGTTTTCTGTCCGGCCGATCCAAGGAAGAGTACGACGACAACCTCATCGAACGAGGTGATGAAGGCGAACAGGGCACCCGATACCACCCCGGGAACTATAAGCGGCATCTGAACCTTGAAAAAGGTTGTTACCGGATCAGCACCCATACTGGCAGCAGCACGGGTCAACGAGCGGTCAAAACCCACCATGGTGGCGGTTACCGTGATGATAACGAATGGCGTGCCAAGCGCTGCATGGGCAAGTACGACGCCCAGATAGGTTCCCTGCAACCCAATGCGAGAATAGAAGAAGTACATACCGGCAGCAGAAATGATCAGGGGTACGATCATTGGTGAAATCAGTATGGCCATGATGGCGCGTCTGAAGGGTACATGGCTTTGCGACAGACCGATGGCCGCGAGAGTGCCCAATACGGTTGCAATAAGCGTTGCGGCAGGAGCGATAAGGAATGAATTTTTCAGCGCATTTTGCCAGTCATTGCTGCCAAAGAAATCCTGATAATGCTTAAAGGAATAGCCTTCCGGGCTAAGAGACAGCATTTCGGGTGTGAAAGTGAAAAAGTTTTCGGCATTGAACGACAATGGGATGATGGTCAGTATCGGCGCAATCAGGAAAAACAGAATAAATCCGCAAATACCGTATCGGAACACATAGAACCAGACACGTTGACCAACTGAAGCATAAGGAGGCAGGCTACTCATGAGGTTTATCCCAGTTTCACGTTGTCGATGCCCACGATGCGATCGTAGGCCCAATAGAGAGCGAGTACCAGAACAAGCAGTATTGTACCGAGCGCAGCTGCAAGTCCCCAGTTAAGTGATGAGCTGATGTGATAGGCGATTCGATTGGATATGAACACGCCTTGCGTACCACCGACAAGCTCAGGCGTTATGTAATAGCCAATGGCGAGAATAAATACCAGGATGGAACCAGCACCAATTCCGGGAATGGTATTGGGAAAATAGATGCGCCAGAAAGCGAGTGAGTCACTTGCGCCCATGGACTTGGCTGCACGCATGTAAGTGGGGGAGATGGTTTTCATGACTGAAAATAACGGTAGGATCATGAACGGCAGCAGTATGTGAGTCATCGCGATGATAGTGCCGGTCATGTTATTGATTAGCACCAGACGCCCGGCATCGTTGACCAGGCCAATCCAGACGAGCAGGTCATTGATCACCCCCTGTTGTTGCAGCAGGACTTTCCAGGCGCTGGTTCTCACCAGTAGCGATGTCCAGAAGGGGATAAGGACAAGAATCAGCACAAGGTTGGATGCACGTACCGACAGATGCGCAAGTAGAAACGCTACTGGATAGCCCAGCAGAATACAACTGACGGTAATAACCAGACTCATGAAAATCGTACGGACAAACAACGTAATGTATATCTGTTCGTTTTCAGGCTTGCGTTCCACTCCTGCTGCAGTACGCTCGGCGTCAACGGATGCCAGAAAGTAACTATCGACGATGGTGGGAGACAAGCGCTTGATGGCCTGCCAATTGTCGATATCAATCCAGCCTTTGTCGACAGCGGCAAACTGGTCTTTGTAATTGTCGCTGGACATAGTGCCCAGTTGTTCGGATATTCCCGCGAACAGTTCGCCTGCATCGGTTTCCAGAGATTCAAGCTGTGTATCGTCCAGTCGCTTCAGGTCGTGGTACAGCATTGAGTAGGTAAACCCGTACGGCACCAGCGAGGATGGGTCTGCGTCTTCACCTTCTTCGCTGGCAACGTATTGTGTCCAGTTACGCCACGATTGCGATGCCGATGGAAATGTCTGTGCAAAGCCGTCGAGTTCTCGCAGGCTTGTCCATGCCGCTGGTGATTCCCAGACAGGATTCATTTGTACCAGCGCATCCATTGCCATGGTGTTGTCAAATCGCTTGATCCTTCTGCCGGTTTTTCGGAATACGCTGGAAATTCCGGGTTGATCGTAGTTGAGTCGACTACCAAGCCGAGTGTGACGCTTTAGCTCTTGAGCCAGCATCAGGTCATCCGCTATCGTGGCATAGACGAATTCTTCAGGAAGTTCACCCGTCGTGGCATCCCAGTTTTCCAGTGCTTTTACTGTGCCCGGGATGGTGTCTTTCACAATCTTGTTTTCCACAGAGCGGAAAAGCATATCCCCGATTGGAAAAATAAAACTGACAATAACGAAAGCCAGAAGCGGCAATATCAGTAATAGCGCGCGGAATTTCTCTCTGCGCAATGCTCTGGCCAGGCTGCGTTTAAGCGGAACCCCATCTTTGGTCAGCGCACTACTGGCAAGGCCTTTATCAGACGAAAGAGCCTGTTCGGTCATATCTGCTTGCATGCTCGTTGACAAGGGCAGCTCCACGCACCACTTTTTATGAAAAGGTCACCCGGGCATTGAGGCCCGGGTGACCGCTTTTAAACAACCGTTAGGTCATTACAGGGATTACTGTGCAAGCCACGCCTGAAACTTGGCATCCAGATCGTCACGGTTGTCTGCCCACCATTCGTAGTTGTACAGAAACGTATTAGCGGCATTGTTCGGATCAGTAGGCATGTGTGGAGCCATATCGATTCCCAGATCTGCATGCTGACCGACCAAAGGAGCTGATGATGCACGCGCAGGACCGTACGAGATGTACTTCGCCTGATCTGCAAGACGCTGGGTGTCAGTAGCGAACTTGATGTAGTGCATTGCACGATTAGTACGCTCTTCACTCAGACCGGTAGGAATGATCCAGCCATCAAGATCAAACACCTGAGCATCCCACAACATGGCAACCGGTTGATTCTGCTCCTCGATGACCGAGAACAGGCGACCGTTGTAGGTGGAACCGATGACGGCTTCTGAGTCAGCAAGCAGTTGTGGTGTTTCTGCACCGGCTGACCACCAGATGACGTCGTCCTTGATAGTTCCCAGCTTGTTCAGTGCTTGCTGCACGCCTTCGTCAGTGGAGAGAACGTCGTAAACATCATCCTTTGCGACACCATCGCAGATCAGTGCCCATTCCATATTATTTATTGGGCGCTTTTCCAGGGCACGCTTGCCAGGGAAGGTTGCTGTATCAAAAACGGCACAAATTTCTTCAGGTGAATTATCACCCCAGGCTTCGACATCGGTACGGTAGCCGAATGTTGTGGAGTAGACGATCTGCGGGATAAAGCAATCTGATACCAGCAGGTCACCAAAATCCTCTGACGCTGGTGTGCCGTCAGGTGCAGCGGCCAGTTGCTCATCGAAGTCGATTTCCATCGCGAGGCCTTCATCACAAAGACGGATTGCGTCAGACGCAACGACATCAACAACATCCCATGTGACATTGCCGGCTTCGTTCATTGCACGAAGCTTGGCAACCGCCTCGGGGGCGGATTCGTCATTGATGATTTCAGTGCCTGTCATGGCTGTGTAAGGCTTGTGGTAAGCCTCATTCTGGGAGTTTGAGTATGCGCCACCCCATGACACGATGGTCATTTGGTCACCGCAATTCTCACAGGCTGGTAGTTCATCCGCAGCAGTCGCAATCGTTGCCAACGCGCTGAGTGTGAAAATGCCAGCTAATCCGGCTGTCAACTTCATTATGTCAATCCTCTTTAAATAGAACGTTCATGTAGTACAACGTATTGTGTATTGATTACAGCACACTGGATAGACAGGTGCTCTATATCTTTACACGGGATGTCGTAAGCCAATACGGCGGTGCTTACAGTGCGGCTCGACCCCATGACAACCTATTCCCCACGCCCCGGAAATCAAGCAACGCGGGTAAGTGTTCGTCATGCGGACCGTCCATTAGTCAACGGGGTCAAGCGCTTTTGCATCAACAGCGCTCCAACCCAGTTTGTAATTCTGACCCTCTACCGGCGAAGGATGACGGCCACCGTTGGGTACCTTAACGATGAATTCGTCGTTGCCCGCAACGGACATCACAATACGAAGATGATCGCCCAGATAGAGAACTTCGGTAACTTTGCCTTCCAGCATGTTTTCTCTGGACTCTGCCGGAGAGAGCTCGATGCGTTCTGGTCGCAGGGATATGGTTGATCGCGATCCGACAGCACCGATGTTTACGGCCTCTGCGGTTACCTGACTACCATCGTCCAGTTTCATGGCGCAGTGATCTCCATCAATATGCGTCACTTCCCCGGAGAGCTTGTTGTTTTCACCGATGAACTGGGCAACAAAAGAATTCTGCGGGCTTTCATACAGAGCATCGGGTGATGACAATTGCTGGATGACACCGTCCTGAAAAACAGCAACACGATCGCTCATGGTCAAGGCTTCTGTCTGATCGTGTGTGACGTAGACAACACTGACCCCAAGACTTTCGTGGATATGCTTGATTTCGTACTGCATCTGTTCGCGTAGTTGTTTGTCCAGCGCACCCAACGGTTCATCCATCAGGACCAGATCCGGATCGAAGACCAGCGCCCGCGCAACGGCGACACGTTGCTGTTGTCCGCCAGAGAGCTGTGCTGGTCTGCGGTTGCCGAATGCGCCGAGTTCCACCATGTCCAGCGCACGCTTTACCTTGTCATCACGCTCGCTTTTTCCCATCTTGCGAATCTCAAGCGGAAAGGCCAGATTCTCAGCGACACTCATGTGCGGAAACAAGGCGTAGTTCTGGAATACCATGCCGATACCGCGCTTGCGCGGTGGGACGTTGTTGATGGGTTTGTCGTTGAGAAAGATCTCACCATGTGTTGCAGGTTCGAACCCCGCCAGCATCATCAGACAGGTTGTTTTGCCTGAACCTGACGGTCCAAGCATCGTGACGAACTCACCGGGTGCAATGTCAAGATTGAGATCCTTGACAACAAGGACGACGCCGTCGTAACTCTTCTGAACGTGATCAAAACGTACAGAGGCACCACGGACACCGCTTGAGGCTTGAACGGAAGAACTCATTAAAAATCCTTTATTTGCGCGTAATAGCAATCGCTCAACGCTTCAGTTTTTTTCGATCCACCGAACTACCCCTGAGTCCTGTCGAGTTTGACACTGTGCGGACTCAATGACAGCGTGGCTGCTTTGCAGTGTTCTGACGATGTCATTAAAGGCAGTTTGAGATGCCCGGCGCTGCGACACGGATAGAGGTGATTTCGATTTAGAGCAATACCATACCTGCATCCGACGACTTTTCACAGCTTCGGTTGTGAACAAGATTTTTTGTCGCCATCACCACATAAATGTGATAGCCGGGAATTGCGTATTATTTACAATGGTGTATTATAATGCGCAATTTATGGGTCTCGAATTCAGACTAGAGTGGGCGACTCCGCTGTCTCGTCAGCACTTGAGACCATATATTCAAGCAAGTCCAGCAAGGCCTCATCAGACACGGGTTTTTGCAACATCAGCAAGTCCGGATATTTTTCGGCAAGATCACACTCGCTTACCGAGTCGCCGGTGACGAGAGCAATCGGCAGTGAAGAGTCAGTGATGAAATCCACGACCTTAAGGCCGGTGTCACCATCGCGCAGCCTTAGATCGACAAGCACGGCGTCAGGTCGATGCCGTGTCAGATACTCGATGGCAACGGCCGACGAATCACTGCAGGTAACTTTTACGCCAACGGTGGAAAGAAATGCGGCGACACTGTCCTGCACGGCTTTTTCATCGTCAACAAGGTGGACCCATAATCCGTTCGGCAGGGATGTTGGTTCTGGCTCTTTCGCCACCACGCTATCTACAGATTTGGGCCGCGGATGCTCGTCAGTGCATTTTTGCATCGTGATGCTGACTGTGGTGCCATCGCCCACCCGTGATTTGAGAGACAGGTGGTGCTCCAGAGTATTTATCAGCCTTTCAACAATGGAAAGCCCCAGCCCAAGACCCTTTTCCTTATCACGGTTGTGATTGGATACTTGATAGAATTCTTCGAAAACCTTATCGCTGTCGCTAATGTCGATACCGATGCCGGTATCAACAATAGACAGGAAAACCTGCGACTGACTCTCAGTGGCGGTTATACGCACGCAGCCTGTCTGCGTATATTTGATTGCGTTACCACAAAGGTTGCGAACGATCTGTAACAGCATCACCGGGTCAGTACGCACGAATGTGTCAGAGGGTACCTCGTTGAATAGCCCAATATGCTTGTCTTCAGCGAGTTTCTTCATTTCGCTCGTGAGCGTTTGCGAAAGTTGCGAAAGATCTACGCTTGTGATGTCAGGTTTAACGCTGCCTGAGTCCAGTTCTGATATGTCCAGCAGTGAATTCAGTTGTGAAGACAGGGATGTCACCGCGATGTTCATGTTATCCACGATGTCTCTGGTGCGGGAGTCCAGTTGAGCATGTCGCAAGGCACCGCTAAACAGATTGAGGACATGCACCGGCTGTCTGAGATCGTGGCTTGCTGCGGCGATAAAGCGTGACTTGGATTGACTGCTGGTTTCCGCTGCCTGTCTGGCCTCTTCGGCATTGTGCAATGCTTCGGAAAGTTTTTCGGATTGTTCTTCCAGTTTGGTTGAGGATTCGATCGCAACGGCGAATGAGTTGAACAGGAATCTACCGTTTTTTACGAGTGTATGAGCGATAATAATGATCGACGCGCTCACGGCAAATGCAAATACGGGTTCTATGTCCTTCGCAGGGTTAATAGCCCAAAGCACCGATGATGTTCCTAGCAGTGGGCCAATAAAAGCCAGCAGAATGGGCGGGTAACCCATATTTATGCTGAAAGACGTGGTGCCAATTCCGAGCATGATGGCCGTCAGCATGGTGCGCTCAAACAGGCCTGCCGAGGAAAAGAAATACAATACGGAGGCGATACTGCAACCCAGCAAGAGCGTTAGCACCGTAGCACTTAGTCTCTTCGCCAAATGACTCAGAGAATCAGATTGGGCGACTACGCGTAACAACACAACCCTGACAATCACCATGGTGCAACTTAGCAGAGCCCACCATTGCACCCAGTTACTTTCCACACTGCCATGCATTAGAAAGTAGGTGAGAAGAATTGAGAGAATAAGCGGTATGGCGGCGCGCGTTGTGTTCCTGCAACAAGCACTCAGGAGTTGTTCGCTTACCTCATCTGATACGCGTGAAACCGACTTCATCGAAAGATCTAACCATTGCACGGGCTGCCCAGAGTATTGCATAGCCACGCTGGGTATATCGAATAGTTTGCAGCGCAATATACTCCACGCCCGCAGGCCTGGAGCCTGCGGACGCTACAGCATGAATGGTCTTGCCAGCTACCTGGCCGCCTAGCGCCAGTCATCCCCCAGACTGGACTCGGATGTGTAGTCGAAATCCTGCCAGTCTCCGGGTAGGCGATTTTCACTGGAGTGGTAATCGTCCTCGGTTGTTTTTTTCCGTCCCCGGCTGCCTTTGGCATGCCTTGACGGGTTGGCAGATCCCTGCCTGTCCATAAACAATTCCATGCTTTCCTCGAAGTCGACGTCCAGGTCCATGTCGTCTTCGAAAAGATCGTCAAGGTAGTCGTCATCGATTTGAGAGTTGTATTTTTTTCCCATTGTGAAAGTCTCGTGATCGTGCGGTTGCACAAGGGGAATATCGGCTGCTACCTCGTTCGCGTCAATAGTTCTGCCGACAGTGAAGGCGACATTATTTGGCTGTTTGCGACACGGATCCTATACAGAAAAATCTACATGAAAAAATTCATGACAAGCAAGCTCACAATGAGATACAACACGGTCATTACCCCACCTACACGCATGAAATCAGCCACGCTATAACCGCCGGGGCCCATGATCAGAGCGTTGACCTGATTGGTGGGAATTAGAAAAGCATTAGACGTGGAAATGGCAACCGTCAGTGCAAACATGGCTGGGTCTGCACCGATGCTCACCGCAATGTTTACCGCCAGCGGTACAAGCAGAACCGTTGCGCCTATGTTGGACATTACCAACGTGAAAAAGGTGGCAAGTCCGGCGATAACGGTTTGCATCACCCAGATCGGAACATCACCAATCAGCTCAAGCAGATGATGAGCAATCCATAAGGCAGCCCCGGAATGATCCACCGCAATTCCCAAAGGTATGAGGCAGGCGAGGAGAAAGACCGTCTGCAAGCTGACAGCATCGTACGCTTCATCAATGGTCAGTACACCAGATAGAATCATACCCAGAGCGCCGGCAAGAAGGGATATGGACAACGTATCTGTGAGGAGAAAAAGCAACAATGAGGCGACGAAAAAGAAAATCGCGGGCTGGAGCTTGTGTGTGCGAATGTCCTCGTATTTGACATCAGTGGCAACAACAAAGTCACGGTTGGATTTCAGCTTGTTCAGATCCTTCCAGCTGGAGTGCACCACCAGCGTATCGCCAGCCCTGAGGATGGTATCTCGAAACCCGCGACTGATCACCTGATCTGCACGGTATATCTGCATGATATTCGCGCCAAAGTTACGTCGCGGCTTGATATCGCCGATTGCTTTGCCCACAAGACTTGAGGCCGGCGGAATAACCACTTCACCGATGCCGCTGTACTGTTGATTGAGTACCTTGGCAAATCGATCGGGCTCACCTTTCAATTGCCAATGGTATTCCGTGCAAAACGCTTCCACCTGTTCACGGTCGCCTAGTAAACCGAGACGCGTGTGTACCCAGATAGTCTCTTCTCGATCTGGTGGAACCTTCACTACGTCGCCACTGTACAGTGCCAGCATGAACGGTGTTTTCTCGTACGTCTCTTCAACCTGATGAATACTCATGCCGACCATGGGGCTGTCCACGGTGACCTGCGCTTCGAGCAACTCTCCGCTTATTCCGTAAAGACTCTTGAAATAGTCGTCAGTTCGGGAAGTGCGGTTGCTGTCCGGATCAATTCTGGGAAGTATGAAACGCCCGGCAAGTGCAAAGTAAAGCAGGCCCGTTATGCTCAGTGCAATACCGATGGGCAGCACTGAAAAAAGACCAAAGCTTTCCATCTGCATGGCTTCGGGCAGTTGTCGGTTGGACGACAACAACAGGTCATTGAGAAGTATCAGTGGGCTGGAACCGATCATGGTGGCGGTGCCGCCGAGAATAATACAAAACCCGACTGGCATGAGAAGCCGGGATATGGGGATACCGGTGCGGGCAGAGACGCGGCTGACAACTGGAAGGAAAAGCGCTGCCACACCGATGTTTTGCATGAAACTTGACGACAATGCTGCAATCGCGCTCATCAACGGACTGATACGCGCTTCGGTTTTGCCACCGATCTGTAAAATCATCTGGGCGAGTCGGCCCATAAGCCCTGTTTTGTCAAGGCCCCTGCCAATGATCATCACTCCAATGATGGAGATAACGGCATTACTGGAAAAACCGGCGAATAGCTCGGTGAGGCTCAAGATGGGGTCAATGCCCGGCATCTTGGACAACAGACCCAGCGTGACCATGATAATCAGCGCCGCTACATCTACCCGCACCACGGAGAAGGCGAACAGATAGACCGTTGCGGCGAGCAAAAACAGCACCAGGGCCATCTCTACCGTTAGCGCTACCGTCTCGGTCATTGGGGGTCTTTTACTGCCGGCTAATAAAGAGGTGAAGGATCGTTACGATGGGGTGCACTGAGGGGTGATGCTCAGCTGCCGCACATTTCCCATCGCTCCGGGTGCAGATTAGGTTTTCACGGAAATTACCCGCAAGAGACGGACCATTGAAGTCTCTAGCCTGGATTATTCATGAAACTCTCACATCGCGGACTATAGTTTATCGTGGATCGGGAGTTTCAACAGCCCGAGAGTGTGAATTAAGGTCACCTGCGAGAGGTGTTACATCCAAATTAACTGTTCAGGAGCACAGTTTGTGTGGTGTCAGAACCACGGATTCGTCACTCCGGTCAGATTTCATCAGAATTGCGCCGGATTGTAACCATCAGCTCGCTCCACAGATGTCGTTTAATGATGTGGCAGATGGTTTGGTCTGCGTTCCAGTTAACTTACAAGCGAGTTCCTGTCAGACAGGGCTCACCAGAAAACCCTGAAAGGTTGCTCGGTAAATCATGAAAATACAACTAGCCAGTACTTTGCCGTTTACTCCGGTACAGATGGATATCCGTCATCCAACGCCGCGCCGGTCGGTTGGGCTGCTGTTCGGGCTGGAGGACGGCGTCGAGTACAGCTTGCCTGTCTACGAGTTTCGCCATTGTGAGGACATGATTGAGTATCAAGTGAACCCGGCTGAGAGAGTCAATGCTGAGACAGGCGAGTCGTTGCTCCCGCTGTCGGCTGCTGGCAGTGTCTTTGACGCTGCCCGACCACTGGTCTGGATCGAGCATGAAGAGAGTCTGAGTTACAAGCCTTACTCGTTTGTCGTCATGAACGCCATGACCAAGCTGGTTGGTGAGTGGGACGGCGTGGTCTACCGTACTCCCAGCGGGGAGCGCCTGCGAGAATCCGCCTTCCAGGCAACCTTGCAGATCATTGATTCCTGTGTCAGCGCGAAGTCTGGTCTATGGGTGATGGTGAACCTTGTGGGAGAGACAAAGACAGGTGCCGCCCTCGATAGCCCGGCCGTGCGTCAACTCGGTTGGGTGCCTGTCGGACTTTAATGCCCCGAGCCGCACTCTCATTTAATCAGTAGCGGCGGTCACCATAATTTCGACGATGAAATCTGGAGTGGCAAGGCGCGGTGACTCTACGCAGGCTCTTGCCGGTGGGTTGTTGTTATCGATCCAGGTATCCCAGATAGCATTCATTTCGGCAAAGTCGTCCATGGAGCATAACCAGATCGTCGCGCTTAACAGGCGCGATCGATCGGTCCCGGCCTTGGCTAACAGCTCGTCAATCTGCGCAAGAATGCCTTGTGTCTGAGCGGTGACAGTCTCACCCTTGGCTACCTGACCGGCGAGGTACACGGTATTTCCATGAACCACTGCCTGACTCATACGCTGGCTGGACTCCATACGTGAAATGGACATGTCGAGTGATTCCTTTATTTGTCAGTGGCGCAGTGTAGGCTCTTTAAACCTGAAATTGTTGAACAATCCCGTCGGTGTGTGGCGCAAGCTCCTTCGCTACATCAGGGGTCAGGCGGTGGCGTTCAGCAATGCACCCGGACTGGCGATCATGTCCAGTGTGACAAATTCCAGACCGACGAAGAACCCTTGACTGGTCGATGGCTTGCAATGGCGGACCTTGCAAATAGCGTTGAACAATTCTGTCTCTATCATGACCACGCGATCAATGTCGATGACTTTCGAAAAGACGAGAGCACAGCCAGCGGGGGAAAAATCATTTAGCGAGGAGGCCAGGGGTGACTCGCAAGGCCATTCCAGAAACAGTCGTGCAGACGTTTCATGTTGTTGCCGATGCATTTTGCGTAACTCTTCGCTACTGGTGTGCGCTAGCTGTGTTATGGGAGTTCGTGCACCGTTGCATTGATGGCAGCGGCGCAAAGCGGTGTAGCCTGCGTTTTTTGCCAATGTTGTGTTGTCCGATGGATAGATTGACAGGCAAAAAGGGCATTGTGGTTTGGATGGCAGGGGTGTGTAATTAGACGCAGCGTCTTTAGAGTAACTGGCCGTACTGTCTGTTTGTGATCGACTGGTATGTGCCCTCTGTCCGGGCTTTTCTTCTTTTTTGAATCCTTTGTCTTTCGCTGGCTCGGGTGAGCCGCCGGGTTCTCCCCAGGCATCCCGCTTTGCCGATTTTTTATCCGCAGCTGCTTCGGATGATGAAAGGAACTGCTTTCTCAGGGCATCGTATCTGGCACGCGTTTGTTGGTTGCAAAGGGTTTTAACTGCATCGTTGAGCAGTTGTGCAAAACCGACTTCACCACCGCGATCCGGATGATGGTTTAGCTTCTGCATCATGGTTCGGTAGCTTGCCTTGATCACAGGCTCCGGCGCAGTGGGCTGCACATGCAGCAGCTCATAATAATCAACAAAAGTATCCACCGGCTGAATAACGGCCGTAGAACGACAATCAATAATGCATCACTGGCAGGATTCGGAAGCATGTCTGATTATAGGCTTGCGTTTTGCGCGTTGAATCGGATTACATGCGAGGTTACGGTAATTCGATACCCGCATTGCGAGCATAAACCTTGGCGACGGCGGCATCGTCTTCCTGCCCGAGGCCTGACCCTGAAGCTGCGATGAATTGCTGCAGCGCAGCTGCTGTAAGGGGCGCAGAGAAACTGGCTGAATGAGCTATGTCCATCACAATTCCGAGGTCTTTTGGCCAAATATCAACCGACGAATGTGGCGTGTAATCGCCATTCACAATATGTGGTGCGCGGTTTTCAAGCATCCATGAGGTACCTGCGCACTGGCTGATGATTTCCAGAAAGTCCTTGGGTGCAACACCTTGTGTGATACCGAAGGTCAGTGCCTCGGCCATTGCAGCAATATGAACGCCTGCCAGCATCTGGTTAACGGCCTTCATGGCAGAGCCGGCCCCCGCTTCGTCACCCACCTTGAACACTTTCTGTGCGCTGGCATCAAGCGCTGGCTGAGCACGTTCAAACGCGAGACTAGTGCCAGAGGCCATATAGGTGAGCTCACCGTTGGCAGCCTTTAAAGATCCGCCTGACATGGGAGCATCAAGATAAGAGACACCATGTTCTAAACAACGCGCTGCCATGTCGCGTGCAAAGTCCGGTGGTACAGTTGCACAAGCGATGACTACCGTATCCCGTGTCAAGCTCGCGACCAGCGGTGCAGGACCTGCGAACAGGACTGACTCTGTCTGTTTAGTGTTTAAAACACAAACGAGCACGATATCCAGTGTTGAAGCTACGTCTTGCAGTGCCCCAGCCGCACCACCTTCGGCAGCAAATCGTTGCACATTCGTTTCGTTAACATCATAGCCATGGACCTTGTGGCCGGCGCGCAGAATGGATTGCGCAATGCCGTAGCCCATTGAGCCGAGCCCGATTACAGCAACGTTAGAGGTGGCGGTCATAGCTTTGATTTTTCCTGCGTGTCGGATATCTTTTAATGGGTTAGTAGCCTGCGCGGCCGGAGGCGGCCCCGCAGACTCCCAGGCTGAACAGATAATTCTAATCAGTCTGGTGTTAGCAGAATTTTCCCGCGGTGTTCACCTGCTTCCATAATCTGATGGCTTTTGATGGCTTCGGAAAAAGGCAACGTACAATATGTCAGGGGTTTTAATTTGCCTTGGGTGAAAAGGGGCCATACTTTTTCTTCCAGATCGCGTGCAACTGCTGCCTTGAAACTCGCTGGACGTGAACGTAAGGTAGAGCCTGTGTAAGTTAACCGTTTCAACATGATGGGCATGAGGTTTATCTCAACTGTAGAGCCTGCATTGAATGCCAGTTGAATGATCGTGGCATCGGCGCTGGCAGCCTTTATGTTTCTGGCGACATAGTCTCCACCGATAATGTCGAGGATCAGATTGGCACCTCCGGCGGCTTTTACGTGTTCAACAAAATCCTCGTTCTTGTAATCGATGGTCTGGCTGGCGCCCAACGCCAGACAAAAGCTTGCATCGTCGCGACTCGAACAAGTGGTCATGACATTGAGCCCCAATGCCGCCCCAAGCTGGATAGCAGTTGAACCTATACCGCCCGCACCACCATGCACCAGAAACACATCCCCTGGTGTCCAGGTTTTCTGAAAAAAACAATTGCTCCAGACTGTCAGATAGGTTTCCGGGAGGCCTGCGGTGTCAACAGCGGCTACGCCGTCCGGAACAGGCAGGCAATGTTCCTCGTCTATGCACACGTACTCCGCATAGCCTCCGCCATTGGTAAGAGCGCAGAGGGTGTCCCCTGTTTTCCAGCGCTTGACACTAGTGCCGACGGCCACCACTTCGCCGCTGACTTCCAGACCGAGAAGGTCTGACGCGTCCTTCGGTGGTGGATAGTGTCCTCGACGTTGCACAAGGTCCGGGCCATTGACACCGGCGGCGAATACCTTGACAAGCACCTCGTTTTTTTGCGGTTCGGGCCTGGCTCGCAGTCCTTGAATCAGCACCTCCGGTGTACCGAATTCGCGTGTCTCAATAATTTGCATAGACAAGACTTATAAAACTCTCAGCTCAACTTCTGTAGCATGATACGGCAACGGCCCTACGCTGTTTGATGAAAATCCGAGTACCATTGCGGGAGACGGTTTTGCGCTGTATTCGTTTCACCGATGTCGCCATCAGTGCAGCATACCCTCGTATTCCCATCGCAAAGGCGCTGGTTTACTGATACTCATATTTGATTAACTATCCTTTCGAGACTGGAGAATGCAAGAATGAATGTGCTGATACTGGGAGCATCCTATGGGTCGCTGCTGTCAACCAAACTGCTCATGGCGGGTCATGATGTCACGCTGGTATGCAGGGACGTGACAGCGCAACTCATAAACGGGGAAGGTACTCAGGTCCGTATCAAACTACGCGATGAGCCAGAGCATCGCGTTATCGACTCCAGCGATTTGCCGGGTAAGGTATCTGCGGCGATCCCCGAAAATGTTCAACCACAAGACTTTGATCTTGTCGCTCTTGCCATGCAGGAGCCGCAGTATTCTTCAGGTGCTGTAAAACAACTGATGGCCCGTATTGCCGCTGCAAAAGTACCTTGTCTGTCTATCATGAACATGCCGCCAAGACCTTATCTTGCGCGCATATCTTCGCTGGCCAAAGCAGATCTCGATGCTTGTTACGACGATCCTTCAGTGTGGGATGGCTTCGAGCCGGGACTCATCAGCCTGTGTAGCCCGGATCCACAGGCCTTTCGTCCGCCAGAGGAAAAGGCCAATTTTCTGCATGTTGGTTTACCCACCAATTTCAAGGCTGCTGTGTTCGAAAGTGAACAGCACAACATCCTGTTGCGGCAGCTTGAAAGTGATATAGCCGGCGTCAAACTTGATGGTAAGGATGTGCCGGTAAAGTTGCGTGTGTATGACTCATTATTTGTTCCAATGGCCAAGTGGAGCATGCTTTTGACGGGTAACTACCGTTGTGTGACACCGTCTTCGGTTAGGCCAATACGCGACGCGGTGCATTCGGATGTGGGGCAGTCGGGAGCCATGTACGCCTGGGTTGATGCGCTTGCACAGAAGCTTGGTGCAGATGCAGCCGATCTTGTACCGTTTGAAAAATACGCCAAAGCTGCAGAAAATCTGCTGAAACCCTCATCGGTCGCTCGTTCTATCGATGGAGGATCGTACAGTATCGAACGGGTTGACAAGCTCGTACAGATCGTTGGTAAGGAACTCGGTATTCAGTCTGACGCTGTGGATGAGGTTGTACAAATAGTTGATGATCGCATCGAACAGAACAGGGCTGGATGATACGCATGGATCCTTGCTCCGCAGTTTGAGTGCGCGGCCTGACCGGCGATAATAATATTGCCTGCAGGTCGGAGCCTCACCTGTGCTGCACCACCGTACAAACCCAACACAAGTGTCTAATACGATGTACTGGATATCGCAGATTACAACCTGTGTTATGCCGACAAAAGATTGCGGTCTGATGCGTCAATTTGAGGTCTGGCGGGCTTTACAAACGCGCTCTCTTATGCGCATCATAAATGGGACAGAAGTATAGTATCTGGTGAAGGTGCGAATCTATGCCTACCCGTGGGATGGCAGGTTCGAACAATCATTGGGCTGTATCGTTTTATCAAGTTACGGACTTAGCGCCGCTGTTTTGCAGATTTTTTGTACGTCTTCACCAAGGTTTGAGACACCCGTCAAACCGTGTGTGATTGGAGGGCAATCGAAGGGCAACCGATGCAACATGCCGCCGCTTGGCATGCCTTACCGGGATGCATCGCCCAAAACACCGCTTCATTTATTCCCGGAAGAGGATAGGAGAGCTCAAGCAAGACTTACGTTGTTCTTTATAAATAATAATTGGAAGGAAAAAACTCTAATGCTTACTAGTAAGAAACGAAAATCCGTCATCGGGTTGGTTGCAGCTGCAGCGCTCGGCGCGGGTGGCTTCACATCTGTAGCTCACGCATGGGAACCCACCAAGCCCATTGATTTTGTCATCATGGCTGGTGCCGGTGGTGGTGCCGATCAGATTGCGCGGTTCATTCAGTCAGTCGCCGAGAAAAAGAACTTAACGCCGCGGCCTCTGATCCCCAATAACAAGGGCGGTGGCTCAGGCGCTGAAGCCTTGATTGCACTGAACGGCTCCAAGGACCCTGACCACACGATTCTGGTCACACTTAATTCTTTTTTTACAACGCCTTTGAGGCAGAAAGGTCTGGGAATTGACATCAGCACCTTCACACCGGTCGCCATGATGGGTGTAGATCCTTTCGTGCTCTGGGTACACAAGGACCGCGGCATAAACACGTTCGAAGATTGGCAGGCCGCTGTAAAAGAGGCAGATGGTGAGTGGGTTATGGGCGGAACCGGTAAAGGGCAGGAAGACTCTCTGGTCACAACCTGGCTTGAGCAGAATTATGATCTGAAGATCAAGTACATTCCTTACAAGGGGGGCGGTGCGGTTGCCAAGGATCTCGCTGGCCAACAGATTATGTCTTCGGTCAACAACCCATCTGAAGCCAAGGGTTTCTTTGAAAACGGTGATGTAGTTCCGTTGGTCTCTTTCTCTGACGAGCGACTCCCTCTGGTATCCGAAGTGCCAACTGTCAAGGAGTTGGACAAGGACTTCAGTTACTACAACCAGCGTGCGGTTGTTGGAGCGCCAGGTATGTCGCCGGAAGCTGCGGCTTACTACCAGGACTTGTTCAAGACGATTTACGACAGTGAAGAATGGCAGGGGTACATGGCCTCTGAAAGTCTGTCTCCTCTTTGGATGAATGCAGAAGAGCAGGTTGCCTACTGGGCGACTCAAGTGGCTCGTCACGAGGAGCTGCTTGCCAAGATGGGTGAGTGATTGCCGCGGACTACTCTGGTGATGCACCGGCGGTAGCAACGGTTTGATGTAGAAGGCAGTGCGATGGGAATGGCCATCACACTGCCTTTTTTTTACCTTTTCAGTGGGTCTTCAGAGTATTTGTAACAATTGGCTTGTGAGGGTAATTTATTCAGTAGTTGACCTGATATGTATTCGGTGTATGGTATACCACATGTCAGATACGCCTCAGAACGCCTGAATCAATGAAGTCACGGCTTGTTTTTCCAATCCAGCTAGAGAGAGCGAGCACATGAGGGCCTCCGATCAGGCCGGTGGTCGGTCCATTGGAGCGCATTTGCGTCCTGTGTCCGAAAACTTTTCGTTAAAGGCGCATACCTACGACCTGTTGCGCACGGCCATCATGGAGATGGACATCTACGGAGACGAGGTTGATCTGCGCCTCGATGAGCGCAAACTTGCAGCCCAGTTGGGTATTTCCCGAACACCAATCCGGGAAGCGCTTGCCAAGCTTGAGCAAGAAGGCTTCGTCGACATCCAGCCTCGCAAGGGCGTGTATGTGAAGCTGAAAAGCCTTGAAGAGGTGTTAGAGATGGTCGTCGTATGGGCTGCGCTTGAGAGTATGGCCGCACGTCTTGTCACTAAAGTTGCCACCGACGAGAGCATAGCGACCCTGCGTCTGTTGGGTGCAAATCAGGGTGGTGACTCAGGGCGTGCAGACATCGCGGAATATTCCGACGCCAACATCAAATTCCATCAGCGTATTCTCGAGCTCTCGGGATGCGAGTTGCTAAAAGATACGGCTTTTGGGCTGCTGCAACACATGCATGCAGTACGCCGCCGCACCATGCGCGAAGGCGATCGTGTAAACCGGTCGGTTGTCGATCATATGGCCATCATCGAAGCTATCGAAAATCGCGAAGGTGATCTGGCGGCGATGCTGGTTCGCGACCACACCATGAAACTCCACGATCACATTCGCCAGACATGGCTGCAAATTGATCAGAGCTCTGCGCACAATGCGTAATCCGAACTATCTGAAAACCCATCGAATACTGGAGGTATAACCATGTCAGCAAACGTTATAGCTGATGAGAAAGACCAGGCTGAAGCACAAGCAGTTGAAGATCTCACCGATGGCTTTCATTTGCTGATTGACGCTTTGAAGGCGAATGGACTGGACACCATTTACGGTGTACCAGGTATCCCGATAACCGATTTCGGCCGTCTCGCCCAGGCTAGCGGTTTGCGAGTATTTTCGTTTCGTCACGAGCAGCATGCGGGTAACGCTGCGGCAATCGCTGGCTACCTGACAAAAAAACCAGGTTTGTGCCTCACCGTTTCAGCTCCCGGATTCCTCAATGGTCTGACAGCGCTTGCCAATGCCACCACCAATTGTTTTCCAATGATTCTTATCAGTGGGTCTTCCGAGCGAGAAATTGTTGACTTGCAGCAGGGTGACTACGAAGAAATGGATCAGTTGGCCATCGCCAAGCCCTTGTGTAAGGCAGCGTTTCGAATTCTACAGGCAGAAGATATTGGTATTGGAGTTGCTCGCGCCATCCGTGCTGCGGTATCGGGCAGACCAGGTGGGGTGTATCTGGATTTGCCTGCTAAGTTGTTCGGTCAGGTTATCGATGCGAAGCAGGGCGCACAATCCATCGTAAAAGTGGTAGATCCTGCGCCAGCTCAGCTACCCGCACCGCATTCGGTTACTCGCGCTGTTGATCTTATCAAGAGTGCCAAGCGACCACTCATCATACTCGGCAAAGGTGCCTCGTATGTTCAGGAAGACGAGTTGATCCGCACATTTGTCGAGAAAAGTGGCATCCCCTATCTTCCCATGAGTATGGCCAAGGGCTTGTTGCCGGACGACCATCCTCAATCGGCTGGTGCGGCACGCTCACTGGCGCTCAAGGAATCTGATGTTGTCATCATGGTCGGGGCCCGTCTTAACTGGCTACTGTCACACGGTAAGGGCAAGAGCTGGGGTGAGCCTGGCAGCAAGCGTTTTATCCAGATCGACATAGAGCCGCGGGAAATGGATAGCAATGTGGAAATCGCTGCCCCTCTGGTTGGCGATATTGGTTCATGTGTCTCTGCCTTGCTGGCGGCCATGGGGGGTGACTGGCAGAAGCCGCCAGCAGACTGGATCAAGGCGCTGGCAGAGAAACGCGAAACCAATCTTGCCCGTATGGCAACCAAGCTACAGAGTAACGTCGTTGAACCCATGGACTTTCATACGGCACTTGGTGAGCTAAAAAAAATCATCAAGCAGCGACCCGAGACCATGCTTGTCAATGAAGGTGCCAACACACTGGATTTCGCGCGTAGCATCATAGATATCTACAAGCCACGCAAACGCCTTGATGTAGGCACATGGGGAATCATGGGTATCGGTATGGGGGCCGCTGTGGCAGCAGCAGTGGAGACTGGCAACCCCGTACTCGCTGTTGAGGGCGACAGCGCATTCGGGTTTTCCGGTATGGAAATCGAAACAATCTGTCGCTATAACCTGCCGGTATGTATTGTGGTTTTTAATAACAACGGGATTTATCGAGGCACTGATGTCAACCCGACTGGCGGGCCTGAGGTAGCGCCTACCGTGTTTGTCAAAGACGCACGCTATGACATCATGATGCAGGCTTTTGGTGGTGTCGGCGTGCTGGCCAACACACGCGACGACCTGACCAGAGCCGTTAATGAGGCGCTGGATTCAGGCAAGCCGACGTTGATAAACGCTGTGATCGATGAGACCGCTGGTACCGAGAGTGGACGAATTGGTAATCTCAATCCACAGAGCATCGTTAAGAAAAAGTAGCTCTTGTGTAACACAACGTGGTGCAGCCAAAACCATCCGGGTAGGTCTTCCATCCGCATAGGCGCCTGTATCAGGCTTTTAACAAAGTGTACTGATCTGCCTCAGACAACCCACGTTAACTTTGAATTCAATTGACAGGTACGTAAGACATGAAAGCACTCGATGGTATAAAAATTCTTGATTTCACCCATGTTCAATCTGGTCCTACCTGTACTCAGTTACTCGCCTGGTTCGGCGCTGATGTCATCAAGGTGGAGCGTCCGGGCGTTGGAGACGCAACACGCAAGCAACTGATCGATGTGCCGGATGCCGACAGCCTGTATTTCACCATGCTCAATCACAACAAGCGCTCAATAGAACTGAATTCCAAAAACGAGACAGGCAAACAGGTTCTCACACGCCTTATAGAAACCTGCGATGTACTGGTGGAGAACTTTGCCCCTGGTGCGCTGGACAGAATGGGATTCACGTGGGAGCGTATTCAGGAGATCAATCCGCGCATCATCATGGCGTCAATCAAGGGCTTTGGGCCAGGAAAATACGAGGATTGCAAGGTTTATGAAAACGTTGCTCAATGTGCAGGGGGCTCTGCGTCCACAACAGGCTTCAGAGATGGACCACCGCTGGTCACCGGCGCGCAAATCGGTGATTCCGGCACCGGACTACATTTATGTCTCGGTATTGTTACGGCGCTGTTCCAACGCGAGAAATCCGGCCGTGGTCAGAAGGTGTCATGCGCGATGCAGGACAGTGTACTTAACCTCGCTCGAGTCAAGCTGCGTGACCAGCAACGTCTTGATGCAGGACCTCTCAAGGAATATTCGCAATTTGGTGAAGGTGTGCCGTTTGGTGAGGCAACTCCACGTGCGGGTAACGATTCGGGTGGTGGCCAGCCAGGGCGTATTCTAAAGTGCAAGGGATGGGAGCAGGATCCGAACGCTTACACCTACTTCATTATTCAGGCAGCAATCTGGGAGAAGGTCTGCGATGTTATAGGCAAGCCTGAATGGAAGAGTCAGGCGGGATATGCCAAGCCACCTGAGCGTCTTGACAAGCTCAACGAAATATTCAGCACGATCGAACAATGGACGATGACGAAAACAAAATTCGAAGTTATGGATATCTGTAATCCGCACGACATCCCTGTGGGCCCTATTCTATCCATGAAAGAGATATCTGAAGACGAAGGATTATTTGCAACGGGGACCATGGTACGAGTTGATCATCCTGAACGCGGTGAATACCTGAGTGTGGGCTGTCCTATAAAACTTTCTGATAGTGCAGTTGACGTTGAGCGCTCCCCCTTGCTCGGTGAGCATACGGCAGAGATTCTTCGTGATGTGCTCGGCTACTCAGGTGAAGAACTACAGGCTGTGATTGATTCAGGTGCTGTCGGCAACGTTAAGGCCTAGTTTGACAACGCAAACTAACTGTTGAACTCGAGGGGTAGTGCAATGCGATTGATAGTGATGGGGCAGCAGGCATTCGGCAAGGATGCACTGGAGAAAATACTTGATGCAGGCGTTGATGAGGTCGTGGCCGTTTACTGCGAACCAGATCGCGAAGGCGCAGCAGTCGATCCGATCAAGGCGTTTGCTCTTGAGCGTGGCCTGCCGGTCCAGCAACCTGCGCACTTCAAGGATCAACCAGATCTGGACACCTTGAGTAGTTACAAGGCAGACTTGATGGTCATGGCTTTTGTCAACGTCTTTGTGCCGGCGGCGGCTCGTGATATTCCAATAAATGGTTCGATCTGTTTTCATCCATCATTGTTGCCGCTGCACAGAGGGCCTTCAGCCGTCAACTGGCCTATTATTCAAGGCTACGATAAATCGGGCTACTCATGGTTCTACCCCACGGATGGTCTTGACGAAGGCGATGTCCTGTTGCAGTGGGAATGCCCGATAGATCCGGATGACACCGTCATCGATTTGTATTTCAAGAAAATTTACCCGTCAGCGGTTGAGTCAGTTCTGCAAGTGTGTGACATGTTTCGCGAGGGCAATCCCGTCCACATCGAACAGGACGAATCAAAGGCAACTTACGAGCGTCGTTGCACGAAGAAACATGCGCATGTGGATTGGCACAAACCGGTTGCCCAGGTCTACAACCTCATTCGAGGATGCAACCCCGCTCCCGGTGCATGGACAACGATCAACGGTGCCGAGCTGGGCGTGTTTGACAGTGAACTTGTTCCCGGTGACGGTGTTGCAGGAAAAATAATGGACATATCTGATGATGGGATCAGTGTGCAAAGTGTTGGTGGCAGAGTATTGGTAAAGCGCGTCAAGCCACAGGGTGCTGGAAAACTTGGTGCCGGCCAATGGGCTGCCGATGCCGGATTGGCTGTGGGCGATCAGCTTGGGACTTGATCTTCATGAAAAATACCAGTCTTGTCGATTTTGACTTTCAGGGGATACGCACATGATTCATAGTATTGTTGTGCCGGTTCGTGGTGATGGAAAGGGCGACAACGTATTTGCACACGCAGCGGTGCTTGCAGTCCGATACAAGGCACATGTCAAGGTAGCCCATTGCCGGCCTCGTGCTGAAGATCTGATGCCCTATGGCATAGCCATAACTGCTCCATTGCGAAAGTTGTTGTTGTCGCAATCAGCCGATGTCGCTGATCAGGTTGAGCAAGGCATGCGTCAAGAGCTTGAAACGCTCGCGGGCTCTATGGGCGTTGCCATGTCTGACTCCGCCATTATCGGCAAGGCGTCGGCATCATGGGTGGAAGAGCAGGGTAGACAGGTGGATGTCATAAAGCGTCATGGTCGTATCGCAGATCTGATCTGTGTCGCCAAGCCTGATGTTGACAGAAACCTGGGGGCCAACACGCTTAAGGCTGCACTTTTCAATACAGGTAGGCCGGTAATGATGTGTCCGCCGGTCGATTCCCCCATACAAACCTTGTGTCAGAAGGTTTGTATTGGCTGGAATGGTTCAGCAGAAGCAAGTCGGGCCGTGGCACTCACCATGGGTATCATCGAAAGTGCATCGGAGGTTACTATCCTGTCAGCAGGAACAGAAATCTACGGTGCTGATTCTGAAAGCCTGATGGCTTATCTGGCATCGCGTGGAATAAAAGCGTCGATCATTCGATTTGAAGCCAAACGAAAAATAGGCAAAGAGTTGCTGCGGCAATCGGCATCCATCGGCGCTGATACGCTCATCATGGGTGCCTATAGCGATAGCCATGAACGTGAGACCGTGTTTGGTGGTAACACGCAATACGTTGTCGACAATGCCGAAACGCCAATCATTTTTGTGCATTGATGGTCGTCGTTTTTAATCAGATAGTTTCACAGGAGGTAGTCGCATGCGGCGAGCAGAGATAGTCACGGCCGGTGTACTGGCAGGTTTTTCCATCTATCTGATGTGGAAGAGCACTGAACTGGAAGTGGGTTATGTTAGTGGTGAGGGTCCTGGTGGTGGTGCCTGGCCATTCTGGCTTTCGGGCATCATGCTGATATGCACGGGCGTTATTGCGTACAACGCCATCATGAAGAAGTCTCCACCCTCTCAGTCAGATGAACCGATGCTGGACGCCTATGGTATGAAAATGCTGGTGCTTGTCGGTGGTGGCATTATTGCCTTTGTTGCACTTATTGACATCATCTCGATGTACGGAGCCATGTGTGTTTTCCTGCTTTATTATCTCGGGTTTCTGGGTCGGCACAAGTTGCGTATTACGCTGGGAATTTCCTTGCTGGCACCTGTCATATTCTTCTTTTTCTTTGAGGCACTGATGCGTATCACCATGCCCAAAGGGCTACCGTTTCTCGAGCCATTCTTTAATTTCATGAACACGATTATTTATTAGTCGGAGGGCATCATGAATTATCAAACCAACGCTCACTGTCACTCTATTGCAATACGGAACGCAAAACCATGATAGAGATTCTGGGTAATCTGGGCGACGGCATACTGCTTTCGCTTCAACCGCTCAACCTGCTTCTTATTCTAATCGGAGTGACGTTGGGGCTTTTTATCGGTGCCATGCCGGGGCTCGGTTCTGTTAACGGTGTTGCCATACTGCTACCCATAACATTTCTCGTACCTCCCGGCTCTGCCATCATCTTTCTGGCCGCTATCTACTACGGGGCGATGTACGGGGGCGCCATATCGTCAATAACCCTGGGAATACCGGGCGCCTCGACCGCAGTAGCCACGACGTTTGATGGTAGACCGCTGGCCATGCAGGGGCGCGCGCGTCTGGCATTGGTAACGGCCGCCATAGCATCGTTTATCGGCGGTACGGTTGCCAACGTGTTTTTTACAGGTTTTGCTCCTCTTCTCGCATCAGTGGCGTTGAATTTCGGTCCGCCGGAGATCTTTGCCCTGATGCTACTTGCGTTCGCCACGTTTGTCGGTCTTGGAGGGGATGACATCCCCAAAACGGTGTTTTCAATTTGCGTGGGTCTTGTGCTTGCATCAGTTGGTTTTGACGAAATTTCCGGTGAGCCAAGACTGATCTTTGGCGGGATCACCGGATTCCTGCATGGCATCAACTTTCTTGTTCTGGCTATCGGAGTTTATGGTATCGGTGAAATGTTATGGACCATAGACAGTACGCGGGGCAAGATCACAACCACTGAAGCCGAGATGACGGTCAAGGGTTCGATAGATGATGCTAAGGAAGGAATGCGTCGGGGCTGGAAAGGCACAGCCATAGGATCCGCGCTGGGTTTCTTTGTCGGCATACTGCCTGCAGCAGGCGCAACACCGGGTTCACTCATGGCTTACGGTGTAGCAAAACTCATCTCCAAAAAACCGGAAGAGTTTGGCAAGGGGCACCCGGGAGGCGTGGCGGCGCCTGAAGCTGCCAACAATTCAGCCTCCACTGGCTCCATGCTTCCGATGCTCACATTGGGAATACCCGGATCTCCAACGACCGCCATCCTGCTCGGTGGTATGGTCATCTGGGGATTGACACCTGGCCCTCGCCTGTTTACCGATCAGCCTGAATTCGTCTGGGGTTTGATAGGCTCGTTTTATGTCTCCAATGTTGCAGCGGTTGCCGTCAATCTGGCGTTCATACCCTTGTTCATCGCCATGTTGAGAATGCCGTTTACCATACTGGCTTCCATGATATTCGTGCTGTCGATGGTCGGAGGATACGCAGCCACTAGGGACATGCATGATGTCTGGTTGATGTTGGGATTCGGTTTCTCTGCTTACATGCTCAGAAAACTGGATTACCCTTTGGCGCCAGCTGTGCTGGCAATTGTGCTCGGGCCTATTGCAGAGCCCACACTGAGGCAATCGTTATTGTTATCTTCTGGCGACCCGTCAATTTTTATCACACGTCCTATAGCAGGACCGATAACAATCATCGCGATTATCCTGATATTTCTACCACTATTAAAATTTATGAAAAACAAGCGTAAAGGCAGCGATTGAGAGAGCGGCATGTGCCGGACCAGTAAGTGGTTGATGATGCTCGTCAGGGGCATCGTATGAATGAAGCCATTGAGAGTGCGTGGGTACCGGGGTTGACGTCGGATATCCCGCAACCTCTGTTTTCGCTGGTTACCTTGTTTCGTGCAGAAAATGCAACAGTCAATTACAAGGAGGCCTCTGAGCTTTCCGATCTGACCGGACTAGACGTACTTGAGCTGGTATCGCTACGGCCGGCGCGGCTTGTAACGCATGCCTTACTGGTCCGTGTCACTGCAGAGCTGACTGTTCCCGATGGACCAAGTTACGAAGAACTTGGAATTAATCTTCGCGGTATGGTCGAGACAATCCAGACAAGGCACCTGACGTCAGTGATGCCGGTGATTGAAGAGGCGCTCAGCCGGGAGCGAGGTCGGGCGGTCACGATAGTCAACACATTGCTGGCTGAAGGTTTTAAGAGTCAGCCAGAGTCGCCAGCAAGCGCCAACAGTAATCGCAGCTTTTGGTCCAGATGGTTCGGACACTCCCGCAAACAGCCAGAACCGATGGTAAGCGCGCAGGAGCTTGAGATGTCAACGCTGCGACGCTGGCGAAAGATGATAACGACCAGCGATGTGCCCTTGGAACGCGCTTGTCTTGAAGCACTAGTCAAAAGTGTGGATTCTATTATTGGTCATCGTGGTCGTATGTTGCCCGATCATGAACTTGTCGCACGCATTGTCGTCAACCAAGTCATGAACACACACGGCTGCACCATTGTCGACGCCATCATCGATGATGTCTGGCTGGAGGCAGTGGCCAGTGAAGGCTACCGATTGCTACCTGTCCAGAGCAAACCTTTCATCATGAATGTCAAAGGTGCATCGGCTTCCGGTAAAAGTACAATCAGACCCCAACAGCGACTGCTGGCGCAAAAGCTTGGTATTCCCTGGGAAGATTTTGCGCTTATCAGCCCTGACTACTGGCGCAAATATCTATTGGACTATGCCAGTCTGGGTGAGGACTACAAGTACGGTGCCATGCTCACAGGGCGCGAGCTAGAGATGATCGACAAGAAGCTTGACCGGTATATGGCAGACAAGGCAAGCAAGGGCAGGATGTCACATCTGCTCATTGACCGATTCAGATTCGATAGTTTCACGATCAATGTTGATAGCTTCGCTGACAGCCGATTGCTGTCGCGTTTTGGTGATCGTGTGTTTCTGTTTTTCATGGTCACACATCCTGCTGAAACCGTTGTGCGTGCATGGAATCGTGGAAAAAAAACGGGCAGATTCAAGGCTGTGGACGATTTGCTGTTTCACAATGTGGAGGCGTTTACAGGTATGCCTGCGTTGTTTCTGTCCTGGGTGAATTCGAAGGACAAACGCGTTCACTTCGAGTTTCTGGATAATGACGTACCGGAGGGAACACTACCCAGAACCGCAGCCTTCGGATGGAACAATACCTTAATTGTTCTTGATGTGTCACTGTTGCTGAACATTGACCGGTATCGCAAGGTCAACATAGCTGCAGGCCGTCCCGATGAAATTTTCAAGCCGGAGGATCTGGATGCATCGACCAATACGGGTTTCGTCACTCAATGTGCCGAAACTGTTGAATGCATGGTCTTTGCTGATCAGGATACGATGACTGAATATGCCGTCGTACGCTCTGGAAAACTGGTCTGGTGGGACGATACCTACTTGCAGCACAACGCAGGGTCAGATCCCCTGAACAGTGCACTCAAGTCGCTTGGCTATAGATCTGAGCGTTGCACTACCAAAAAGGACGATTACTTCAATTCGCTGGATTCTAACAAGGAGAAGCGATTGATGGTGGGTCACTGGAGTGCTCGGTAATGCCAGGCTCGGGACGGTGGAGGATGAACCGGAATGCCGTCTTATTGTGAACAAGCCTGCAGGACAGAAAGAGCCTGTGTAAATCTGAACATGTCTGTTTCCGATATCAGTCATAGCGTTGATTAGTCTGATCTCAGATCGTTTGAAACAGTGTTGTGACAAACCGGGCTCACGGCCGTGAGTCAAGGTAAGCGGCAATGTCTGTTTGCGATAGAAGGGCAGCAAGAGTCAATGCAGGTGGAGCTTGTTGTATATAACTTCAAGTATCTTCAGATCCCTGATTGGAGGAATAGAACACCAGTCTGATCCAACTTTTGCTGGCCAGCCAACTACGGTGAAAAACACGGGTCAATTGCAAGAGTGGGTCAGACTGGATTTCTTCGATATACACTTGCTGTCGATGGTGACAGCGGTGGTACGTAACATCTGATCGTGACTCTCACGATCCAACGACAATCAGGCCAATATCCTTTTTGCTCGTTTACTCATTGAAGGCCGCTTCCTGTGCTGTCTGAGTGGTTATTGCTCTCGCCCTGCTCGCTGTGAGGGTTGGCGTGAGTTGACCATTATTCGTCTGATTTTTGCCTATTCTGCGGGGGGGGGCAAGACCTTGGGATGTCAGGCATCCGATGCAGTACTCTAGACGTAAAGAATAGTGTACTAAAGTGTAACGCCCACGGCTTTGACTCATCAGGGAGACCAGCTTTGAAAAATCAGCCTCACCAGCACTCGAATTCGCAGCGGACGCAGGTTGCCCAGCTGCCACAGACGGGCATGACTCGCCGCAAACTACTCGCAGCCTCGGTCGCGCTACCTGCGGCTGCCGCCATCGCTGGAGGAATTCGCGATGCGCGTGCGGGTGGTCATTCAGGCGGCGCTACGTCCAACGCAATAAAACATACCGTGGCCTTGGGCGATTTCGAGGTTTCGACCTTACTTGCCGGAACACGGACGGTGGAAGAGCCACAATCCATTTTTGGCATGAATGTGACACCTGAAGAGTTTGCGGCCGTCAGTGAGGCTAATTTTATCCCGACCAATGCAGCGCAGTTTTTCTTTACGCCAACGGTTGTACGCGTCGGCGAGGACGTTGTTCTGTTCGATACCGGTCTGAATGCTGCCGGAATCAAGGCACCGTTGGCTAGCGCAGGAATTTCACCGGATGATGTCACGATAGTGGTCATCACGCACATGCACGGCGATCACATTGGCGGGCTTGCGGGTGACGACGGTACTCCGACCTTCACCAATGCTCGATACATTACGGGGCAGGTCGAGTATGACGCCTGGGCCAAACAGGACAATGACAATTTTAAGTCCAAGGTTCAGCCGTTGGCAGAAAAGATGGAATTTATCGGCGACGGTGATTCTGTCGTATCGGGTATTACGGCGATGGCGGCCTTTGGTCATACACCTGGACACATGACCTATATGCTTGAGTCTGGTGGCAAACAGTTGGCGCTAATGGCCGACATGGCAAATCACTATGTATGGTCTCTCGGCTATCCCGAATGGGAAGTCAAGTTCGATATGGACAAAGCCAAGGCTGCTGCCACTCGCAAAAAGATGTTTGACATGTTTACGGCTGACAAAATCCCTTTCGTCGGTTACCACATGCCGTTTCCGGGTATGGGGTATTCGGAAGCTCGCGGTGAAGGTGGGTATCGGTATGTGCCCGTCAGCTACCAGATGATGCTGTAGCCGTAACGATTGTTGGGCAGTCGCAGTTGGTCGATTCTGGCCTTACGGCACTCTTCGCGGTGGCAAGGCTGTAGCGCCTGACAAGACATAATGAACGAGTCAGCTCCACATTTTCTGCACCCGGTATCCATGAGCGATTTCTACGCCATGTACTGGGAGCAGCAACCCCTGCATATTCAACGTGAAACCGGCGACGTTGGACATTACATTGATCTGGCAGCGATTGAAGCTCTCTTGTCATCGCAACCCGTATACTTTCCGGGTATTCAGCTAACTCACTCCGGCCATACTATTGATGTTGCCAGTTATGCCGATGAACAAAACAGGATCTTACCGCTAAGACTGTTCGAGCATTACGGCAAGGGGGCAACCGTGGTGCTCTCGCAAGCGCAAAAACTGTTTGCCCCGCTAAATAATCTTTGTCGTGAGGTGATGCGAACGATGAAGATGCGCTGCCAGACAAATGTCTATCTTTCACCACCAGCGCATCAAGGTTTCAATGCGCACTATGACACTCATGATGTGTTCATTATTCAGGTCAGTGGTGCAAAGACGTTTAATTTCTACCCCTCGAATGTGTCATTACCGTGTCCTGAAGAGCGCTTTGATCCTCAAACCCTTGCCGCTATGGATGTTGATGAATCCATTCATTTGACGGCCGGGGATACCCTGTATATTCCAAGAGGCGTTGTTCATGATGCGCTTGCTGATGACTCAGAACCGTCAATTCACATCACTCTGGGTGTTTATCCTGTTCTTGCAAGAGATATGCTTCAGGAGGCAATCCAGATCATGAGCGAAGGCGATAGCCGCCTTCGTCAGTCAAGGCAATCCATTTCTTTGCCAGCGGAAAATACGGATACAGGAGAAGAGATTCAGGGGGATCGGCTGCGACAGGCGCTTGGTTCTCTGCTGCAAAATGTGCAAACCTGGCTCGATGATGCGGAATCCATTCGACGGATTCAGTCCAGATTTGACGATGAGCTAGCTTTAGGTGCACTGCAGGATTGTCAAGGCTTGTCTTCCCGTGCAAGTGCTGCTCATTCGCACGAGGGGAAGATACCCGACATTCAGGCCATCCATCTTCGCCGTGATAGGCTGATCGACCACGAGTATTGTTCGGGCCGTCTGAAAATACGGACCTTTGGGCAGATACTGGAATTCAGCGAACCTATCGCGCATTACATTGAAAAACTTCTGAGCACAGGTGAGTTGTCTGGTGGAGAACTGAGCGGTTTGCAAGTGGAGCAGAGGGATGCGGCGATCAAACCGCTGTTGCAAGCAAACCTTGTCGATTTGATCAGCGAGACTTGACCCTGTGGTTTAACAGGTTAAGCCGGCGTTGTTGAATGAATAATCCTGCTTGACCCGGAGCGTGGTGCTTGTTAGCTTCAGGATAGTCATTCAACAGAGGCGGGTTGACCATGAATACAAAAGACACCGCGGACACCGTGGAATTGCGCGACAGCGCGGACCGACGTCGTTTCATGCGTAAGGGTGCGGCGTTTGTGGCTGCTGCTGGCGTCGTTGTGACGAGTGCAGGTCGTTCAGCGCTGGCCTCTGATTGTGATCGCGGTGGAGCTGGTGGCGAAAAACCTGAACACGGTGGCAATGGTTCAGACACCGACACGGGAGCTAATGCCGATCCGACAGGCTGTGGCCGTAACAGGTACGAGAAGCCAAAGATTTCTCAATCCTCTCCAGCGTCAGAGCCCGGCGAATTCAAAAACATATCGGTTGCTAAAATCGTTACTTGATTGGTACAGGCAGTTTTTTTGTGAACTCACATGTACCGCCCCTGTATTTGTGAAGCCCTCCTCGTACATTGAGTCGCAGCAATCCAGAGCTATCTGATCAGATACTGCACTCTTTTTGCGTTTGATGCTCTTGGGTATTGATTTATACACCGCTAAAGGGCAATCTCTAAGGCGCTATCGGCACACCTGCCAAAATAATGCTTAGAGGAGATCGACCCGATGCAGAAGACACCACTACTGGCGTTACCAGCGCTAATGCTCGCCGCTGGTCTTTCAACACCACTGCATGCCGCAGAGAAACTGACTTATTATTGCAGTGCCCAGGAAGACTGGTGCCAGCTTATGGCAACCGGTTTTGAGGAAGCGACTGGCGTCAAGGTCAGCATGACACGCAAAAGCTCTGGAGAGACGCTGGCGCAGATCAAGGCTGAATCCAGTAACCCCAAAGGCGATATCTGGTGGGGTGGTACTGGAGACCCGCATCTACAGGCCGCAGAGGAAGGGCTGGGTGATGTGTATGAATCGCCCATGCGCTCCGAGCAACATGACTGGGCAATTCGTCAATCAGAAGCCGCGGGCAACCAGACAATCGGTATCTACTCCGGGGCATTGGGCTACGGCTATAACGAAGATGTCCTGAAAGCGAACGATCTGCCGGTTCCAGAATGCTGGGCAGACTTGCTCAAACCCGAATACAAGGGTCATGTGCAGATGGCGAACCCCAATTCGTCTGGCACTGCCTACACAACTCTTGCCACAATAGTGCAGCTATTTGGCGAAGAAGAAGGCTTTGAGTTCATGAAAGGCCTGCACAAGAATATCAACCAGTACACCAAATCAGGTTCTGCACCTATCAAAGCAGCAGCGCGTGGTGAAAACACCATCGGTATTGTCTTTCTGCATGATGCTGTTGCTCAGGCCGCATCCGGATTTCCAATCAAACCAGTGGCTCCGTGTGAAGGCACAGGATATGAAATCGGTGGAATGACGCTGATAAAGGGCGGACGCAATCCGGAGAATGCCCGCAAGTTTTACGATTGGGCATTGACAGCCGAAGTTCAGACTCGTGCGCTGGAGGTTAATGCGTTTCAGGTCATGTCGAACAAGGCGGCCACAAGTTCGCCAATGGCCCCCGATCTGAATTCCATTAACCTGATTGACTACGACTTCAAGAAATATGGGTCTGCGGACGAGCGGAAGCGTCTGTTGAAAAAATGGGATGATGAGGTGTCCGTACTACCTCAGTAAGGGTGGCAATATCCTTGCACTGCGCCTGGAGTATTCATGAATCACCGGTGGCTTTTCCGCCAGAACCTCTCTTGAATATTCCGGGCTGCACCTTATGAAAAACAGCTCACGGCTGTGGCTGATTGTCGGGCTGGCTGGTTTTTGCCTTCTCCCCTGGTACATCCTTGACGATGGACTGTGGGGGTTTGAGTGGCTGGTGGATGGTTATCCATTTGATACAGACTATGCCCCCGCGTTGTTTCTAATCATTCAAGGTGAGAAGCTCTGGCTTGCGCCTCTGTTGCTGTTTTTGCTATTGCCCTGGATTGGTGAGTTCTTCAGCCGGAGTATTTCTGATGCATCGGTTGCCTCTATCCGTCGTGCCAATGTACTCCTCATTGCCGGCGTTGTCGGGCTTGCCTGGGTGGCTATCCAGGGGTATGGCATCGGCCTGCGAGGCTGGAACTTTGACGCGCTGGAAGTTCTATTCGGCCCCTTGGACGACAGACAGTTCGGCATGGGCGCTGGTGCGCTGCTGGTTGTTGCGGCATTTCTTTTCCTTTTCACAAATGGTATCGCGGGTCGTGGGGCAATCAACGGCGATGTGTTTGTGGTCGGTGCCATTGGCCTTGTGGTGGCCATGGTTGCCGTGTTCATCTTTTTTCCTATTATCCAGATGTTGTCCAGTGCATTCAGAGACAACGATGGGGTGTTTTCCATCGCACTGTTTGCAACCAAGTTTTTTGAGGATAAAATCTGGGGTTTGGCTTGTCTGACCGGTGGCACCCGATGTGGTGTGGCGTGGAATTCCCTGTTACTTGCCGTGCTCGTCGGGTTCTTCACGACGCTACTGGGTCTGGTGTTCGCGCTGGTTGCCACGCGTTCCGGGTTTCGTTACGGCAAGCTACTTCGTGGCCTGACTGTTCTTCCGATCATCACCCCGCCTTTTGTCATCGGACTTGCGATTATATTGCTTTTCGGCCTGTCCGGCACCATAACCCAGTTTGTGGCGGAGCTATTCAATATGCAAGCCACGCGCTGGGTGTATGGATTGCCCGGCATATTTATTGCGCAATTACTGTCGTTCACCCCCATCGCCTTTCTGGTACTGATCGGTGTGGTAGAAGGCGTAAGCCCGTCAATGGAAGAGGCAGCGCAGACACTACGTGCCACCAAGTGGCAGACGTTTCGGACTGTTTCACTGCCGCTGATGCGCCCCGGGCTAGCCAATGCCTTCCTGCTCGGCTTTATTGAAAGCATGGCCGATTTCGGTAACCCACTGGTGCTTGGCGGCAACTATGATGTGCTATCGACAGAAATTTTCTTTGCCATTGTGGGTGCTCAGAATGATCAGGGCAAGGCGGCGGTCCTGGCGGTTGCTCTGCTGATTTTTACGTTGAGTGCGTTTTACGCACAACGGCGATGGCTTGGCAAGAAAAGCTACACCACGCAAACCGGCAAGGGTGATGGTGGCATGCATGTATTATTGCCCAAGCGAGTAATGATACCTTGCTACGCCATTGCAGGCATCTGGACGCTATTTACCCTGACGGTGTACAGCATGATTCTCTACGGTGGTTTCGTAGAGCTGTGGGGCCTGAATCATTCGTTGACTTTCAAGCACTACGAGGCGGCCTTTGCCGTAGGCTTTAACGACTTCGGATTGCATTTCAAGGGTAGTGCCTGGGACTCTTTCTGGACGACACTGAAGATTGCAGGCATTGCAGCGCCTTTGACCGCAATCGTTGGTCTTATAACCGCTTGGCTGCTGGTTCGGCAGAACTTTGCTGGAAAACAGTGGTTTGAATTTGGCACCATGCTCAGCTTTGCTATTCCGGGAACGGTCATCGGTGTCTCGTATATTCTTGCGTTCAATGTTCCGCCTATCGAGCTGACCGGAACAGGAGCCATTCTTGTAATCAGCTTTATTTTCAGAAACATGCCTGTGGGTGTAAGAGCAGGGATAGCGTCCATGTCCCAGCTCGACAAGAGTTTGGATGAGGCCTCGTTGACATTGGGTGCCAGCACATGGCGCACGTTTACGCGGATAATCCTGCCTCTGATGCGCCCGGCTATCCTTGCTGCATTGGTATACAGTTTTGTGCGAGCCATGACAGCGATCAGTGCTGTTATCTTCCTGGTCAGTGCCGAATACAACATGGCAACCAGCTATATCATTGGTCGTGTTGAAAATAATGACTATGGCATTGCCATCGCCTATTCGTCGATGCTGATTGTGGTGATGTTGACCATGGTGGCTGTTACGCAACTTGCCGTGGGACGCGCCACGACGCGCCGACGTCAGCTACCTTCTACCGATTTAGCCTGAATTTTCGGAGCACTTATGACAAGTTCCAACGCCGCTGTTTCCGAATCCACTCTGAAGAGCATCCATGACAAGGCGGCCTCTGTGCAGTTCGATTGTGTCAGCAAGGTCTACAACGGTTCTGTTACTGCTGTGGACACCGTGTCGCTAGCCGTTGAGGCGGGTGAGCTTGTGACTCTCTTAGGGCCCTCAGGATGTGGCAAGACGACAACCTTGCGCATGATTGCCGGACTGGAAATGCCGACCGATGGAAAAATAAGGATTGGTGATAGGGACGTGACGAAATTACCCGCAACCGATCGTGATGTTTCGATGGTTTTCCAATCGTATGCATTGTTTCCGCACATGAGTGTTATGGAAAACGTGTCGTACGGCTTGAAGATCTCGAAATTCAAGAAAACGGAAATCATTGCACGCGCTCAGGAGGGTCTGGATCTGGTTGGACTGGCAGGCTACGGTAATCGCTTGCCGAGTGAGTTATCGGGCGGGCAGCAGCAACGAGTCGCTGTTGCACGCGCGCTTGTACTGGAGCCGCAAGTATTGTTATTTGATGAGCCGCTGTCCAATCTGGATGCCAAGCTCAGGCGTCAGGTACGTGAGGATATTCGTGATATACAAACGCGTCTTGGTCTGACCGTGGTGTATGTGACACACGATCAGGAGGAGGCACTTGCCGTATCCGACCGGATTATCGTTATGAACAACGCAGTCATTGCTCAGGTTGGTACACCGAGGGAGCTGTATGACGCGCCCGCTGATGCGTTTGTTGCTGACTTCATTGGAGAGGCAAACCTTCTCGATGCGACGGTTCTTGAAGTCGTCGACGGAATGGCAAAGGTTGATCTGGGTGCTGGCCAGATGCAGATATCGACACCGGTTCGTGAGTCTGGTGTTGGCCCCGGAAGAATCGCTATCCGTCCTGGCCGTATTCAATTGTCAGGCGAAGGCTCATCCAATACGCTAAAGGGGATGATTGAAAAGCTGACCTATGTGGGTAGCCACATGGAATATCGCGTAAAAACGAGCATTGGCAGCGTGTTTGTTGTGGCGGATGTTGAAACCGATTTCTCTGTCGGAGAATCTGTCAGTGTTGCATTTATGCGTAAAGGGCCTGTCCTGCTTTCAAAGGCTTGAGAAGCGATACGACCATAACGATGTTAAACACGGTTCAGTATGTCCACTAAACTATCGGAAAAACGCTGCGCGCCATGCAATGGGCAAGTGCCTCTGTTACCGAATCCGCGTATTGTTGAACTTACCCGTCAGCTTCACGATGACTGGCTGGTGAGCGATGATTCCACCTTGCTGCAACGCAAGTTCTTGTTCAAAGGATTTGCTAAAGCCACTTACCTGGTTAACCTTTGTGTCTGGTTGGCAGATAGAGAAGGACATCACCCGGATGTAACCTTTGGTTGGGGCTATTGCCATGTGTCCCTGTCAACCCATGACGTCGGGGGGCTGACCGAAAATGACTTTATCTGGGCGGCTCACCTTGATGCTTTGACGCAGTAGGCGTACTTAGCCTTGATTATTCATGAAGCCACGGGGACGCCCAGTCCAGATTCTTCCGGGGCTGGCCTTCCAGTGAAAGAATCCGGCGGGGCGGCCTTCCGCGTTTCATGAATCGTCCATGCTCCTGTTCTCCCGGATACAACGTGGTCTGATAACACAGTGGTAGTAACGTGCCAACGCCAGTGTGGGCTGGGTGATAAAGGAGCTTTGTAATGTAACCATCGGACACTAAATTTACTCAAGGAACAGTGAGTTTGGTCGCGTACGTGCATACCATGAATTAACTTGCTGTATTCTCTGGAGCGTTGTCTATGTTGATTCTGGACAAGTATATAGAAAGCATCGTGTTTCCCCTTGAGTTCATCCGCTCTCCCGTCTGGTTGCTGGATGTCAATAGCCTCAGATTTGTGTGGGGAAACTCGGCGGCTTTGGTTTTATGGGACGCTCCGACCTTGACCGATTTGCAAAATCGTAATTTATCGGCCGATATCTCCCTGAAGGTTCGCAAGCGACTCAATCAGTACTGCATCGACTTGACGGGAACGACGTCGACAGTATCAGAGCATTGGACGTTTTACCCCAAGGGCCGTCCAACGACCTGTGATTGTTCTATCAGTGCTTTTGAATCTCCCGCAGGTGTTAGTTTGCTTATGGTCAACGCGATTCAACAAGACAGTGAGTCAAGCGCAGACACACTCTATAGAAGCTCTGCCTTGTTGCATACATCGGTGTGTGTGTCTGTCTATGGCACTGATGGCCGGTTGAAGTATTCAAACCCCGCTGCGCGTTGCATGCTTGGTGCTGAACGTCTTTCACTGGCAGAACGTTTTGTTGACTCGGGCGATTGGCGTTGGGTAAAAGTCGAACTTGCAGCAGGCAAGGAGGTGGTTATCGAAGCGCTCGTAGTCACTGGAAATGAACAGGCGTGGCATAGTCTTACACTCGAGAGTTGCCCGGACCCTGTCATTGGAGCTTCCTCTATTATGGTCACTGAGACCGACGTGTCAGAGCGCTTGCAAGCTGAGCAGCAGGTTCATCAGTTGGCGTATTACGATGCTCTAACCGAATTGCCCAACCGAACCTCATGGTTTGCAGCACTACGAGGGCGTCTTGAACTCGCCAGAGGAACAGATGAAAGACTTGCGGTTCTGTTCGTCGATCTCGATCGGTTCAAGCTGATTAACGATACCCTTGGCCATACCATTGGGGATAAGTTGCTTGTTGCCGTATCAGAGCGATTGAGTCATTGCCTGAATTCCTGTGAAGAGCTTGCAAGACTGGGCGGAGATGAATTCACCTTGTTACTTGAGGATAACGAGACTGGTAGTCAAGCTAATGACAAGGCACAGTTCATCGTCGAAACGTTGACTACCGCAATGAATATTGATGGTCACGAAATATCCATCGCCCCCAGTATTGGTATCAGCCGTTTCCCACAGCAATCCAGTGATGCAGACGAACTGATGAAACAGGCTGATCTTGCAATGTATGCTGCTAAAGAGGCTGGAGTTGGGTATCTCGGATTCAAGGCTCATATGACGACACAGTCAGTCAGGCGTCGGGTTATCGAACGTGACTTGAGTGAAGCCATTTCCACTTGCGTCTTGCAAGTGTATTACCAGCCAAAGTTGTGTGCTGTGTCAGGTGTTGTTCTTGGGCAAGAGGCTTTGTGTCGCTGGAATCATCCCTCGCTTGGCTGGATCAGTCCCGGTGAATTCATTGCAGTTGCAGAAGAAACCGGAAAGATTGGCGAAGTGACCAAATACGTTTTGCACGAGGCCTTGACACAACAGGCCAAGTGGGCCGCTGATGGCCATGATATTTGTATGGCGGTCAATGTTTCGCCATTGGAATTCAGGGATGGAGATATTGTCGATGTGACGCGACAGGCATTGCATACTACGGGTGCCAAACCTGAGAACCTTGAGCTTGAGATAACCGAATCCATGTTGATGGAAGACAGTGATTCCATCCAGACTGTTATTGCTCAACTGCACACCATGCGTGTAAAACTTAGTCTGGATGATTTTGGCTCAGGTTACAGCAACCTGGGCTATCTTCAGAAATTTCCCTTCGACAGCATCAAGATTGATCGCTCGTTCCTTTCTCACGGTGAGATTTCTCCGGTCATCGATCTGATTATAGGGGTCGGTAACAAGCTGTCCCTGAAAGTGGTTGCAGAGGGGGTAGAGACTCAGGTACAGAGCGATTTCCTGACAAATCAAGGTTGCCATCAGCTTCAGGGGTATTTGTTTGCCGAGCCCATGGATAAATCGAGTGCCACTGATTTTCTGAATGCAAAACGCAAAAGTGCGCCCCGGAATCAAAGGCAGAGGAAAATTGAGTTTGTAGCTTGACGTTTTCGCATAGCTTGCAGGCAGTAGTTTACCGCCCGAGCTGCGGATAGATTTCTACCTGCGCAGCCAAGCCATTCGAAGTTTGATAGCTGGCCGGCCCTGAAGATTTGCACCAATCTTGCATCCAGCCAAATCGTCAATGTATCCATAACCAGCAGCGCAGCGTTTTCACTTCAACGCTCGTCCTGCACGAACCAGACACTATCGCATTTCCAGCCAGATACTTGCGGGTAGCGCCTCTTCTTCTTCCGGCAGTGTATGAATGCCCGGTGACACTGCGTTTTCCAGAAGTTTAGGGATAAGCATGATGAGCTCGGCGAATAAAAACTCAACGATTTCGTCGGGCACGCTTGCACCGGTAAAATTTACAGGGTAGCCCTCGTTGACAAGGAAAATCTGTCTCCCATCGTGTAATGTGCATTGACGAACATGTCGATGCAGCTGCACCGATTCGATCGTTTGACTGGCAAGGTGCGATAAGTCAATTTCATGATCCTTGGAAGAGCCGCTTACCAGAAAGCAACGATCTGGTAGCTGTGCCAACAGATGTTGGTCAATTGATTGTTTTCCTGTTGCTCCTACGACAATCGCTGGCGGGCGACTCAGTGTGTCTGTGTAACACGGATGGTGACCATCCACCGTAGCCTCCACCACAGACACCATATTCGTGTCCTTTACACTGACACCCAGCCCCCTGTTGCGCAAACTCTGAGCTACGCCTTTGCCAACCCAGCCGTAGCCAACAACAAGCGCATCGCGCCCGACGGTGGAGTATCCCAGCTCGCGAAGAATGCCATCAAGTGCGCTGACAACAGCTTCTCCCACCTGTTTTCCTTCGATCTCTTTTAAGCGCGTCTGAGCGACATTGATTTGTGGCACCTTCAATTCAGATAACTGCTCAGCTACCCAAACTCCCTGTTTGGTTATTTCTAGTGCGCCTACGACAACATCACCACCAAGAAACTCAGGTTCGTGCAGCGCTTTTATGGCAATGCCTCCGACCTCATGGATTATGAGCTTGAGCTTATCCTCAGCGCATCGTTGTATGCAGTCACCAAGCTCCTGCGCAACACAAGCTTCAAGTTCCGGATAGCTTGGTGTTAATACTCTGATACCCATGTCCCGTAACTCGCGTATGGCGTCCTGGTTACCGGAGTAGCTAATACCAATGACCGTATCCACAGGCACATAGCGATGCAGCAATCCCAGCAAACGCACCGTATCCGGAAACAGGTGCTGAACGACAAACTGTCGTGTATCAGGATAGGGTTCCAATTTGAGTCGACGGCACATTTCGCCAAGAAAGTCGGGATGAAATGACGTGGGCCCCTTCATGATTTATTACTGCTTCGCCGGTTGAGGGGTTTAGCAACAAACAGAATATCGTTGGACAGATGCTTGAAAGGTAAAAGCTTGCCTAGTGTATTGGACAGAAACAGGTCGAGTGATTTTATCCAGCGCTTTTCAAATGTCGTAGAGCGAAGATGCCTGAACAGTTTGCCAAGTATGTTATCCGGGGTATAGTGGCGAAACGCCATGGGCAAATAGGGAATGACCGACAGGAATCCAACACCCTGAGTTGCTGTTACTTCAAAGTGTTCTTCAAGAGCACTGCGCCATTCTCTCTGAGTCAGTCTGATCTTGTGCTCGGGGTAATGTAAATGTGCCAGTTTTAAACAATCAAGTCTGTACCACTGGGGAACCGTCACAATCAAGTGGGCCTTATCTGGCATTGACTGCGCAATATGGCCGATGATCTTGCGCAAATCGGTTTCCTCTTCATGCAAATGCTCAAGGACATCCAGTAACATCACGACATCGGGATCCCATCTCATCGGAAGGTTCAGATCATCGAAACGATTTAGATCGACGACCGCATGTGGCTCGAATGACGGCTCGTAGTCGATGCCAAAATAGGATATTTTCGAGTTTAGTGCCTTGAGAAATCGACCGGCCACCTGCAACCCGCATCCAACATCCATGACTTTCGGCGATGCTCCACCAATCCTTTTTATCTGCTGATTAACCAGATTAAACTTGACATAGTTAAAAAGGTTATTTTCTGGTGTTTCAAATAGTCGTTTGACGAGATAGTTCGATCGGACGACCACCCTCTCGGATCGCCCACCCACGGGATAAATGCGTGCTTTTGACGGGAGCGGCGCATCGAGAACGACGTCGGTGTCTTCGGAGTTGCCTGACTGATGCATGAATTAAACTCCTGGGATTTGCAATGGCTGATAGGACGTGAATACGCTTGCAAGCGTGGTGAATGAGGGTGTTGCAAGCACATTGCCAGCCGATGCAAAACTTGAGCTCCGGGGAGTTTCGTGGGAGTATCTTGCCTGTCTTTGACAGATTGACGTTCAATCGGGTGATCAGATCGCCTGACGTTATGTCAAACTGACGACCTTCAGCCTCTGACACCAGTCTACGTACCACGGATGACCCCTGAAAAAGATACCTTCTCGGATTTACCACCGCTCAGTGAATACCATCTGAGTGCTGACGCGCGGCTGTGTCTGAATGAGTGTTCCACTGCACTGGATGAGGTCCTGAGCTCTCTGGCCGAATATGATCAGCAGCTTTTCAGGCTCCGTTTGCAGCGCTGGTTCCAGAATCTCTACGATGGGCTGGCGCCGGTATACGGGCATCGCAAGGACTTCAACAAGTTTGTCCAGCGAGTCATACACAGTATGGCAAGTGGATATGCTGACCGGCCTCGTGCCCTGAAACTGCTGGATTTGAAACGCGATTTACAACCCGATTGGTTTCAGCATGAAAGCATGATGGGCTACGTTTTCTATGTCGAACAGTTTGCGGGAAAGCTCGCCGATGTCACACAGCACATCGATTACCTTCAAGAGCTGGGCGCAACTTATATCCATCTGATGAAAGTCATGCAATCTCGCGATGGTGAAGACGATGGCGGCTATGCAGTCACTGACTATGCAAGTGTGGACAAGTCGCTGGGAACCAACGCTGATCTGGAAGCGGTATGTGCCGCGCTGAGGGACAAAGGGATGTCTCCGTGCATCGATCTGGTGCTTAATCACTGTGCCAGCGAGCACGCCTGGGCACTTGCTGCCAGTGCTGGTGACGAACACTACCAGAACTACTTTTACATGTTTGATGACCGTCAGTTGCCAGATGCTTTCGAGCAGACCCTACCTGAGGTTTTCCCGGATTTTGCGCCCGGAAACTTCACGCTTGACAAGAAAAGTGGCAAGTGGGTCTGGACTACCTTTAATCACTTTCAGTGGGATCTCAACTGGTCCAACCCCGATATTTTCCTCGAGATCGTTGAGGTCATGTTCAAGCTGTCGAACCTGGGCGTCGAGGTTTTCCGGCTGGACGCCGTCGCTTTCATGTGGAAGCGGCTGGGAACGGATTGTCAGAATCAGGAAGAGGTGTTTGATCTTATGCAGGCGTTGCGGACTTGTTCGCGAATTGCAACGCCAGCAGTGGCCCACAAGGCGGAGGCGATTGTTGCCCCAGACGATCTCATTCGTTATTTTGGCGTTGGTCGGCATCATGGCAAGGTATCGAACGTTGCGTACCATAATTCATTGATGGTGCAATACTGGAGTGCGATAGCCAGCCGCAATACGCGCCTGATGACCCACGCCCTGAGAGAATTTCCACGAACACCCAATTCGATTTCATGGGCGACATACTTGCGCTGCCATGATGATATCGGCTGGGCGATAGCTGATGATGATGCAAGCGCTGTTAACCTCAACGGCTTTGCCCATCGGCGATTTCTGTCAGATTTCTATGCGGGTGAATTTGCTGGCAGCTTTGCCCGAGGTGTGGTTTTTCAGCACAACAAGACAACGGGAGATCGTCGCATAAATGGCACCTTTGCAAGTCTAGCCGGATTGGAAAAGGCGATGGAAGAAGGCAATGAGCATCAGACTTATCTGGCCATAGAGCGCATCCTGCTTGGTCACGCTCTGATCTGCGGATTTGGTGGTATGCCGTTGTTGTACATGGGTGACGAACTGGGTTTGTCGAACGACTACGGATATTCAAAATCGCCAGACCACGCTGCCGATAGTCGCTGGGTACACCGGCCTGCGATGGATTGGGAGCGCGCAGCACGCCGACACGACGTGTCTACCGTTGAAGGGCGGTTGTTCACCGGCATACTGTCGATTGCTCAGGCAAGGCGTCGTACTCAACAGCTCAGCGCTCGCTACGATACCGAGATTCTGGACCTTGGCCACCCGGGTGTTTTCGCCAATATCAATCGACACCCGATCGGCAGTCTCATAGGGCTTTACAATTTCACAGAGCGAACGCAACTTGTCAGGATTGATCATTTGCCTGATACGGCTTTGCTGAACATGTTTGACGAAATCGAGCAACATCAGGCGATTGTCAGCAATGGACACATTCACCTTAGCGCCTACGGACGCCTTTGGATAAGTTGATTGATTAACCCTGATGAGCAGGGGCAGACTAGTGTAGTGTGACCTTCAAACGCTTCAAACAGCGGTTTGTCCAGGGGGCAGCCGCTAGGCGCGAGCTCGAAAAGGTATCGGGTATACCTTGAGAGCGAGCAACAACGCGGATGACCCCTGGACGAGCCGCCCTTGGGGAGACCACCAAAACACCCTCCGCCGCGTTGCTGTTCTTGACAAGGATCCCGACCTTGCCTGCGAACAGCGCCTTGCTGAGGGCGTTTTGGTGGTCTCTGTTTGAAGCGTTTGAAGGTCACATTACACTAGCGTGCCCGGCTAGCGTGCGCGTCGGCAATAGCAGAGGCTTAAACCACGAGTCGGTTTTGCTGGTCCACTGACAATGGTAGTCGGAATAGTTCTATGGCGTTGCGACTGGTGGCTCGCGCCACTTCTTCCGCAGGTTCTTCACGCAATTCGCTGAGGTTGCGCCACACCTCGACCAGCCAGGCCGGTTGGTTGCGTTGGCCGGCGTGACGAAAATCCGGCTGATCCGGTGCGTCTGTTTCCAGCAGGATGGCGTCCAGTGGCAACTGCGAAACCAGTTGTCGCAAGCGCTTGGCTCGTTCGTATGTCACTGCACCTCCAAAGCTGAGCTTGTATCCGAGACCGATCAGTCGGTTTGCCTGCTGAGTTGAACCATTGAAACTGTGTATCAGTCCTCTTGAGTGGCCCGACGCACGAATCATTCGGATGACATCTTCCACCGCCTTGTGCGCATGGATGACGATAGGCAAATTGAATTCTCTGGCCAGTGCCAACTGTGCAGCAAACAGACGTTGCTGCATGGCTTTGTCACCACCTGCGGTATGGTAGTCAAGACCGCATTCACCCACCGCGACAGGGTGCTCGCGACCCAGCCAGGTGCCAAGCTCTTCGATATCGCTCAGGCTGTGCTCGTTACAGAAGCAAGGATGCAGGCCATAGCAGGCAAACAGATCGCTGTGTTCACTGCATAGCAGCTTGATCCTTGGCCAGCGACGGCGCGACACAGCCGGCACTATCTGGGCGACGATATTGGCAGCCCTGGCAGATTGCAGCACGGCAGCACGATCCTGTTCGAAGCGCTCATTGTCAGTGTGCACATGACTGTCAATAAGCACGGGTGACAGTTCACTCGGACTTGTATTGAGTAAAGATGGAGAAGGTGGTCCCAACATGCTCATATGCTGACTGTGATACATCCAGAAACGTGTAACAATCTAGCATGTTGGAGTACAAACGCGGCCCGATGTTCCGGGGTGTAATAAAGAGCAGGAGACAGCGATGCGCTGGAGAGAAGGTAGACGCAGTAGCAACGTGGAAGACAGGCGTGGTATGGGTGCTGGCCGCCGGGTACCTCGCGGTGGTGGCCTGAAGATAGGCGGTGGAGCAGGCATTATAGTATTACTGATTGGTATGTTTTTCGGTGTCGATCTGTCAAGTCTGATGGGTACGAGCGGCAACAGCAATGTCAGCCTGCCACAACTGTCAGATAGCAACACACCGACTCGCAGCAACGATGAGGCAACAGAATTCGTCAAGGTCATGCTGGCCTACAACGAGGATGTCTGGAACAAACTGTTCGCGCAGTCCAACCAGCAGTACCGGGCACCCAAACTGGTGATCTTCGATGGTGGTGTTAACTCGGCTTGTGGGTTTACCTCATCAGCAGCAGGCCCCTTTTATTGCCCCGGCGATTATCAGGTGTACATCGATCTGAACTTCTTTCGCGAGTTACAGAAAATGGGGGCAGGTGGTGACTTTGCGCAGGCTTATGTATTGGCGCACGAGGTTGGTCATCATGTGCAGAATTTGTTGGGTGTTTCCATGGCCGTGCAAAGACGACAACGTGCGGTGGGCAAAACCGAAGCCAATCGCTTGTCCGTGCTCACAGAGCTTCAGGCTGATTGTTACGCCGGTGTCTGGGCTCATCATGCCCACAAGGATAATCAGCTACTGGAACCTGGCGATCTTGAGGAGGGCATGAATGCTGCCGCAAAGATTGGTGACGATGCGCTAATGGGACGGGCTGGTGCAAGGATCCGTCCTGAGGCGTTCACTCACGGTTCTTCCCAGCAGCGACAGCAATGGTTGTACCGTGGTCTGGAAACCGGTGATCCGCAGCAATGCGATACCTTCGGCACTAACTCATAGCGAAATCTTACGATGAGAATGGGTCGTGACGAGTTTCTTGCGTGGCCGCGCAAGAAGGTAACTCTGCTGGGTATGTCAGGTGTTGGCAAAACCCGACTGGCTAATATGCTGCGCAATGATGACTGGTTTCATTATTCGGTGGACTATCGTATTGGCACGCGCTATCTGGATGAGTCCATTCTGGACAATATCAAGGTGCAGGCCATGCAGGTGCCTTTTCTGCGTGAGTTGCTGTTGTCAGACTCCATCTACATCAGCAACAACATAACGGTTGATAACCTGGCGCCGTTGTCCACGTTTCTGGGTATGCTCGGCGACCCTGATTTAGGCGGGCTTAACCTGGCGGAGTTCAAGCGGCGTCAGCAGCTTCATCTTAACGGGGAAATCGCTGCCATGCGCGATGTTGAATCGTTCATCGAAAAAGCCAGCACGATCTATGGGTACGATCATTTTCTGAATGATGCCAGTGGCAGTTTTTGCGAGATTGATGACAAGGACGTGATACAGGCAGTGGCCGATAACACGCTAATGGTTTACATCAAGACAAGCGCTGAGGATGAGGCGTTTCTTATTGAGCGCGCGGCCCGACATCCCAAGCCGCTGTATTATCGTGATGAGTTCCTTGATACACAGTTAGCGGACTATTATCAGGAAAAGCAGATGGAATATACCGCGCAGATAGACCCGGCAGATTTTGTACGCTGGGTATTTCCGCGCCTGTTTCACGCACGCTTGCCCAGATATGAATCCATCATTAAAGAGCATGGTTACGTGATATCAGCGCGCGATGCGTTTGAGGTATCCAATGCTGATGAATTTCTGACGCTTATCGGTGATGCGCTTGGCTAACCGTGAGTTTTTACGGCATCGCACCACGCGGTGAGACTGACGTTGTACCCTTAAGCTGTAACACTTTCTCATTCCTGCGCTTGCAGGAATAGCCTGCTTGGAATAATCCAGAGTCAGCTACGTGCCATTAGTCGCCCACAATCAATTACCCAGCTTTGAGCGCCTTCGCTCGGAAGGCTATCGCATCCTGTCGCCCGAGCGTGCGCATGATCAGGATATTCGCAGCTTGCATATCGGGCTTCTCAACATGATGCCCGATGCGGCTCTTGAGGCGACTGAAAGGCAGTTCTTTCGACTGGTAGGTTCCAGTAACCCGATATCCCAGTTCTATATTCATCCCTTTACACTTGATGAAATCCCGCGCGGTGAGAAGGCCAGGGCACACATTGCAAGCTATTACGAACCTCTGGACAGTATCAAGGCAGCAGGTCTTGATGCACTGATTATCAGTGGCGCAAATGTAACCAGCGCAGACCTGAGCGATGAGATTTTCTGGACGCCGCTGCAGGGTGTTATCGCCTGGGCCGAAGAGCATGTGACGTCCACCTTGTGTTCGTGTCTTGCTACACACGCCGTGTTGCAATCGCGTTATGGCATCAAGCGTCGAGGTCTGGAGCGCAAATGCTGGGGTGTGTTTGAGCACCGGGTAGTCAGGCAGGATCATCCGCTGGTACAGGATGTCAATACACGCGTCTCTGTCCCACATTCCCGGTTCAATGAAGTCACCGAGGCCCAACTGGATGCGGCCGGTTTGCATGTGCTGGTCCGTGGTGAAGAGCCTGGTGTCCAGCTGGCTGTTAGCCCGGATGGCTTTCGCACAGTCTTTTTTCAGGGGCACCCGGAGTACGACAGCATAAGCCTGATGAAAGAGTACAAGCGGGACATTGTTGGTTTTGTTAAAGGTCAGCTACCGCAGTATCCGCCCATGCCGTTGCACTACTTTGACAAACACACAAAAGCGATTCTGGATGAATACCGTGACCGGGTATTGACGTCTATTAAAGGGGCAGGACCGATGCCTGTTTTTCCGGAAAAACTGATCAAGCACCGTCTGATCAACTCATGGCATGACAGTGGTGAGGCGCTCATGGGAAACTGGCTTGGGCTTGTGTATCAGATTACACATGCCAGGCAGGCGCTGCCGTTCATGCAAGGCGTCGATCCGGCCGACCCCCTGGGCTGGTTAGCCGGTGATGTGTCACGCCTCACGTAACGGCGAACACCACAACAGTACCTGACGCGGCCGCCGACAAGCCCCCAACATCGTTGCTATCACAAGGTCTGGATATGCCTTGCGCTTGTTGTTCTGGTAGGAGGGGGTCTTGTGACCGTATGGCGACGTGTTCAATCCCTGCGTGCTCGTCTTGGCTAACAATACGTTCGGGACGCTGAACGCTCAGGCGCGCTAGTCGTTCAGGCACGCTAGTCGTTCAGGCGTTACATGACCAGATTCAGCATAAGCAGGCTTACGAACAGAAACAGCAACGTCATGATGCCGCCTGCTCGCATAAAGTCAGCCACCTGATAACTACCGGGACCCATGATCAGCGCATTAACCTGATGCGTTGGAATCAAAAAGGAATTGGATGTTGAGATGGCTACGATCAAGGCGTAAGTGGCAGGATCCGCACCCACCGCTATCGCGATATTGACGGCCAGCGGAACCAGTAATACGGTCGCGCCGATATTGGACATCACAAGGGTGAAAAACGTTGACAGCAGGGCAATCACAACCTGCAGAACAAGATCGGGCACATCGCCGACCAGTGCCAGAATCTGATGAGCTATCCAGGCTGCTGTGCCGGATTGATCCACAGCAATACCCAGAGGAATCAGACTTGCCAATAAAAAGACAGTCTGCCAGCTTACCGCTGCGTAGGCTTCATCCATAGTGAGTACGCCGGAGAGCACCATTCCCATCGCGCCGGTCAATAGAGAGATCGAAAGGCTGTCGGTGAGCAGGAACAGTGTCAGGGCGATGGAAAAGAAGATTACGGCTTGCTTGACCTTGTTGGTGCGCAGATCCTCGTATTTGATTTCAGTCGCGATGACGAAATCCTTATTGCGGGATAAGGTCTTGAGGTCTTTCCAGCTGGCGTGTACCACAAGGGTGTCACCCGCGTGAAGTTTCTGTGTTCGAAACCCCTGGCGAATGATTTCCTCGTTGCGGAATATCTGCAGAATATTAGTGCCAAAACTTCGCCTTGGTTTGATGTCTCCAATCTCGCGGCCAATCAGGCTTGACCCCGGAGGTACCACCAGTTCCGCAATGCCACCATGTTGTGCGTTGAGTACATCGGCAAACCGGTCTGGCTCTCCAAGTGCTTCCCAGTGATTGTTCTGGCAATATTTTTCTATTTCTTCGCGATCACCCATTAATCCGATACGAGTATTAACCCAGATCATTTCCTCGCGATCGGGAGGCACCTTGACAACATCGCCGCTGTAAAGCGCCAACATCATGGGGGTGTTTGGGTGATGATCTTCGACCTGATGGATGGTCATGCCGACTTGAGGACTTTCATCGGTGACGCGAACTTCCATAAGCTCACCCTTGATGCCGTAGAGCTTTTCGAAGTAGTCGGAAGCACGCGAAGGGCGGTTGCTTTCCGCTGATTTACTCGTGGGCAGGACAAAACGACCAACCGCAATGAAGTACACAATGCCGGTCGCCACCAGTGCCAGCCCCACAGGCGTCACCGAAAAAAGCCCAAAGGGCTCCATCTGCTGATCGGCAGGCAGCATGGTGTTGGAGGATTCCAGAAGATCGTTTAACAGGATCAAAGGACTGGAGCCGATCATGGTCACTGTGCCGCCAAGGATGGCGCAAAAACCCATCGGCATCAAGAGTCTGGACATGGGTAGTCCGGTACGTGCGCTGATGCGTGACACCACGGGCAGGAACAGGGCGGCCGCACCGATGTTTTGCATGAAGCTGGATATGATCGCGACGGTTCCGGACACCAGAGGAATGATGCGTCGCTCTGTTTTTCCGCCTTTGTGGAGGATCGTGGCGGCAACACGATTCATGATGCCCGTCTTGTCCAGACCTGCACCAATGATCATGACAGCAATTACTGAAATGACAGCGTTACTGGAAAATCCGGAAAACAATTCCTCCCGGTTGATGATGGGGTTGATGCCCGGAACCATCGTCGTCAGACCCAGCAATACCATCACACAGATAGCAGCGATGTCCACACGCAGAATTTCAAACGCAAACAGGACGATGGTGATCGCCAGAATACCCATAACGAGTATCATTTCGAAATTCAACGCCACTGTTTCCATGAACGGGCGCTAGGATGGGGGAGCTGTAGGCGGGGACGATGTAGTCATGTCCCCCAGATTATACTTTCCTGTAGGTCAGGTCGAGAACTGAGTGCCCAAGTCGGTGGCCGCGTTTCTCAAATCGCGTCAATGGACGCCATTCCGGTCGTTCAGCCGGCAATCCAGGGCCTGCGCTATTGACGAATCGCTGATCATTCTCCAGATGCTGGATCATCCATTCGCCATACTCTGCCCAGTCTGTCGCGCAGTGCAGGGTGCCATCTTTTTTCAGGACTCTGTGTACGCCGTTCAGGAAATCGTTCTGCACTATGCGTCTTTTGTGATGACGTTTTTTGTGCCACGGATCTGGAAACAGCAACAGTACCTTGTCGATGGAAGCATCAGGCAGCATATTGTCCAGTACTTCCAGGGCATCATGTTGAATCAGTCGAACATTGTGCAGTTCATGCTGCTCCATTCCGAGGAGCGCGTGACCGACGCCGGAGGCGTGCACTTCGATGCCTAGCAGGTCGATGTCGGGGTGCTGTTTGGCAACATTGACAAGCACATCGCCGTTGCCAAAACCGATTTCCAGCCACGTGACTGCCCGTCGCTCGAAATGTTTTTCAAGGTCGATAGGCACATCCGAGTAATCGATGCCCAGCCGCGGCAACAGACGAGTGAGTGCGTCTGTTTGGGCGGGAGTTATCCGCCCGTTGCGTATGACAAAACTACGAATCGACCGTGTGGTGAGTCGCTGCGTGTCTAGTGGGGAGTCTGACGGTGGGTCAACAGGCATGGTTTTGAGGTAGGCAATCGGAGATTGCCAGTTTGTAAGACACTGTTCTTGGATGCCAGAATTGGCAAGATGACCCAAATGAGTGGCACCTTGCAACTGTCAGGCAGGCGTCCAGAGCGCCCAAAACATCCGCGTTGTCTGAGCAATGCGCCTTGCGCGGTTGCCTCACAGAATGGCTGGCAGATTACCTCTAATGGATTTTCGCTGCGCGGTAACTAGCGCCGGCGGCCTCCACGCTTACCCCCTTTGCGAGGTTCCTCGAACTGAACCTTGAGGGATTTATCGCCAATGATTTTACCGTTGAGTCCGGCAATGGCGGCGCGAGCTTCATGACCTTCCATCTCGATGAACCCAAAGCCCTTGCATTTGCCGGTGAAGACATCTGCTGCAAGCTTGATGGAGCGCACCTTTCCGTACTCGTTGAACATCTCCGTCACTGTCTCTTCCGTGGACTCCAGGGGCAGTCCACCAACAAACATCTTTTTCACGTAAAAACCTCTGATTTCTAATTCGTAAGATGCTGCGGACAATACGAGCCTCCCGGTACACAAAATACCGAGTGGAAGCTTGCAAGCTACAGCGTCTGATACCGGTGGCAGATTACTGTTCCGGCGGGTTGCGTGGGGTGTTTTCGGCCCTGATATTCACTTGATTGATCAGATGGAGCACCGGCAACCGAAGTATGACAACAGTGTACTCCTAAGTTGACATGTTTGCTAGGAGCTGACCAAGGTAAGACGTTGGTTGCATGCCTGCAGCCGGCGTCATCAATGCACCGGAAACGAGTGAATCCGACTGATCACCCTTTGGCCAAGCCTGCTCGCGCGCTGGCGGTCCAAATGTACTAACGTGCAGCGATTAGCATCTGGACCTGACCAGCCGCAGTTTTTCGTTACGCGACAAGCGTTTGACTGCGAATTCGCGTTGGCAGGCCTGCGATCTGTCCGGGTATTGTTCCTGATAGACAAGTGACACCGGGCGTCGCGTACGTGTGTATGCTGCACCCTTGGCCTTGCGGCCTGGCGCACAACCGTTGTGCTCATCAACTCGTCGATTCAGGTTTGTGGTAACGCCCGTGTAGAGCGAACCGTCGTTACACTCTACTATGTACAACGTCCATCGGTTTTCCTTTTCAAATGCCTGATCTACCTCGCAAGGGCCAGCCTGATGAGCCGGCCGGGGAGCACCCTTTACCGGTGTCGAACAAACAACCTGAGAGTGGGCTGCCTTTTCGGCAGGTCCCGCCGGACACTTCGCGCGATAGCGCTTTCGGCGCGCTGGCGAGAGTTTATGGTCAACAGGCGTTTGAGGGTCTGTCACAGTTGAGAATTTGCGTCGTCGGCATCGGTGGTGTGGGGTCCTGGGCTGTCGAGGCGTTGGCGCGCACCGGCGTTGGCCACATCACCATGATAGATCATGACGATATTTCTACCAGTAATATCAATCGCCAGCTGCACGCCCTGCACTCGACAGTTGAGACCTCCAAGGTTGCCACAATGCGTGAGCGACTGCTGTTGATCAATCCTGCTGCCCAGATTATTGCAGAGGATGATTTTCTGGCAGAGAAAAACCTGAGCACCTATCTCGACAGAGACTTTGATGTGGTCATTGATGCCATTGACAACATTCGGTTCAAGGCGGCGATGATTGCCCACTGTCGCCGTCACAAGATTCGTATTGTAACCACCGGTGGTGCAGGTGGCCGCAGCGATCCACTGGCGGTTTCAGTTGCCGATTTGTCGCGTACCTGGAACGATGCACTGGCGGCAAAAGTACGTTCACGGCTCAGAGCTGACTACGGTTTTACGAAAAATCCCAAACGGCGTTTCGGGATTGAATGCGTGTTCTCGTCCGAACAGCCGATGTACCCGGATGGGATGGGCAACGTAACACATGCCAAACCAGGGGTGCCTGGAGCTCGTCTGGATTGTGAGCAAGGCTATGGCTCCGTATCGTTTGTAACTGGCACTTTCGGCCTGGTCGCTGCCTCTCGTGCTGTGAACAGGGCTTTGGCGCAACGTTTGCGTACCAAAAAATGATTTAAATATGTATGCAGAATGAAAAAACAGCGCATAGACGAAGATTCCAGCCCCTTCTTTAGATCGTGGTTCACGCGACAGCGTGCCATTCTGCACGCCTGCATTGCGCTGCTGCTGATCACTCCGGTGGTGCTTGGGGCGTGTTCTGGATCCGAATCGCAGAAAGCTCCGGAGACCCGGGTGCTCATTGATGATCAGGTGGGTAGTGAGCCGTTACCGCAGGTTTTGCGTCAACTCCAATCCGATGAGAATTTGTTGTCACCGGTGCCGCAGGTGGCATTTACCCAGACCATGGCGAGTACGGGTTTGCAGATATCTTTCACCAAAGAATCACTTATTGCACGTGCACCGCCTGCAGTTATCGAGGAGCAGTGGGTCTTTATGCAAGGTTGCCTGCAACAGGTAAGTGTTGCCCCACTGGTTCTCGTCAGGGAGGGTCCAGCAGCACCGTTTACCAGCGCTGATGATGTTGTCCGGAATGAAACGATTACCGCGCTGGAAATTACCAGTGTGCCGGTTGCCAGTGCCTCTACTCTGTATGGCCCGGTTGTTCAGGTAAGCGTTGATGATTTTGATGGCTCGCTGGGCACACCAGCGTTTAACCTGCGTTCGATAATGGGACGTCATCTGTGGTTGTCAGCAGGATTGCCAGAGCGCGACTACCCGTTTGAATGTGCACGACAACAGCCTTGAAACTAGGGGTCTGCGCGGCAGAAAGCGATCGAGCGAGAGTAGTCCAATTTTGAGTCAAATTTTGCGCTCATTTGAGGAGTTTAGCTGGCTAAGTGACGAAAATGAGCGCAAAATTTGGCCAAAAGTGGGCTGCTCGTAGCCGATTGATT
>JBGCGC010000118.1:0-56751 GCA_045110475.1 Granulosicoccus sp.
CGGCTACGAGCAGCCCACTTTTGGCCAAATTTTGCGCTCATTTTCGTCACTTAGCCAGCTAAACTCCTCAAATGAGCACAAAATTTGACTCAAAATTGGACTACTCTCGCTCGATCGCTTTCTACCGCGCAGACTCCTAGCCTGTTTCAGTTTCAATGCTTGATTCAAACTGCTGGGCGATGATTTATCGAATCAGTCATTAAATGATGTTTTTCAAAGTTACCATGCAGATTCAGTAGCTCGATGTATTTTTCGCGGCTGACTGTTTCTGCGCCCATGCTAAGCAAGTGTGCCGTTTCAAGCTGGCAGTCGATCAACTGATATTTGCCACATTGGGCCAGATGCACCAGCGCAACCTTGGACGCATCGCGCTCAGTGGAGAACATGGATTCTCCCACAAAGACATTGCCCATCTGTATGCCGTAAAGCCCTCCCACAAGGCGATGCTCCATCCAGACCTCGACAGATCGAGCAAAACCCAGCTCGTTCAACTTGCAGTAGGCATCCACCATCTCGTCGGTGACCCAGGTTCCCGAACTACCTGATCTGGGCGCGCCGCACTGCTTCATGACTTCTCGATAGGCCAGATTTTCCGTGACTTCGTATTTTTCACTGCGCAGGGTCTTGCGCAAGCTACGGGCGATCTTGATACGTTCAGGCCAGATAATACAGCGGGGATCGGGTGACCACCACAGAATGGGCTCACCTGCCTCGTACCACGGAAAGACCCCGGCTTGATAGGCAGCCATTAATCTGGGTGGACTCAGGTTTCCACCAGCCATTAGCAACCCGTTTGGCTCGCCCAGAGCCGTGCTGACGGAGGGAAAAGGCGTCAGATCGTCGTCGGGAGCCAGAAACGGAATGGGCATAGAGTGCTACACGTTCAGTGTTTGTTGCTTGAACGGTAGCAAATCAGACAAACCCTTGCACCTTTGTTCAACATGTGGCCGCTCCTGAGACAGAAAATCTTCAATCGCGTTACGAAATTGTGGGTGACGAATGTAGTGCGCTGAACGGGTGAGGGTGGGTACAAATCCACGAGTAATCTTGTGCTCACCTTGTGCGCCAGGTTCAAAATTCTGGATACCATTAGCAATGCAATAGTCGATACCCTGGTAATAGCAGGCTTCAAAATGCAAGGCATTGAACTCGGCTCGGCAGCCCCAGAACCGTCCATAGAGCGTGTGTGTGCCAACGAACATGATGGAACAGGCAATTGGCCAATCGGGGTTTTCATCGTTGGGATCGTAGGCAAAGACAATTAACACCTGATCACCGAACCGTTCTCCAATCTGTTCGAAAAACGCGTGTGTCAACGAGGGATTTCCCCATTTTCTGTCATACGTTGACTTATAGAACTGATGAACCCATCGCCATTCCCTTTCGCTAAGCGTCGCTCCCATACGTTGCTCCAGGCGCAGTTCAGCATCTGTCACGTAACGGCGTTCACGCCGTATGGTCTTGCGCCTTTTGGCGGTACATCGAGCCAGAAAGTCATCAAAACTGGTGTAATCGTCGTTGTGCCAGTGATATTGGCAATCGAGTCGTCGCAGGTAATCGGCGGTGAGATTACGCTCGCTGATCTGTTCAGGGTCGGCCGGTGCCTCATCGTCCTCACTTACCGCTGCGTTGGACGATGTCTGCTCCGAATCTTTATTCAATGATGAGTCTGAGGCACTGAGTACCTTGCTTTCCGCTTCGGTTAAAAACAGGAAATGTCCTCCTGAAAATTCCTCGGTTTGCACAAACTGACGGACACCGGCGGCAAGCAGGCGAACGGTTTCCTCAAAGGGTTGATCGGCACGTGTCAGTAGTCGTCGGCCGGTTGCCGGGGTAAACGGAATACTACAAACCAGTTTGGGGTAGTAATCCATCTGATGTCGCTCGTAGGCCTCTGCCCATGCCCAGTCGAATACAAATTCGCCATAAGAATTGGTCTTGATGTAGGCCGGCACGCCTCCGATAAGTTCCTGTTTGCCCTCATCGATGTTCTCATCGCCTTGCCATAACAGAAAGTAGCGCGGATACCAGCCGGTTCTGTCGCCCAGACAACCTGTTGTATCCAGTGTATGCAGAAACTCATGACGCAAAAAGGGATTGCCGTCATCGCACAGTGCATTCCATTGGTCGGCCGGTATTTCAGCTAACGAATCGCGCACTTCAATTTTTAACTGACTACTCATGGAGGTCTATACGACACAGCTTGTCAAATGGCACGGTTGCGATGATAAATCCCCACGGCATGACGACGAGCGTTTCAAGCCAGATTGTTAGCCTCCAGGTAGCGTTCGGCGTCCAGAGCCGCCATGCAGCCAGTACCCGCAGAGGTTATCGCTTGTCGGTAAACGTGATCCATGACATCTCCCGAGGCGAACACCCCCGGCACACTGGTGGCGGTTGCGTTGCCATCGCTACCACCTTGCACACTAATGTAACCGTTGGCCATGTCCAGTTGCCCGTCAAACAACGCGGTATTGGGTTTGTGGCCGATAGCAATGAACACACCCATCAGGTCGAGGTCCTCGGTTGCGCCGGTTGTGGCGTGTTTGATTCTCATGCCCGTGACGCCTGATTGATCACCGAGCACTTCGTCAAGGGTATGGTTCCAGGCGATGCGCACATTGCCGTTTTTTTCTTTTTCGAACAAACGATCCTGCAGAATTTTTTCTGCTCGTAACGAATCCCGTCTGTGTACCAGAACAACTTCCTTGCAGATGTTGGACAGGTACAGTGCCTCTTCTACCGCCGTATTACCACCGCCAATCACCGCCACTTTCTGCTGTTTGTAAAAAAACCCGTCGCAGGTAGCGCAAGCGGATACCCCACGGCCCTTGAAGGCCTCTTCCGATGGTATTCCCAGATACATGGCGCTGGCACCGGTGGCAATGATCAGGGAATCACAGGTGTATTGCCCGTTGTCACCGGTAAGTGTCAGGGGACGGGTGGAGAAGTCTACGCTCTGGATATGGTCACTGATAATGTCAGTGTCAAAACGCTCTGCGTGCTGCTTGAAACGTTCCATGAGTTCTGGCCCCTGCACACCCATGGCATCGGCAGGCCAGTTATCCACGTCTGTTGTCGTGGTCAACTGTCCACCGGGTTCCATGCCGGCCACCAGCACCGGTGCAAGGTTTGCTCTGGCGGCATAAACAGCGGCCGTATAGCCTGCCGGCCCCGAGCCCAGAATGAGTAATTTGCAATGACGAGTATCTGACATGAGGTAGTCCGTAAATCTGTTTGTGCGTTAGTAGACAGCGCGGGCATAGTACCCTTAAACCGGTGAACTGGGCCAGATACGGTGTTTTTCCTCTGCTACACTTTCAGGTCCGTTTCACCGGATTCGAACCGGCTTCACCAGGACAGTTTTTTTGGCTCAAGCTACCAAAAAACGCGCAGCTGCGGCTCGTCGCAAGAAAGCCCCCGCAACCCGCAAGGCTGCTACAACAGGCGCAGGCCGTGTTGCGAGTCGGCGCGCGAGCGCAACGCGCCGAAACACCGCCAGCACGTCAGCCAAAAGTCCCACCAAAGCCGAAATGCGAGTCGCCGCCGCGGCGTCACTGGCTAAAACTGCCTCGTTAGGGCATATGGCGAGATTGTTGCGCGAGGTGGGCGGCATCATCTGCCTGTTCGCGGCACTGATTGCCTTACTGGCGCTTATCAGTTTCGACACTGCTGACCCCGGCTGGTCGCACACCGGCACCGGAGAGTCCGTTAAAAACAGTGTAGGGCGTGTCGGTGCCTGGTTTGCCGACGTCACCCTGTATCTTTTCGGGTTCATGGCCTACCTGATCCCTCTGGTAACAGCCATTTCCGGCTGGATGCTGTTTCGTCACTATCGACGTTCACCTGATGCCTATCGTCCGTTTGTTTTCGTCAGGGTGATTGGCGTAACGCTTATGCTGGTTAGTGCCAGTGGTCTGGCTGATCTTCACTTTGGCGTTGCGCCGGGCTCATTGCCGCAAGGTACGTTTGGTGGCGGTATTCTCGGAACAGCAGTCGCCTGGCGACTCGTACCTTTTCTGCAACATCTGGGAACCACACTTGTATTGCTTGCGCTGTTCTTCAGTAGTCTTACGCTGGCTTTTGGTACTTCCTGGATTCAACTGATCGAATGGGTGGGTGCCACGGTAGTCGGCTTCATCGATGGATTGCGGCAGCGTATGCGTGTTGTCTCGGAGGCACACGACGAACACAGCCGAATGCTGGAGGCTGACAGAGCACGTGATGCGCGTCTCAAAGCGCAGGAGCTAGCCTCGTCGCTGCCAAAAACCACCGGCACGCGACGCAAGGGCGGTAAACTGCTTTCGGGCAGATCAAAATCCGCTTCAGATCCGGATCCCTTGTTGCACGACGATGCCTTAGACGCTTCAGACAACCCTGCGACCACCGGTATGGGTGCAGCGCTTGCCATGGCTCGGGAAAAGGCCAAGGCATCACAGGAGCTTGCAGGCAAGGCCGTCACAAAGGCTGCCAAGGCAGCTCGACCGGCAGACAAGTTCGATGTGCTCGGCGAATCACTGGGGGAGGCCGATGCTCTGTTGTCTGATGATTTCGACAAGACAGTCACCATTGATCGTGCTGCAGCATCAGCCGTGGATTCGATAGACAAGCCACTGGACAAAGCTGATTCGGTGACGGCCAATACCAGGGACGATCCGGCTCCTGCCCATGAGACGATTCTGCCTACTGTCGATCCGGCGGCCCGCAAGAAAAAGATTGCTATCAAAACTCGTCCGGTAGAGCAAAAACAAACCAAATTGTTTCTCGACGTGCCGGATTCCGATCTGCCGCCATTGTCTTTGCTGGACGCACCTGAACCTCAGCGTCCCGGATTCTCCGAGGCCGACCTTGAGGCCCTGTCACGGTTACTGGAAGAGAAGCTGGCAGAATTTCGGATTACCGTACAGGTTGTCGCAGTGCATCCCGGGCCCGTTATCACTCGATTTGAGATGGAGCTTGCTCCGGGCATCAAGGCCAGTCGTATTACCGGACTGTCTCAGGATATAGCGCGTTCAATGTCGCTAGTGAGTGTTCGCGTGGTGGAAGTCATCGCCGGTAAGTCTACTATCGGCATAGAAGTCCCTAACGATCATCGCGAGATTGTGCAATTGACCGAGATGTTGCAGTCCGATCAGTATCTTGAAAAGAAGTCGCCGATGACACTTGCACTTGGCAAGGACATCAGCGGCCAGTCAGTGACGGCGGATCTGGGTCGTATGCCGCATTTGCTGGTGGCTGGTACGACCGGCTCTGGTAAGTCAGTGGCGGTTAACTCCATGCTCATCAGTCTGTTGTACAAGGCAACCGCCAAGGATGTACGGCTGATTCTTATCGATCCCAAAATGCTCGAACTCAACGTCTACGACGGTATTCCACATTTACTTTCGCCCGTTGTTACGGACATGAAAGAAGCTGCTAATGCCTTGCGCTGGTGTGTGGGGGAGATGGAAAGACGCTACACCATCATGGCAGCGCTCAAGGTTCGCAACATTGCAGGCTATAACAAAAAGGTCAACGAGGCGATCAAGCTTGGCAAGCCTATCGTTGATCCCTTGTATGAGGCCGAGTTGTCGTTAAATCCATCAGGCCCGCCACCCACACTGGAACCCATGCCTTTCATCGTCGTCGTTGTTGATGAATTTGCTGACATGATGATGCAGGTGGGCAAGAAGGCGGAAGAGCTCATCGCGCGAATTGCACAGAAGGCACGTGCGGCGGGTATACACCTTATCCTTGCAACTCAGCGACCGTCAGTCGATGTCATTACCGGTCTGATCAAGGCCAACGTACCCACGCGAATTGCTTTTCAGGTGTCGTCAAAAATCGATTCCCGAACCATTCTCGATCAAGGCGGTGCAGAATCATTGCTGGGTAATGGAGACATGCTGTACTTGCCACCAGGTACTGCGCTACCTGTGCGTGTTCATGGTGCCTTTGTTGATGATCACGAGGTGCAAAATGTCATCGCCCATATCAAACAGACGGGTGAACCCAACTACATCGAAGAGATCCTGCAAGAAAGTCAGGTGGCCATACCCGGAATCTCAGGTGGAGAGGCCGAAGGCGGTAGCGGTGAATCTGATGCCCTGTATGATCAGGCTGTTGCCATCGTGCTGGAATCGCGCAAGGCATCCATATCCTATGTGCAGCGACGCCTTAAGATCGGTTACAACCGCGCAGCTCGCATGATCGAGGAAATGGAGGCCGCCGGGGTTGTCAGTCAGGTAACGGGCAGTGGCTCGCGTGAAGTGCTGGCGCCGCCACCGGGTTAATGGCCAGATCTTTTGCAAGCCACTTGCAACTTTGTGTTGATATCCCTATCAACAACTACAAGCGGTTGAGAGAGTCCATGTCAGTGCCAAACAGTTATCACAATTCGGGCAACGCCTTGTGCCATCGATATTCGAGCGCCGCCCGACAGGTTACAGGCCCTGCATTTATCTGTGGCGCTGTACTGTGTTTGATGGTGCTGCTCGCGCCACGTATCACGCTGGCAGACGATTCGGATGTCGCTCCCGTGCAGATGCTTGAACAATTCATCAAATCGCTGGACAGCTTCGAAGCCAGTTTTGAGCAGACCCTGTACACCTCTGATTCCGATGATCTGGGTACGTCAGAGGGCACTATCAAACTCAAACGCCCGGCACGGTTTGTCTGGACCTATACCTCTCCCGAGCCGCAGATGATCGTCGCCGACGGTGAGCGAATCTGGCTATATGATGAAGATCTTGAGCAAGTCACCGTCAATGCCATTGACGAACGCATCAACGGTACGCCGCTGCAGTTGCTGATGACCGAGGCGCCGCTAAGTGATGCGTTTGATATCGAATCGCTTGGTCAGTCAGACGGTATCGACTGGTTTGCCCTGACACCTGTCACCCAAAGCTCTGACTTTGAACAAGTCTTCATTGGCCTGAAGGACGAAGCCATTGCTGCCATTGAACTCAATGACAGTTTTGGTCAGGCTACGCAGATTCGGCTCAGCGATTTTAAACAGGGAGTTCAATTTGATGATTCACTGTTTGTGTTTGAAGTACCTGATGGTGTGGATGTCATTGGTCTAGATGAGTAGCTCGCTGGAGCTGTTTGGTGCTGATGATTCGGTCAGACCTCTTGCCGACAGGCTTCGGCCAAAATCACTGGATGAGTTTGTTGGTCAGTCTCACTTACTAGGCACTGACAGCACGTTACGACAGGCCATTCAAAACAACCGTTTGCATTCGATGATTTTCTGGGGGCCGCCGGGCACCGGAAAAACGACACTGGCGCGCATGCTTGCCCTTCACTGTGACGCTCACTTCATGAGTATTTCGGCGGTGCTGGCCGGTGTCAAGGACATCCGTGAAAAAGTGGCAGAAGCCCGTGATCGGCTGCAGACGAACGGGCAACGCAGTGTGCTTTTTGTCGATGAAGTTCATCGATTCAACAAGTCGCAACAGGATGCTTTTTTACCGCATATAGAGGACGGCACCTTGTATTTTGTAGGTGCGACTACTGAAAACCCGTCATTTGAATTGAACAATGCCTTGCTGTCTCGCGTGCGTGTCTACGTTCTAAAGCATCTGGAACAGGCAGACTTGAGGAGCGTGATTGATCGTGCATTGCTTGATGAGGAGCGTGGCCTTGGTCAGCAGAATCTCAAGATGGACGATAGCTATCGGGATCAGCTGGCAGCAACCGCAAACGGTGATGCAAGACATGCGTTGGTGTTACTGGAGTTAGCATCAGACTGTGCCCGTAGTGAGGGAGACATCAAAGTCATTGATGAAGCGGTTCTGACAGAGGTGACGCGTGATAGCTTTCGTCAGTTTGACAAAGGTGGCGATCATTTCTACGATCAGATATCGGCATTACATAAAAGCATGCGTGGTTCCGATCCGGATGCCGCCTTGTACTGGTATTGCCGTATGCTGGATGGCGGCTGCGATCCGTTGTACATCGCAAGGCGGGTGTTGCGCTTCGCGTCAGAAGACATCGGAAACGCCGATCCGCGGGCTGCACAGTATGCCTTGTATGCATGGGACACCTACCACCGACTGGGTAGCCCCGAAGGTGATCTGGCGATTGCGCATGCGATTGTTTTCATGAGTTGTGCACCCAAGAGCAACGCGGTCTACACCGCATTCAAGCAAGCAATGGCGTTCGCACGCGAGCAAGGTAATGCACCGGTGCCAATGAGTCTTCGCAATGCTCCAACAAAACTGATGAAGGAGCTTGGTCATGGCGACGACTATCGTTATGCACATGACGAGGTGGACGGTTTCGCTGCCGGTGCGCACTATTTTCCGGATACACTGCCAGCACAGCAGTTTTATGAACCAGTGAAGCGTGGTCTGGAAATCAGGATTGGCGAACGTCTGGAAGAGCTCCGGCAACGCAATAAACGTTCGCAAAAATCACGTTGAGTATTGCGTGTTGAAAATGACCAGAAGCCGAATATGAGTAACCTCCAACCATGAGTAACAATCTTGAATTCACACTGGCGGACTGGAGCAATCCATCAGATTGCAGTACCGTCGTGGCTTTGCTCCAGGCTTATGCCTTGCATCCCATGGGCGGTGCTCAACCCCTCAGTGATTATTCTGCGAGAAACCTGCCCGAGGCGATGTCTGCTACACCGGGTGCTTTTTCGGTTATAGGCTGGCATGCCGATGATGATGGCAATCGCCGCGCTGTCGCGTTAGCCAACTGCTTTACAACACTGTCTACCTTTGCGTGCAAACCATTGGTTAACGTTCACGACCTGTACGTGGACGATGCCGCACGAGGTCAGGGTACGGGGCAGGCAACTCTGGGATTTGTTGAACAAGAGGCCAGATCACGAGGATGCTGTAAGGTGACCCTGGAGGTTTTAACAGGCAATGCCAACGCCATCAAGTCGTACGAACAATTCGGGTTCCTGCCCTACAAGCTGGACGACAAGACTGGACATGCCCTGTTTATGCATAAAACGTTGAGTTGACTTAGCCTGGACTATTCATGAAACGCGGAAGGCCGCCCCGCCTGATTCTTCCACTGGAAGGCCAGCCCCGCAGACCCTTTTTCTGTAGCGAATTGTGAGGGGGCCGCCTAGGCAAGGAGCCAACGTGGCCCGGCGGAATACAGACTGTATTTCCGACGGGGGCGCCCAGCCTGAGCTTCGATTCGCTACAGGAAAAGGGGATGCGCGGGGCCGGCCTTCCGGAAGAATCTGGACTGGGCGTCCCCGTGGCTTCATGAATAATCCAGGTTACGAGGAGCCTGCACAAAACCGGTGCCGCAGAATGTTACCAGGGGATGTAGAACGGCACACGTTCAACAGCGGTTTCGAGATTGCCATCGACAAACAGCCTGGCTTCAAAATTTCCCTGGCCGATGTACTTTCTGAGAAAGTCGAGCCTGCCGATCTCTGAACCACGCACACCTTTTTTCTGGGTGCCGTTGGTGTACAGCCACATCACGTAGTGTTTGTCGCGAGTTCCGGCACGCCCGATGCGTATGCGATCGCTTCTTCCATGGTTAGGATTGACATAGTCAACGTATACCCGCGGCACATCCCCTTCCATGCGTACCTGCGCTTTCAGACGGTAGTCAGGCGTGCTTGTAACCGGGGCCGGGGTGTTGGTTGTGGTCGTCGCAATTTGCGTGTTGCCGGTTGTCGTATTAGTCGTATCGCGCTTGCCCAGATTGACGGCGTAGGTATCCACCGAACCTGAGTCGTACCAGTCTGAGTTGAACAATATCCGGGATCCGCTGGGACTCATGACCGCATGTGGCTCACCGAAATAGGCTCCGCCATAGCTGCTACCGCGTTTCGCCGCACCCCCCATGGTTCTCACATGGGCGAGTCGGCAGGTTGTTGGATTATCCGGGTCTGTGTAGCTAAGGCTGAGTTCATTGAACAAGACAGGTGCAGGGCGTCCGTTTGTCAGATAGTCAAGTTGACGCGCCCCCACTGAGGTCATGGTTACCCAGCCGGGATTCTGCCGCGAGACGGCTGATAAGTGGGTACCACTCAATGGATAGCCCCAGCCGGTGCTCATCCCGACGACAACCCGGCAACTGCCGCCCTGAACATCAAGGGCGACTAAAGATCCCTGACCATCTTCGCTGTCTCCATCACAACCGTTTCTTGCTGGATCGAACCGGGGACTGAAGACAGCGTCATTGCCGTTTGGCATCTGGCCGGTTGTCGAATGTTCGGTTTTGGGCACATCGTAGGTGCGTCCATTACTGGCCGTGTATTTGTCCAGAGAGCCGTCCATGGCATAGAGGAAATTCATGTCTGAATCGAATACGCTGTCCTGAATGACAACGTGCTTGCCACTGAGCAAGGGTGAAACTGCCACATCAGGGGCGAACCCGAAAGAATTGGAGCCTTGGGCTTTTGCCGGATCGAGATCGACGCGTGGACTTGTTTTTCCTGTTTTGACATCTACAAGAAATGTGATGTCAGCGGATTTGCCGTTTATCTCATCGTTCACGCAGCGCAGGCCTATCTTGTCGTCTGCTATGCCCTGAATGTCGTTGCCACCTCTGACGGTTAATCCGCGGCGACTGGCGGGTTTGCCGCAGATTGGCTCCAGATTGGCAACCAGCCGACGCTTGCGGGTGTTAACGTCGTACTTCACCAGCTTTCCAAAAAATTCATCATTTGTGGGCTTGCGCTGAATGTAGTACAGCGAAGAGCTGTCACTTTCGTCCCAATAGACTTCCTCGATATCTGCCGGCGAGATTTCCAGTGGCCGGATGTACTTGTATGTCTGGCCGTCGTACAGATGATGGCCTGCATCCTTGCCGCCAGCGTGATAGAGGACCAGCAGAGATTCATCTGCATTCCAGGGCTGCACAGTGCTGTACAAGGTCCGGTGTGCGGTACCGGAAGGTGCATCGGTTACCCGTGTTACGCGCGTTCCGAAGGCGGGATCGGTATAGCTCTGCCGAGCCTTGGGCTTGTCCATTCGCGGCACCACAAGCCGGTCCTGATGCGTGATATTCCCTGCGCACCAGTCTTGAGCGATGGCAGATGCGCTACTGAAAAGCAGTGCACATAGCGTCAGTGAAGTAACCGGTGATTTTAGCCTGCCGTAATTCGAGCGCACTTGATTAAACAAAGTTCAGCTTCCTTGGTGTTGGGTGTTTCTGGCACAAAGGTATAACAAAGAATGAAACATCACACTATCATTAAGGTAATTGTTCCTTGTAATTGGTCAGTAATTTGTGTTTTGTCTACGTTGTGAAGGCTTGAAGTCTCCATGTATCAACGGCTAAGCGATGAGTTCGCACCAAGTTACAGGGCTGAGAGATTTGAACTCACCCATTTCGAACGCGATAACAGGCAAGTGAAGCAGCGATGAGTTGTGTAGTGCGTCATCAGAATTATCTGGTCCGACACAAACGCGATGACGGTCGTTCCATCACTCAATGTTTTGAGTCAGTGATGGCACCATGTTGCTCAAGCGCCCATTGCACATGTTCGCGAATCAATGCAGAGGGATCGTGTCGTCTGGTTTCCAGACTCTGGATTACCTGCGATGTTGATGGCGCATTGCCTAGTGCTACAGCAATATTGCGTAACCAGCGTTCGTGACCAATACGATAAATGGCAGAGCCTGCCATCTTGCTGCGAAATAATGCTTCGTCCCAACTGAACAGCTCTGTCAGGCTGCTATCGTCCAGTTGATGTCGTGCGCGAAAATCAGGCTCGATGCTAGGGCTGCTGAATTTGTTGAACGGGCACACCAGCTGACAATCATCACACCCATAGATGCGATTGCCCATGGCTTGTCGGAACTCGGTGGGAATGCTGCCCTTGAGTTCGATAGTCAGGTATGAGATGCAACGTCTGGCATCAACTTTATAAGGGGCGACAATGGCATTGGTTGGGCAAGCCTGCAGGCAGGCGGTACAGGTGCCGCAGTACGATTGTTTGGCTGGTTTGTCGATCGCAACAGGAAGATCGGTATATAGCTCACCGAGAAAAAACCAGCTTCCTGCATCTTTCGTCAACAGATTGCTGTGTTTGCCAATCCAGCCAAGACCGGCTTTTTCTGCGATCGCTTTCTCCAGTACCGGCGCACTATCGACAAACGCACGATAACCGAAATCGCCGTAGTGCCCGGTAATGGTGGTTGCCAGTTTCTGCAAGCGGTTACGCAGCACTTTGTGATAGTCACGACCTAGTGCGTATCGCGATACATAGGCCTTGGCAGGATCGTTAAGTATGCCCCATGCGTCGCTGGTATCAGGTGGATAATAGTCCAGCCGGACGGAGATGATTCGAACCGTACCGGGAACCAGCTCGGCAGGACGGCTACGTCGCAGCCCGTGCTTGTGCATGTAGTCCATCGTGCCGTGGAAGCCTGCATCCAGCCAGTTGAGCAGGTGGGCTTCGTGTTCATCCAGATGGGTATCGGTGATAGCGCAGTGGGTGAGGCCGAGCTGGTGAGCACTATGCTTGATGAAAGCGCTGAGTGCTTCAGGATTTTCCGTCGATGGCTTTGGACTCACAATCGAGAATCTGAATCGTTGAAGTGGCCGTTCTTGTAATAGATGACGGTGCCGGATTTGGCTCCCCAGGATTGCCAGGCAACTATTGGATTACGGATCCAGGAGCCTGCCGGATAGAAACCCTGGGCGTCGTAAACAGCGCCTTTCACAACCAGTACTTCTTCGCCACGAGGATCAATACGTGTCTTGAACGCCATCGTTTTGTTCCATCTCACCAGCATGACATTGCCCAGACCGTGTCCGTGTAAAGGCAGGACATCGGTGCCTTCTGCCGGACCGGGAAACCAGTTGTCTTCATCGGTGGTGTTGATGCGACGCCATTCGGTATCACTATCTCGCATCTGTCCGACGGCAAGGTACAGGAGCACAGGCTCCGATGGATCCATTGATTCAGCTCTTTGGCAAACCAACTCGCGCACGTTTTCATCAGTTGTCTGTGGCAGGCGTAGATACTGGTTAGCTCGATAGTGGCCAAGTCTGGATCTGATATGACCTTGCTGTATAAGGATTTCCAGATCCGGGTAGTTGTTGAGCACAATGGGTGAGTGCTGATAATTGAGTCGTAATTGCAGGGCTAGACGAGGGCGTGGTCCGGGTATGTATTCCATCACTCGCATCTTCACCCCGGTAAGCGAGGTTTGTAACCACCTCGCATCCTCAGCCAGACAAACCACGCGCGTGTCGAAATCTGTGTTCAAGGGTTGAAGCTGTTCGCTGAACCATTGTGGCAGCGTACTGAACGCCGCAGACGACGTGGTATCGATTTGGGTCAACGTCACTTAAAACATCACATTTTTGGCAGCAATAACGGTTCTATCGGCCAACGATAGCAGAATCCGTTGAAATTTCTCCAAACGTTCTCTATTATCTAAGAGAACATCTGGAGAACGTTTATGGATACATCTCAACCGCTCACCCACCTTGAGGCCAGGGTACTGGCAGCCATTGAGCGTCATATCCGTGCAGAAGGCGTTGCTCCGACCATTGCCGAGCTGGCGGCAAACCTGCGGCTGAAGTCCAAGGGTACGGTTCATCGCTACGTTCAGTCGCTTATTGCCAAGGGGAAGCTGGAACGCCATGGTAACGGTTGGCGAGGGCTGCGAATAGTGGGTTTAGCGATGCCGCAGCCACCATCAAACGTCAAGCAATTGCCTACCCTGGCATCAAGATCGCTGAAGTCAAACAAGGTTACCCGACTGAAGCTGGACTCCAACGTAAGTCATCCAGTTGCCCTGCCGGCTGAATTGTCGGCGGCGTTACGTGGAAAAGGGGCAGGTACTGACGGTGCAGATGCACTGGTAGACGAAAATGGCCTGTCCAACCTGCGGATTCCCTTGTTGGGCAGAATTGCAGCAGGGCAGCCAATCGAAGCTATCGAGGACACCAACTATCTGGACCTTGCCGCTTTTTTTATTGGTCCCGATCGATATGCCTTACGAGTCAGTGGAGAATCCATGATTGATGTTGGCATCCTTGACGGCGACACGGTCATCCTCAGAAAACAGAGTACTGCGCGAGCAGGTGATATCGTCGTCGCACTCATTGATTCTCAGGAAGCGACTCTCAAGCGGTTGGGTAATGTTAAGGACGGTATGGTAGAACTCATCCCGGAAAACAGCACCATGAAGACGATGCACTATGCTGTAGACCGGGTGAGTTTTCAAGGAGTGCTTGTCGGGCAACTCCGTAGTTACTAACCAAAAACCACTGCTTTTCTCATGAATAAACTGGACGAGCAGGCATTGCGTGCGCTGAAAACAGCGTTTTGTTATATGCCAAAAGCCAACGATGTCAACGAATTCGATCATCCGGGTCGTGTTGATCAAATCTTGTCCGATCTTGATGTCGTCAAGGAGGTGTTGCTGATTCATGGGATCGACCCTGACGAGGTTGCCGATGAAATTCACCCTGATCAGGCCAATAACTCGTCGTATTGATTGCGTAGCCGGCGTTACGTACCCGACCGTACTAATTATGTACAGGAAATCATGTGCCCGGCGTCAATTGAGTGCGCAATCAAGTCATAAAAATGACAGTCTTAGCGGCATCCTCCAAGGCCAATATAACCCCGTGTAACGAGGGGTTAGTTTGCCAATAGCGCTACAAACCGCGCGTTTTCAGAACGCGAATTGCACAAAGCGTGAAACCTCTCGTTTAATCATTTTTTTATGAGTTTTTTAGTACGTTTCTGAGATAACCTTGTCACCGAGTTTGGCGCAAGACAAGTTTGCACACCGCTGATGTCCTCGTTCTGCGCTTCTCGAGATCTGATCTGTTGATTACCTTTTTGCGGTTCAAACAGTTCCAGAACAACACGATTGTCATTTGGCTTTTCGCGTTTGTAGTCAGAATCCTGACATGCATGGCACGTAGAGCATCACGTGTATCAGTGGTAATCACGTGCCAACCGGTTGCAGGAGTTTTCGATGTACTTTGTGGACGACCCTCTCAAGAACGCGCGAGAAAACAGCCCGGTTACTGACAAGGTTGATGATCATTGTGCAGTTGATGCGCTATGTTTAAAGTCCGTAATTTCCTTGATGAACAATATTGTCGAAACGGCCTGTGAGCATGAACCAGACCTTGGTTTGATGCGACTGATCAATCTCATGGATCTGTATCGGGTGCATCTTGAGTCGGCCAACGCGCCGCAGGCTGATTCGAGCGCATCTTTCGCTTGCATCAATGACCTTGCAGATTCAGAACGTTCACAGAAAATCGGTCATGCAAGTTTCGTCAGCTTCGAACAATTTGTTAGAGACAGCCAATTGCTGGGCAGGGCGGCAACTGCAGCTACTCTAGAAGCCGGTGAAAAAGTGGCAACGCCTTCACCATTGACCGTGAGTGCTAACACCTAGAGCACCTCTGGTCGAGCACCTCTAGTCATTTTGCCGTCAAACGACAGATTAAATCACAGCCTGTTAATGGTGATTTTTTTCGCCGTGTAGTCGGTAACCAAAGGCCCGGTTTCACTGACAATCGAATTCGCGCTATCAATCAGCAGGGATAACTCTTGTTCAGTAAGCTGTTCAAACGCCTGCTCGTTCAAGCGCACTACCTGCGAATGCACAATTCGCCCCGACACCGCTTCCATGAGCTGCATATTGATACGTGTTTCTGCGGGTAGATCCAGTGCAGATACGGACAGCACGTAGTCTTCCGGCCAGAAGCGTGTCTCTATATTGTTTTGAAGGATTCGATAGACTTTTATCTGTGGGCTTTCAGAAATTGTGCTGCTGATAACTGCGTTAAGACTGTTCTCTAGTGCGTTACCTTTATCTACCGCACTGATGAAGACAGAGAGTCCATCGGGTCTGGGTCTGTCCAGCACTGCATTTGCGATGTTGCTTTCCTTGAAAGGCGTCGCCGCCAGCATGCCCGGTTCGCCAGTTAATTTGTTTTTATATTGAACCAGCGCAAACAGCAACGAGCCGATCAGGGCAACGGCGATAACTGGCTTGGGTAGCAGGGTCAGCGATGACTTAATCCTGCCAGATACAGTTGCGGGTGCGCTGTGGCCATGGGTGGTTGAATCTGTACTGTCGTGCTCTTTCTGCGAATTGCCTTTGTTTACCTCAGAGAAAGTGTTTTCAACGACACTGGCTAAACCGGTATCAGAGTCACTTGTCGATGCGTCGGCTTCTATCGCTTTTAATAAGGTATCGTCACTACCGTTCGTTGGGTGGTGTTGCTGGACAACGTTAGCGGTTGCGCCGTGATCAACAGGCGTATTGTCCGCTTTGTTTCTTTGTTTAAATGCAGGAACATAGGAGCCAGGCTTCATTGTGATTATCAGGTTTTTGCTGATATTCTCATCGTAATAAGCTGATAATGCAGCTCTGAGTCTTCCAGCAAGAACTCGCACAACAGGATCATTCTGTGGGTCGAAGGTGTCCGGTTTGCCCAACGCATCAACCGCTACAGTAAAGGCTTTGATACGATTTTGGTTGCCGTCGGCGGCTTGTTCAACCACGTACCGTAGAAAAGCCGACATCTGTGGCGCTGCCTCGAACTTTTCAGTGGCCAATATGGACTCAAGTGCCCGATAGACACTTTCGCGCTCGGCATCAGTCAAAACCGGATTAGCCTCAGACTCTGGCATATCTGCAGGTATTCATAATTTGATGTATGACCAAAACCAATGTTGGAAAATTTATGCACTAAACCATAAAGTGCATTCGGTGACCCCAATGGAGTGCCGTCATATTGACTAAGGGGACTTCAAGCGACGCGTGGTTGCATTATCAAGTCGGGAGTACCAAATTATCAAGCGCGAAGCCAAATGCATTTGTGAACAGTCGTTAATTTTACGTAGCTAAATCGCATTGGTGTCAACAAATCACTATGAAATTTGATAGCCGTTGTAGAGTCTGGGCTTTGTACAAGTAATAATTTGCCATCCAGCCTTAATCAGTTGTGTCGTTTTCGTTTGCAGGTGAAAGACACTCCGGCCCGTCGTTAGCTGCGCTATTGACAGAGCCGTTGACTTCCTTGATGTCGAAAACCGTTCGGGCTGCACCATCGCGTAACGTCGCCAACATCTCGTCAGATCCTTCACGAAGCCAGCGTTGTGCCTGAGCTGGCTCAAGAACAAATGGCATTCGTTCATGTATTGCACTCATCTGTTGATTGGCTGGCATCGTTAGTACACAAACATCATTGACTGGCGCAAGGTGGTTTGAGGGTGCTTTATCTTCCGGAGGTTGTATTTTTTTAAGATCGACGTCGTCAGTGAACTCCAGCGACATTTGCGATGCTGTCCGGTGCTGATTGGGCGAGTCCATCTTAACGGGTTTGGGTGCTGACGGTACATGGATCTGATAAATGGCAGCCAGTGCTAAAGCGGGTTTATGTTTCTGGGCAATATAAAAAGCACGTTTACGTCCGGTGCTTGCGGCCAGCCATTCGTAGAACCCGTTGATAGGAACAAGGGCTCTTCGATGATGTGCAGAAGCGCGAAACGCGGGTTTGCTGAACACGGTTTCTGATCGGGCATTGAACAACATCCGAGTGTTTTTACTTTGCGCGTTGGCTGCAAAACCCCAACGCATTTTCTGCAGTGCGAGCGTATCGTGCTGAGACACTACTGGCCGAGCGGCTGGCGTGTTAGCGGTCAACGTGATGACGTCAATGATGGCTGAAGGCGCAACATTGAATCGAGGTGCAGTAATCGGCCAGACCTGCATGCCCATCATCGCCAGCAGGGCTCTCAGACCCTCATGATCAGAGACATTGATTCGTCCACACATGGATATTTTTTCAAGTTGGGCTTGCCCGGATTATTCATGAAATCACTCAATCCTTCCGGGAGGATTGCGCGTTTCAGGAATAGTCCGGGCAAGGTAGTTTATATTGGCTCCATGAATAACACCAAACGTCTCGAAATGTTTCGTCGTTTCAGCGAGGCCAATCCAAAACCTGAAACTGAGCTGGCTTACTCATCTGCCTTCGAGCTGCTTATAGCGGTTATTCTCTCGGCTCAAGCGACGGATATCAGCGTTAACAAGGCAACGGCCAGATTGTATCCGGTTGCTAACACGCCAGAGCAAATCCTGGCTTTGGGTGTCAAAGGGCTGGTACCGTACATACGCACGATCGGGTTGTTCAATACAAAGGCGAAAAACGTGATTGAAGCGTGTCGTGTGTTGTGCGAGGTACACAGTGGGCGGGTACCCGACAACCGCGAAGCCCTGGAGGCGTTGCCCGGTGTTGGCCGAAAAACCGCCAACGTGGTACTGAATACCGCCTTTCGACAACTGACGATGGCGGTTGATACACATATTTATCGAGTATCGAACAGGACAGGGCTCGCACCGGGGAAAACCGTTCTTGCGGTGGAGAAAGCGTTGCTGCGTTTTGTCCCTGCTGACTACCTGCTTGATGCCCACCACTGGCTGATTCTGCATGGGCGCTACACGTGCCTTGCACGAACGCCCCGGTGCCCGGATTGTGTAATCCGTGACTTGTGTGACTACCGCCCAAAAACCGAGATGGATGCTGCGGGCAAGGTGAAAAAGAAGATCGCGAAAAAGAAGCTTCCCGCAAAGCGAGCGAAAAAACTAAAATAGGGCCTCAGTCCTGCAAAACCTGCCTTCCATGGATTCATCCTCACACGCCGTCGGTTTTCAGAATGCTCCACCAGACGAGGATGTAGAGTTTTCGCGTCTATTGCGATCGGCTGCAATTCTTGTCGTGGATGATGAGCCGGGAATGCGTAATTTTCTTAAAAAGGCTCTGGAGTCTCGCTGTGCTTTGCTGGAGGTCGCTGGTAGTGCCGAGGAGGCTGAGGCGCTGAGGCTTCGCTACCACTTTGACGTACTACTGGTCGATATCCGGCTGCCTGGTCTGTCCGGTCTGGATTGGCTTGGCAAATTACGCGAGCGGGGTATCCGCACCCACGTTATCTACATGACCGCCTACGCCGATCTGGACATGGCAGTGGCTGCTCTGCGTATCGGTGCAGATGATTTCATCATGAAGCCGTTTCGCACGGAGCAGATGATTATCTCCATACGGCGCACTTTGACTCGCGGGCAAATACTGCGCGAGAACTCACTTTTAAGGCTGCAGCTTCAACAGTTACAAAGTGACGATGGTTTCATCGGTGAAAGCGAAGTCATCATGCAGATGCTGCTACAAGCCAGGCAAATAGCGCCCTCATCAACCAGTGTGCTGATTGAAGGGGAAAGCGGCGCCGGCAAGCGGCTTTTGGCTAAAACGCTGCATAAAATGAGTCGTCGTCAGGGGGCTTGCATTTTTGCCAGTTGTGGTGCCTTGATGTCAGACAGCGAAGAGGTCGATCTGTTTGGTGATGAGGGACTGTTCGTTCATGCCGACAAGGGCACATTGGTGCTGATTGATGTCGAGCAGCTTTCAGCAGATATGCAAGCTATGTTGCTCCACATGCTCGAGAACGGCAAACTGAAATCTACTGGACGATCCCACGAACGCAGTATGGATGTCCGCGTGATTGCAACCACCAGCGGTGACTTGACGATGAGCGTAGACAGCGGTCATTTCCGTCGCGACCTTCAATATCATCTTAATGCGCTCCCATTGAAGGTCCCGCCGCTGCGTGAGCGCGGGCAGGATATTCGACTGCTGGCTGATACCTTCATACTGCGTGCCGCCACCGAGCTACGGATAGCGCCCGTGGAATTTCTGCACGAGGACTGGAAAAAAATGCTTGGCTATCATTGGCCCGGCAATGTTCGAGAGCTACGCAATGTGGTCGAACGAGCCATATTGCTTGGACTCCTGCCCACGGACAGTTTTAAAAGTGAACCTGCCGAAGGTCGCTGGCAAGGTCCAGGTTTTCCGTTGGACTATAAACTGGAAAAGGTAGAGCGCACTCATATAGAGGCGGTGTTGGCGTCGGTTAACAACAACAAATCCGCCGCAGCGAGAATCCTGGGTGTTTCACGCAAGACGCTCGAACGCAAACAGGCGCTGTGGTATGGGCACACCGATGACACTTGATGTCGTGCCCCTCCATCCATGATCCTCCATACCAGCCTCCGTTATCGTCTATTGAGTCTGGTGTTGATCCCGTTGGTGCTGTTGACCGGCACAGTGATGCTTCTCGCGACACGCTGGTCCACTGACTACACCTACGAGCAACTGTTTGCGAAAGTCAATACCGATCTGCGAGTCGCTCAAGATGGGTTCTCTGGTATAGAGGCAAACGGGCAACGACAATTATCGGCACTGGCGAACAGTGTGCAGCTTGCCGATGCGCTGCGCCTTGATGACAGTGAACGTCTCAATCAACTGACAGCGATTGAAAGCGAGCTGGGCGACTTTGATTTTCTGAATGTGCTGTCCGGTAATGCCCGGCAGATCATGGATGACGAGGGCTGGCAGCCGTATGAATTCCGCGACTCCTCACTCAGTGATCAGATCATAAGTGAGCGTGGCATTGCCAGCGTCAGTGGAATCGAGATTTATACCGCTGATCAATGGCGGCAATTGCAAGGGATTAGCGATGAGGTGGTTATTTTACCGTTACTCGATACTGCCCGTGCCGCACCGACTAGCCGACGCTCAGAGGATCGCGCCATGATCATCCGTACCTTGCAGTCGGTGTATGACACGATGGGTAACCGTGTGGCAATTCTCGAAGCGGGGCTTTTACTTAATCGCAACTTTGGCTTCGTCGACCGCATCCGCGACCTTGTCTATGGACCAGGCAGTCTGGCACCAGGCAGTCGGGGCACTGTCACTGTGTTTCTCGATGATGTCCGAATTACCACCAATGTGCTGTTGTCCGACGATAGTCGCGCGCTGGGCACGCGCGTGTCGCAAGAGGTACGAGATGCTGTACTTGATCGCGGTGAAACATGGGTAAATCGAGCGTTTGTGGTTGATGACTGGTACATCTCGGCGTATCAACCCATTTTGAATGTTGATGATCAGCGGGTAGGAATGCTGTACGCGGGCTACCTGGAAGCTCCGTTTCGTGCCGAGCTGTTCAAGGCGATCGCAGTCTTGTCGGTACTGGTACTGGCTGGCAGTCTGGCGGCAGCGGTGGCCGCCATAGCGGGAGCGCGTTCGATATTCGCACCCATTGAAACCATTACTGCCGTGGTTCGAGCAACCGCGCGTGGGGAACACAAGAGAATTGGTCCGATTGCCACAGGCAATGAAATCGGTGAACTGGGTTATCAGTTTGATGCAATGCTGGATAATGTCGACCAGCACCGACAGCGAATCGAACGTGATGCCTTGATGCTGGAGGAAAAGGTCAAGCGACGCACTCTGGAACTCGAAGAACAGAACACGCGGCTTCATGACTCTATTCAGCTTTTGCAACAAACCCGACAGCAATTGGCAAACGCCGAAAAGCTGGCAGCGCTTGGGGAGCTAACGGCGGGTGTTGCCCACGAGATCAATAACCCGACAGCCGTCATTCTGGGAAATATGGACGTGCTGGTTGCCGATCTGGGTCATCGTGGTGATCCGCTGCGCACAGAAATCGATCTGATTATTGAGCAGGTCTATCGCATCCGCTCCATTACCGATCGCCTACTGCAGTATTCTCGGGCAGTTCAGGAAAAGCATGAAGATGGTCAGCCACTGTTTGATCAAGTCGATGGCTCCTTTGTCGAGGTGTCACCGATCAATAAATTACTGCTGGATAACAAGGAGTCCAGTGATCCCGGTGTTGTCCTTGCCGAAGTACTCGATGACACGCTAAAACTGCTGTCACACGAACTTGAAGGACGACAGATCTCGGTGTCTACTCACTGCAACGCTACTCTGGATGCTCTGATTGATCGTCAGGAGTTTCAGCAGGTTTTGATTAACCTGATCAGTAACGCCATACAGGCAATCGTGAACTATGGTGAAATTACCATTTCCGCGCGGGATCAGAGCGATTGCCAGATAAACTTGAGCGTCAAAGATACAGGCAGGGGGATCGAGGCTGCACACCTGGCTCGCGTCTTTGACCCTTTTTTTACGGCAGGAAAAGTACACGGAACCGGGCTTGGTCTATCAGTAAGTTATGGCATCGTGCGTCGCTACGGAGGTGATCTATCGGTTAGCTCCACAGTGGGTGAAGGCAGTAATTTTACGTTAACTCTGCCTGGCACTTGAAACAGGCTTCAGGATTCTATATAAACGAAACATTACCGTCCGGTCGGCAGGGTTAAGTTATCTTTAAACAGGGCGCTGTATTGCTATGCTCTGCAGTTAAACACTGAGGTGGAAGGATTTAATAATCCACTTTTACATTATCGTCAGTTCGCATTACTTTTTTACTTTAACGGATACCAGCACACCGTGGCGCGCGCTTACCCGCTCACAGATCTTGTCAAGCTAGTCAGAGCCTACGGCGTTCTGGCTGGCACCTCCGATATGGAGCGCGTCATCGCTGGCACCTTGAGTCGCGATTGGATCGCCAAGGAGGTCGAGCACCTTGTACCTTTATCCACTCTGCCTCGACAATTGTTCAAAACCCTGCGTGGCAGGGACCTGCTTGCCGCAGAACTCTTTCCCAATCAGGATATAGATCCGGATACCATCGACCCTGACGAACTGGATATCGGCGTCGCGGGTCGGCGCAAACTGATCAACACCAATCGACTACCGAAGCTGGAGCCCACGATACATGGCTCGGTGCTTGCGGCCAATATGCTGCTGGGTGTGCGCCTGTACGGATGCCACGGCAAGGGCATGAAGACCCTGTCTCATGACATCATCGTTGCAGCCATGCTGCAGGATGCTTATGGCAAGGCCTACTGCTTCAGTGCGTTTTCTACGCAGGACAAGGAAATCGTTGACGATACGTATCTGCATTCATGGTTTGGCGATACGGTAGCGGCACTGGTAATCAATCTTGCAAACTACATCAAGGAATTTGAAAAAGCCGTGCTCAGTGGAGAGCCGACGCCTGATCCCCCAAGTGCTGAGCTTGCAACGGCTGTGGCTGCCGTTTTTGCCAGTCGCCTTAGGCTGACTGCCCGGGCAGCGGGCGACAAGGTGATCAGTTTCCTCGATCCCAAACAGCGCGATCAGTTAACAGAGCTTGGCGTTGATTGCGCCGCAGAATTCCCGGAACTCCCTTTCCTGGAAAAAGACTACGAACTTGCCAGTATTGCGTTTTCGTTACCCGGTGTTGATCACTATGCGCTGCGAGAGCCATTACGCAACACCTTGATGATGACGGTTCGCGACGTGCTGGAAGATCACGGTAAGCGCGAACGTCTATCAGGTCGGCGTGGCAAAGCCGTGCACGAGGTGCATATCAATTTGCCGGTCATGGAATATTTTGTGGTGGCAGAGGCTCCCAACTCGATAGAAGCGGTGCATATCGCCAGTCTGGAGATGATGCGTTCGCTGGAAAAGGGGCGGCGCAAATCCCTGAGCACCATGGCAGCCCATGCTTTCCGTATATCGGCGATAGCCGAGAGGGTTCTGGGTCGTGCGCTGGAGCCGCTGGTCGTGACACTTGCGTTACTGCACGATGTCGTAGAAGACGGTTCAACCCGGGTGACCGGGTATGGTCATTCGTTACGCAAGATACAGTTTCGCTTTGGCGGTCCAATTGCAGCCATGGTATCCGAGCTGACAGATTCTGCCGTACAGACAGCCGGCGCGAGCAAAGCCAACCTCACGCTCAAGCTGCCGCATTTGTTGTTGCCACAGGCTCAATATAATGTCGGGCGGTTTACCAACATGACCGTCAGGGCAACTGAAGTTGAGCAGCCTTATACGCTGGCGGGTATCGTCATCAAGCTGCTGGATACCGTCGTGTCTCTGGAAGAGGGTATCCGCGATCCCGAACTGATGTTTGATCACTGGCGTCACAGTGGCGCACGTATCTACTGGGCCGAGCGAGATCGTGGCAGCATAGTGCAACCCCTGCTGGAACGTCTGGTAATAGAGATCAAGGACAGCGTTGCTGATCCCAAATACGCTCGCCGCCCCCATCACGTCAACGCCGTAAGACTTCGTGCAGGCTCGGCGATTATCGAAACGGTGCTGATGTATCAGGATATGTATGCGGTGCAGAATCTGGCTATCCTTGCCTATGAGTATCGACTGGACGATGTCGAGAGAAGCACCATGATCAGTCTGTTCAATGACAAGAACGTGAACGATGAGCAGTTCTCCGAACGAGTGCTCAAGGGTATTCTTGATGACCAGCGTCTAAAAAAATCGGTGCGTGAGAGAAGAATTCCCTACGTGGGTTACACGACCTTGTTTGCCAAGGACGCGCGGCCGGATTCTGCACGCTGTGAAGATACGTTTATAGCCTACCGCCACAGTGCACTCAGGCGTCAGGAAATGCGCCGCGAAATGCGCATTGACACCGCCGAGAAAATCAATTCTCTGGCCATTCGTCAGGAACAGATTCTCCGCGTGTTCGATCGCACCATCGGACTAATCAGCAGTCACCAGGCAGAGCCTGCCGAGCCCCATTCGCTCAAGCAGGTTGGCTAATGGGCTACGCGGTGCCTTACCCTGCAACGTTCACCAATTCCGGTGTTGGCATCAGAGAGTACCCACCGAGTTCCGTTGCAATCGACAATGCCTGATCATCTTGTAAACGTTTGATGAAATCCTGCATTAGCGTTCTGAAGTAGGTCTGACGACTCATCACGAGATCGAGAGAGACTTGCGCAACGTTCACAAAGCCCAGATTGAATTGGCTCGCGGTGCTTTGCAAACCACAACAAATATCTGCGTTACCTGTATTCACAGCAGCAGCAGCACTGGCATCGCTATTACAGTGCGTGGATACTGTGAGACTTGCCAGACGATGCCCGTAGGTTGCGCATAAGTCTTCCAGTAACCTCTCGGTACCTGAATCGTTCTGACGCATCGCCCAGCGCAGTTTGCGATTACCGACCAACTCGCTGAGTTTTTCAGACTCAGGTTGCGACTGTGTGGTAGCTAAATGGCAGCCTGTGATCAGGCCTTGATCGCGTTGCAGGCAGCGAACAATCACCCAACTGGCGTGGTTCCGATAACAGCGCAGCAAGCCAAGGTGTCGTCTGGCGTTATCTTCGCTTGCTCCCCAATTGATAAAGCAGGCGTCGATGCGGCCGGTATCAAGCATTCGCAGGCCATGGCGTGTACCTGATGGACTGTAACTGATGAGAGCTTGTTGCTGCCATTCAATAGCGGCGTGATTGCAAATCTGATGAACAAGACGATCATCACTCCCCGCCATCAATAGCCGGTCATGCATGACGCCACCATGACTGTTTTCCAATAACCAGTCATCGATAAGACGGCGTGGGAAGATCCATTTACCCGTTACCTTGGTCCCGGGAATTTCACCGCATCCGGCTAGCTGATAGATTTTCTTTTCGTTAACGTGCAGTAGCTGGGCAAGCTCTGGCACCGTGAGAAACGCTGACGCTGTCCGCCCACCACCAACATCGATCAGCTTGTCCATCGAAACACTGGAAGCCATGATGTGACCGAGCCCAGCCTAACCGAGATCCCGCATGCCTTTGGTGGGCGGTGGCATGCGACGTTCAGGAGGAATGGCGTCGAATTTGACGTGCTCTGATCCGTTGTAGATCATGAAGTGACGACCTTTGGCACGTGCGATCATCGTCATGCCTACCTCTTGCGCAAGTTCCAGCCCCATTTGCGTAACACCGGAACGAGACAGCAAGACAGGAATACCCATAAAAGCGGTTTTCATGACAATTTCCGAGGTGAGTCGTCCGGTGGTATAAAAAATCTTGTCACTGCCATTAATGCCCTGCAACCACATTTTTCCAGCAATGGCATCGGCTGCGTTGTGTCGTCCAACGTCTTCTATATGCATGATGGATTCGGTTTGCGTGCACAGGCCGCAGCCGTGCACAGCCCCGGACACACGATAAACATCATTCAGCGCACTGACGTTTTTTATCAGATCGTAGATTTCGGATTGCTTCAGTGAGGGCGTTTGAAGATTGACTTCGTAGAGTTTGTCCACCGTACAACTAAAGATCGTGCCTTGCCCGCAACCGCTGGTCACGATGCGTCGTTTCATTTTTTCCTGCCAATCGGCAATGCCGGTACCTGCATGTGTCGTGACATCCACAACCTCACGCTCCCAGTCGACAACGACAGAGGCAATCAAGGCAATGTCTTCGATCAGTTTCTGATTGTGAATATACCCGAGCGTCAAGGCTTCTGGTTGGGTGCCAAGCGTCATGAGCGTCACGACTTCCATGCCATCAACACGGATGGTCAGCGGTAGCTCTCCGGGGATATGTGCATCGACTTTCTCGCCAAACTCGTTGATGGCGACCACCGGATGGGCAGGAGTCAATCCCTCATCACTAAGCTGCGGTTGGTTTGGGGCGAGGGCGGTTTGCGTCATCGTAATTCCAGCTCACATGCGTCAGTGACCACTTTAAGAGCGGTGGTCGGGCAAGTCAGCCGCCGAGTGACATCGTTGAACAGCTCGATCGTCCCATTTGAGACAATTTGTCCCATTTTGGATGGGGCGGGCCGATTTTTTACTGATCGGAGAGTCTTTGGCGTGCCTGAGTGGTGTTCCCGGACTTCTACACCGATGAGCAGCATGCAATAGTTATCCTATCAACGAATCAGGGCTGTGCTTTATGAGCGGCGACACACCACACTCGGCGAAAAGCGAACAGGACGATGGGACGAACGCCGGGCAAGATTCAGCAATAAGACTGTCCATTGCGGCGACTGTGATATTGGAAAGGCGCATGATCAGCCGTTCGTTCTGGTCGTTGCCGTCGTGGTACCTGTATACCGTGGCCATTGGGGAACATCTCGTTGCAAGTGAGAGCCTGTCGCGTGGTAGTGGCGTTGCCGCTGGCCACAGCGACAAGGGCGATTTGTTTGCCTGGAGCGATTTCGAAGTCACCCTGTACAAGGATGCCTGCGAACGGTATTGGCATGCGCTGATCGGTGACAAACCTCTGGTGTACGTCATCTGCCGTGATGATACGGACGAGGTCGATGGCGCCGATCCTACTGCACTGAATCTACAGCCAGTCAATGTCACTGTTGACTATGACGATGCCAGCGCTGCCGCTGAAACCGATTCCCCCGTGCTCAGTGCACCTATTCCCAGTGAGCTTTACCGTTACATGGAGCGCTTTGTACTGACTCACTATCAACCGAAAGAATTCAAGAAGCGCAAACGACGAAATTGGTCGGAGATGCAAAACCCACGGACTGGGCCAGAACGTGATCAGGCAAATGGCCGCGCAAAAGGATACGGGCATGAGTGACAAGCCGGACAATGGCAGCTTTCTTGGTCGCTGGTCGGCACGCAAGCGACAGGCTGATCAGGACATTGCGGAAACCGTATTGGCAGACGATCAGATAGGCGATGAACCTGCTGTCGAGGAAAGCCTGTTTGAGCAATCGCACGAAGCCTCCGCGCCGATAGCACTAGTGCCTGTGGATGACAGGCAGAATCAACGGACGCAAGAGCGGGTTGAACCTGATGAGCCGCCATTACTGACAGACGATGACATGCCGCCCATCGAATCCTTATCGTCGAGTAGTGATCTGAGTGGTTTTTTCAACAAAGGTGTCAGTGCGGCATTAAGAAAGGCGGCACTGCGACATGTCTTTCAGCAACCCCAGTTCAACATCCGCGACGGGCTTAATGACTATGATGGTGATTACACCGTGTTCGAGCCGCTAGGAGACACCGTCACCTCAGACATGAAATGGCATATCGCCAGAAAGGAGAGGGAGCGGCTGGAAGCTGAGGCGATGGCGCTGGAAGAGCAAGAGCAGTTAGCGTTGAACGAGCAGGTGGATGAAAACCAGGCGCATGAAAACGACGAGACCGAGATTGAGCAAGCTGACGAAGACAATGCCATGGACGAACACAACAGCGAAGTGGAAGAAGTGTCGGCGTCACAGTCAGAGCAACACGATCACACTGCAGAGGAGGCGAATCAGCAAGTCTTGCCCGAGCAGTTACCTGATCATGCCAGTGAATCGTTACTGCACAACGCAGAATCAGCAATGAACACAGGAAAGCTGTTACCCGGGCGTGTGGCTGGCAAGCTCAGACGAACAGACAGGATAGGTTTACCAGCCCGGGACAAACCCTTGCAGCTTTCGGATACCGAGCCCGGGCACAACGCCAACGCAAAGGATCATGAGGAATGAGCGAGCAGGAACACACGGTATCGCTGGTGAGAAACACAGCTTCGGTCATCAAGCAACAACAACTCGCTGCGGCCACATCACAAATTCAATATGATTCTAGCGGGCATGCTCTGCTGATCGGAGAGGTGTCTCAAGCGCTGGAGTATGTCGCTGATTTCAAGGCTAACGGGGTAACGATCGTGCAGATCGACCCGGCAATCAGTCAGATGCAAAAAAAGCTAACCGACGACGGCATCGCGGTTTTCACCGTCCCCCAGCTATCATTGACGGGTTATCTGGGCGCATACAAAGCGATTGTGCCCGCACCCAGTGGCTCAGATACCGATTTTGATCTCGGTGTTTCCGTGTACCTTGAATCCGGCTTTTTTGATGTTGTGCTTGATCTTTCCGAACAGGCGTTTATGCCAGTGTACTTACCACCATTCGGTTATCGGCATGCCAACACGGATGCGCAAGCCAGAGAGGCTGTAGAAGAGCTGACTCAATTGGAAGGTGAGTTTGAGAAGCCGCGCTATTTTAACTACAACGCGGGCATTTGCGCACACAGTCGTAGCAAGATAACAGGATGTACAGCCTGCATTGATATCTGCGCGGCGGGCGCCATTGTCTCCGATGGAGAGGGCGTCAGCGTTGATCCGTTTCTGTGCCAGGGATGTGGAAGCTGCTCAACGGTGTGCCCCAGCGGGGCGATGAGTTACGCCTACCCGCGTCCAGGTGATGCGATTGACAGAACACGGGTCATGCTTGCAGAAAATGATGCTCGCGTGGTGTTGCTGTATGCAGAAGCGCACGAAGATCTGGTGGATGCGGCAAGTCTGCATGCTGATATTCTGCCTTTGCAAGTAGAAGAGGTTTCGGCCTTCGGTGCTGACTACTGGCTGAGTATGTTGGCGGGCAGGGCCTGCCGCGTCGTGCTTTTAAGCGACGCACGTTCCGATGATCCAAGTCGTCATGCGATAACAGCTCAGATGGCCCTCGTGCATGAATTGCTGCAGGGTTTGGGGGTGTATGAAGAGGCTGTGACATTGATTGGAAGTCACCAGTTGACAGACGCTGGTGCTCAGGTCGGCAGTGCACTGGATCCGGAATCATGGCGAAGCTCAGTATTGAATACGTTAAAGCCTGCAGACTTCGCTACTCATAATGACAAGCGCCAGACGCTGCGGCTCGCGCTGGATACCCTCAGTGAGCAGCTCACACAACAGGATCCCCTGCTGTTACTGAGTCCGGGTGCGCCATTCGGACAGGTCAATGTCGACAAGCAGGCCTGCACCTTGTGTATGTCGTGTGTATCCAGTTGTCCGGCAAAGGCACTGCAAGATGGGCAAGGGACGCCCGCACTGAGGTTTGTGGAGGCCAATTGTCTGCAATGTGGACTTTGTGAGGCGGCCTGCCCGGAGTCTGCCATCTCGCTTACCTCACAATATGTCTGGGACAGTATCAGTGCGCGACAGATCAGGACGCTGAACGAAGAAGAGCCCTTTCATTGTCTGAGCTGTCATACGCCATTTACCACGCGGGCCATGATTGATGCCATGACTGCCAAGCTTGCTGGTCATTGGATGTTTGACGATCCAAAAGCCATCCGACGGCTGAAGCTTTGCGGCGACTGCCGAGTGAAGGATATCTTCGAGGATGATCAGCAGGGTATAGATGTGCATAAAAATACATGATGTGGTGGTAAAAAGGCTTTCGTGTGATCAGGCCTTACGCGGTACCTGTCGCACATGACAATTGGCGAGGCGAATTCACAAGTGTCATGTTCAACAACTTGAGTAGTGCGACATTTTGGCGCGCCAGTCTCTTACCGCCCATTCAACGACGGTTTTTTCGGACCTTGCGCGACCGTATAGCGTTCTTTTGACCGCTATTGAGCTCTGTCGAGAAGTTGCTAATCTTTATGGTAATGAATCTTATGACCAATGATCACCCAACGCTCACCAACTCCATCCCGGTCAAGAGCGAGCAGGAATTTCTAGACGACCAGACACAGCTCGTCAGAGCCTCGGTCTATGAGCTACTGGGCCGTCTGCTCGCGCGCGAACCTGCAGCCGAGACTATCCAGAGCCTTTGCGATATCGGTGAGGTCGATGCCAGTGAAGGTGCGGTCGCCATGGGCTGGCAACTGATGAAACAGGCTGCCCTGAAAACCGACCTGCAAGCCATTCACGATGAGTACTTCGCTTTGCTGATCGGTGTTGGCCGTGGCGAACTTGTGCCTTTTGGGTCGTGGTATATCACCGGTTTTCTGATGGAAAAACCCGTTGCAGTGTTGCGCTCAGATCTCAAACGTCTTGGTATCGAGCGTCAGAGCGGCGTGGTGGAGTCTGAAGACCATATTGCCGCGCTTTGCGATGCCATGGCGTTGATCATCAGAAACAGCGATGAAATACCGCTTGCCACCCAGCGAGCCTTTTTCAATGATCACCTTGCACCCTGGGTTCAACAGTTCTTCGGTGATATGCAAAACGCCAGAACTGCACATTTTTACCGGTCAGTGGGTTTCTTCGGCGAAAGTTTTTTCGACTTCGAAGATCAACTGTTAAAGATGCAGAGTTGAGGCCGCAATCCTATGCACCTGATCAGATTGAACCTGAGTTTGCTCCGGAGATAGTTATTCCATAAGCGAGCCAGTAGCGAACCAGTAACTTCTAAAGAACATAACGACACAAGAGGATGAGCCAATGAGCGACAAGAGAGACACCGCAGCCAAAAAGCCTGCATTTATTAACGCTAACAGACGCGGATTCATGCAAGGTGCCGCGCTCGCCAGTGGTGTTGCTGCAACCGGTGTTACCGTCGCCGCAGATTCCCCTGAAGTGCAAGCCGATCAGGCCGGGCAGCCGGTAAACGGCAAGGGCTATGAGCTGACTGATCACATCAGAAAATACTACAAGCGTGCGCGTTTCTAACTGCAGCCTCTTAACACGTATCAGGAGTCATTCATGAAATTAAAACGAAAAACGGTAAGGGTTGAGGAATCAGGCGCGCAATCTGATGTCGCCACTGCGGCCCATGGGTTACTGGGCGTGTCTGTCAATCGACGGACATTTTTGCGAAATTCGGGTCTTACCGCTGGTGGGGCCGCGCTTGCTGTTGCCACCGGCCCCAGCATGCTGAAAAAAGCCAGGGCTGCAGAAAACCATGCCAGAGAAGGTGTAGCGACAGAGCTGGTGCATTCCATCTGCACCCATTGCTCAGTCGGTTGCGGAGTGGTAGCCGAAGTGCAAAACGGTGTCTGGACCGGACAGGAGCCGGATTGGGATTCTCCGATCAACATGGGGGCACATTGTGCCAAGGGTGCTGCACTGCGGGAGCACGGTCATGGAGAGCGCCGGTTGAAATACCCGATGAAGCTTGTCGATGGCAAATGGACACGTGTTGACTGGGCAACGGCAGTCAACGAGATCGGTGATCAGATGCTCAAGATTCGCGAAGAATCTTCACCTGATTCTGTGTACTGGCTGGGTTCGGCCAAGCACAATAATGAACAAGCCTATCTGTTCAGAAAGTTTGCCGGGTTGTGGGGCACCAATAATGTCGATCATCAGGCGCGTATCTGTCACTCAACCACGGTAGCGGGCGTTGCAAATACATGGGGCTACGGTGCCATGACCAACTCCTACAACGACATGCAGTTGTCAAAAGCCATGTTCTTCATTGGTTCTAATGCGGCTGAGGCGCATCCAGTGGCCATGCAGCACGTGCTCAAAGCCAAGGAAAACGGCTCCAAGCTGATTGTGGTTGATCCTCGCTATACCCGAACCGCCGCCCACTCTGATCAGTTTATTCAGATGCGTCCGGGCACTGATGTTCCGGTCGTCTGGGGTGTTTTGTGGCACATTTTCGAAAACGGCTGGGAAGACAAGGAATACATCCGACAGCGGGTCTACGGCATGGACGACATCCGCGCCGAGGTTGCAAAGTGGACACCGGAAGAAGTAGAGCGGGTTTCCGGGGTACCTGGTGCACAACTGAAACAGGCCGCGCAAACCATGGCCGAGAGCAAGCCCGGCACGATTGTATGGTGCATGGGCGGAACTCAGCACACGATTGGTAATAACAACACACGTGCTTACTGCGTGTTGCAGTTGGCGCTGGGCAATATCGGAGTTTCCGGTGGCGGTGCCAATATCTTCCGTGGACATGACAACGTACAAGGTGCCACAGACATGGGCGTTCTGTCGCATACACTGCCTGGATATTACGGACTGGCAGCAGGGTCGTGGAAGCACTGGGCAGGTGTCTGGGATCTGGAATACGAGTGGATCCAAAACCGCTTTGACCAAAGTGCCTATGAAAAGGCAGGAGACGAAGACAAACTGCCGATGAACACGGCTGGCATACCGGTATCGCGCTGGATCGATGGAGTCATGGAAGACACGGACAACATTGCCCAGAAAGACAACATTCGCGCCATGGTGTTGTGGGGGCATGCGCCAAACTCGCAAACCCGTGGGCCTGAAATGAAAGCGGCCATGGAAAAGCTGGAATTGCTTGTGGTTATCGATCCGTACCCCACTCACACGGCAGTTTTGCCAGATAGAAAAGACGGGATGTACCTGTTGCCGGCGACGACACAGTTCGAAACCTATGGTTCGGTAACCGCGTCAAATCGCTCACTGCAATGGCGCGACAAGGTCATCGATCCCTTGTTCGAAGCGCTGCCTGATCACACCATCATGTACAAGCTAGCCGACAAGCTCGGTTTTGGTGAGGAGCTGTGCAAGAACATCGAAGTCAGTGCCGAAGGCGAACCGTTAATAGAAGACATCACCCGCGAATTCAATCGTGGCATGTGGACTATCGGCTATACCGGTCAAAGCCCGGAGCGCATTAAGGCGCACATGGAGCATCGTGGTACGTTCAATACCACCACGCTCAAGGCTGAAGGTGGTCCGCTGGATGGTGAGTATTTTGGTATGCCATGGCCATGCTGGGGTACCGCCGAAATGGCTCATCCCGGAACCCCTAACCTGTACGATCCAAGCAAGCCCGTAGCAGAGGGTGGGCTTAACTTCCGCGCACGTTTTGGTGTGGAGCGGGATGGTGTAAATCTGCTTGCAGAAGATTCCTACCCGGTAGGAAACGAGCTGGAAGAAGGTCATCCGGAGTTCACCGCTGACATGCTCAAGACTCTGGGCTGGTGGGATGATCTGACGGCAGATGAAAAAGCGGCTGCCGAAGGCAAGAACTGGAAAACTGATGTCTCCGGTGGAATCCAGCGAGTCGCCATTGCTCATGGCTGTGCCCCTTTCGGTAATGCCAAGGCCCGTGCCAATGTCTGGACCTTCCCTGATCCTGTGCCGGTACATCGTGAGCCGTTGTACACCTCACGTCGTGACCTGGTTGCAGACTACCCGACTTACGAGGATAGGAAATCGCATTACCGTTTGCCGACGCGTTATGGCTCCATTCAGGCAGAAGACTACTCCGGAGACTATCCGCTCATCCATACCAGCGGCCGTCTGGTTGAATACGAGGGGGGAGGTGAAGAGACACGTTCCAACCCATGGCTTGCAGAACTTCAGCAAGACATGTTCGTTGAAATCAATCAGGCTGATGCCAACGACCTGAATGTCAAGGATGATCAGATGGTCTGGCTGGAAGGGCCTGAAGGTGGCAAGATAAAGATCAAGGCCATGGTCACCTCGCGTGTCGCTCGAGGTGTTGTGTTTACCCCGTTCCACTTTGGCGGGCATTATCAGGGTGAGGATCTTCTGGACAAGTACCCTGAAGGTGCAGCGCCTTATATTCGGGGTGAGTCCGACAACACCACCATGACCTACGGCTACGACTCGGTGACGCAAATGCAAGAGTCGAAGTGTTCACTGTGCAAGATAACAGCAGCTTAAGGAGACATCGTAATGGCTAGAATGAAATTTTTGTGCGACGCCGAACGTTGTATCGAATGCAACGGCTGTGTGACTGCATGCAAGAACGAAAACGAGGTGCCCTGGGGTGTCAACAGACGTCGGGTCATCACACTTGATGATGGCAATCCGGGTGAAAAATCGATCTCGGTCGCGTGCATGCATTGCACGGATGCGCCCTGCCAGGCTGTCTGTCCTGTTGATTGTTTCAACACCACGGACGACGGTATCGTGCTGCACGACAAGAGCCTGTGTATTGGCTGTGGATACTGCTTCTATGCTTGTCCGTTTGGCGCTCCGCAGTTTCCTGAAACGACATCGTTTGGCGCCCGTGGCAAGATGGACAAGTGTACCTTCTGTGCAGGTGGTCCGGACGAGAATGATTTGTCGGATGCCGAATACGAAAAGTACGGTCGTAATCGTATTGCAGAAGGCAAGCTACCTTTGTGCGCAGAGATGTGTTCCACTCAGGCCCTGATTGCCGGTGACGGAGACGAGGTTGCTGACATCTATCGTGAGCGTATCTTGCGACGTGGTGGCCGGCCTCAGACCTGGGGCTGGGAAACTGCCTACACAGAGGGGTAATCGTCATGTCGCATCAAGGCACATACGACGAAGCCGCGCCTCGGCCCAAAATGAGCCCGGCACGCAAGAAGCGCATGGCGTGGTTGGGTTTGTTGGGCATTCTCACTTTGTCCATCGTATTGCCGTTGGCCAGCTACTCGGTCTACTGGCTGGGTAACAACGCTGTTGCCCAGGACACCGGCGCGGCGGTTAACCCAAGGTCCAATATGTGGCGTGCGGTAGAGCAAGGTGTGGGCGGTTATACATCCACAGGTGGTCCAGAGGCCGGGATTCTCATTGCACCAGGCGGTGTTGAATGGCAACAGCTGCGCGATGGGCCGGTAGCCACTTACACGCCATGGCTCATTCTCGGTATGTTTGCAATTATTGTTCTGTATCATTTGATCCACGGTAAAAACAAACTCGATGCTGACTCTCTGTCCGGTCGCAAGATCAAGCGCTGGAGTAGTCTTGATCGCTCTGTTCACTGGATAACGGCGATCTCCTTCATTGCTCTGGCCATCACCGGAACCAGCATGCTCATTGGCAAGAACTTCCTGATACCGCTGCTGGGCAAGGCAGGTTTTGCCTGGTGGGCGCAGGCGTCAATCACCATTCACAACGTTGTCGGGCCTGTATTTACGCTTGGTGTTGTGCTGATGGTTGTTCTTTGGATCTGGCATAATTTTCCGACCAAGGTCGATGTGGAGTGGTTCAAGCAGGGGGGCGGCATGTTTAGCCAGTCTCATCCACCGGCAGGACGCATGAATGGTGGTGAGAAGGTCTGGTTCTGGGTTGTCGCTATTGTCGGCCTGGCCGTCAGTGTCACCGGATTGATCATGCTGGTGCCTATCTACAATTTGCCAGTTCCCTCGTGGCTAAGTTGGGTTCCGCTTATTGAAGGCACTCGTCCACAAATGCAGCAGGCCAACCTCGTTCACGCTGTCTTGTCACTTGGCTGGACGGCTCTGGCGTTGGGCCATGTGTATATCGGTACAGCCGGGACTGAAGGTGCTTTCGAAGGCATGAAGACCGGCTATGTATCCGAAGAGTGGGCGCAGCAACACCATAATATCTGGGCCGATGAAGCAGTTGCTAATGGTAAGGTTGTCGTTCTTGATGACGAGCTTCAGGCGACCGCAGGCGTTAGCGCACGACAGGCAACCGCTCAGTAGTATCCGGTTGTAAATGACGTTAGTTCCGGGGCGCTCTATCGACGATCGATGAGCGCCTTTTTCATATCTTGTTCCTGAGAACATGTCATGTTCGCGGGATGACGCAGTATTTCCAGCCAAACAGGTGAACCTTGTCTGTAACGTTCGAACGATTTCCGGATGATGTTGTGGTCGCGCTGCACCATGCCAATGTGACGGTAAGCTGTATGCCTGTGCAAATTGACAACGAAGACTGGCAGGCTGCGCTGTTCTATGTACTGTCAGCCAATGCGCCTTGTCTGGCAGGGGGGGAGCTTGCGCCAGGTCCTTTCGCGGTTGAATTCGACGCAGACTTGCACGAGCACGCCAACGGATCGTTGATCGAAATCGGCATAGAGATAGCAACACCTGTTGAGAAAAGCTGTGGCACCCTGTTGTTCATTACGGGTCACAGCACCGGGCATTTCGAGACAGTAAAGCTGTTGAGTACGCAGACTGACTTACCTTTGTTTATCGGTGACGAATACTGCAATGTGTTGTATCAGCAGCGGATTGTTATCAGTGACGCCATGCGTGCCGGGTTCAGGCAATTGCTTGATGAGGCACTTGGACGGGATGCCGTTATCCGGATGACCGGGCACTATGACGCCGATAAGGTTTTCACGGATGTCGTCGACTCACTCAATCTTGGTTAGGGACAAGTGTCAATTGCGGATTACAGGGTGTAAAGTACCATTGATGATATCAACCAGGATAAGTATTCTTGAGGGGTCAGGGTAGTATTCTGAACACGTTGAGCGTCATAAATTTGTCGGCTCGTATTCGCAGGATATTTTCCAAGGAGTAAATCCCTTCCTGTGCCCGCTATTGTATACGTTAGTTATGAGTACAATGGTTTTGCGTAGGTCAGAAAGAGTGAGAGCGTTACCGATGAGTCTCTCGTTGTGATAAGTCCCAGCTCCCCCTTGGCTGTGTTGTTTGCCTCTCTTATAGTCAGTGCCAGTACTGATGGCATGGCTATGGAACGGAGTATGACGCCCAGACATGGATACCTTCAGGTCAAGCTGAGATCGTCAGCGAAGTTATCGTGGATCAGTGCGATAAGCAGTGATGACGCGCAGCAGCTTTCGGCCCTGTTGTCCGAAAATGACTCAAGTCTGTTGCTAGGCATCACTGCCAGCAACGGTAAGTCAGCGCTTATGGTGGCAGCCAAGAAGGGCGATCTCAAGCTGGCTAAATCGTTGATACGGGCAGGCGCCGATGTCAACGAGACGACCGACACACAGGGCACACCTTTCATGTTCGCTATCCTTGGCGGTCATCAGCCTGTGGCTCAATGGCTGATCACTCAGGGAGCTGATATCAACACGGTCGGTTCAAACGGCTGGACAGCGCTTACTATCGCTGCTGCCAAAGGGCAAGTGCGATTGCTACAGTGGCTGATCAGTGAAGGTGCTCACTCACAGGTACGCGATGTGTATCGATACACTCCATTGCTCAGAGCCGTGGACAACGGTTATGTCGAGGCAGCAGCCGTCTTGTTATCGCTGGTTGAGACTGACGTCAATGCGCAGGATGAATACGACAATACTGCCCTGCATCATGCTGTGTCAGCGGGAAATATGCCTATGGTCAATCTATTGCTGGAGCACCATGCCGACCCGCATATCGCCAATCGGGATGGTATATCGGCCTTTGACATTGCGCGTACTCTGACATCCAAGTCACAGACGATATTGCAGGCGCTCGGCGAGGAAAAAAGTCTGGTTGACTAAGCCAGTTTTTCCTGTCTGCACCTTCCCAGTCATGTCGCTTTTCAGGCACTGTCGCGTTGAACAGGCAATAAAGTCCGTTTATTCGCCCACCTGAACGTCCAGTGGCATGTCGTATTTTTCCCGATTCACATCGGTGAGTCCATGCCTGTTTAATACCCTGCATGCTTCGCGATAGCCGATCTGGCTAATCAGCTCATAGGATTTGAAGTCCAGAAGCGATATTGCCCGCACATTGGGCTCTATAAGAATATCGAGGGAATTTCTCGCATCATTAAGACGTTCGATACTCTTGATATCCGTAGAACGCAGCAGGGTTTCGGCAATGCGCGGAATCTTGATTGCTGTCTCAAAGGGGTTGATTCTGGATAGAAACACGCGCCAGCCAGAGAGCGTTGTACCGAAGTCGTAGTAGTTGAATTGTTCGGACAGTTGGCTGACATTCACGCCGATGATATAACCCTTGCCGCCGAGTCGTTCTTTCATGATATCCACCGGAAAGGTATTCAGAACAGCACCGTCGATGAGAAGATCACCGTTAGCGGTTGGCACTGGCGAAAAGACACCCGGCAAGGACACGGTAGTTCGTACGATTTTCCACAAAGGGCCACGATCGTGTACGACCTCCTGGCCATCTGCAAGATTCGATGAGACGCAAAAAAACGGAGTCCACAAATCCTCGATGCGTTGCTCCTTATAAACTGAACGACAGAATCTGGATAGCTTGGCGGATTTCATCAACGATGCCAGTGGAAGGGTGTAGTCGAACAAGGCACTTTTGTTGGCGAAGGTTGCGGACAATTGCCTGATGTGATGATAGCTGTGTCCCATGGCCATTGATGCACCTAATAGCGCTCCCATACTGGAGCCACCAATATAGTCAAGCTCTATTCCCTGTTCTTCAAAGAGTCGCTGAACGCCAAGGTGTGCATAGCCACGAGCGCCACCACCACTGAGCACAAGTCCCTTGGCGGAATTGGTCAGCCGTCTGGCAAGTCGTGCGAAATGGCGGGTGTCGTTCAGGCGGGCATGGTAGTAGGCATCCAGCTCGCGTGGTTCCAGCCAGCGTGCCGTTGAATGCGGTGAGATGGTATCGGGGGAGTGCAGCAGTACAAGATCGATTTTGGGCCGCACTCTGGCACCATCAAACAAGGTGTTCAGATGATGTTCGACATCCCGCAGCTCGGCACTGTTATCGGTTTTTGCACTGCCCACCAAGAGGATTCTGTCGGCGCGGTTAACGCATCGACGAGTCCACGTGCTCCAGTCCTTGTCAGCAACATAGATCATTGCATCGAACCGATTCTCTTTGTCATCCAGCCATTCAGCGATGGCAGAATTGAATGCGTCATCAAAGTCGGTTAACGAAGCGCCAGTACGTCCGTACAGGGTGTCAAAGCTGCGTGAATTTAACGTAGCTGCTGATCCTGTTTCGCGCATGCCGTTCTTGAGCTGTAATACGAAGCGTCGCAGTGGCAGGTCAGCATCCATAGGCATGACCACGAAGTTGCGATCCGATGCAGTGGGGGTTTCCTGTCGCGCGTTAGCGACATGTCGACGGACGACCAGTCTCGACAAACGCATGAGCATGTCAGCATTGGGGGCAATGAGAACATCAAAGTCTGCACGACCCAGAATGGCAATGGTGGACTCACGCGCGGCAATGACGGTTGCGGTTCTTTGCGTGCCTGCCAGTAAGGCAAGCTCCCCGACAGTCTCAGGTCCTTCAACTTCGGCAATCCGTCGTGTTTCGCCCAGACTATTGACAGCTTCAACGATGAGTTTGCCGGAGACGATGACGTACAGGCCGTCCGGTTCATCACCTTCTTCAAACAGGGTCTGGCCGCTGTGAAAGTGACGAACGCTGGTTTTCGCCAGAAGCGCATTCATGGTGATGTGGCTAAGATCACCAAATAAATTCAGATAAGCCCCTGCCAGTGTGACACGTCGGGATAGCTCGGCTGCAACATCATAGACATGTGCAAGGATGCCTGAGTCGATGTCGACGAGCTTTTCAAAGGCAAGACGGGGGAACTGTGCAATTCGGCTTTTCTTTGCTGCTACAGCGGTTACCAGGTGCTCGCCTGCATTGAGCACGGCAAAGTCACCTGCGGTGTTGCCCTTGTAGCGTGATTGTAAAAAGAAGGTTTCACCACTGGCACGACATGGCATATGCAAGGCCAGTTCACCGTCCACTACCATGTAGAGGTTCTGGCTTTGACTACCTGCCTGGAACAGGGTTTCACCGTCCGTCAGAGTGGTGAAGCTGATATGCGGTACCAGTGTTTCCCAGAGAGCTGAGTCGATACTCTTTAACAGTGGCAGTTTTTTTAGTGCCTTGATTGCCCGGGCGTCACTCAACACAAAACCTGCTGAGCCGAAAAAGTATCTGCACGCACAACCTTGCACTGTTCACCGCTGCGCGCACGAATGTCGGAAACGCCGTATTCCATCGCCAGTCGAAAGCCGAATTTTGTCAGGAAGCGATCGTACTGATTGTCGCCAAAGCTGCCGGTCGCCAATACATTGCCCTGATCATCGCTGCTCAGTACGATTGCTGCCAGTGGTGCTGGAGCTGGCCCGGCAAGCACATCACCTGCGTTGGCCGGATCATAGACACTGCGTTCCGAGCAGCAACTGATCACTCCGTCCCGCGTCTGCTTCTGACCATTGGCAGCGTAGAAGCTTACTTCCTGTTCTCTGTAGGAGATGTGACTGATAGGTTTTGCCGGATGCGACATCTTGTGAGAGCAGATGGCAGAGAAAGCGACCACCGACTGGTCCTTGTCAAGACCACCGGGCCAGCTTCCACGGGCAGGAGATGCACGATTCAGTCGAACCAGAAAACACGGTGTCGTGATGTAAGGGTAGCCAAAAATATAGGCGACACCAGGTTTCAGTGATGCGAGCGATACCGCACTGCCATCGTCATAAACGAGACGGCTGCGAGGGTAAGGGGTATCGTCTGCGGCCGCAGCGGCGCGCTGGGAAACATGTAACCCGGCGGCACCGCTGAGCAGTCCACCACATATCTTGTGGAAATGGCGTCTATCCAAGGTCGTCTCTTAGGTGGCGTTCCTGCACTCTATGATATAGGAGCGGTGCCGGTGTCGCCAAATCTGTTGATACTGTCAGCCTGCGGCGCCAGCAGATTTAGCTACTGGGCAGGGGCGGCTGCACTAAACGTAATTTCACCAAACCAGGCAGTTGCCTCCTTTTGCGCGTTGTCTCCATCAACCATCACGGCATAGCCGTTGATTTCCTGAATATCCAGATTAAACAACGTCTTGAAATCTGCAGCGACATCCCGGGTGTGACGAGTCCATTTTCCACTATGGGTATCTCCGGATTGCACTGCTACCATTTTGGCCTTGGCGCTGAACGGGTTGGGCCAGGTCTCGCCAACAGGTACCTGAGAGGCCCACACATAGTTGATCGCCACAGTCTGCCATGGGAGAAATCCTGTTTTGGCCGCTACATACAACCTGGCCGGGAAATCATCACCACCCCGCGCTTTTTCATCGATGTTCTGGAAGGTGCGGTCGATTTTCCAGTCCCACGTGATGATGGGCGTCTTGTTCAGGTCGATAGTTTGTTCGCGGTAGAGGATCGAGGCTTGTGACTCGGTATGAGCCTTTAGCAGCCTGAAACCGTTTTCTTCAACAAGCTCGTACCGGGTATTACCCTCAAAGCTTCGTTCTGACCAGTTATCCAGATTTGCGTCAGTGAAGTTGCTGATGGGCTGAACGCTTACCGGGGGGGCTGCCTGCGTGTGCGGCAGGGTAACGCAGAGCAGGAGGCAGGCGCTGGCGATGGTTGTACTATTTTGTCTGTTCATCGGGTTTTAGAAACGTTATATGGCCAGAAAGTTCACCGTCTGCCGGGCATCAGGCACAATCTGCACTTACGCTTGCTGCGTATGCCGTAGTATTCTTCAATTCTCCTTTATTTAGCCTTTATAGGCCAGCATCGTCTTCATGCCTAGTCTTCTTACCCAGCGCCGATTCTGGTGGTGTGCCGCCTTGACTCTCGCTACCATCTATTCCTTGATTATGGTGGGCGGTATCGTGCGCGCTACTGGAGCCGGTATGGGTTGCCCTGACTGGCCAACCTGTTTCGGGCAATGGGTTCCGCCAACACACGAATCCCAGTTGCCTACGGACTATCAACAGATTTACGCGGATCGGGGTTACGCCGAGACAACGTTCAATGTGCGCAAGACATGGACTGAATATCTTAATCGCCTGTTAGGTGTATTTACCGGTTTCACCATATTGTTGACACTGCTTTTTGCCATTCCGTATCGGCAATCCGAGCCCAGAGTGTTCTGGTTTGCTTTTGCCGGGTTTGTTCTGGTAGGGGTGCAGGGGTGGCTGGGTGCAAGAGTGGTCGCCAGTAACCTGATGGTTGGCATGATCACCATTCATATGCTGCTTGCGCAGGTGATTGTCGGTATCGTGATCGCGGCGTTGGTGCGTTCGGGCAGGGATCGCTATAAATCCATCAATGTCGAAGGCATGCCAAGGTTGTTCTATCCAATGATGGTGGTCGCCATGGCTGCAGGTTTGGTACAGCTTGTCATGGGCACTCAGGTGCGGGAGGCGATGGACCTTATCGCCCGCAGCCATGACCATGGGAACCGTCATTTGTGGGTTGACAATCTGCCGTTGGTTTTTGCGTTACACAAATACTACTCTATCCCGCTCGTGGCGCTGAACGCGTGGCTGGCGTTTGCTGTGTTGACTCATTCAAACTCTGTGCTGTTGCGGCGCCTCAGTATTGCATTGGTGACGTGTCTGCTTGGTGCTATTGCTATTGGAATGAGCATGGATCGCTTGCATGTACCCCTATTTAGTCAGCCATTGCATTTATGGCTTGCTTCATTGATTTTTGGTACGCAGTTGGCGATTTTGCTTGTGGTGCAGCATGCGCGTGAGACAAGACCGGCGAGTGCCGACCGAAATACTCCACTCGGATTGCCAGCCGAGTCGGCTGTCTAGCCTGGATTATTCATGAAATCACGGGGACGCCCGGTCCAGATCCTTGCGGAGAGGACCCGGTGGGAACGGCCTCCCGATTTCACCACTAGTTCAGGCAAGGCGTTGCTCTGACGGGCTTTGAGGCCGGTCTGTGAGGCCGACCGATTTAATTCGCCTGATCCTCCCCCCAAAAACATTCCTGCGTCGTTTTATGCGATAAAATTATTGCCTGTCATTCATTTGCATTGTGATTGAAACACTGCAAATGCTCGCAGAGAGGGTCCCTTGCGCAATGGGAGTCTGCAGAGCCAGGCGTCGAGGGAGCCTTTTACTGATAATAGTCATTCGGAGGAGTTCATGAAAAAGTTCGTCACAGGAAGCTTCGCAGCGGCGATGCTGTCAACTGTTGCAGTGCCCGCCATGGCCGCAACAGAGGTCCAGTTCTGGCATGCCTTTACCGGTCGTTTGGGAGAGCTCGTTGCAGAACAGGTAGAGACATTCAACAGCAGTCAATCAGACTACACCGTGGTTGCCTCTCACAAGGGTAACTATTCTGAAACTCTCAATGCGGGTATTGCTGCATTCAGAGCCGGTGAGCAGCCGCATTTACTGATGGTTTTCGAAGTCGGTACCGCCACCATGATGGGCGCTCAAGGCGCAATCAAACCGGTGTTTGAAGTCATGAGTGAGGCAGAAGCTGATTTTGATCAGGATGCGTTTATCGGGTCTGTCAAAGGGTATTACACAACGCCGGAAGGTCAGATGCTGTCTCTGCCGTTCAACGCATCCACGCCTGTCCTGTGGGTCAACAAGGACGCCCTCAAGGCCGCCGGAATTGATGAAAACATCGATCTTTCTACCTGGCAGAAAGTCGGGGACGTTCTTGACACGCTCAAGGAGTCCGGCAGCGAATGTCCGCTGACCACCGCCTGGCAGAGCTGGGTACATCTGGAAAACCTGTCGGCTTATCACGATGTGGCGTTTGCGAGCAAAGACAACGGTTTCTCTGGCACCGACACCGAGCTGAGCTTTAATGGTCCTGTACAAGTCCAGCATATCCAGGCTATGGGTGATTGGGCAAAGGATGGCAAGTTTATCTACAAGGGACGTCGCAACGAAGGGGGGGCAGATTTCCGTGCAGGAGCTTGCGCGCTATTCACTGAATCCTCTGCAGGCTATGCCGGTATCAAGGCTGAAGCGCAGTTTGATTTTGCCGTGCTGCCGTTACCCTACTGGGAAGGTGTAGACGGTGCGCCACAAAACACGATCATTGGCGGAGCATCCTTGTGGGTAATGGAAGGTCACGAATCTGACGAGTACAAAGGCGTTGCAGGATTCCTGAACTTTCTATCATCCACGGATATCCAGGCCAAGTGGCATCAGGACACCGGCTATCTGCCTATCACGCTTGCCGCTGGTGACAAAACCAAGGCCGATGGTTTCTACGATGCCAATCCGGGAACCGATATCGCTGTTATCCAGATGACCGCCAAAGAGCCCACTGCTAATTCAAAGGGTCTACGTCTTGGATCGTTCGACCAGATTCGTGGCATTATCGATGAAGAACTGGAAGCGGTCTGGGCAGGTGACAAGGATGCTCAGGCAGCGATGGACAGCGCGGTAGAGCGTGGTAATCAATTGCTGCGCCGTTTTGAGAAGGCTAGCCAGTAGTTTTTTCGAATGTACCGGGTATGGCAGCGAGTTGCTTGCTGCCATACTCAGGTGTGCTTAGGTACTGAGGTGCTGACATGGAAAAAAGGGTAACCTTCAACGGCTGGCTATTGCCACTGTGCCTGATCTTTCCACAGCTTCTGATATCCGCCGTTTTCTTCTTCTATCCTGCCGGACAAGCTATCTGGCAATCGTTGTTCATCCCAGATCCCTTTGGCCTGTCAACACAGTTTGTTGGCCTGGGTAATTTCGACTATCTGCTGTCCGATAAATTCTACCGGGCATCTTTTGTCACAACGGCGGTGTTCTCCACGCTGGTGACCATCGTATCGATGGTACCGGCACTGTTCCTCGCTGTGCTGGCAGATCGCCTGATAAAAGGCGCAACAACCTACAGAACCCTGCTGATATGGCCGTACGCCGTTGCACCTGCTATCGCCGGTGTGCTCTGGCTGTTCATGTTCAATACGCGCGTTGGTGTTGTGTCCTGGTATCTGGGGCAGTTGGGTTACGACTGGAATCACGTGCTGAACGAAACTGAAGCCATGGGGCTGGTTGTTGTGTCTTCAGCCTGGGGGCGTATCAGTTATAACTTCCTGTTTTTCTTTGCAGCGCTTCAGGCTGTACCGCGTTCGGTCATAGAGGCGGCTGCCATTGATGGTGCAAGATTCTGGCGGCGATTTTTTACTATCGTTTTGCCCCTGCTATCCCCGACGACCTTCTTTCTGCTTGTTGTCAATATCGTGTATGCCTTTTTCGAAACCTTTGGGGTGATTCATACGATAACGGCAGGTGGCCCGCAACAAGCCACAACCATTCTGGTTTACAAGGTGTTCAAGGACGGCTTTGTCGGTCAGGATCTGGGATCATCTGCAGCCCAATCGGTCATTCTGCTCATTGTCGTGGGAACCTTGACGGTGCTGCAGTTCAAGTTCGTTGAAAAGAAGGTGCACTACTGATGAGTAATGCACCGAATACAGCGTCGCTCAAGGGCGAGCCGCAACCCGGAATGGTGGAGAAAAAAGGCGGTTCTTTGTGGTTGACGCACGTTCTGATGCTGGGCGGAATCTTCTTTGTCTTTTTTCCTATCTGGCTGGCCTTTGTAGCGTCAACGGTGACTCAGGCTGAGATTGTGTCGCCGCCCATGCCCTTGATGCCTGGCGATCATTTTCTGGATAACTATAAGCGTGCCCTGTTTTCAGGGATTAACGTGCCTGTGTCGACCATGCTGTTCAATTCTCTGGTTATGGCCATTGGCATCGCAGTGGGCAAGATCATCATTTCCCTGTTGTCGGCCTTTGCCATCGTGTATTTTCGATTTCCCGGAAAAACGCTTTTTTTCTGGATGATTTTCATCACGCTCATGCTGCCGGTAGAGGTAAGAATCGTACCCACCTATGAAGTCGTTGCAGGTTTCGGTCTGCTTAACAGCTACTCTGGTCTAATCTTTCCATTGATAGCATCCGCCACAGCGACATTTCTTTTCCGGCAGTTTTTCATGACTATTCCCGATGAACTGGCTGAGGCTGCGCGGGTCGATGGCGCAAGACCCATGCGGTTTTTTATCGATATTGTTGTGCCAATGAGTCGCACCAACATTGCAGCGTTATTTGTCATCCTGTTTATCTACGGGTGGAACCAGTATTTATGGCCACTGTTGATAACGACAGAACCTGACATGAATACCATCGTCATGGGCATCAAGCAGATGTTTCCGTCAGGTGATGATACGGCTGACTGGCCGGTGATTATGGCGACTTCTATTCTGGCGATGATCCCCCCCGTTATCATCGTGGTTTCCATGCAAAAGCTGTTTATCAGCGGTCTGGTAGACAGCGAGAAATAAAAAATGGCAACTGTTCAATTAAAGAATGTCAAGAAGCGCTTTGGCCGGACGCAGGTTATTCATGGCGTGAGTGTCGATATCGAGGACGGCGAGTTCATCGTTATTGTTGGTCCGTCGGGATGTGGTAAATCCACGCTGTTGCGGATGGTAGGTGGCCTTGAAACCATTAGCGAAGGGGAGGTCTTTTTCAATGAAGAACGTGTCAATGACAAAGAGCCGATGGATCGGGACATCGCCATGGTCTTCCAGAACTATGCGTTGTATCCCCATATGTCGGTCCGTCAAAACATGGCCTATAGCCTGAAAATCGCCAAACTACCCAAGGGCGAAATTGACAGCAAAGTGCTCGAAGCTGCTCGATTGTTACAGCTCGAGCCCTATCTGGATCGTAAACCCAAAGAGCTGTCGGGCGGGCAGCGTCAGCGTGTTGCCATGGGGCGTGCGATTGTGCGCGAGCCGTCAGTTTTTCTGTTTGATGAGCCATTGTCCAACCTTGATGCCAAGCTACGTGTGCAAATGCGCCTTGAGATTAAGGAGTTGCAGTCAAAGCTGGGCATTACATCGTTGTATGTCACGCACGATCAAGTAGAAGCCATGACCATGGCGGATCGTATGATCGTGATGAATGCTGGCAATGCCGAACAGATTGGCACGCCACTGGATGTCTATGAACAACCTCAGACACTGTTTGCAGCGCAGTTCATCGGTAGTCCCTCCATGAATATTGTTGATGCCTCTTTGGCATCCGGAAAGGCTACGCTTGCCAATGCTGCGCAGATACCGATAAACAGCGCAGTCGAAACCAAAGCCCGGATAGGCATTCGCCCTGAGCATCTGGTTGTCGACCCTGCAGGGCCTTTGTTATTTGATGTGGCCCTGGCTGAGCCATTGGGAGCCAACACCCTGCTGCACGGCAAATTACAAGGTATGGCTGATGCCTTTACGGTAAGTCTGGCAGGTGTTCATCGAGTCAGCCCAGGCGGTGAGCCACTGCAGCTTTCAATCGCACCAGAGAATGTGCATTTGTTTGATGCAGAGGGTGGGGCGCGTTTGGGATCATGATGTTGATTCAAATACCCTGAACAAGCATCAGATACCGCCATGCACCGATGCTGCTCTGTAAACTAGTGCAGCCTGTCGTTATGCAGATCGATGGCTTTCGCGTAAATGACAACTTGATCCTGTCGATTAGCGGTGGTGCCTCATACTGTTATTACTGTAAAAATATTTAGTTACTGGCAAAAGGCTGCTTGCATCCGGCGTGGCACGTTAGTCACACTGGGTGCTACCAATAATCGACAAGGATGTCGTCATGCGATATATCGTTTTTGCTCTGGCACTGCTGTTTGTGGCGTTACCTGATTTTACTTATGCAGGTAGCGACAGCAATGCACCTTCTCAACTGCTTGATATCAACGCCGCCAATGCGGCAATACTGGCTGACCGACTACCGGGTATTGGCCCCGCGAAAGCTGCAAGGATCGTGCAGTGGCGTGCAAAAAATGGCGCTTTCAAGCACATCGAGCAATTGCAGGAAGTAAAGGGGATTGGCCCCAAAACAATTGATAAGCTGAGACCTTATATTCGCGTTGGTACTGATGCAGCAGCCAGACAAATGCGGATGCAGTACAACGTACAAGAGGAAAAAACAAGAGCGGGCATACAGCGTCTGGTAAATGCAGCCTTGCATTCTGCCAGGCCAATGTCCATCAAGGCCTTGCCAAGCAGAGTCTGGTATCGCAAGTCCATTCTGGACATCGTTGGAACGCACTAATTAAATGTCCACTAGGAGTCTGATGCTCTCTGGCGGGCTTCAGACACAATCGGTCAGTCACCTTCAAATTCGACAAGTACGTGCACGGGTACGTCCAGCGCTTCTATTTTTGCTCTTCCACCCAACTCGGGCAAATCGATGATAAACGAGCAACCAATGACGTCAGCACCAGCGCGCCTGATTAGTTTTATCCCGGCCTCACAGGTACCGCCAGTGGCAATCAGATCGTCCACAAGCAGCACTTTTTCGCCGCTCTGGAGTGCCCCGTTGTGCAGTTCCATGGTGGCTTCACCGTACTCCAGCGTATAGCTCTCGCTCATGCAGGGGCCGGGTAGTTTGCCTGCCTTGCGGATGGGCACAAAACCCACGGATAGTTGATGCGCTATAGCGCCACCTAGAATAAATCCACGTGCTTCCAGTGCCGCTACTTTGTCAATTCTGTGCCCTGTGTACGGGTGTAGAAGACTGTCGATGGTCATGCGCAGGGCCTGAGCATCACCAAAAAGCGTTGTGACATCACGGAATTGAATGCCAGGTTTGGGAAAATCGGGGATTGTACGTATGGAATCGCGAATATTCATGCCTGGTTAGCTTTTTCAGTGTTGCTGGTGAGAATAGGTGGCACAGGCAATAACTTCTGTGTTGGAACCCACTGCCTTGCTGCGTGCTAAAATCAACATTAAATCTTCAAGTCTCCGGGACGTCAATGAACTTTATCACTCGGGCAGCTCTGATTGCAGCCGTTGTCGCGCTTACTGGCTGTACCACCATAAAATACAGTGCCCTTGAGAAAGTGGGTATCCACAAACGCGATCTTCTTGTCGAAAACGTCAAGGACACACGGGATGCTCAACAGGATGCACAAGAGCAGTTCAAGGATGCTCTGGAGCGGTTCGGTTCTGTGATTACCGTCGAAGAAACCAAACTGAAGAAAGCCTACGACCGTTTAAGCGGTGAATACGAGGACAGCGAAGACGCTGCCGAAGAGGTCTCCGAACAAATCGAGGAAGTGGAAGACGTGGCCCGCGATTTATTCAGGGAATGGCGAGCGGAAAACAAGACCTACACCGATGCGGTGCTGCGTCGCGATAGCGAGTCCAAATTACTCGATACCGAGGCGCGCTACGGTGAGATGCTCAAGACGATGAAAGACGCCGAGGCCAGTATGAAGCCTGTGCTCGACACCATGCGCAACAATGTGTTGTATCTGAAGCATAACCTTAACGCACAGGCCATCGGCTCACTGAAGACCACCTTCTCCGAGCTGGAAGGCGATATCGACATTCTTATCGAGCGTATGAACCAGTCGATAGCCCGCTCCAACGATTTCATCAGCCAGATGCGATAGTCCTTCGTCAGCAAAATGAGTGAGGAAGAACAGCAGGAACTCTCTCTGGTTGACAGGCTCAATCAGGAGACCGGCGTTATAGCCTGGTCGGAGCTGGTCCGGCACTTCGCCAGAGGTGTGGTCATCCATGTGTCAGTGCAGGTGGACTTGATAGATGCCGCTGTGTGCCTTATTGAGGACAACGTCAAGTTGCTGCAGGTCTGGGCGGATGAGGGCAAGGTGCGACGTGCCAGCGACGATGATGCTCGTGACTGGACGGTGCGCGAGCCTGAATTCTGGTGTGTGGTTAGTGCACCGTGGGTTCTGGTGCAGGAAAAGACGCACGCCACGCGCTCAACAGTGCATTAGCAGCTTGCAGCGAGGTCACTTTCTGTGATCTTACGGAGTTTTCGGTATCGCTGATAAGTTGTCGCATGTCTGGTTGATCGTGTAACGAGGCGCGCACCAGCTGATCCACAATAGACCACATCCAGCTAATACGTTGCTGCTCGCGCAAGGCCACGAGTTCCCCGGTGTCGATGAGTTGTCGTCGATGATTTCTGACCTCCTGCCACAGCTCATCCAGCCCTTCATGCGAGACAGCACTGCATGTCATCGCCTTGGGTTTCCAGCTACTGCTGGGTTGAAGAATCGACAAGGCGCGCTGGTATGCGGCCTTTGCGTGTTTTGCATCATTGAGCGTATTGCCATCAGCCTTGTTGACCGCAATGATATCGGCCAGTTCCAGAACGCCTTTCTTGATGCCCTGTAGTTCATCTCCGGCACCCGGAAGCATAAGCACCAGATAACAATCCACCATTTCAGACACAACGGTTTCGGACTGTCCAACACCGACAGTTTCCACCAGAATCACATCGAAGCCAGATGCCTCACACAACAACAACGATTCTCGTGTAACGCGCGTGACGCCGCCCAGATGCCCACCTGTGGGTGAAGGCCGGATGTAGGCGTTTTCGTTCATGGATAACTCGGCCATGCGCGTCTTGTCACCAAGGATGCTGCCACCGCTTCGTTGGCTGCTTGGATCGATAGCCAGCACAGCCACGCGATGTCCCATGTTGATAAGTTTCAGACCCAGTGCTTCTATGAAGGTACTTTTACCCACACCGGGTACGCCGCTGATACCAATGCGCATGGCTTTGCCAGTACGGGGTAACAAGCGTTGCAAGACATCCTGCGCTTTCTCGCGGTGACGGGCCAGACTGGACTCTGTCAGGGTGATGGCCTGCGAGAGCATGGCCCGTTCACGGGCAAGAACACCGTAGGCAATCGCCTCGGCAGTGAGCTCCTGTCGTGGCATCAGGCCGCATCATCCGAACAAGCGGGATGCCCCAGACTCTGTCCCAATGAATCGAGCAATGCAATAGCAGCCTTGGCAATCACGGTGCCCGGGGGGAACACGGCTGCAGCACCCGCCTCGATCAGCGCAGGTACATCCTGCGGTGGTACGACGCCCCCGACAACAATCTGAATGTCGTCCCTGCCAGCTTTGGCCATCGCAGCCTTGAGTTCTGGCACAAGTGTCAGATGCCCGGCAGCCAGAGAGCTTGCACCAACGATATGAACATCATTGTCGACAGCTTGTCTGGCAACTTCATCGGGCGTCTGGAACAGCGGGCCGATATCCACATCAAAACCGAGGTCGGCGAATGCCGTAGCGATAACCTTCTGCCCACGATCATGTCCATCCTGCCCCATCTTTGCGATCAGGATGCGCGGACGACGCCCTTCATGCTCGATGAAATGTTCAACGCGAAGCTTGATCTTTGGCAGGTAGTCACTGGTAGACATGGATTTCAGGTACACCCCTTGTATTGATTGAATGCGCGCGGTATGCCGCCCATAGACTTTCTCCAGAGCCAGAGATATTTCTCCGACGGAGGCTCTGGTACGCGCCGCATCGACCGCTAGAGCAACAAGATTACCGGACTCTTCGCTGGCGGCTTGTGTCAGGGCATTCAAGGACTGCTCCACGGCCTTGCTGTCACGGCTGCTGCGTAGCTTTTGCAAACGTTCTATCTGTTGCTGTCGGACCTTGGCATTGTCTACCTTGAGAACGTCAACCGGAGGCTCGTCATCCTGAATCAACTCGTTGACGCCGACAACGGTCTGTTCGCCGGCATCGATCCGTGCCTGAGTGCGAGCAGCGGCCTCTTCAATACGCAGTTTGGGTATCCCGGCTACTATCGCTTTGGCCATGCCGCCTTCACGCTCCACCTCACTGATGTGTTGCCAGGCTTTGTCGGCTAATTCTCGTGTGAGCGTTTCCATGAAGTGGCTACCACCCCAGGGGTCGACGGTATTGCACAGGCCACTTTCATGTTGTAGCAATAACTGAGTGTTGCGAGCGATGCGTGCCGAGAAATCAGTGGGTAGCGCCAATGCCTCATCAAACGCATTGGTGTGCAGCGATTGAGTATGACCGGATACCGCTGCCATGGCCTCAATGCCGGTGCGGGTGACATTGTTGTAGACATCCTGCGCCGTCAGACTCCAGCCTGATGTCTGGCAGTGGGTCCGCAGGCTCAGTGATCTGGGATTTTTCGGGTTGAATTGCTTGACCAGCTTTGCCCAAAGCAAACGAGCCGCACGCAGCTTTGCCACTTCCATGTAGTGGTTCATGCCGATGGCCCAGAAGAAAGACAGTCGAGGTGCAAAGCTGTCAACGTCCATTCCGGCAGCTAGACCGGTACGGATATATTCGACACCGTCTGCCAGTGTGTAGGCAAGTTCCAGATCAGCAGTGGCACCAGCCTCCTGCATGTGATATCCGGATATGCTGATGCTGTTGAACCTCGGCATGTTCTTCGATGTAAACGCAAAAATATCAGCAACGATCTTCATGGAAGGTTCTGGTGGATAGATGTAGGTGTTCCTCACCATGAACTCTTTAAGGATGTCGTTCTGGATGGTACCTGTGAGCTTTTCTGGCGCTACGCCTTGCTCCTCTGCTGCCAGAATGTACAAGGACAGGATAGGAAGCACGGCACCATTCATGGTCATGGAGACGCTCATCTGATCCAGCGGTATCTGGTCGAAGAGTATCTGCATGTCGAGAATGGAATCGATAGCCACACCGGCCATGCCGACATCGCCAGTTACGCGTTCATGGTCAGAGTCGTAACCGCGATGCGTTGGCAAATCGAATGCTATGGACAAGCCTTTTTGTCCGGCCGCAAGATTCCGCTTGTAGAAGGCATTGCTGTCTTCCGCTGTAGAAAAGCCGGCATACTGTCTGACCGTCCATGGTTTGGTGACGTACATATTCGGGTAGGGGCCCCGCGTAAAAGGCGCAAATCCCGGGTAGTCCAGTTGGTAGCCGGATGCTTGCCTGTCAGAGAGGGCATAGCTGGATTTCAGGGAGATTCCTTCGGGCGTCTGGTGCTGGGCTGAACTAGCTGATGCGCTGGAGTTACGTGATGAAAGGCGGGTGATATCCAGAGGGGTTTGTCGGAAACTGAAACTGGAACGGCTCATGTCGAGACCTCCGTTGTTGCAGACTGCTCGAATAGTTCGGCGTCTCTCACCGCTTGCAGTGTCAGGCTCGTGTGTTGGTGTTGGTTTTGTTGCTCAATGTCTATACTCACCGTTTCATCAGCTTGTACGAAACGGTTGACGCCCACCGCGATACGCTGTTCCTTTTGCATAAGCGTGACACGTTGATGGTGTGTGTTGGTTAGTCTTGTCTGCCACCGGCCGCTGAGCAGTTCGTCAGTCCAGCCTTCGCGTGTATCGGTAGAGGCAAGCGATTGCCAGGTATGCTGAATCAGTTGTTGCGTGAGAGCCTCTATGGCGTAGGAGCCTGCCATTGGATCATGAACTTTGCCAAGGCCACACTCACGTTCAAGAATAATAGCCATGTTGCGAGCCATACGGTCGCCCAGTGTAGTGTCACCAGTGCTGTCTGCGCGATGCAGTGAATCATGTGGATGAACCATCAGTGTGTCGGCTCCGCCGAGCATGGACGCAGTTGCAGCACACAGGTTGCGCAGATGATTGTTCCAGGGTTGTTGGGTACTGAGGAACCTGTGCGAGGTTTCTGCCACGATGGTTGTAGAGATTGGCGCAGTTTCACTGGTATCAAACTGGTCAACAACGTGCTGCCAGAGCGCTCGCAGTGCTCGTAGTTTGGCAACACCCAACAGGACATCGGCATCCATGGCTACCTGAAACACAATTTGCTGGCAGGCATCGCTAGGCGCTATGCCTTTATCGAGTAATACCTCCAGATACAAAGTGGCGGTTGCCAGAGCGGCGTGTAGTTCTTCAACGGTTGAGGCCCCAGCATTATGATGTAGTGCCGCATCAACCAGGAGGCATTTTACTGCTGGAAGCTCATCGATGGTCGATTTTGTAAAAACAGCCATTCTGGTCAATTCACTCGCAAGGCTGGCCGCGTTGCTACCCGAGGCAAGGGCGTTACCGATTGGATCGGCATTGACACAGCAATGCCAGTTTGCGCTGTCCAGGCCCTGATCACTTACTGACGTTAGCAAGCTACCCAGGCAGGTTTCATACTCATTGACAGAGCGCAGGCTAACTGTTGCAAGGTCGAGCTGCACACCGGTAAGAGCAACCGTAACGTCAGCCGGTGCAACCATGTGCAGTTCTATGGAGCTGATGCCTCCTTGCAATCCTCGCAGAATTTCTCTGCAAGCCTGTTGTGGATTACGGGTTTTTATGCATAGACGGTTGTCCCAACCCTCAGCAGCTCGTTCGTTGTAACTGGGGCACACAGTAACGTTTGCTGAATCGTAGAGGACCTCCAGCGGGATACCTTCCAGTGTGGTGCGTCGTAGTTGCTGCAAAGCATCCATAGGGGAATGCTCGCTATGTAGTCCGGCCACAGCCATCTCGATCCATTGCTCCCGTGAGGGTGGATTAAACAGGCAATCAAGCGACACCGGTGTTGGTGGTTTGTCAGCGGTGGAAGTCATTATAGGGAGTAACGCTCCGAGTGTATGTGACTAGTGGTTCACGCGGGTAATTCGGAAACAGACATGTCGTTTCCACCGTCGTCAGAACAAGGCAGAAAAGCGACGCATATTGGGTATACGGGGAGCTTTTCTAACGCTGGGCTGGCGGCGGTGGGGACGAGTGTGTTGACGAATTACCCGCGTGGTCCACTAGTATAGCGCTGGAAAGACATCTAGCGTTTGTGTCGTCGCTTCCTGACATGGGCTGATCAGGGAGGTTAGTCCAAAGTGGTGGCACGCCCCATGCGGCAGATTTATTATTCGGCGTTCAATGCCACAGCAGGCAATCATGTATCCCCTAGCCTGGACTATTCATGAAACGCCAAATCCTTTCACCAGACCCTTTGTTCGTAGTGGATTTCGTGAAGGAGCGGAATACAGACTGTATTTGCGACGGGGGCGCCCAGCCTGAACGAAATTCGCTACGGACGAAGGGAATGCGGAAGGATTTGGACTGGGCGTCCCCGTGATTTCATGAATAATCCAGGCTAGGGGTGTGCGGCTCCATGGCTTGATGTCACCGGCAAGCACCTGATTCGTCAGAACACTGACACCAAAGATGAACGCTTGCACACCCTGTCCAGTTTTTAAAAAAATGCAACTTGCGCTCATCCGGGCAATGTCCTGCGCATGATTGTCTGATACCTGTCGTGCCTGAGTTGAGTGCACCAGCGCTTCGATAAAACTGTGAGATACATCGGGTTTTGAGAAATGTCCTGTTCGTTGCCTAAGCGCATTGATGTTAGCTGGTCATTTTTTCAAAGTGATGGTTCGCAGCTTGCTTGTGCAAGGACAGTCGGCTGTGGTTATTGCAACGTCAGTAGTCAGATGGGCGATGTAGAAAATATCGTTGAGCTGTAGCTCAAGGTAACAGCTAAACCAACTTTCTATGTCATGCACGTGAATAACCGCTACATGAAAACTCACATTGTCCTATTTTTCTATGAATTTTCAGAAACATTTTATCCTGCTGACAGTTATGTTCAACGCTGCGACCTGCCTTGCGATGTTTTCACCAGAGGCCAATGCGCAGTCATCCCTTGATGCACTGGATGCCGGACATGATTGTCTGATTGAGCCTTATGTCATCACCGATGTGGGTAGCTCTACACAAGGGATCGTCTCACGCCTTATGGCGGATCGTGGCGCCACCGTGAAAAAAGGGCAAGCCATAGCCCAGCTAGAGTCGGTGATGGAGGAAACGGCTACTGATCAGGCTGTTGCGCGCACCGAGATGATCGGAGAGGTCGTCACACGTCAGGCAGATCTTGAGCTAGCTAAGCTCGATAGTGAACGCTTTTCCGACTTGTACGCCAAAGGCCTGGCTCCGGCACAACAACGCGATGAAGCCGTGGCAAGAGAAAAAATCGCCAATGCCGCCCTGGAACAAGCGGTGGAAAATCAGAAGCTGTTGCTATTAGAGCTAAAGCGGACGCGTCGTGCGCTTGCACAACGCACAATTAAAAGCCCGGTGGATGGCGTGATAGTAAACCAGTTGGTGTTTCCCGGTGAACTTGTTTTTGATAATCCAGTCATGACAGTGGCTCAATTGGATCCGTTACGTGTTGAAGTCGTGTTGCCAGCCCGATTGTTTGGCACTGTCAATAACGGTGATACGGCGCTGGTATATTCGGAAATTGAAACAGATGAGCCATTGCTTGCCATCGTCGATGTTGTGGATCCGTTGCTGGACTCTCGCAGTGGCACTTTCGGGGTTCGATTATTGCTGGCTAACGAAGGTCTGCATATTCCCGCCGGGCAAAAATGTCGAGTTACTTTTCAGGCAGGTGACGAAAGTGCATTGGCTCCTCTTGCACGGAATAAAAATGATGAACCTGCTGCAGAACCTGATTCTCTGGGTGCTGCAGTCCCCGTTGAAATTGATGAAAAGTATTTAGAAGATCGCTAGTCTGCCTGTTCTATTAAATTATCTAATCGTGTCAAAAAATGGGCTCCAGTGTTGCATTTTCGGGTGTTGGAGGCTGTTGGCATGATGCAGCCTGACAAACATACCGTCCTTGTTCAAGCCTACGGGTAGATCAGGATCGTGGCTAAACGAAGATATCGAAAAGGGTAGCTTCCAGCCTCTGACTTCAAAGTCGAGACCCTGGAGTCACGCCTGCTTTTTTCGGCTGATGCTGCAGTAATCGCCGCTGTAGATGCTGTGCCTGATGCATCTGATGCAGAGCACGTAAGCCTGGTGGGTGAGAGCGGAGCAGGCTCTGACGCGGCGAATAGCGCAGACACTGAGGCAAACTCTGAACTCGTAGAAGATGTCGAAGAGCTGGTCATCATTGATGCAGGTGTGCCAGATCTTGATGCTCTGATGGAAGATTTCGCTAACCGGGGCGACTCGGTCAACGTTGTGGTTTTACAAGCCGGTGACGATAGCATCAGACAGCTGGGTGAGATTATTCAGCCGCATCGTGGCCTGAAAACGCTTCATCTGATATCGCACGGATCAGACGGGCTACTGGAGCTGGGTGGCGAGAAAATCACGACGCTCGATCTTCTCGCTCGCACCGGGGACATACGTGATTGGCGCTACGCATTTACTGATGATGCGGATATCCTGATTTATGGCTGCGATGTGGCCGCCAGCGCCGATGGTCGTAACTTTGTTGATACGCTAGCGCGCCTGACACGCACAGATGTGGCCGCGTCCGAGGATGTAACGGGTGCAGTTT
>JBGCGC010000119.1:0-4592 GCA_045110475.1 Granulosicoccus sp.
ATGGTTGTTAAGGTTAAAGGCGAATTCAATTGGCATTCTCACCCAGATACTGATGATTTTTTTCTTGTGCTCAGAGGTCGTATAACTATAAAGATGCACGAGGGAGATGTGCACCTTAAGCAAGGTGAAATGTACGTGGTCCCGAAAGGAGTTGAGCATTGCCCGGTTGCTGAGGAGGAGGCAGAGCTTTTGCTTATCGAGCCAACCGGAACGCCAAACACTGGCGATTTAACAACTGCTGCTGCACATCAAACTATATGAAAGTAAGATAGTTCAAGTAACTATCAATAGCCAAGCATGCCACGATTGTTGCCGCTCTTTCTCTTAGCGCACAATTAGTTCTGGACGTGCTCATGATACTTATCCACGTCACTACCGATTATTAGCCATTAGCGTTCGGATTGAACGAGCAAGTGGCGCATTTTTAACCGCTGAACTCAGGCCAATTCTGGTCACCAAGTGGTCCAGCAGAAATCGATTAAATAGTTGGAAGATTTTCCGTAGTTTACTTAATACCCAATGCTCATGTACAGCAAGAATGATGACCTGATCAGCGATCTGAAAACGCAGAACCATGTCGATAGACTGAAGAAAATTCAGAATCGACATGGACCTGGTTTTTCTTAAACTGCATCGGCCGTGAGTTGGTTCTATGGAGATCTACTTTAATATCAAATATCGACTAGTGCGGACGGTCGGCAAATAGGCGTCGTTGATACTCGAATTGCAATTGTTCTTCGGCTGCGAGCCTGGATCGAGCTGTTGAAACCGCTGGTGTCAAAAAGCGGGAATCACACCAACCATCGCCTTCTCTCAGCGGTACTTGTGTTCCAAGAGACTCTGCAAAGAAAGTATCAAGAGCAGTCGATGAGCCAATAAGTTTTTCAGTAACAAATCGTGCCCTTGGTGCTACCAGCGGAGCCGCCAGACGATTCCGGACTCCCCAAGCCACTTTGTAGTCATTGCACGATGGGTCTGGTTGGTTTGCCGGTTTATTTAAAAAGGCTACATGAGTTTCGATATCAAAGTGGTACTTCATCATTGTTTGTGCAAACAGCGTGGCCATGTCCTCATAAATAGTAAAATATCCATAGAACGTCTGCTTTCCCTCATTACCCATCTCTCCACCTACGAAATCGGCAAGGTAGCTTTTCTGAAACTCGTCAGGAGTCTCATCGGCATAACGTACTCTGGCAAGACTGTAGAGAAAGGAATTAGGCACAGAAAGGCTCTCATCAGCATATAGTTCGTTCGAAATTCGCTGTTCTCGAAACAATTCGGTGGCTTGTAGTGGAGTCAAATCAGAGCTGAATCCCGCTATGTTTTCTGGCCTGATAACGTCGTTTGCATGTGCCAGTTCATGAAACAACGGTCGTGCTGCCTGAAGAACCGTGTCGTTGAATTCTCTCGGATTGTCGTCTGACAAGGATGATCTGGGTATGGCATATTCGTCACCGTTCATCAATCGCCAAAACGATACAAATTGTAGATCCGCTCCAAAGTTCGAGCGAAAATCATCCTCTTGCGAAATTGTGCGTTTCTCAGGTACCGTCGTCCACAAGTGAGCTGCATCTATTTTCATTCGTCCCAGCGCCCAGTTGAACGAAGAAGGGCGAACTTCGCTTCCAATTACGACGCTGGTTACCGGTGCAAACATGGGTAGCAGATCCGCCGGCATGGCACTTAACAAGTCTCTTAATCGCATTCCCATCCAGTCGTGAGTGACGAGAGTTCTTTCAAGTATGTCGTCTACCGTAATGGTGTCTGTGGTCTGGCCGATGTACGGAAGCGTTGCGAGGGTGCAGATACCCTCACGCTCGTAATCTACTGTTTCATCGGCATATGCGCAGTCCGCGAGCACATCGGCAAAAGGCCCATCACTGATGAATGGTCGCACCTCTGATGAGGGAACTATGCGTGGATCATCGAGTTGTGGGTCACTCAGTACGTTAACATTATCACCACCGGAACCACCGCAGCTAATCAACAAGGTTGCGGTTAAAAGTGGAAGAACTCTTGCGGTATGTATCATAAATGCACGGTATCCAGACGTTGGTTTTGGTGTATTAAGCGCTGGAAGTCGCTGACTAGATTTCATAATTTATCATCCATTAACATTAAGTTGAAACCGATCTACTATAAGTTGGTACTAGTTGGTACTAGTTGGTACTAATTAATTACTGGCTGAGCCGACGATTGCGTACAGACCATCACCACTGTCAGACACGATAGCATCCTGTTGTCTACAAAAAATATCGACAGTGCTGGCGTAGTATTCAACACACGTGCGCACAATAGTACAACAAATAGATGTTGCACGAGTGCTGGTTTGACATCGATTCTCGCTAGACGGTACTTTCACCATGTGAGGACATAATGAGGCGGTTACTTCAGCGCTCTTTTCATCACGGCTTTTGAAGTAGGGATACGCTGAGAAAATACAGCAATATCAACAATCACCCGTATGCACACCAGAGCAAAGTTCGATACCAATAGTTTTACTGCAGCCAATAATTGCTAAACATTGTTGCCGGCGTGTGCTTTAGCGAATCGAAGGTATCCGGATCGTATATTTGTAATTCTGAGTTCTCTGTTACAAATCAGCCAACGTGTGTTTACATGTGCTGTTGGGCTTTTTACTTCATATCTTTACAAACTGAAATGTCAGAATATATCGCTATCAAGCGCCCACTTCTTTTATTCCTTGTGTTCTTTGGTTGTTTACTAACGGCTTGTGGCAGTACCAGTATTGTCAGTATGCCACTGCCAGCGTTCCCCAGTCCTGATGTTCGGTATCAGGTTGCCGTTATTTCGCTCAAATCTGAAAATGTACCTGCGAAGTTCAAGAAAGACCTGCGAACCTATCTTGAAAAAGACCTCTCCAGGCTTGGTTTGCTCGGAGCTAGCGACAGCCCGCGTCGGGTGAGTGTGAATATCACGCGGTTCCGCATGAAATCGGTGGACTCCACGATGCGATTGAGCCTTCTCGGGGGTAAGGATTTTGTCGTTGCTGATGTTCAGGTAGTTGACAGGCGAAACGGCAAGGTCATCGGGTCGACCACTATCGAATCCAGTGGTCGGTTAAGTTCCGGGGGTGGCGGATCGTTCACTAGTAGGCACGCCAAGGCTATCGCGAGGTTTTTACAGGATGAGAGCTAAGCTATGCAATCGATCCTCTCACGTATCCGTAAGGTATTTGCATGAAGATTCAGGTGGGGCGATCTTCAGTTTTTCATGAATCGTTCAGCTATTGGCATACGCGTTAAAACTAACAACACATCCACTCCGATCAACCTATTACGTCTCAAGCTCGCACCTGACAAACACGCTCGTGTTCTCGTAGTGAGATAGCAATAGTTGTACTGCCAAGTCAGCATCTCTTGCTATCACGGCATCACAAATAACGCTGTGCTCTTCAGTAACGTCTCTGTCGGGATACGCCGTGGATACACACAGTTGCCGATAACGTACGTTTTGGTCATAAAGCTGAGTGCAATACTTGATCAAAATAGTAGATCCACAGCAAGCAATCAATGTGGTGTGGAAATGCTTGTGTGCAACTTCCCAATCCGCATTGGCCAAACCATCTTCGTTTTCTCCGGATCGAGGAATGCGTGATAATCGGTAGTTAGCCAGTATGAGTTGTTCGTCTGATTGATGGGTGCTGTTGACAATTGATTCTCGCAACGCACGTTCTTCCAACCAGCATCTGGTCCTCAGTAGTTCGTCGTACTCCCTCTGACTAATCTGGCTGACTCGAAAACCTCGTTGATCAATCCTGTCTACCAGATAGTCAGAAGTCAACAGGCTTAATGCTTCGCGCAAAGGGCTGGTGCCTACTCCATATTCCTTGCGCAGTCGCTCAACTTTCAGTCTGACGCCTGGTTCCAGATGATCGCTATAGATGGCTATCCTGAGCGTTCCATTTGGGTGCGCAAGTTCTCCGGCTTTTATATACCGCGCGCCAATGAAGAGCTTGAAAAGACTGGCGATTATGAAATCAAGTGGCAAGAGGCGTATGGCGGTCAAATCGTCAAGCCACTTGGTGTGCTTGAGGGGATCAAAGTGGGTTTGGGAGACATAGGCATTGTCACGACCATTTTTCACAACTCCACGCGGCCCAGTCAGGGAATTTCAATCGTTACGCCATTCATCGCAGCTGACGCACTGGTTGTCGCTACCGCCGTTGACGAAATAGCGCGTGAATTCCCACAGATGGGTAAGGAGATCGATGCCGAGAATCAGGTATATCTAGTGTAGTGTGACCTTCAAAGTGATACCGGTGAATTAATCGAAGGCGCGGTATTGGAAATCTGGCAAACAGCAGAAAACGGACTGTACTCTGGTCAGGATCCTGCACAACCCGAATATAACCTGCGTGCCTGTATGACCACGGGAACCGATGGGCGTTATCTGTTTTCAACTGTTAGGCCAGCACCGTATACCGTACCCGAAGACGGTCCGGTCGGTGAGCTGCTTCGTGCCACAGGCAGACATCCCTGGCGCCCATCGCATTTGCATTTTATCGTGACCGCACCAGGGCACAGAACATTGGTAACAGAGGTATTCCCCAGTGATGATCCCTATCTTGA
>JBGCGC010000120.1:0-33874 GCA_045110475.1 Granulosicoccus sp.
GAAAACCTGCGATCAGAACGTAAAAATTCTTCTGAATTTTCTATGTTGCAGTTGCGAAAAATCAACAAACAAACCAAAAGAATATAACGCTGCGACAGCCCAGCGCTGTCCCGAGCAGTATGGTCGATCTTTACTCACAGAACGAGCATGGACAGATGCTTCGCTCGCTGTCGGAATTGCTGCACAAATAACCACAGGTCCTACCATTGCTTGAACAGGATCCTATCAACCCTGGAGTTTAAAAAACAGGACGGTGTAGTCCGAGCGTGGAAGGAATATTTCGCTGTCTAGTGCTCAAGGCCATCTCTCGGTGGGCAGGTCACCGTAGTCTGGCAGATCACCTGCAAAACGATGTGCAGAATCTTTTGCATTCGATTGAAGCGGTGCGCCCTGATGAGCTTGCTGATGCTGCACTACATCTGGCTCGTGCAGACAAGATCTGGGTGGTGGGGTTTGGTGAAAATTATCCACTGGCCCACTTCGCCCGTGCTTTGCTCATCCGAATCAAGCCCGACATACGCATGATCCCCATTGGCGGTTTCTCGGTACCGGCTTCGCATGAAGTTTTATCTGAGTGTATTCTCAAAAAAACATCTCGAGTCGAGTTGTGAGAAGTTTAATTATACACAACTTCAAATCCTTAAATATCGTGTAAAAAAGCAGCGACGGTAACCGGTCAACTTCAGAATAAAAATAGTAAGGTTCTATGTTTTGCTCCAACACATCTGTTATATCTGCATTTAGGACGCACCTGTTTATGGATCAGCAATTTTTAAGAAGCGCTATAAACTTGATAATGCCTAATCAAAAGGCCCCCAGACATTGTTGACTTATATTGAATACACACTGCATTCATAATGCACATTCGGGGCAATAAATGCCTATATGCTGGGAATCGTGAAAATATGTTTCATGTTGGTCTAGCTTAAAAAATAGCAGATCGTCCGTGTAATAGAGAATGCATAGCTTATTTATTAATTTAACTAGTCACACTGCGCACCTCTAAATTACACTCCGACTGTTTACAAACAGGGTATATTCAATGATCTTTCACATAACGATGAATCGCACAAATGCTTCATCAAAAGTACTAGCCTTCATGGCTTGGGGAGCACTGTGCAGCCCGGCGTTTAGTAGCGACTTCTGGCTTATCGATGCAGACTCTGACGAAAGAGTAATACAGATACTGGATGGCATGCAAATCCAGAGTTCCCGGATACCGGAGTATTACTCGATTAGCTATGAGCCTGAAGAACCGATTCATAGCAATGGAGTAACCATCAGACTCAATGGCCCGCTGAGCGCGTATAGATATGAACGTAGTTCTCCGTTTACGTTGTATGGTGACAATCGTGGGGGTGACGGTACAACGGATTATTATAGTAGTTGGGCTGACAAGCCTCTTATCGCCGGTAATTACACAATAAGTGCAAACAATAGTCTGGTCACATTTTCGGTTAATGATCGTGCAATCAAGTTTCTTGAGCCTATCGACAATACCTTCACCATGGATGATGATGAGAAGACCAAACTGTATTCTCAGATAACACCACAAGGTATCTGGTCGTGGGCAACTTATAAACCAGAGGACGCATCAAAAGAGATATACCCTGGACTGCGTGGAGTGCCTATCCTGATAGGGTGGAGAGCCCTGTACGAATCGTTGGGTAGTCCCTACAATTGGGATAGAGTTGGCTCACTTGTGACTAGTGCGAGGGCTGACGGTCTCTACTACAGCCTGGAGTTTTCCACCGGGCATGAGTTACCAGTCTGGTTTTTCGATAATAATATTGTGCCACCTGTCGTCACAAACAGTTCAGATTGGGTGTTTCCGTACTATCTTGATGACGATTACAAAGCATACTTCTGGCAGTTTAATCAGGAAATAGCCTACTATCTTTCTACATTAAGTGATGCTGAAAGAAATGCGGTCGTCGCGGTTGTAATAAACAACGGATCAACGGGAGACCCTGCACCTTACAAGGGGAAGCCCACAGAGGAACAGTTCGATATCAGTAGTGATCAATGGGAGGATTTCCGCATTGAACATTATCAGGTGATGAAGGATGTCTTTAGTGCTCCAGGGCTGGAAAATATGCCGCTTGCATTTACTCAGACAAAAAAGCGAACTGAGGACTTTATCCTGAATAATATTTCGAGGTCCATAACCAGAAAGAACGGTATGGCAAGTCACGGGTATCATATACCCGAGCCTGAGTCTATTATAAACGCGGAACGTAAGGCAGTTTTTGAGGGGGTAGAACAATTAGGTGGGGCACGCATGATCTATTTTGGAGAAATGGATCGAGAATGGAAAAATGGCTGGTTCCAGAAAGCGCCCGCCGAAAGTTTTTACTGGAGTGCCATTTATGCGTTGCATCGAGGGCTATCGCGTTGGCAAGTTCGAACAGATGCTCTGGAACAGGATCAATATGATTTTGCCTTTGATTTCTTTAATAAACATGCACCACACACCAATGCGGCTACAAGTCCTTATGCCTTCGTAGCATTACGTCAGGGACTGGACGCTTCTGATACGCAAAAATTCCCGGAAGAAGACTTTGGAAAAACTGGCGGTAGACCCGTTGCTCGACTGGAAAATATTCTAGAGAACTACTCCGCCTATGGTGCACGCATAGATATCGACGAAAATGAAGATCCGGAACGCCCTAGAAGTGGTCCTTTCGGCTTTAGACAACGCGAAGGCTATATAGATGTCATGTACGGTGGTGTTAGTGGAAACTACAACAAATTTCTATACCAGATCAATCCCGAGGCTGAGAGTGTTGGTTGGTGGCACGTTGGGGAAAAGACATGGCCATATGGCAGGTTTGCACGTTCGTTTGACAGGGACAATGGTAAAAACGCCATGTACTTCCAGCTCGACTCAAACTTTATCGAAGATTCGGAATCCACACATGGAATAAGAGTAGAGGTTACGTATTTTGACGATGGCGTGGGAGAATGGGAATTGCTATACAACGGTCCAGAAGGTCTCACCCAAGCCTATGCAATTGCAACAACTGATTCTCAGGAGTGGAAGAAAGTGCAAGTAGACCTGACTGATTCTAAAATCAATGGTGGTCTCAGCTATGGTGCAGATTTAATCTTGCAGCATATTGGTGGCGACGATACCAAGTTTCATATGATAGAACTTGAGCGTTTATAACATTCCACACCAAAGCGGTTGAAACTCGGAGTCGTGTAACGGCCAAAAATAAGACAAATCATGTACAGGGCCTGTGAGCACGAACCAGTAACAAGCGTCAAATGAATATGTCAGCTTTTGTAGCTGGTGAATTAGGTTTTTTTGTCCATATTTACCTGTAGTTTCAATCCTTTGGTAGCAAGTTTAATCTGGTCTAGCAGAAGTGCAAGTTGCCCGTCAGGCTCTTTTTCGGCGAGGCTGTAGATACCGATTTTGATTTTCTTCCTGGAACCATCAATAACATTGAGTTCGTGTATTCCGTGTTTTTGGAAAAAGGTGTCACACACAATGGGGTAAACCAGAATGGCGTCGGTATCTCTTAACAAGTCTACCCCTGTTGTCATTGAGTTTGTCGTCAAAAATCCTGTTTGAGCCAGGCTGCGAGCGACAAACATGGGATCGAAATCGTCACGCTCGATGAGGCCCATATGGCGATTGACAAACGGGGCGACATCAAGTTTTGGGAAATGTGCAACGTCAGCAAGGTGCGTTTGTGTTCCCATGAGTGGGTGATCCTTGCGTGCAAAGAACGCATCTTCAACTGAGAAGAGGTGTTCGAAATAGAACCCTGCGTTATCGTTGAGTTTTTCTACCTTGGTTCCCACAAAACAGTCGATGTCACCGGACAAGAGGTATCGCAGTCCATCTAGACTACTACAGACATCAACGTGCATTGAACCACCTGGATGCTCATGTTGATATGAGCTGAGAATGTCGCGCATAAAGATTGACCACCACGCAAAGCCCGTACCCAATCGCATCGCTTTTTGATCGGACGCTTTCAGCATCTGGATTTGCGCCGCTGCATGATCATCGAGTCGCGCCATTACCTTGGCGTGTTCGTAGAGAACCTTGCCGAATTCGGTGAGTTGTACACCACGAGAACTGCGTTTGAAAAACTGCACGCCATGGTCCTCCTCCAGGCGGCGCATGTTGACGGACACGGTGGGTTGGGAGATATGAAGCATCTCTGCAGCGGTTGTCACATTGCCGGTCTCGGCAACAGCCAAAAATTGGCGTAATCGTCGATCCATAAGAAGCACTCCATAGAAAAAATCTATTTTAACGATTAAAAAACGTATTTCCTTAATTTCGTCAGTTTAGCTAGCCTTCGTTCCATACCCAAGCTGCCACCTTGAGCGGCATGGATTTCCTGAGGGAGGAAGAGTTATGAGATTGACAACAGGACACACCACAGTGGTGCTGGTTGCGTTGATTGCGACCGGGGCAATTGCTGACAGTAACTTGATGGTGGCGCCGGGTGACGGTGAATTTAACTGGCAAAGCTACAACGATTTTTCTGCAGCTTATGATTTCACCGGCGACAAGCTGTCAATTGCATCGCCATGGTTAGGCCCTGATGCAGAGGCAGCCGAGGCGGTTATTGCCTACTTCACGGCGGCAACTGGCGCTGAGGTCAGTCAAAACGGCTCTGACAGTTTTGAGCAACAGATAGTGATTGACACAGAAGCCGGGTCACCTCCCGATATTGCCGTGTTTCCACAACCGGGGCTGGCCTGCGATCTTGCGTCGCGAGGTCTGTTGGTACCGCTGGGTGATAAAACAGCTAACTGGATGGCCGAGAATTACGCCGCTGGTCCTTCGTGGGTTGCTCTCGGTTCCTGTGAAGGCGTGGACGGTTTCTATAGCTTTTCGTTCAACGTGAATGTCAAATCACTGGTGTGGTATGTGCCTGAGAACTTTGAGGATGCCGGTTACGATATCCCCGAAACCATGGAAGAGCTCAAGACGCTGTCAGACCAGATTGTTGTTGATGGTGGAACCCCCTGGTGTATTGGTCTGGGATCCGGCGGTGCTACCGGCTGGCCAGCAACCGACTGGGTTGAGGATATGCTGCTGCGTACCCAGACACCTGATGTCTATGACCAATGGGTCAGGAATGAGATCGCTTTTGATGATCCGCGTATTGTTGATGCCATAGAAGAATTCGGAGCGTTTGCACTTAACGATAGCTACGTTGCCGGTGGCTCTGGAGCTGTAGCGTCGACCGACTTTCGTGACAGTCCCAAAGGCATGTTCGCCAGTCCGCCCCAGTGCTATATGCATCGTCAGGCATCCTTTATTCCGGCTTTTTTTCCGGAGGGTACAGTTGTTGGTGAGGAGGCTGATTTTTTCTATTTTCCAGCCTATGCAGCGCAGGACCTGGGTAATCCGGTGCTGGGAGCCGGAACACTTGTCTCAATCACGAATGATAGCGATGTGGCACGCGGGTTCATCGAATTTCTCAAGACACCGATCGCTCATGAAATCTGGATGTCCATTGAAACACAAGGATTTCTTACGCCACATATCGGAGTAAATCCGGATGTTTACCACAGTGACACGCTGCGCAAGCAAGGCAAGATTCTACGCGACGCTAGCACCTTTCGATTTGACGGATCTGACTTGATGCCCGGTGCTATTGGTGCAGGAGCCTTCTGGACAGGGATGGTGGACTACGCGGGTGGTCAATCCGCACAAGAAGTCGCACGCCAGATCCAGAACAGTTGGACGGCACTTAAATAAGGTCGTAATAAGCTGGTGGTTTTTCACACCCGAATCAGCTTGCGCTCCGGAATGGGTCAGGGCGCGGGCGTCCCCAACGTATGCTTGAGTAAAAAACAACGATGATGCCATCGACACCGTGGTGGAAAGCCGCAACCGGATACCAGATTTACCCGCGCAGTTTTTGCGACAGCAATGGTGACGGAATCGGCGATATTCCGGGGATAATTTCAAAGCTGGAGCACCTGCAGGATCTTGGAATTGGTTTCATCTGGCTTTCGCCAGTCTATGCCTCACCCATGCGAGACAATGGGTATGACATCTCTGACTATTACGCTATTGCACCTGAATTCGGCACACTAGCTGATTTTGACAAACTGGTTGTGGAGGCGCGCAAGCGTGATATCCGGATTGTGATGGATCTGGTAGTCAACCACTGTTCGTCGGATCATGACTGGTTCCAGAAAGCCTGTGCAAGTCGCGATTGTCCAGAACATGACTTGTTCTACTGGAGAGATCCATCTTCTGAGAACGCTGGGCCACCGGATGATCAGCGCGCCTGTTTTGGTGGTTCTGCCTGGACCTGGGTTGAAGCTGTCGAGCGCTACTACCTGGGCTTCTTCGGGCCACAGCAGCCTGATCTCAACTGGCACAACGCTCAACTACGACAAAAAATCTACAGGATGATGAACTGGTGGCTCGATAGGGGAATCGGTGGATTCCGTATGGATGTGATCGAGTTGATCGGTAAAGATGTGGACTATCGGCTCTACTTTGAAGGTCCGGACATGCATCGCTTTATTCAGGAAATGCATCGGAATACCCTTGCTGGAAGGGACGTAATGAGCGTGGGTGAGTCCTGGAGCGTAACACCGACCACGGCTCTGGAATATTGCGCAAAGTACCGTAAAGAACTGGATATGGTGTTTAACTTTAATCACATTGAGGCAGCGTGGGATCCGTTGAAGGGCCGGTTTGGTCCCAGTCAATTCAATCTGATTACACACAAGAAGATTATGAACGACTGGCAGAGTGCGTTGGCGAATGATGGGTGGAACTCGTTATACCTATCCAACCATGACCTGCCGCGGCCTGTTTCTCACTACGGTGATGATGGGCTGTACAGGGAGCGATCGGCCAAGATGCTGGCAATGGTGACATACCTGATGAAAGGCACACCGTTCGTTTTTCAAGGTGAAGAAATCGGGATGACCAATGTGACGTATGAACGAATCGATCAGTTTCGTGATATTGAGACCCTTGGGCAATACCAGGATCGCATGTTGGCTGGAGAGAGCGAGGCGGATTTCATAGCAGCGGCTAATGAAAATGGCCGAGACAATGCCCGTACGCCGATGCAATGGGACGCCACAGACAGGGCAGGGTTCAGCAAGGGTGAGCCATGGATAGACGTGAACTCAAACTATGTTGATGTGAATGTTGCCCGCGACCGTGCGAATCCGAACGGCATCTTTCAGTTCTACCAGCGTCTGATTGCGCTCAGACGTAGCAGTGTCGTTATACAGGAGGGTCGTTATACGCCTCTGCTAAATGAACATGCACAGATTTTTGCCTATTCCCGGCAATTGGGTGAAGAGCAGGTGATCGTTATTGCCAATTTTTCAGATCAGGTGGTGAGTATTGAAACGCCAGCCGCATTACACAAGGCCGCCGATACACTACTGGCCAATATGGCGGTTCAGGCAATGCACACTGACACCATTGAGCTTGCCCCTTATCAGGCATTTGCGCATGGAGTTCGATAGGTGTTTGTCACTGGGTTTTCTATGGCAGCAACAGTCTGCATTTGCGATACACTCCGGGGAGAACCATCGCTAGTGATACGCAGGGCATTGATACGCACGGTAGTGTTACGACGTTACCCTGATTATTGTCGCAATGCCGGATCAAAGCATTGAAGATCTGATTGTCATCAGCCAAATAGTGTTGCACAGAGGGACCCGGTGCAGCCATCAACCCGTGGGCCGAAACAGTCATCAGTTATCTAGTTGTGATCGCCGTTGAGTTCATGGGCACTAGCGATCATACTGTAGAGCGATAGCAGAATATACCGGTCACGACATTGAAATCGATGAATAGAGCGACGTGGCTAAATGATGGTTGGTTCCTGCATCCTCGGTGCCCTTTTGTGCTGTGGTTTTCCAACTACCCTTGCCTCGCCGTGCCGGGGTGAGCGGGGCTCGATGTTTGCTGTTGGGCGGAAGGCCGCCCCGTGCGAATAGGCCGTGGTACCGGGTCAGGTTCACTCTGGGCCTGGGAACCAGAGCGGCGAGCTTGGCAATGAAGACTGCGCGTCCCGATCCACCGGTTCTAAAATCACATGAGTCGTGCCGTCTCGATACGGCGTCTTCAACGGGGGCGCCCAGCCTGATATCGCACCTTGCCCTGCCGGGTCAGTGATACTCGTTTCTCGGATGCCGTCGGTCGGCTGATGTAGCGACAGATCCGTTCGAGCTTCTTTCGTTCGTTCACTTTGACGGCCACGCTGGCATGTAGTGAGAAACCGGCCACGGCGTCCGCTGTGTCAATGAACAGCTCTTCTGTGCCAGGCAGAGTCTACAAGGTGAAGACCTTGCGTCGCTGATGCGGGCCGACGGCAATGCGATAGGTAATCGAATGCCCTTGCAGGTGATACATGGAATCTTCCTCGGGCTCGTCCAATGCCAGGTAGCTCTGCTCAGTATCTCTCACCAACAAGCCCTTACGCTCAAGATACCGACCAATCCGATGCGCAATGGTATGAGTCAGTAGTGAGAGCTCTGCCGAGCTGGGTGCCTTGACCCAACGGAACCGATCGAGCTTGCCGCCACGATCAACGTAGACGCCATCGAGAAACATCGTGTGGAAGTGGATGTTCAAGTTCAGCGCGCCACCGAATCTCTGGATCGGTGTTATAGCACCGGTGTGGGCATTGGACTTCTGTAAACCCAATAGGTTGAAAAAAACGTTCAGACAGATGATCAGATCGAAGAAGTGACTCGTTTCTCAGTGATGTCACGCGGTAAAGTGTGGTAGCAGTCAGTGACTGCCGAGGAGCCTGCGCGGCCGGAGGCGGCCCCGACTCCTAGCAGCTACTTCTCTTACCATGGAATGGATCAATATGAACTTCAGGTGCCGTCGTAAAAATCACCGTGTGTTGTTTGCTTTCGCCATGCTTTTTCTGTTCATCGCATGCAGTTCGGATGATGAAAAAAGCAACACAGGTAGCGCGTCTGGTAATACAAGTATGCTGTCGGAAGGCAATATATCGTCACTAGGGTTTTTGGGATTCAGAGAAAGTGTGTCCCGCAACTCGGGAAACATTAATGCATACTTTCTGGAATTCAATGAAAGCATTTCTGCTAAATCAGCCTTAGAGACCTTCGGGTTTTTAACTTCTCTGACAGAAGACAGCTGTGAGCTTGAAATCAACAGTCCTGGGATCCGCACGGAAGATACGATTGTTATTGATGGTGTAACACCCCGGAGCCTGACTGCTGGCGAGGTCATTCTGGTCAGTAGTCCAGCGGGAAGCTTTGTTGAGCTCAAACCCGGTGAAGTGCTGTCATTAGGGGGTGAGCCCTTGGGATTCACTGATTACTCTGACTATGATGCCGACTCGGACTCCAATACCGCCCCTTTGCCATACCCTATGGGGCTGACCATTGATATTCCCGGTGATGAATTCCCGTCATTTTCATCTGTAGCAGTACCTGATGTAGAGCCGTTTGTGCTCATCTCCAGCCGTGATGAGAACGATAGTTTTGGAATCTTTGAGCAAGTCAGATGGGAGGCCAGGGAGGTTGAAGGGGCGAAAATTGTGTTGTATGTCAACGACACGTATGCTGGTAACAACGGACAACCTTCGACTCAGGCTGTACTCAATTGTGTGTTGATAGATGATGGCAGTTTTTTCCTCGACATTGCCATGCAAGAACTATTAACTGAAGCCGGAATATTGTCTTTGCCTCTGCAGCTCAGCCGCGTGGCCCAATCCATACGCCGGGACGGCGACACTATGCTTCTAGTCACTCGCTCAAGCGGTCTTGACTAAAAAAAGAGCCTATTTATTCGGCTGAAATGTAATGTAGCCGGAGTGGTGGCTTGATGATCAGGCTACTGTTTTTCCCAGAGACGGTATAACGCTTTGGGAGTAATGAACACGCTTGTTACTCTTGAAACATTAACCCGCATGGCCCACTAGGGTTAAGTTCGAACTTACGCCAAAGCTGAACTCGCGCTAATTTGTGTATCGTCGTAGGCATACGCTAACATAGGCGGATTCAAAGCTACGGCGTTTGTCCACTTAAAATTTTCGCGAAAACTGGCATATCGATATTTCCTCCACACAGAACCACACACGCTTTCTTGTAGTTTTGTGCGTCGGGGTCTCTCAGTAAGGCGGCCGGTGAAGCTGCTTCTGCGCCTTCCGTCATATTGTGTGTATCGGTGGAGTCCGTTGAAGAAGCGTTATAAGCGCATTGCTTGCTGTACAGAGCGTTCCAACGTTTAAGTCCTCAGGGATAACGTGTGAGGCCATTGATCATCAGATATTTTGTGAAGTTCTTGCTTTGCACCGATTTGAGTTTCTTGGTGACACGTGCCACAGCGCCAGTTTATTCACACATCTCTGACACTACGTCAGCTACTATTACGTGGAAGTGAACTTCTACAAAGTTTCAAAAGCCATGACTGAAACCCAGCAGCCACAATTAAAAGATATGTTCGATCGGCAGGGCTTTGTGGCTCCCGTGGCCGTGATGAGTAGTCAAGAGGCATCAGATGCCATGCACCAGCTGATACGGCTTCAGCAGAGGGTTCTAACGCAATTTGGTGAGGCGCATAGGTTCAAACTGCACCTCCTGGAGCGATGGCTGTTCGATATCGTTGTTAGCCCCGTAATAGTTGATGCTGTAGCGCAGATTCTAGGCCCGAATATTCTTTGCTGGTCGTCCGATGTATTCGCTAAACCGGCGCACACTGCTAGTTTCGTGTCCATGCATCAGGACACCACCTATGCCGGTCTTACACCACATGATGAAATTGTCAATGTCTGGCTTGCTTTGACTCCGTCAACCTCCCTCAGCGGTTGTCTACAGGCAATTCCCGGTAGCCATCGAATGGGGCAGCTGGCACATGCAGAAACGTCAGACGAGGCAAACCTGCTTTTTTTTGGGCAAACTGCCCAGTTGGATGGTGTGAATACTCAAGCGGTTGACATGGAGCTACAGCCTGGTCAGGCCTCGTTGCATCACATGGCAGTCGTACATGGATCACAACCCAACAGGAGCGCGCAACCACGCGTTGGTTTGGTACTGCGTTACATTAGTACCACAGTGGTACAGAGCAAGGCTGAAGATAGTGCCACGCTGGTTCGTGGTGTGGACAATAACGGAAATTTTTTACACGAACCCATGCCGCAAACCGACTGGTCTGATGCGGCTGTTAATGCGTTTACAAAAGCACTGGAGCGTCCAAGTGCGCTTGGCTGATTGAATGATGGAGTCAATACTTTATCTCTGGGACTACCTTCCAGGGTTCTTGACTGCATCGTGGCTCGCGTTCAAGATTGCTGCAGTAACCATCGTTCTAAGTTGGCTGGTCGGTTTGATTCTAGCTTCTGGTCAGCGCACAGGGTTTTTACCAGTGCGACATTTTGTAGCCATCTACATCTGGGTGATTCGCGGTACACCTGCCCTGATTCAGATCTTCATCGTCTACTTTGGCCTGCCTCAACTTGGCATTAAACTCAATCCATTCACGGCAGGGGTAGTTGCGTTGGGCCTGGGTAGTGGTGCTTATGTGGCGGAAATTATCAGATCTGGCTTGAAAGCGATTCCTGCTGGTCAGTTTGATGGCGCGCGCTCACTAGGGCTCAGTACTCTGGAGGTGTATCGATGGATTGTACTTCCGCAAGTTCTCCGTATAGTGGTGCCATCGTTGACCAATGAGTCGATCAATACGTTAAAGAACACATCATTGCTATCTGCCATAACAGTACTAGAGCTAACGTTGCACACGCAAACAATGATTGCAGCAACCTTTCGTCCGTTTGAGTTTTATTTACTGGCTGCAGTGCTGTATCTGCTGATGACGACGGTACTGAGTCAATTTGCACAATGGTTCGAAAAATCCTACCCTGCATACACCTGAATATCTACAACACACGGAAATTTGCCGATGAAAACCACCAAGAAAGTACTTTCCTCCATTAGTGGGGCGGTTTTACTTGCATTCAGTGCGACTCCGGTGGCCACCATGGCCAGTGATGAGTTGGAATTACTGGAGCCCGGAGTACTCAGTACCGCTACCGAAGGTGCGTTCGCACCGTTTAGCTTTCGTTCAGCCAATGGTGAACTACAAGGCTTTGAGATTGCTGTGATACAAGAAGTGGCTGATCGTATGGGACTGGAACACCGTCCTGTCGTAACCAAGTGGGAGTCAATCCTTGTTGGGCTTCAGGCCGATCAATACGACATGATCAGTAATCCTATGGGTATTACCGCTGAGCGACAGGAAGCCGTCTACTTTGCCAATGCGTGGGTAGAATCCGGTGCCAAACTGGTGGTATCTGCTGATAGTGATATCGACAGTCTGGCACAAGCCAAGGGTAAATCAGTTGGAGTTATTGTCGCTTCAACTTTTGTACCTATGGCCGAGGAGCTAGGTGGTGACGTCAAGCTTTACAAGTCTGATCCGGAAGCACTGCAGGACCTTGTCAATGGTCAGATTGATGCTGTTATTACAGATGCTGTGGCAGGTAGCTATGCCATAAAGACTGCAGGTCTGGACTTACGCATGGTTGATGAATTCATCGAAAGTTATCAGATGGGGTGGGCGATCAAGAAAGATAACTCCAATCTGGTCCGTGCAGTGAATGCAGCCCTGGATGCCATGATCGCTGATGGCACTTATGCACAATTGGCTGAGGAGATTATCGGTACTGATCCGACACCTGCAGATCCGATAAAGAGTAATCTGTAACGCACTGCAGCCGTTCAGGTTTAAAGATAATCGGAGTGTTTGTGAGTACGGGAGGGTCCGGCTTTATCGCTCGACGGGCTTCCGCTTATTTGCGAATAGTGTGAGTCAGTCAAGTGCCATGCTCCTGTCTCATGGGTGGGCGGTAGTGTGCGTATACCGGCGAAGCTGATCAGCTGTTTTGGCCGAAAGTGATCATCGAAAGCGTTCGACGGCGAGGTTCGGATTAGCCCAGTTCTATGCTATCCCCGACTATTCTCTAGGGGATATCCAGTAAGAATGAGTACACCTACTTTGATGCTGCTATCGCAGTAGCGAGGCGGTTCTGAGCCGAGATCTTGTGTATCACGGGGATTTAGTATTGTTTGATCGGAGTTGTTCGGAAAAACCGAACAGCTCAAGCTGCCAGTATGTTTGCTAATTCAGATGCTGGCGTTGAATCTGAGGTGAAGATCGCAAACGGAAGTGAACCATGTTGCTGATATTTTTTATTGGGTGAGTATTGTTATGTAGCTCATTTTCTTTACACCACGTGTGTACCGGTTCAAATACATCGGCTGCTCTTAACTTACTTTTTAGAGCAGGGAGCACAGCCCATCTCCGATACACAGGAGGCATCCATGCTCTGCTATTTTTTTGTTGTACCGTGCGTGTATTGTGGTCAACACTTGTCGCCGCCTATATCTCAAAAACAGTATCCCTGACATTGATATGTGGTTTATCATGCTCAAATCAGGACTCTTATCCAGCCATCTCAGAGACGTTTCCAGTGACTCCACCCAGCCCTTCAATTTCTTGGCGCATTCGGCATGCGCGAGAGCAGGCTCGGCTTGAACCCAAGGCATTACGTGAGGCTTTGGCAAGAAAAGGCTTTGATTTGTCCAAGACAGGCTTACACAGGCTCGAGACTATCGAACCGACGAACCCAAGCGTCAAGCTAATTGAGGCCATTGCTGAGGTGACGAATGTACAGCCTGGGTGGTTGTTATTTGGTACTGGTACTGCACTTCAGGCAGATGCTGCTGCTAATGCCATACGCGGACGTGTGCTAGATACCATCGAGCTCATGAGTCAGGCTCTTGATATGAATGCCCGTCAGAGAAACAGTTTTGATAAGTGGCTGGCATCCATGCGCTCTACCGTGCCAACAGTAATAGAACGTCCCTAATCTGGATTATTGATGAAATCCTTCCGGAAAGGACTTGGCGTTTCATGAATAGTCCGGGCTAGGGCTTGTGATTCATAAATAGGCCAAGAACATACGCGTCTATCGGTTACGTATGTTCCTGACTTGGTTACAGCAACATTCATCCTTTCACACAGACGACTTGCTTCAGCGTGTGGACGATGTCTACAAGGTCTGACTGGTTTTGCATAACCTTGTCAATATCCTTGTAAGCACCCGGAATTTCATCAACCACACCTGCGTCTTTTCGACATTCCACGCCTTGTGTTTGACGTGCCAAGTCTGCAGAGCTGAAAGCTTTCTTCGCCGCCGTTCGGCTCATGCTACGGCCAGCCCCGTGCGAACAGGAGTGAAAAGATGTTGCATTGCCTTTGCCACGAACAATAAACGACTTGGCACCCATGCTACCGGGGATGATACCCAGCTCACCTTCGCGAGCGCTGATAGCACCCTTTCTGGTGAGAAACACGTTTTTGTTAAAGTGATTTTCAATCGAGACGTAATTGTGATGACAATTGATTGCCTCTTTGGTAGTCACAAAGTGCGGTAGAACAGGCTTCAGTGCATCCAGCGTCAGTCGCATCATCTCACGACGATTTGCCATGGCATAGTCTTGCCCCCATTGGACGGCATGAACATAGTCATCGAAGAATTCAGTACCTTCCGTGAAGTAGGCAAGATCCTTGTCTGGAAGATTTTGCTGCAAGCGCTGCATGTCCTTCTTTGCAAGGCCGATAAAGTAACGACCGATAACATTGCCAACTCCGCGACTTCCGGAGTGCAACATCACCCAGACATCATTGTTTTCATCCAGACACACCTCAATGAAGTGGTTTCCTCAACCCAGTGTGCCGACTTGCTGAGACCAGGTTCGGCCGATATTCTTCACCATCTTGCCCACGGCAGGATGCCGAGCAAGAATGAATTCTAGCCCTGCGTCTAAAGGCGTCAACGTCGACTTACGAGCCTTGACGTGCTTATGCATATTGAAACCGACAGGCACCGCATCTTCAATGGCCCCCCTGACAGGCTTCAGGTTATCCGGCAGCTCGTTTGCGCTAAGGGACAAACGCACAGCATTCATGCCGCAACCAATATCCACACCTACCGCTGCTGGAATAATCGCACCGCTGGTCGGAATCACCGAACCCACGGTTGCGCCAATGCCGTGATGAACATCAGGCATTGCAGCGATATGACTATGAATGAATGGCAGCTCGGCAATTTTTGATAGCTGTGTGTAGGCACTCGGGTCAATGTCATCTGTGTAAACTTTGACGGGTACACGACCCTTATTTATCGTACGTAAAATAGGCATGATAATTTTCCTTAATGTGTGATGCGCCGATACGCCACGTCAGTGAAGTGGAGGGTGGGATCGCGCCACCCTCCGGGCTGGGCTACACGTGCTCAACTTAATCTTTCAGTTGAATCAGCCCGTTCATAACATTATCAAGACCTCCGTAAACAGACAGGTTGCCAACATTCTCGGTAACCCGCTCGAGAGTCTCAAGCTCTTTTAGCCGCAGCGCCACTTTGTTGCTCTCCATTACCTTGGCAGTGTTAAGCAGCGATCGTGTCGCGTTGGTTTCTTCTCGTCGACGGATAACGTTGGCCTGAGCCGCGTTTTCCGCCTCAACGACTTTTGCGAGCAAATCTTTCATATCGCCTGGCAGGATGATGTCTTTGACACCTACGCTATTGACGTCAACACCAAATCCCGCAAAGCGCTGTTGAACAAATTCCGCCACCTCGCGATCTATAGCGGTTTTGTCTTCCAGAAGTACATCAAGACTGCGTGTACCGACTGCTGCTCGCAGGCCAAACTGCAGTTCCTTGTACAGCTGATCCAGCGGATCTTTCAGAGTTTTTACTGCCAGCGCGGCATCGACGAACTGGTACGTTGCCGTCACATTGATACGCAAAGCCACCTTGTCGCGGGTCAGAATCTCCTGGCCTTGAACGTCAAGTGTCTGCACACGCAGGTCAACAACGACAACCTTGAACTCACGTTCGAAACGCCAGAAGGCATGAACTCCTGCTGGCAGAGTCGTGATGAATTCACCATCGATGTACAGTAAGCCAATGTGGCCTGCCTCGATACGGCTAATCGTCACCGCACGAGTCAGAATGGCTTTTGATCGCGCATCTGCATGATCGAACAATTGCCGGTTGACTTGCTTATCAATCGACAGACTTGACGTGAGGTCATAACGCTCAACAACTGTTTCTACCAGTCCCTTCCAGTACAATGCGCGTTGGTTCGGGCCAAGTACCGCGGTGAGCCTATCGTTGTGGTAAACCACAGCGACATCGTCTTTGCCTGTTTGAACAACTTCAAACAAACGATCAATTTCACCACGTTCCGCCTCAAGAAAATAGTCTATGAGACTGTGAGTGAAAGTCGGTTGTGACACATCGAAACGCTCAACCGAGTAACGATTAAACATATCAAAGTATCGATAGGTCGCCGGCGCAAGAAAGGACTGAAAATCGCCATCCTTGAACAGGAGACCGCGTTCGTGCTTACGTACAATGAACTTCTGATAGAACCACATGATGCGTTCTCCTTGTTGAGTTAGAAAACCGTTTAATAACGGGCCAGGCACTGCTTTACTACAGTGTTTGAGAGCCCTGTTACCACAGAGCAATGACGGACCAGTGGTCAACCATATATCGGACACGGCAAGTATTCCCCGGTGAACCCACATAGCGATTGCCTTGGCAATCAGGGGCTGTGAGTACAGCCAAGTTGTCGTTACTGCTTCGGATGTATCGTATGAGCCAGCAGTCGGTCAATGCTTTGCTGCAGATGCCACGACAGACTCAATGAGCTGCCGTCACTCTGCTGGTAACAGAGGCAGGTTGGGTGAAACTCACCCTGAGTGTGGATTCGAACCACAGGCGCGTACGCCTTTACCAGGAGGTCTTAAGAGGACCGTGGTTTGGAAGCCGGAATCGAACGGGGACACCTTGTCCGGCGACAGCCAGATATGATCTGGTGCTCTACCCAACTGAGCTATTCCGTGGTGGATGAGCCGTACGTGCATTCGGTACACACCGTGCAATGGTTAGCGTAGGTGCGCCAGGCGGGCGTGAAACCCGCTATCGTTGAATGTCGTTTCCGGTACTCGCCCTTGGTAGCCCGGATCGAATTCATTCGATCTGATTGCCTGAGGGTTGAATGATAAACAGGAGAAACTTATATACCCCTGATTATCACAAACCAGACTCGTCATTGCTGCAGCGAGCTGCAACCGGGCAAACTGTTGGCAATCGTACGCAATGTACGCTTTGCCGAATAAGGAACGACGGTTGAGACTACACAGTCGGCAACTACGCGTTTGCAGGAGTACGCGCTACCTTGCGAGATAGCACTTGCCTGCGTGTCCACACATACCTGACTGAAGCCAGCGAATGTGTCCGTGGTCATGACTGCCTTTTTTAAAAGTGTGGCGGATCACTTATCGTACGGATCTATCAGCAACTTGCCTACCGCGAGTCTTCGGGACTCTGAACAGGAATTACCTGAACGTGCAGCGTATTGCCAAGGTTTCTCGGCTTGCGACCGATCAACCGCCGAATTAGCATCGAAACTACCGACACTTTCGGCATTAAGCCATTGTCAATCCGTACTGAGGAATGTCTTTGCGTTGATTTCATGAGTGGGTGTCAAGTGCACCAGAATACTGGTGCTGAAAATATCCCATTACGACGTGCACTCCTCAGTTGCGCCGTAAACTTTTGGTTTACGGTATACAACACGCCGTTTGTCGTTCACCTGTCGGTTACTAAACCGAACATCGGGACGCTGGTTGCCCACCAGGCCCTGTTGTTCTGCACAGTCGCACTTGCCAACAAGGCTCGCACTGCACTGCACTATCCGTTACCTCTTGCGATTGACGATATTGGTGTCGCGGGTTGCACCACCATGTGTTCTTTCACCTGCCCGCATTCCCGTCTCTGTTTTCACGGTGACGGTGCGTAAACTGGCTGTTGTCCGCGTATCGCTTGGCCGCTATCCCCGCTCGTGAGAACGAGGACTAAGGAGGCCGTACTTGTCTGGGGTGGCCCGATCTTTCAATCGGGTGGGGTGGCATGGGAATCACCCCTTTGTGTGTCGTTGCCGGCAGGTATCAAGCGCCAGACCGCTGGTTTCAAAATTCAATAAGTACTGGTCATTGGCGTCACTGCGGTAGAGCAGCGGGCCGCATTTGAGATTCTCAATCGAGAAAATTCAGTACACAGCACGCTAGAAAACAGCGTGCCAACTAATGTTTGATACTACTGGTACCCCTTATCACAAGCTTTCAACCGCATAGTGCCAAGCATGAAAAACAATAAGTTGTACTTCGAACGCCAAGTTGTAAAAGAACATTCCGGTAAGCAAAAAAAAGCCCCGGATGGAACGAACCATCCGGGGCTTTTTGAAAAGCTCATCAGGAGGGTTCGACGACCGAACCCTCCTGAAACTTGTCAGGTCAGGTTCAGCACACAGGAACATCTATCAGGATGTGCCCGTTCCGAAAAACTGTTTGTGTACTATTTGAACGTAACTTCATGGAGTTGATTTGTTGGAATGCGTAACCGTCGAAACTCCTGCCTTGCCATAGGTTTTCAGGCAATTTGCTTTCGCAGCGTCTAGTTAATTGTTGGAGTTGATACATCATGGCGCGCAAGTATACCGATAGAAAATACTATGTCAACAATAGAATGAACAAATGTTTATTTCAAGTGAACATCGTTCAGATTTATTGTACGATAGGGCAATGAACACGCAGATATTAAAATTGAACAAAGCCGGCATTCCAGTTGCCTGGGTTAACTATGAGTCAGCAGCTACCACCATCTCGAAAGGGCTTGTGATCTGGACTATGGGAGAATGTGAATCAGTTCTGCGTGGTGGTGTTCAGCGTGCAAGTGGTCTGCGCTCAGTCATTGATATTCCGCCCATTATTGCTGTGCAAGGCCGAGTGAAGGAAAAATCTGTTCCTCGAATCAGTAATCAGCTGCTCTTCGCGCGTGATCAGATGACTTGCCTGTATTGTGGGAATCAGTTTGCTGCTCGTGAACTCTCGCGTGATCATGTAGTTCCACGCGCGCACAATGGCGCGGACTCTTGGGAGAACTGCGTAACCGCATGCCGACGTTGTAACCACCACAAGGCAGATAGAACACCAGAGCAGGCGGGTATGGAGCTTCTTGCCATCCCGTTTGCGCCCACGCTCAATGAGTACTTCTTTCTGAGTAACAAGAATGTTCTGGCTGATCAGATGGAATATCTGAAAGGCGGGTTTAAAAACGTTTTGGCTATGTAGTGGCGGAAGGCGCAGTAATCGAAACTGATGCCATGGATGGCACGATCTACTTAGCAGGCAGTCACAGCAACCTTGCTGGATTACCCTCCATAATTTCCTGTCAATCCCGTGAAGACTGGAATCCATGCGGCGACACTCGTAGATTCTCGCCTCAGTAGGAGTGACGTATGGTTCAACGTGGGATTGACTTGTCTCTCTTCCTTCGCACGTAAGAGGCTAGTATCTGCTGGTTTGGTTTTTGAGATGGTGTCCGCGACCAGATTCGAACTGGTATGCCGAAGCGGGGCGTTTTAAGCGCCCTGTGTATTCCATTCCACCACGCGGACAATAAATTGGTGGATCAGGCAGGAGTCGAACCTGCAAAGCTGAGTTTCGAAGACTCGGCACTATCCGGTAGACGGGGCATTGATTGGTGGGTCGCCCGAGCAACGATCTCGGACCGTACAGATTAAAAGTCTGTTGTGCTGCCAATTACACCAACGACCCGTTATTGGTTGTGCTGCTGCGATTCGAACGCAGGTTGTTCACCTTATGAGGATGAAGGCTTAGACCGCTAGCCGACAGCACAATGGTTCTCGGTGTTGGTTACGATCCGACTACAACGGACCTTTCAGGACCGCGCCTCACCATTCGGTCTACCGAGAATTATTCTTTGGGGTGACTCTAGCCCGGACTATTCATGAAACGCACAATCCTTTCACCAGGCCCTTTGTGCGTAGCGGATTCCGCGAAGAAGCGGAATACAGACTGTATTTCCGACGGGGGCGCCCAGCCTGAGTGGGATTCGCTACGGGCAAAGGGAATGCGGAAGGATTGGGTGATTTCATGAATAGTCCGGGCTAGGTCTCGAACCGAGTTACACGCGGATCACAACCGCGCTGCGTACCTGTTTGCATTCAGTCACCATTGGAAGCAGGGGTGCGAATCGAACGCACGCAGGCAACGATTATGAGCCGCGCTGAGACCAACACTCTCCCTGCAATTGGAGCGGGTAGGGAAACTCGAATTCCCGACAAGATCTTGGAAGGATCTCTTGCCACCTTGGCATACCCGCAATTTACTACTCACCATGTTGTAAAAGAGCATCCACACAGAACCAGCTGTGCTTTTTGTTGTCTGGCGCCGATGACGGTATTCGAAACCGCAGCAGACGCGCAGACAACGCGTCTCCATTCCCAGATGGACCCATCGGCAATACTGGTGGGGGCTATCGGAGTCGAACCGATCTTCCCGGGTTCAAAGCCCGACCTATTCCCACGATTAGGTACGCCCCTGCAATTGGCTGCTGGTGTCAGACTCGAACTGACCTTGTTCTCCGTTAACAGCGGAGCGCTTTCACCCGGAAAGCTAACCAGCAAAAAAACGTTGTTCTAGAAACTAAAAAACCCGCCTTGCGAGCGGGTTTGAATAAGTTCAAAACTACTGAAATTATCAAACCCGCACGCGTATCCAACTCTCCTGTTTGGGGAGACGATCAAACATGTTGTTGGCGTGTGTTGAAATCATGGTGACTTTATACACCGTGGTTTTTCATATGTCAAACAGAAATGAACACTAGTTCATCAGAATGATACCGCTATTGGATTGCTCAACTCACGCATCCGTGAAGTGAATCGTAGGTGTCTGGCAAGCGATTCGGTGATTAGAGACATCAAGATAATGTTGATGATGTAGATCGGCGATAAGTACTTCTGGCAAGTCCGTTTGTTCCGATACCGTAACTTTTTGCGTGCCCCACTAGCTTTCAACCAAGTCGTTCTGTTGCTTTGATGTTGCTCACCGTTTGGGCGGTGTCGGCTTGCTCCGGATTACGTGATCCTGTCCCTGACAACGTGCACGCCCCAGTGGCGACAAATGATAGCGACATCAATGAACCTGATGGAGTTGCCGAAGTATCAACAAGTGAAACTACTGATACGTCAGTCGATGAATCGGTTGAGAGCAATCCTGTTGTTGCGGATCCGCAGATAACCAACAATGTGCTTGTTACCTTTGAAATGACAGTGCCAGCCCATCAATCAGATGAATTGCGCATTGAGCTGATCTGGGGTGATAAATCCGGATTCCCCAGATTTCCCTGACTCAACTTTTGGAAATATATCTGTTGACTCCGATGGTAACGGGTTTCTCACCTACGACTACTATGCTGGCTTGGAGAATCTGAGACTCTTTGGTATCCGCATGCACACGGAAAACCCAATTTCGTGGCAAGGGGTTCGCGTTGCTTATGACGGGGACTACGATCATGTTGTTGGCTACGCAAATACGGAATCTGTCGTAGATGAGAATCAGCGTGATTTTGCAGAAGACATTGTAGGCAGTAAAATTGGTCTTTTTATGTATTGATGGGAGACCAGCACCCGCTTGACATGTACACCGATTGAGGACACCTCGCTTCGCGAACCCATTGCTGGCACGTTTGCGAGAACATACCGAACTAACCCTGGTAATCTGGAAACGGTTACCAACATCACCAAAGAGATTAATAATCCATATTGGAAGGTGCAAGTGGTGACGTCGGCCGAAAGTGCTGAAAAACTCGAATATTTCGTGCGCCAGCTAAAAATACAAGATACTGATAATCCAGATAGCGCATATTTTATTTGTGATTTCGTTGATCTTTAAATCCACATCAGCAATCAACACAACACGAGGTCGCTTGTCTTTTTCCAACGTGCCAAAGTCGGTATTGGCGCGACCATCCGAACTAATTGAGTGCATCTAGCTGTCTGAATTAGGGTGTACTGCTGAGTATCTGTAGTGTTTATGACTTCACGATGAAGACAACACGTCTCGGATTGTCGACGAAGGAGCATGCGCGCTACCGCCAACGTTTTGCTGGCTACCTCAAGAGCCACGGGTGCCCGGCCAGAGATGGTCGATCGATCCCGCGTAGGCAGGCTGCGCATTCCAGTTCGATACTCCCCCTGATTACGCAAGGTGAGACCCAGGAAAAATGACTACAGCCTCGTAGACGCTGCTATATAAGTAGCGAAGCAGTTCTAAATCGAAATTATATGTATCACCTAGGTAAAGTCAGTCAACCTATATGGATCAAGGTGAAACAATTACCATTGTAAGAAAGTGAATAGAAATTTAAAGATGCGGCAGTAAATACAGTGTATTCTTCACTAGGAAACAGGTTTTTGAATAAACTGTCATGGAAGCTCAAGTTTTACCCAAGTACCTCTGGCTACTTTGTGCTGCATTCTGGTTGTTTGCTCCGCAGCTATCGCGAGTCTTCACACCGTCTTCACGATTTAATAGCAAGGTTCACAAAAAAATTTCATCCGCCTTAGCCGGTATTTTTCGATAGGAATTTTTCTGCTTTGGCTTGTTCAGATCTGGGCGGGTTTTCCGGAAAATGCTCAACCTTCCTCTTGGCCCTCGCCTCAACGCTGGGTTGCATTGCTGATAATTGCTTCAGCTTGGATCTGCTTACTCGTGTGGGTTTTTGGCAAAGGCGGAGCTGAGACTGTGTCCACCGCATTTGATACCCATCCAGTGGCAGTGAAAATCGCGATGATATTGTTGATAGCAGTCAGTGCGGGTAGCATATTTTTGCAGTATGGTTTTATTAAGTTCGCTTCCTAAGTAGCTCTGATCACCCCATGTCCGGTGGCTGATCCACAAAAGAAAGAGCGCGTTGAAACCGGCGCAAAATATGACAAAAACAACTTCGCTCCGCTGCGCACCATCCGTGATCTGGTGGATGCCAACGCGCAGCTCATGCAATGGGTAATGTTGGTAACTGCCATTAGTGGGCATGGCACAATACGCGTGGCACCACTTCACCGATTTTCACAAACCTAGCCTGTACTATTCGTGAAACGCCTGATTCTTTCACCGGACCCTTTTCCTGTAGCGAATCCTGCTCAGTCGGAAATACTGGGCCTAAGTAACGAAAATGAGCAGTAAAACTGGCCGAAGTGGGGCTGTTCGCAGCAGGGGTTTTCTACCGCGCAGACTCCTAGACTTGGCTGATGGCAGTCTCTAAAGTACACTTGACTCGACACCTCCCCACCATGCCGGCCCAGAAGGGAGTCGGCCTAACAACGAGCCAACTGCTCTACTAGCCCATGACAGAAACACAGCGCTGGCAGCTTAATCGCGCCGGTATCACCAATGTGTATCAATACGAGAACGAGATACTCACATTTCGAGGTGGGAGATTGTTGCTGCGTGGAATCAATGGCTCCGGCAAGTCCACGGCCATGAACATGCTGCTGCCTTTTTTGCTCACAGGTCGAACGCGAGGTATTGATGCGGCCGGGGAGCAGACGGGCATTCTGAAATCCTGGATGTTGTCCGGGCGTGATGAGAGGCAACCTGTTGGCTATCTCTGGGTTGAGTTCGAGTGTGCTGATCTGAATACCGGCACCATGGAACATGTCGTGATTGGCTGTGGTATCAAAGCCAATCGGTCATCTGATACCGTGACTACCTGGTGGTTCGTGACCCGCCGTCGTCCCGGTATCGATTTCGATCTGCTGGAGCAGCACGTACCGCTTTCGCTTGATGCATTGCGGGCAGTGGTTGAACCCGATCCTGTATTTACTCAGGATCGTCGCGCCGATTACCGCCGTGAAGTGGCGCGTTGTCTATTTGGTGGTGCCGATATCGAGTCGTTTCTCAATCTGATCAATACCGTTCGAAGCCCAAGGGTGGGTGACAGAGTAGATGTCGAGCTACCGCAGTATCTGGTATCCGCAATGCCAGGGCTTTCTGAAACAGCGCTTAACGAAGCCGCCCGTCCTCTGGATGATCTGGATGAGCATCGACGAAATGTTGCCGATCTTGGAAAGACCGAGGTTGCTCTGGCAGCAATAGTCGGTGTGTACCGCGATTATGCTTTAACGCAATTGCATGCTGAACAGAATCGGGCAAAGCGCATGTCATCCTCGATCAGGCAAGCGCGCAAACAACTTGAAAGCAAAAACGAGGAGTTTGAGGTCGCAACTCTTGCTGAGGCACAAGCCAGTGAGCGGCGTAGCATGCTGGAACATCAAAGTGTGCAGTTCGAGCAGGAGATTCAAGCCCTGCAGCGTTCCTCAGCTTATACCGAAGGTCAACAGCTGGAAGATTTACGCAGGCATGTGCTCAGTCTGGAATCACGCAGTACCCGTGACCAGGCATCACATGAAGAGCAGCAACAGCGCCAACCTGCATTTAACAAGGCCGTGGTAAATGCTGAACACCTCAGCGATACGCGACTTAGCAGTCTGTCTGAAGAAGTTGGTGTGTTGATGCGTCAAGTGAGTGAGGCGGGTGTCGTGGTAAGTCTGCCGGGTATTACGCCGGTACCGCGGGTTGAACTGCCTGGGACAGACGCGGGTGAACCGTTGGAAGTCTTTGACTCGGCTACTGTGGAAACACAGTTGAAAACTGTTTCGGGTGCAGCGGCAACCCGAACGGCTGATGTCGATACTGCGCGTGAGCAGATCAAGCGTGTGGCAGCCGTGTCCATCGCTCTGCGTGATGCACAGTCGGCACAGCAACAGGCGGCTGAAACAACAGCCGATACACACGAACGATTTGAGGCAGGCCGGCAGGATCTCTCTAATGCCAGGGCCGCCTGGGTAGAAGCTGTGAGCAAATGGGTGCAACGATGCCAGCGCACATTTGGCGATGAGCGCTCGATGCAGGGCAGTGGCGCCGAAGAGCCTCTCGTGCTGGCTCAGTATGAACCGTCATCCGGTGCAGACCTGCATGCACAGCGCGCCACCTTGTATGAGCAAGCCTCGTGTGCCTACGACGAGCAGCGTAGTGTGGTGCTTGTAACTCAGACGCAGGTTCAGGAGCGTGAACGTGATCTGCAGGAAGCGATGCAGGTGCTGGAGCAATTGCAGGCGCGTACAGAGCCTGCAGTCCCGGAGCTACCCTGGCAGCAACGTCGTGGGCCAAGTTTTGCCGATGTGGTCGACTTCAAGGATAGTCTGGATATAAAGTTACGCGCAAGGCTTGAGGCAGCGATGGAAGCCAGCGGTTTGCTGTATGCCAGTATTGAACGCAGTGGTGCCCGATTGCAGTCGGGTGATCTGCTTATTAACTCTGGAGCTGGTGTTGAGCAACCGCTGAGTACATACCTGGGGGTCAGCGTGCCGGATAACCTCAGTGATGACATCGACAAGGTGCAAGTACAACGTATTCTCGATAGCATTGGCACTCAACTGACATCATCGTGTGCAACGGTTGTCACTATTGACGGGCAATTCAGGGTCGGTGCTTTGTCAGGTCGTCACGAGAAAGTAGTTGCTGAATACGTAGGGGCGATTGCCCGTCGGGCCAGATTGGAAAAACTGCGTGCCGATGCTGCCATGCAGGTGGAACAATCGCAACACCTCCTTGAGCAAATCAGGCAAGCGTTATCGGAAGCAACCGCTTACGAGCGACAGCTACTGACCAATCGCGACGAATTGCCAGCCTTAACCCCCATTGACACAGCACAGGCTGTTGCGGCAGCACTAGAAGAGGAGCTGGAAAAAGCGCGTGAGCGTTTGCAACTCAAGGACAAGGCGCTAGTTGATGCTGAACGTCGACTGAGTGTTACTGACGATGAATGCCAGCGCATTTGCAGAAGTTTGGGTCTGCCGTTCGATGCACCAGGCATCGAGAAGATTGAACGCACATTAAAAGACATATTGACACAAGTGCAATCCAGCATCCGTCTGGCCAGTGGAGTAGGTGAGGCTACGCAGGAATGGGCGATGGCTGTTGAACGCTGGCGAATCGCTCGGCAGGATTTAAAAAAGGCCAAAGAGCAATGGCAATTGAGTCGGCAGGATTGGGAATCCGAGCAGGCGCGGCTGGCAACACTGGAATCCACGCTGGGCGCTTCTTACCGTGAAGTTGTAGAACAGATAGAGACCAGCGAACGCGCACTGGCTGAAACCAAACGATCTATTCCAACTGCCAGGGACGAAAATGATCGGGCTATTCGTGTAGCCAGCGATGCGCAAAACGCGGTCAGAAATTCTACGGCGGCGTTGGCACAGCTTGAAAATGAATGTATATCGGTGCATGCCCGGTTTACCAAAGTATTGAGCGTTCCTGGTCTGTTAGGCGCAGTTGTGTTGTCTGATTCAACACAGCCCATGAACGATTCTGTTGCCTCCACACCTCATGAGGGTGAGGACATTGATCTTTCGTTGCCGCAAACCACAGCGGATGCGCAGGGACTTGATAAGCTGGCCAATCATATTGGTTTGCTTTTACCTGCGCTGATCGGGGAAGGCACCCGTGCAGATGGTGTGCGTATTTCACTGCGTCAGCGGCGCAACACCTTGGGTGCCGGCTGGGATGCAGAGGATCATCAACCTGATACCGATTTGCCCATGAGTATTTCGGTGACAGGTCCTCTGGGACAGATGCCGTTGGCCGATTCGGTCACTACAGTTCGCAAACAGCTATCAAACTTGCAGGCCTTATTGACTGAGAAGCAGGATCAAGCCTTGCGCAATTTGTTACAGGGCCTGATTGCCCGTGAAGTGGCGGAGCGCATGTTTGAGGCGAAGCGTTTGATCGAGCGCATGAACGTTCGCCTGCACAGTGTTACCACAAGCCATGGTATCGGTGTGCGTTTGCGCTGGCGTCGCTCCCCGGAGCTGGACGACTCAACCGCAAACACGGTTGATATTCTAGGCAAGACACCCGACTTACGGAGTGAGGAAGAAGAAGCGCAACTCAGAGTGGCATTGGCACAGGCTCTGGAGGAGGCCCGTCGACTTGAGCCTGATGCAGCCTATCGACAACTGATTGCGCAGGTATTCGATTATCGTCGCTGGCATGAGATGGGCATCATGCTGCGTCGAGGTGAAGATCCAGAAAAGCGTTTGACGCGCAAGACGCCATTGTCAGAGGGTGAAAAAAAGCTTGTTTCGTACTTGCCGTTGTTTGCAGCCGTTGCTGCTGCCTGTGATGCTCTGTGTGATGTTGGTGGTGGTCAGGTACCGCGTTTTTTATTGCTCGATGATGCCTTCGCCAAAGTATCTGAAGATAATCATGCGGCATTATTTGGTTTGCTCGTCTCACTCGACCTGGACTTTATTGCTACCAGCGAGCGGCTATGGGGTACACACGCCTCTGTACCTGCACTGGCAATCACCGAGGTGGTGCGTGATACAGCACTTGGCGCTATTCTGCTCGAGCACAGTTACTGGGACGGTCATACATTGACGTTGCCGACATCGATTGATGTGGATGCTGATACCTGGGGCGATTCGTATGAGTCGTGATATCGCTGATCAGCAGGAAAGATCTGTTGCCTCTCATGATGCAATACCTGAACAAGCAGATACGGCTCGGCACCTGTTTCGATATCTAGGGGGTGAGGAGTGGCAGGAGTACCGTGCCATTCTAAGTGTATTTGCTGGTACTTTTTTCTCCGAGTTCGCACCGGAGGATGTGGGGGATGCACTACGCGCAAGCTCAATTGAGTTAGACAACAATGTCGTTGGCGAACGTCTCGAGAGTCTGCGCCGCTGGGGAAATCTGACCGCTTCAACCTCGATCGGCAACCCTTCCAGTCTGGATGACTACTACAAACGCCGCCACAGGTACCTGATCACCCGGGCAGGACAAGAGGTACATGATATCGTCGAAGGCGTGCTGCATCGTATCGATGATGTCAGTGATGTGCAGGCGGGACGTTTGCGTGATTTACACCGTGCCCTTGAGCAGCTTATCCAGTACTGCGAGCAGGGCTTAACGCAGGTCCCAGGCAGTGATATCGTGGATGTTGTACGTCGTGTGTTTGATCCACATGAGTCTTTCAGTACCGAGATAACCCAGTTCTTTGCATCCATCAACCAGTGGCAGAGTCGGTTTGATCTGGAACCTGATGAAATCACTTTTTTTGCTGAAGTCCTGGTGGGGTATGTGTCGGAACAACTGGTCGAAATAGAACGAATGGCACGACCCATTGCGGGTAGCCTGAGAACCCTGCAACCGTATATCGACATTGTCGTAGCACAGTCGCGCTCGGGTCTCGCAGCGCGTGTAGATGATGCTGGCTTGTCGGGCACCGTATCAGTGCGTTCAGCTGCAGGTTCTGACAAGGAAGATTGGGCGCACCTCATGCGCTGGTTTGGCGCAGGTGATGACGGGCAGTCGCGACTGGATTCACTGACTCGACAGGCGCTGGCTGCAGTGCGAACCTTGACCGGTAACCTGACGCGGTTATCACGTGTGGGCGCAGGCGCAGCATCGCGACGAGCTGACTTTATTCGTCTGGCAGGCTTTGTTTCTGAAGCGCCTGATACGCATGCCGTTCAGTGTTTGATGGCTGCCGCTTTCGGTCTGTTTCCATCGAGGCATTTTGGTGTGCTGGCTGAAGATGCGGATGATCCCGTGGCAACCAATACAGCGTGGAGCCGTGCACCACGCGCTGAAATTCCGGTCACCTTGAGAGAGCGTGGTGAGCGCACACAACGTGGCAAGGTGACACCGGTACGAGATCGTGCTGCCGAACGTGAAGAGTTGCGCCATCGACGTCAGCGTGAACGAGAAGCTGAAGCGGAAACCGCCAGAGAGTTACTATCCGTCACCGATCCGACTGGGCAGTTGACCGTTGTTGATGTAAGCACCTTGGCGCTGCGACGTTTGCGCTTGTTACTCAGCGCTTCGGGAGCGCGGCGTATACCGGGTAAATCAGTACGTGTTGCCAGCGACCAGGATTTGCAATGTCGTGTGACACGCGTTGCAGGTCGGCAGGTTAGTATTCAATGCCCCGAAGGATGCTTGACAATAAAAGACGCCGAAGTGCATTTGTTGGCGATTGCGGAATCGACCGGAGGCTTTCATGGTTGAAAGTGACAAGGAATTGTTAAAAAACGCAGCTCGCCATCTATTGCAAAACCCACTGACTTGCATAGAACAGCATGGCGAACAGTTTTCAATCATCCGTCGACATGAGTTGACGCTTGATCGTTGGTTTACACAACGTCTAGGCTACCGCTTGCATGTATCGAGCACTACCGCTCGTCTTTTCAAGGCAACGATAGTACCGCATCGGCCAGTACTGGTTGCGCCGACCAGCACAGGCCGAGCAATGAACCAGCGTGAATGCATGTTACTGTCGTTGATTCTGGCCGCAGTCGCTTCTGGTCCTCGCGTAATAAGTCTTCGAGACCTGATTGATGATGTGCGTACTGCTGCGGCTGATGCGCAGGTGACGTTAACAAATGAAGCGATTGAGCGGCGCGCATTCATTATCGCTCTAAAGTGGATGATACAGGCTGGTATAGCAAAGGAGCTTCACGAACACATCGACCGGTATGAGCATGATGAGTCTGCTGATGCGATTCTGGAGATCGACCCCGACAGAGTCGGTCTTTTACCGCTGGCTGCGCTTGGTCGTGCTGACACTGCTGCCGACCTGCTCAATCGAGATGATCGACGCGTGTCTTTGCGACAGTGGATGCGCGCTCAACTGGTAGAAAATCCTGCTGTCTATGCACAGGATATGGTCGAACACGAATGGAAGGAGCTTCGAAGGCGTGTTGGTGAAGAGGTAAGTATGTTAGATCAGATGTTCGGGTTACACCTGGAAATACGGGCTGAGGGTTTCGCAGCAATCGATGCTTCCGGTAAATTATCGGATCGCCTCTTTCCGACCACTGGTACGACTAGCCATGCAGCCTTGTTATTCATTGACTGGTTAAGCGCTCAACCCGCATCCGCCAGCGCGAATCATGTAGTTTCGGCGGTATCTCCGCCCGACCAGGTGAAACATGCAACCGTAGAGGAAGGCTCAAATGCTTACGCTATTACAGTGACATTGCAAGAGGCCCAGTTGGCGTTTGACCAGTTGGCACAGCAGCACAGTCGTCACTGGTCAAAGACCAAGTTAGGCAACTTGAGCAGCTTTCTGCTTGAGGTGTTGGAGTTGTTGCAGGATCTTCGATTGGTGGTAGTCGCTGACCAACATATATCACCGTTACCGGCAGCTGCTCGTTTTAGTGTGTTAACGACTATTGATGACGATTTTGATGAGCCTGCAGAGGACAGGCCACAGAGTACAAGAAGCAGAAAGCCACGTGGAAGTACGGAGCGGTCTGCGTCAGGCGATGATAATCGGCAGGGAAGTTTGTGGTAGGACGTCTTGATTGCTCGTACAATTGTGGCTAGTGGATACTGCAGTTTCAGAATCTCTAGCAACGCAAAAAATTGCCATATCTGGCCACTTCTCACTCTGGCTTATGATCAATGAGCACCAGTAAAAAATCAGTACCTGCATCGTTGCTTCACGATGATCTTGTGATTATCTGGCAAGCGGCCCGGCGGCAACTGGAACGTTATGGATTAGCGCGTCGTGGAACGGTGAGCATGCCGCGAATCAGCGATGCCGCACGACTACGCCTATCCTCTCTCTTGTCCAGCTCTTTAACGTCGCGGTTAGACCTTGCCTTGCTCGAGCAGGCTCTTGTTGCCAAAGGTATTGGTGAGAATCTGGATCAGGCACTGGACAAACTTGGCGCTCCCGCCAGTCAACAGCGCTTGGCGGAAAGAGCCGTAGCTCAACGTCGGCAAGTAGTCCGCCAGTGTGTGGATACACTGGTTAAACAATGGCCGGAAACCTGGGCTACTACCTGGGCGAATTGGTTGTTTCAATCAGGGCAAATGATGAGTGAGAACGAGGCCTCGGCCGACGCTCTGGTCAGCCGAGTCCGTGCGGTTCTGGATAGGCAGGCAGAGACCGACGCTGTGTCCATAGCTCGCAACGAACTGGCTGTGAGTGTGTGTGGCTCAGCACATGCACTTGATGATGGCGTGCTAATGGAGCGTTGTGCGCGCAGAGCTCTGTGGCATGCTGTTGGTGAGCGGGTTGCCTATGGTGACGGGCGTATCGTATGGAATGCGGCTGGCATCCACACCGACCGAGTGTCTGCTCCTGTGCTTGCCTGGCATTTACCTCTGGTTGTAGATTCAGTACTTGGCAGGATCAGCACGGCAGCCAATGCCGCGCAAGTGCCCATACACCTGACCACCATGGCGCTGTCCAACCATGCCGTAGTGTGTGATCAGCGAGAGCCTGTATTGTTGGTAGAAAATCCTCGCCTTGTTGAGGCTGCTGCTGAACGGCAGTTATCTCGTTGTGTCATCGCAACCAACGGTCAGCCATCGACCGCCGTCATGCAACTGGTGCTGGCGCTGCTGCACCAGGGCGTCGAGGTGCGCCAGCATGCGGATTTCGATGCCGCAGGTATTGGCATCTGCCGACGACTGGCCGAGCGTGGTTGCACGCCTTGGCTTATGAATGCACAGGATTATCAACGCGCATTGCGTACAGCAGACAAGGTTGGGCTTGATCTTCCCAGAAACGAGACCTTATGCGGGGACACGCCATGGGACCCTCAGTTGCAACACGATATGAATGCACAGTCGTTGGTGGTGCACGAGGAACTGATCGTGGATGAGCTTCTTGATACGGCAAGCTGGTAATTGGCAAAACCGAATGGTTATGAATAATGAAGGTGCGAGTGCCTTGCCTTGTTGCAAGAACGATATCTGAACAAGGCGCATAAGCATGTTTCTCGCATAATTGAATGCGATACTCGTGAGTTGCCTCCAGCGCTTGACCATAAAAAGGCAGATAACTCTAAACAGGTAAACTCGCCCGGCAATCGTGGCACGGAACATGGTTCCAACGGGTAATAAACAATATCTTCAACCTGATGTTACACAAATTTCCATCAGTAGTTTTTGTCCATAGCCAGTGAGTGAAGGTGAACAGGCAGGCAACTCTTCGCTGACAATGGAGGCTCAAGGCCAACGGTTGGGAACCGTGGGCTTACCTCAACACGCTGTTCGAGCGCTATCGGTACGCAAAATCGGAGCAACAGCGGCGGCAGCTCCTACCGATGTTTTTAACAAAAACCTGAGACACTTGGTTGGGGTGGTAGTGCTGTTGGCCGGATGCTTACGTTGCAACAGCAAGGCGTGTCACCTGTCACGAGCCAATGCATTGATATCCAGATTTGCAAGAAAATCAATAGCAGGTTCTACTCGATCACCACTCGGCCAGGATTGAGCTGTCGTCAGTTTTCCGACCACCTGAATCCGCTTGATTAACGCCGTCGTTTTATCCGAGGATTTGAAAAAACTTCTTAAACTTTTACTGAATGCTGTATCGTTCCACTTGACCTCAATCAGAGTCGCCGGTTCACCGTTTTTGACGACGACGAAGTCTACTTCTTTGCCTTCCTTGTTGCGTACATAATGCAAAGAAAATTCCTCACCTTTCGCATCGAGCTCAAAGTGAATGTTCTTTATCAATGCGCAGGCGACAAGGTTTTCAAGTCGTAGGCCCTCGTCTCCCATGACAAGACCATTGTCATAGAAATAGTACTTAGGCTCTTTTAACAAGGCTCTTGCCACATTTTTGTGCCAGGGTACTATCTTGAAAATTACATACAAATCTTCCAACAATGCCAGCCAGTTTTTAATTGTGTTCGGGCTTTTGCCCAGATCTCTTGCCAGGGAGTTTGCAGAGACTGGGCTACCAACGCGAGAACGCAATAACTCAATCAGTATTTCTATGGATTGAATATCCCTTACCGCGGTAAGGGTAATTAGATCTTCTTTCAAAATAAGATCAATGTGGGAGCGCTTCCACCGATTATGGAAGGCTATTGTGCCGTCAAGAAATGGCTCAGCGAATCCGCCAACCTTGAGCAGGCGATTAAAACTCTCGCCGGCTGACAACTCAGACATGGTAAGAATTTCTTTGAGATCAAAGGGGTGGAGCCTGAATTCAAAATGACGACCTGCCAGTGAGTCCCCCACTTTTCTGAACGCTGATAACCGCGCGCTACCAGTAACGATCAGGGCAGGCGGCATCCCTTCAACATCAACGATCCCTTTTAACCAGGATTTCCAGGAATCCATCTTGTGCAGCTCATCCAGAATGATGACGTTTTTAGCCCGGTCCCAGGTTTTATCTCTGATGATCAGGCGATGTTCTGAGAGGTCATAGTTCAGGTACTGGTAGTCCGGATCAAGCATCTGGGACAGGGTGGTTTTTCCACACTGCCGAGGGCCTGTTACTAGCAGTATTTTCTTGCCCAAGTCCCCCAGGAGAGCGGGTTTGAGGTATCGGGACAGCATATTCAATCCTGTTGGCGAATATGACTATATTGCAGGCAACTGACGAAAAGTCAAGACTATTTTTCAGTTGGGTGAAAAATAGTCGAAAATTAGCGGTTTAACAAACCCACAGCACATAGCCAGGTGCCGAAGAGCGAGCGTGCGCATTTTTCGAAATATACATGTGCCTGGCAGTCAGTAAGATCTGAGTCAAACCGAATTGCCAGCTTCGTGAACAACTTCCCGCACCAATAACTACATCACCTCCGGAGCCCAGAATCCTGCGGTGACAGTGGGTTCGTTCAGGATGATGAGCCGTGCCTTCGAGGCCAATGCCCGAGCAGATTGCCTGTCCCTACCAAAAACTGGTACTCATTGAAACGGTTGACAATTTCTACCCATGGCCAGTATGGTTTTTAACATGATCACGCTACTTAAACCGTTGCTCGTTACAATTATTGGCATGCTAAGAAGCATGGCGCTGCTCCACTTAGAAATTCTAGCGCTTCGTCAGCAACTGGCGATGATTGCGCAGCGAGATCGTAAAAAATCTGATTCCATCGACGTGAGCGCTTGTTCTGGGTTCTGCTC
>JBGCGC010000121.1:0-20678 GCA_045110475.1 Granulosicoccus sp.
CCAATTTTGAGTCAAATTTTGTGCTCATTTGAGGAGTTTAGCTGGCTAAGTGACGAAAATGAGCGCAAAATTTGGCCAAAAGTGGGCTGCTCGTAGCCGATTGATTTCTGCGGGGCCGCCTCCGGCCGCGCAGGCTCCTAGGCAGAAAATCACGCAACGATGCCATGGCCAAGTTGTGGCGCCTGAGGGCGGCCGGTTTGGTCGGCCCAATGAGGGCTACGCGCCTCGGATATTTGCCTGTATTGAAATCCGATTGGTATCACCAAAACTGCAAGCGCGATGTAAAACTCACCCTTAGAAATTGGCAGCCTTGGCATCCTGTCGCTGGCTGGCCAGATATTCATCATAGGTGCCAGAAAAACTGATCAACCGTTGGTCTTCAATTTCTATAATTTGTGTGGCAAGAGACGATACAAACTCCCTATCGTGACTAACAAATATAATGGTGCCATCGTAGTTTTCCAACGCAAGGTTAAGCGCTTCAATAGCCTCCATATCCATGTGGTTGGTCGGCTCATCAAGAACCATCACATTCGGTGAGCTCATCATCAGCTTGCCAAAGATCAAGCGGTTCTTTTCTCCACCAGAGCACACCTGTACACGTTTTTCAAAATCACCAGACGAGAACAGTAACTGACCTAAAATGGCACGAACGATCTGATCGTTATGAGAAGGTTTACGCCACTGACTCATCCAGTCAAACAACGTCTCGTTGTTAGCAAATTCTTCGGTGTTATCTTGTGGACAATAGCCGATAGCAGCATTCTCAGACCATTGCATTTTACCCTTGATGGGTTGAAGCTGATTGAGCATGCAACGCAGAAGCGTTGTTTTTCCTACGCCATTCTCACCGATGATGGCCAGACGGGAGCCTGCTTCGAGCATTAAATTACCATTCTCGAACAACAGCTCGTCATCAAAACCCATTGACAGATTTTCCAGCGTCAACGCTTGCCGGAACAGTTTTTTATCCTGCGCAAAACGGATGTAGGGGCTGACTCTGCTCGATCTTTTAATATCAGCAAGCTGAATCTTTTCCAGTTTTTTGGCTCTTGAGGTAGCCTGCTTTGCCTTCGATGCATTGGCCGAGAATCGACTGACGAATTGCTGCAGGTCGGCAATTTCTGCCTTTTTCTTGTTGTTTTCGGAATACAGTAACTCTCTGGCGGCTGTTGAAGCCGTCATGAAGTCGTCGTAGTTGCCGGGGTACAAGCGTAACTCGCCGTAGTCGATGTCAGCGGTATGTGTACACACAGAGTTGAGAAAGTGCCGATCATGCGAAATCATGATCATCGTACTTTTTTGCTGACGTAGAACGCCTTCAAGCCAGCGGATGGCATTGATATCAAGGTTGTTGGTAGGCTCATCGAGTAGGAGGATATCGGGAGAAGAGAACAGCGCCTGCGCCAGCAACACTCTGAGCTTCCAACCCGGAGCCACTTCGCTCATCAGACCTGCGTGTAGCGATTCTTCTATACCTGCGCCACTGAGAAATTCACCTGCACGACTTTCTGCGGTGTAGCCGTCCATTTCTGCAAACTCAACCTCCAGCTCTGCCACGCGCATACCATCATCTTCTGTCATTTCCGGCAGACCATACAAGCGATCTCGTTCCTGCTTCACCGCCCAGAGTTCTTCGTGCCCCATGATGACGGTGTCGATGACGGTGTATTGTTCAAACGCAAACTGATCCTGATTGAGTTTGCCAATACGCTCATTGGGGGTCACAGATACGTTTCCGGATGTAGGCTCAAGAGTACCGGCCAGAATATTCATGAACGTAGACTTGCCACAGCCGTTGGCACCAATCAACCCATAACGATTTCCATCGCCAAATTTGACAGAAATATTCTCGAACAGAGGCTTGGAGCCGAACTGGATAGTGACGTTTGCAGCAGAGATCAAAGATATAACTCAACGTTGGGCACAAAAGGAGGTACGGACTATAGCTAACCCACTATTCTATCACCCCGATGCCCTCACTCCCGCCCCGCCTGATGGCAAGACTGCTGTGCTTATCACAATAGCAATGCACAGATGCGCAGGTGAATGCTCGCTTTTGGTCTGGCTGGCAGGGTAACAAGGTGCAACGCGCATGAATTCCCGCATTCGCGGATGGGACTGGATAAGCTGGGAGTAAGGCAATCTACCGGGAATAACCCTGCACGTGCACAAGCACTGTAAACCTATTGCAGTATTCTTGCCCGAACCTTTTGACGCTTGATTTTGCCATTAGCCAGAGTGGACAGCGCCACATCGGCCTTGTCCACGTTCACAGCAACAAACGCCGCTTTGGCAAGAACCGTAATCTTGCCAATATCGTCGTTGGACATCTGCGATTCTGCCGTCAGCGCACCCACGATATCGCCCGGACGAATCTTGTCTTTTTTCCCGGCATTGATGTGTAGCGTAACCGTCGATGGACGAGCAGGTTTTGCATCCTTCTGGCTCGATGCCTTGAGCTCACCAAACTTGATTTCGAGTTTCAGAAAACGCTCTAGCGCGCGGATATGATGAACTTCGTCTGGATCGACAAGGGTAATGGCCAACCCGTCCAGCCCGGCTCTGCCGGTGCGTCCAATGCGATGCAGATGCGTTTCCGGATCAGGGGAGGCGTCGTAATTGATGACCGCCGACAGCGCGCTGATATCCAGCCCTCTGGCAGCCACATCAGTGGCGACGAGAAACGAGATACTTTTGTTACCAAACAAAATCAGCGCCTCATCTCTTTCGCGCTGATCCAGATCACCGTGTAATGCTCGTGCATACATGCCTTGCTGCCGCAGCGTGTCACACACCGCTTGCGCCTGGTCTTTGCGATTACAGAAGATAATGGCATTTTCCGGTTGGTACTTTCCGATAGCCCGAAACAGACTATCCACCTTCTGCTCTTTACTGGCAAACACGAACAACTGCTCAATATGAGCGGTTGTATCAACGGCGACAATGCGGACCTCTACCGGGTTCGTCTGGATACTTCTGCTAACGCTAACAATTTCATCGGGGTAAGTCGCTGAAAAAAGGAGTGTCTGCCTGCTGTCGTCAGTTCGATGCAAAATCTGCATGATGTCGTCGTAGAAACCCATATCCAGCATTCTGTCGGCTTCATCCAGAACCAGCGTCTGTACGCTACCGATGTCCAGCGTGAACTTATCCAGATGCTTTTTCAGACGTCCCGGGGTGCCGACCACCACATGTGGACTACGCTTTAGAGAGTTCAGTTGATCGTGTATGGGTTTACCACCACACAAGGTCAGCACTTTCGTGTTGGCCAGACCGCTGGCAAGCCGCCGAATTTCTGCGGCCACCTGCTCACTCAGTTCGCGTGTCGGACAGATAACCAGTGCCTGTGTTTCAAACACAGCCGTATCGAGCTTGTTGAGCAAGCCAATGGCGAAGGCAGCCGTCTTGCCACTCCCGGTTTGCGCTTGTGCGATCAGATCGCGACCGTCAAGAATAGCCGCAGCCGATTGTGACTGAATGGGCGTCATGTGCACGTAGTTAACAGCATTCAATGCCTGTAGCAGTTCGGACCTGACAGGCAACGAGCTAAACTCATCGAACTCTTCAGAGGTCATCGGATTTACGCGGGTATTGGATTAGCTGGCCACTGTACCAACGCTGGGCCACTATCGGGTGAAATACCTATGCATGCAGGGATAGTTCAGGCTAGAAGTGATAGCGATACCCTACACCAAATGACGTGAACGATCCTTTACTACGCGATACGCCTTGTGCATCGTGTCGGAAGGAGAAGCTTAATTCATCCCCACCCAACACCCGGATACCACCGCCGCCGCCCAGCGACATACCAAGCTCCTTCGATGGCCAGCTTTGACCCAATCGCGCATCAAGAAAATATCGAGGCTTGTTAACTTGTGGGAACCCCCCGTTAACCTGACCACTTGACAGGGAGGCACCTACCGAGAGGCGCTGCGCTTGCGCTTGCAACACAGAATCAACAGTACTGTCATCGCCCAATGCCAGCTCTTCCGGCAACGTATCGCTGCGCTCGTACCTCAGTTGCCCAGCCTGCACACTGGCCGACCAGCTGCTACTTGCAAACTTGCCACGCACACCCAGTTCCGCCTGCCCCCCAAGCCCATCTGCAAAACGTTCTCCCGTCGTGCGGGTATTGATCTGTGTGGCATCTGCCTGCAAGCGCAAAAACGGCAGCTTGCCCAGGCTGGCATCCATAGCCGCACTGGCACGGTTACGTCTGGCCCCTAGATACAACTCGGCAGAATCCGCCAGTTCTTCTCTATATCCGAGCTCTGCCGAGTAAAGTCGCCTCTCATTCTGGCTGCGCATGAACCAGGCAGCATTTGCATAGACACGTTCATCCTCACTCAACATACCTGCAGTGACACGCCCACCACGAAATCGGTTTCCAAAAAACAGAGACAATGCAACCTCACCCAGCTCTTCGTCATTGTCGTAGCTAAAGCCACCCGTTGACAAGGTGCGTTGAGACAACTCAAGTCCAAAGCCCAATGGATACTGTATTAAGCTGTGTCGAATACTCACGCCTCGCTCGGTGGTGGAAACACCATCCACTTCGCGTGTCTGTAACGATCCCGAGACATAACTGGGTAGTGCATTTCGCAGACTTGCGTACTGCTGGGCAATAAGCTGCATATCAGCGGGCGACGCTCGCGAGTTCAAGGCATCAGGCTGCAAGGCGCGCTGAGCCATGGCATAGGCTTGTCGATCATTGCCCAACTGACGCAAGGCTAGAATATGATTGCCAATCGACAAGGGACCATTACTTTGCAAAATGGCTTCCACAGCCTGTTTATCCTTGTCATTAAGTGCAAGCGCCAAACGCTGCCATAACGGTGCCTGTATTCGCTGGCTGTGAAGGTTAGTCATGACGACGCGTGCTTGCTCGTGACGCTGGGTCGACATCAACCATGAGATAGAAAGATCCTCACGCCACACAATATCCTGCGCATCCAACAACACACCGGATTCAACTTCATTCATCAGACGATTGATCAGCGCCTCATTATGATTGGCCCCGGAATAGCGCGCTGCCAGCTGAGCGTACTGACGAAGCAACAAAGATTGCTCACCAGCCGCACCTTCAGCTAATAGCGGCCTGAGTTGAAAGACCGTGTACTCACGTACACGACGCGCATCGGCTGCCCGACCGGCATATTCCAGCGCATCTGCATAGGTGAGCAACATGCCATAGTCAGTATCTATTTGATCCAACAGTTTTTCAAACCAGATAACACTGGTTGATGCTGCACCCAGTTCCAGATACCCGACGGCCATTGCCTGCCATAAACGCGGCTCGGTCTCGGCGGTGATCTTATGTTTCTGAAGCGTTGCCTGCAATTGAGAAGGTGTGGCCTCTGCAATATCCAGCCATAACAAGCCAACGATCGAATCGATGTTCTGCTCGTCAAGCTTAAGCGCCTGTTCGTACGCCGTTCTGGCACCAGCGCCGTCTCCATTGCGTAGACGCATACTGGCTATATTCAACCAGTACCCGGGTTCGACCAATAGCGATGAAGATGCCCGGCTCGCGGGGTCGAAAGTCTCAAAAATATCCTCATCTCCACGCTTGAGGGCAAGTTGCATCGCCGACAAGGCAAAATATATCTGGCCAGTGCCTTGCCACAGGTTCATGGCCTCCTGCAGCGCCACACTATCCTGCCCCTGCGCTTCGAGACTTTCCAGCGACCGCCGACCATATAGCGCTCGCATGTCCAGCTCTTCCAGAGTCTGGATACGCGGCTGCACCAATTTGGCAAGCCAGGGCATGTCATATCGCCAGGCTATTTCTGCGATCAGACGTAGCTGATAGTCACTGGCATGCGACAACAAGGTACTGCCTCTAAGCCCACTGGCGATTTCTGCTGCATCCTCAGGTCGATCCATACGCCACAATAGCTCCATGCGATAGACCGCCGACTCGCTGGAATTGCCATAGACATGCGAATAAAGTTCCCAGGCATTCAGGCTATCCGCATAGCGCTCGTGTTTATAGTTATGCATTGCCAGTGTGCGTTGCAGAAAAGGCGACTGGCCATGCACCAGCATAATATCGTTCAATGCGACAGCAGCCTTTGCAGGCAGGCCTTCCAGCTCATAAAATGTTACTAGCTGTAGCACTTGCTCATCGCTGGGTTTGGTCAGAAGGGTCAGTTCGCGCAACGCTTTCGCTGCACGTGCACTTTGGAACGTTGCAGTGGATAGACGCACAACCTCGTTCAGCGCTTGCTGTCGCAAAGGCTCATCTTGCTGATTATCTCTGTTCGACAGCCATAACCACTGCTGCGAGGCTTCAATTGGTCGGTTATTCCATTCATTGACTCGTGCAAGCTGCTCGCGCGCCTTCGGGTCCAAAGGTGATATGCGAACTCGTTCTCTGGCAGTTTCAAGAGCCAGTGGCAAGTCCGCGACCGCCAGTGCCAGTTCACTTTGCAAGGCAAGCAGCTCTTCACTGTCTGGATCAAAAACGAGCCTCTGCGTGTTCCAGTCAAGTGCCTTTCGTGTTTTTCCCAGCTGCCGGGCTAGATCGACACCACGAGCGAGTTCTTGATCAAGGAGCGGCTGATTGTCTGCAGTTTGAGTTAACGTTAGCTGTGCAGTGAGCTGCTCATGGACTCGATTAAACGCATTCTGAGATTGCCCCGCAGCGACGAGAACACTGATGATTTCCTGTAAATAACGCTTGCGTTCCTCACCTTGCGATTGCTTGGCCAACGCATCAAGAAATACAGCAGCATCTGCCGGCTTGTTGGCAGCTTGTGCCCAGGTTGATGCGTCTTGCAGCCATTGCTTTGAATCACCATCGTCCATCAAGGCAAGCCTTGCATAAATTCTGTATGCAACATCCGGACGCTCAACAGCCAGCAACGCAGGTGCAAGGCGCTGCAATTGATCAACGCTCAGATCACGACGATTCTGCAAGCTGTCAATAAGCACTTGCTGCTCGCCACTGTCATGGAGTAACTGACTCAGCAACATAAGCTTTGTGTCGAAAACATCAGAACCGTGTGGAGCAGAGGCTATGGCATTCTGATAGCAGTGCACCGCCTGTACAGGCATCCCTCTGTCGGCCATGAAATTGCCACACCGCAAGTACACAGCATGATTCTGGACATCATTACGAACAGCCATCAACCCGAACAGATCGAACGTCAATACTGATTGTTGCAATCGCTCGCTTAACAACAAAGCGCGCTCTAGTACAGCTGTATCATGACGGTGATTGTCTTGCACAACGCCACGCAATGCTGTGGCCAGATTGCTTGGCGATTCAGCAGCAGCCAGCTCGAGATCGATTAGGGTTCGCGACTCTTCCTCAATCTCCAGTGCCGGGTATTGAGCGAGCATCTGCCTGGCTTCGTCACTTCTCCCAACACGCAGCAGTGCCAAAACAACCTTGACCACATCCCCATCACTGATATCACCGGATGCTTTCTTGGCCTTAATATAAGCCAGATCAAGTTCATCCAGCTGCAGACCAGCATCGTCGGAAAGCTCAGTAGAATTCAGCCAATCGATGACCGAGCTGCCTGGAACACTGGCAGGTCTTAGCCAGAAAAACGCAAGCACAAATGCGCCTGCCAGCAAGGCCAGCGCCAGTGGACCGGCCAGTCGTTCACGCCGGACAATTGAGGGTGACATTACCGGTATCCTTTTTTGTAAACTTGAATCGTAGAGTACCGCTGGCCTGTATCTGGCCACGAAGTATGCCGGCAGCCGTATCCAGAGCACACGTGGATGCCAGTGAACCACCTAGCTCAACGCTTACCGGGACTTCCCCTGAAATTCTAAAAGCAAGCGAACCGTTAGACGTACGCCAGTGACGCACTCGCCCGTTACTCGATACAAGATGCGGGTACCCACGCATACTCGATGAGATCTTGAAATCTACTGCGTCAGATCCATCAGTATGAAAATAGATGCCATCATGCAATTTTCGCGCACCGGTGATGCCTTGACTATCCTGCATTTGTGGATAAGCTGCCTCACCCAACACCCGTAGTGACCGAACGTTACCAAGACGCGTCAACCTCCAGCGCCCATCCAGATAACGTGATACACCTGCATGCCGGTAATCAGGAACCTTACTGGCATAGTCACTCGCATACACCGGAAAAATATCTTGTGCCACAGACCATGAATACACTTCGCGCAAGGCACGCATGGCTGACACCTTGGTGCCAGAGTAGAAGTGGTAGTAGATATTAATAGGCTTAAGCCGCCGTGGCATTTCAGTCAACTGAAACGTGTCAATGACCTTGCGAAAACCGTCGAAGGGGCCACGCCAGTTGTTGGTGTACACATTTTCATTCATGATTGGCGCATAGACCTGCAACTGTGATCCCACAGGTCTTGCCATGGCAGTGACCCGACTCATGGTGGGCTTATCATGGGTTATAGCAGTAAATCCGCCATTCATATTGACGAGCCCAAGACGATCGACAACGGCCAGATCCTGCTCCCTTGGAAACGCATCGCCACTCCATAACATGACCTCCACTTCCTTGCCCGGCGGTGCCAGATTTCGATTGATAAAGTTAATGGAACCTGCAACCTCTCGTTCCGCATTGAAATGATAGCCAGAGACAGGCAAGTTGTATTTGCCTGACTTACGGTACTCACCTAACTTTTCCCAGAAAAACGGATGACTGTAGGTGTGCGATGCTAACTCCACGTGATCAAGTTCAAAGGTACGCCGGGCAATATCAAACATCTTGTCACGTCTATCAACAACTGCATCATCCTCAGTCATCTCTCCCTCGACAACCGACACGGTATGCGGCAGCTCGTACTGCGAGAGTATCTGATCGTAAATGATTTCAGCACCCAGACGCTTGCCTGGCATCTCTGCCCAGGAGGGCAAGGCATCGCCATCAATGTGTGCAAGCCATAAACGACGACCATTCTCCGTCGTGACATCAGGCTGCGGTATACGCGGCAATTGCAAGGCTTTTTCAATAAAGCGAAACGGATCCACCACCCAGTTGGCACCGTAATCCAATCCATCCTGAAAAACACCGGGATTAAACGCATAGCCTCCAAATTTCCCGGTGACTACAACGTCTGCTACGGACTTTTTAGCATCACGGTAGCTCATGTGCACCTGATTCCCTACGCTCTTGTTCCGCAAAATGATGCTGGGGTTTTCAACACGAGGAGACAAGCTACGCTCTGGCTTTATCATGTTGTCTGAGCTTGTGAGCCGTGCAGTCCGTGATTCAAATTTTGCGCCTACTGATACGCCCATCAATTCCGCCAGCGTCTTGTCTACTGACAAAGGTGGGGCACCCAGAAATGCAATGGGTAGGCGATCATTCATCTGACGAATAAGCCAGGGACGAAACGAAGCAACCGAAAATGGTTCTCGTGACCAGCTTACGACTCCGGCGTACCGCCCTTTGAGTACACCCGCAGGTAGTGGCTCACTGGCTACATCGAGGTATTCAGGTACATAACCGAGATATTCTACCGGCATAGCAGCATAACGATGCACAAAACTATCTTTGAGCAGACCTTCATACGAACCATCGAACAGCATCAGTATCTTGCGCGGAAAGACTTCCTGAGCGCCTATGCCAACATAGTCAAGCTCGGGGTTGGCAACCCAGGGTACAAATCCGTGTGCCGCTATCCGCCTGGCGACACGTCGTGCTATCTCCCGCTCAGCCGGTGCAACGTAGTCAACTACAATCACCTCAAGGTCAAGCTCCTGCTTTGCATGTCGCAACCTTGCCAGCAACCATTGCCTGTCCTCATCAGAGATCTCTACATATCGTTGTTTATCATTGTTCCAGCCTGCGTATAAGGACTCCGCCACCACAGCATCAAGATGCACGGCAATCTCGTCCAGCACTTCAAAACCGCGATTGGCAATAAGGCTAAGCTGAGGGTATGTGCGGGAAAGTTGTCTTATTAATTCAATCAGCCCCATTCGCTGCCTGTTTTTTTCTTCAGGTGTATTCACTGCGAGCGTGAAACTATCCATCGTGTCCAGAAATATGCCCTGATAACCTTGCCTGACCAAGTCTCCAGCACGACGCACAAGAAAGTTGCGTAATTCGGAGTTGGACAAATCAAGCACAGCGCTTTGCCATGCAGGGTTGGAACCTATCAGCCAGTCTGGTTTCATCTGGCTGGCATAGGATCGATGTTTGCCGACCTCGCCGACACTGATATAGGCATACGCCATGGCACCTTGCGCAGTCAGTTGTTCAAGCTGCCCGGCCCCCACGTTGTCCGCCTCGAGGACTATGCGATCAAATTGAGAAAGCTCATCAATGGCGGGGTCTGTGCCGTAGTAGAAAGCAACACTACGCCCGGCAAGTGATTTGACACCGGTTAACGTATCAAATACACCAGAACCTGATGAGCCGCTATGGCGTACCGCTAGCGGGGCAGTGGCAACTGTCGGAAGCGCACCTATGGATAGTGGATACCGGGTATCGGATACCGAAGCGATCTGACCAGAGGCAGGCTCTGCCTGCATTGCCAACGGCAAAGCGTCAGCATACGAGGCGAGCAGCCTGTCAGCGAGCATCGTCAGGCTTTCGGAGCGTGAACCATAATCGCCGATTCGCTCAGAACGAATGACCTCATCGAGAAGCATATCGCGTATATCAATACGCAGATCTACCCGTGGCCTTGACGCAGCGCCATGCTGATAGTGCCAATTTAGAACCTGACCTTCAACCCTGAAACGATCGGTCTGCTGCGGCGCCTTGACAGACTGAATACCTCGCGATTGCAAATGGGTTTGCAGCAGTGTGGTTACACTATGAGTTGCTGTTGCAGAAGTTGTTGTGTTTACAAGTTCTGACAAATGCCATGTCTGGCTCGAGTTCACGGGAATTGTAGCCGTAGATTCAGACAGTCGCTCTGAGAACGCGCTAGCCACACAAGCACTGAGCAGAGGCAAGAGCAAAATCGCACATCGCTTGGCATTAAAACCCCACAGAGCATGCAACTTCAACACACGTGTCATACCAGCAACAACAGATCGTCTTATCCGGAGAAAAAGTCCGAGCAAATTCATGGCGTGATTCCCTTAGCGACGGAGGCTTTCATGAACGTTTGTGCCTCGATGTTCTCAAGTTCACGTGTGAGAATCACCAGACTCACAATAGCTGTAAGCGCCATTGACAAGCCAAACCCGTCGCCGTAGTAACGCGGACCTAATTGCAACGACACCCAGGTAAAAAGCGCGTTACTTGTCAACAAGGTAGCCGTGATGATTAGCGCTTCTTTTCGCTTGTCAAGATAAAAGAGTACGTTGAGCACAGCCAGCATCAAAACCTGCGCCCCTACCCCAACCAGATTAATGTAGTAAAGTTGTACGTACTGAGCTGATATTCCGAGCCAACTGGTGATTGTAGGGCCTAATAAATAAAGGATAAGAATGGTTGCACCTTGTATCCGTATTATCTGGAAAATTCCTTCCCGGACACTGACGACCATTTGATTACCAAGAGACTCGATTTCTGTTAAACCGGCATTTCCCTTCACAGCGGCAAAGAACCCATCGTAGGCCTGAACAAAATCAGTCTCAATGCGCAACAGAAAAACAGCCATTCCCGGAATGATACTCAGGTAAGCCAAAAATATAGGCACGTCATAAATCAGGGAGTGGCTCAGTGGCCCGATAACGTGTTCAGAGGTGGCAGGCGCCAGCCAGAAAATTAGCTTGTCTACCCAGATCCCGAAATTATAGAAAAATCCGACAGCGATAAGACCTGGAAATATTTGTGAACGCTTGAGAAAATCGAATCGTACCGACAAAGTGAGCGGATATTCAGGGATAACGGCTGCCAGCATGAGAAATAACAACAAGGCATGCCCGATTAAAAGCCCGGCAAGCAATCCCTCCAGACCAAATGACATTAACGCGACGGTTAATACAACTGTGCTTGTATAGGCTATTGCAAACGCATAGAGAATGAGTTTGAATCGCTTCATTCCAGCCACAAAAATAACGACTATCCAGACGTTGGCTAGCGCAACGAAATTACTTGCCAGTAAAATTTCATAGACAAGGGATTCATCGAACAAGGTCAATGCAAGGATGAGTGCGATAGTTGCACTGATAGCGGTAGTAACAAGCAACGCCCCAAGAAGGTTGGCATTGATCAGATCCAGACGCTTCTCATACAGACGGTCGGCAATGAATCGGGTAAACACCAGTTGTAAAAGCCCGGTAAGAACAAGTGAGGCTCCCATCACCCAAGTCACTGACGTGGTGAACTGCCTGATCTGCAGGGTGCCCAAGTCCTGCATTAGCGCAATGATGCCAATCAGCATGACACCGACAATCGATAATACCCAAGGGCCTGCACTGATCAGACCTGCAAAACCATAGGCTTTTAGCGTCCCTGAAAACGTATCTTCTTCAAGATATTTTCTGAGTTCGAAACCAATTCCAGCCATGACTAGGCAGCTCGTCCATGTTGTGCATCATTACTGGAATCAGGCACGGCGTCTTGCTGTCCGTGGCGGGCATACACCTGCTCATACCTGCGAATCATGCCTGTGTCACTGTAGTGAAGAGCAACACGCTCGGTGGCACATCGACTGGCCGATCGCCACTGTGCATCAGACGACAAAAGCGCCATGCTAGCGGTGGCAAGTGCCTCGGGATTGGCAATAGGCACCACTTCTCCTGCCTTACCCAGGTTTCTGTCGTTCTCGTCAACTCCGTATATGAGCTCCCGGCAACTACCAACATCAGTAGTCACAGCAGGTATTCCTGCTGCAAAACCTTCCAGGACAACCAAGGGCTGTCCCTCAGACACTGAACTCAATACCGATAAGCCCACCTGCGGAAAAATAATATCGGGTGCCTCAAAACCCTTGAACTTCACCACACCAGCCAGACCCAGACTATGTATCAGATCACGGCACTCCCTTGTGTAGGCGGCGTCTTCGTCTTCCGGACCATATAGCCACCCCTGAACATCAGGCATAGTGGCATGAACGATCTGCATGGTTCGAATAAAGGTCTTGATATCCTTGATCGGCACAACTCGCCCGATAAGTGCAATAACTGCTGGAACGGGCGCGCCGTCGGGCCTGCGCACCTTGGAATACCTGGCAATATCGACACCGTTGGGTACGATATGCAATCGCTCTTCATCTGCGCCATCTTCGATTTGGCGTTTACGATTTCCTTCATATAGGGTAAAAACATCGTTAGCAGATGCATAGGCCATTCTTCCTAACGAGCTGAAGAACCGGATCCACAGTGCTCGCAGATAGTTCATATTGTCGTTAAGACCTACTTTAAACGGATCATAGTCCTCCGGAATCCAATCGACCTGCGCAAGATCAAGCTCTCTCTCCTTCGTATAAATGCCATGCTCTGACACGATAAACGGCGCACTGCGCTGCTGCTTGATTAGCGATCCGAGAAACCCCGCATACCCGGTAGACACTGAATGATAAACATCGGCCGCAGGCGCGTTTCCGGCAATTTCCGCCAACTTGAATAATGGCGCGTGCATGCTTCTCACACTCCAGAAGTAGTGATTGAAGTCCAGACCCTCTGGTGCACTTTCATAATGAGTACGGATACTCTTCCAGGCAGAGCTATGGGTTTCAAGATCGTTAATGCTGATAGGATCGTCGCCACACATCAGTTGCGCAAAACTGCGCCCAACCGATTCGTCGAGCTTGCCATCTGTCTCTTGCAGGAGAGAATGGCAACAGTCATTTTTTTCAAAACGTGATTCATCTGTTCCGCTGTCATTAAAAACGCTCAGCAGACTGTTGAATTTTTTTCCAACACGCCTGGATAGCTTACTCGCAGACTTTGTTGTCTGGTTATCAAGTAAAAAATGGATTTCCAGATGTACCAAATTATCCGGTAATGGATAGACTGGCTCACCGTGGGTTTGCCTGTCCGCCCCGAGATAGATGATCGAAAACCGTAGATGAGGCATTCCTTCTATGAGTTGACGCACCCACGTCGACACCCCGCCTCTGACGTACGGAAAAGTACCCTCCAGCAGCAGGCACACATCAGCAGGCTTGTCCGGATGATATCGTGAAGACTGACTCATGACCAATACCTGGCTACATGCGACAACGGTGGATACGCCACTATAGAAGGATCAAGCCGTGATAGCAGTTGTTGTACGCGCGTCAGATTTCTCTCAAGAAATGCACACTCGGCGAGATATGGCAGCACTTTATCACCTGGCATGCCCAGTATTTGAGCGCGTTCAAACGCTATCGATGCACGCCGGGTATCGCCTTGTGCCAGTGAAATTCGCCCCAGCACCAGATGAGCATTTCGATTATTCGGTAACACTGAAACTGCCTTGATTGCAGCTGCCGCAGCCTTCGCTAACAACTGCTTTCGGGCAACAGCCTCAGACCCTTCTATGGTTACCAGCTCCCAATAGTTATTAGCTATCTGTAAAAACCTGGCAGATGAATTTACGGCGTCATCCGACTCCAATGCTTGTTCAAGGCGCTGTATCTCCTTATTGAGGGTAGTGACTTTTCGATCGAGCGTTTTGTATGCAGTCAAGCGTACTTTCTCATCACGATGTTGCATAGCCTGTTTCAGTGTGTCGACAGCAAGACTAGTCTTCACATTGGCTGAGGCAAGCACCTTATGGTAGATATCATCGTCATTCGTCGAATAAAGAAGATGCTCGGTAAAACCACGGCTATCCGCAGGCTGAATTTTCCGATCTAGCGGGGCAACATAAGGCAACGATGCCACCGGTGTTACTTGCCAGTAATCAGATGTATACGTACGCTTCTGCGACACACGCAGCCCATACATAAGTGAGAGCGAAATACCAATCAGGCCGACACCAGGTATCGACACACTCGCTAGAAAAACCAGCGCTCGCAGCGGGTATCTTGCGTCAGAGATCGCCACTGAAATACCTGATTTACTTTCTGGCCTTGTCAGATCAGACACAGACGCTTTTTGATGAGTCTGCGCAAGCTGATGCAGAATTGTTGATAGAAGGCATGCCCCTGAAAAACAAAGCACCAAATGCAGAGCACCCCACGCAACCATGGATTCCAAAACCTGAAAACCCCGTACGAGATCAACGAGTAACAAGGTGTCCAGCAGACACACCAACAGTAATCCAAACGATTTAGGCGACACGTTGCTCTCCCATTGGCTGTAGTGCCGGCATGAGAGCTTCTTTGCTTGCATGTACTGTAAAAAAGGACAAACACGATTTCAGGTTGTCCCTGTTCCCGACTTGTTTGACTTGAATATCCTGCAAAACATGATCAAGTGGAATCTCAAAAGCTGCGATGACGGCTTCTTCAATTCGGGTACGAAAGCCACGCGCCGCCTGCTCAGACATTAGTGGGAGGACAAGACCAATGGTGTGGTGCTCCTGTGAACGTTCCAACACCACAGCAGTATCCAGACTCCGGATACCTTCACTAATGAAACCGGCAATCTTGCGTCCCTGATCGCTGGATTCAAACTGCAAGGAGAACAAGACCGACTGTACATTGCTCTGCCGGGCGAAGCGCACGACAGTTTCAAGATCAGATACAAACGCAACTTGGGGCGACTGATCAAGCCCTCGCGAGCGAGTTAACAAGTTACCAAGATAGCTACCAAGCAATGCAAGAAGGTTCAGGTTCTCTTGCTGAAACGCCATAAAGTGCATATCCTTGATTGCCAGAACAGCATATACCTGACTGTTTACGTCCACCAGGGGCAACACCGCCAGCAAACTGTGCGTCTGATGCTTGTCAGCCAGCATATCTCGCTTGATGCTGACCATTTGTCGCTTTTCCAATGCCAATCGCAACAACGGATCAAACATTGGCAGGTCGATCATTTCTCCATGGGTTGCCATAGCTCTGGAATGCACGTGTCCTTCTGTATCAACGTAGTGCAGGCTTGCAATCTGTACAGAGCAGAACTGAGCGAATACTGCCATCAGCTCCTGACCTGCCAGAGCGCCTTCAGGTCCGGAACCCAGCGCGGGACGCAACCGCTGCAGAGCTTCTCGCAAACTCAGTCGCTGCCCTGCCATATATTCTTCCAGCAGACCATGCGACACTTTCAGCACATGATAGTCAGAGCTGAATACATCAAGTCGATGGCGCAAGTACGCGTTTTCAGCCTCGGATTTTGCTCGCAGCTTCTTTTGCGAGGCCGTAGCCTCACCAATAAACAGGCAAAGCACGCACAAGCCAACGCCGAGAACCACATTTTCTGAAGCAACTGCTGCAGACGTAAAAAAGGGCAGGTTGATAAAACCCGCTGTCAATACGGCGCACGCAAAGCCCCACGTACTACCATAGCGTGCAGCAAATAACAGTGGTGGAGCAATCAGCCAGGGGAATCCCGTTGCCAACCCAGTCGGGTCTGAGGAAAAAAACAAAATACCGGCAAATGGCACCATCAGCGCGAACAGCAAAAGCTCCAGCAAGCGCACACTCTTGCCCTCCTTGCGCTCAGGCGCTGCCGCAAGCGCGCCAGCAGGACTACCTGATCCATTCGCGGATACGGTGCCGTCGTGTTGCGATGAATTTTTCATCAGTGCGATCGTTCGCTTCGAAGAAGCGATGCATCACGTTTATTGTCAGAGAATGTCACCTGCTCCAGCAGGTCACCAACCACTTTGTCAGCAATGGCAGACAGGTTGGCAGCACCCCAGCCGGATCGCGCTGCATTCGCCTGCCACAGAACACTATCTGTACTGAAATCGATGATTGACAGAGTAACACCGACTACAGGCTCTCGATCAGCACCACCTTTGTATTGCCACTCATGCACTGTACCTGTAACACCGTAGCGCGCACCTTTCGCTTTTGCACGACTGGTTGCATCCTTCAACCGACTTTCGCCATTCAGCAATGTTTTCAGTGCTACCCGCTGCGCAGACTCATATAACTGGATATTCCTGACTCCTCTATGCCGGAGACGAGTCTCTACCAGTCGTTGAAGTCGTGTATCCGCTAGCGGCGTCGCAGAAAGATTTTCAAACGGTAGAAGTGCAATCGATCGATTGCGATCCACCGTCACTCTGTCGGCCGAGCTCATTGTGCTGCAGGCACTCAAAGACAGCAATAGAAGACAACAGGTAAGCAAGCGTTGCAGAACACACCCCATAGTCAACACACCTGCGTACAAGGAACCTCTGCTTGTTGTACTCATTATTCAACCAAGTCCCAAATATCCAACCATTCCTATATGGCGTCCAGTCAGGTGCTTGCTTGAGGGAGTTCGCCGTTGGTAACACCAGTACCGACAAAGAATCAACGGGAGTTAACATAAGCACTTCAGCGTGAGATGATGCGTAACGCTAACAAGCAAAATTTATGTCGATGAAGACCTACGCCAGTCAGGACCATCAGCTGCACTTTCCCGATGGGGAACTATCCGGCGGCGAGCTTGTCCGCCCGTTCGAGTGTCCGGAGCGATGGTTGCACATTGTAGATGCGCTGGATGCAGAGGATTTTAGTGCGCCTGAAGCACCCTCACCCGTTCCGGCAACGTTACTATCGAAGGTGCACGATGAGAATTTTCTGAACTTTCTTGAAAGTGCCTGGCAAAGGTGGACCGACGCAGGCTTCACCGCACCCGCCCTGCCGTCCGTCGTTCCGGCAAGGCGTATGCAACAACGTGAACCCAATCACATTGAAGGCAAGCTCGGATACTACGCCATGGCTATCGAGACCGCTATCACTGCAGGGACCTGGCAAGCCGCTCTGAGCAGCGCTTCTTGTGCGCACAGTGCTGCTGCACATGTATCGGCAGGTTATTCATCTGCATTTTCACTTTGCCGACCACCGGGTCACCACGCCGCATTCGATCTTTATGGAGGCTATTGCTTCCTGAACAATGCCGCTATAGCTGCACAGCACCTACTCGAAGAAGGCGCATCAAGAGTTGCCGTACTGGATGTCGACTTTCATCATGGCAACGGTACTCAGGATATTTTTTACGCTCGGGATGATGTGCTCTTTGTCTCGTTACACGGTGATCCGGTTGATGCATTTCCGCATTTTCTAGGTTACGCAGATGAGCGAGGCACGGGTGTCGGCGAGGGATTTAACCTTAACTATCCACTACCTGAAGGCTGCACTTACGATCAATGGTCAACTGCACTGAAATCTGGTTTGAAACATATCAAAAACTACGCGCCTGATGTACTCGTGGTCTCTTTAGGTGTAGATACATTTGAAAACGATCCGATCAGCTTCTTTAAGTTGCAGACACAGGATTTTCTACACTACGGAGCACTGCTTTCAGGTACGAAGCTGCCCACTGTCTTTGTGATGGAAGGAGGCTATGCAGTCGCCGAAATTGGCATCAATGCGGTCAATGTACTAAAGGGATTCGAAAACGGGTGAATAACGGATATTTCAGGGTTGATGCCTCAGACCTCAGACCTCAGACCTCAGACCTCAGACCTCAGACCTCAGAAAAGATAGTATCTAGATAACGGCCTTCTCGACGAACGGATTTTCGTGTTCGATACGCTCATATCCCAACGATGAAAGATCCAGCGAGCGGTACTCATTGTAGGTAATCAGCTCGCTCATGCCGCGTCCCATAGCAGGAGACTGTTGAAAACCATGGCCGGAGAATCCATTCACGAATAGAAAATTTGATACTCTAGTGTGCGCACCTATAATAGCGTTCTGATCCAGCGTATTGAATGCATAGTGGCCAGCCCACGAGTTCTTCAGTTTTATAGCTTCAAACTGGGGTATGCGATGGGCAATTATCGGCCAGACCTTATCTTCCCAGATGCTATGATCCTGTTCGAAGTCATCTGGATCAACGGCAGGGTCAACATCTGGCGGACAGCCTGCAAGGTAGTATTGTCCATCAGTTCGCATGTGAATACCTGTAGGATCGATCGTTAAAGGCAAGTCACGATCAAGTGGCTGTTCAGCATCGAAAATAAACGTATAGCGTTTTCTTGGTTCAACTGGAACATCTATACCTGCCATCCTTGCCGTTGCCGCAGCACGAGGTCCCGATGCATTAACTACTTTGCCACAGCTCACCTTGTCACCCGTACTCAAAACCACACTATTTACCTCAGTGCTGGCATCATTGGTTTGCATCGCTACTACTTCATTGGCTACGTACTCAACGCCTTTTTCGCGCGCAGATCGTTTCCACCAGTCGAACAAGGTATTGCCATCAAAGTAGCCTTCGTCTACAAGGTTATGATTAGCACCGACAATATCATCCAGATGATAAAACGGGTAGTCGCGCTTGATGTCTTCACGCGTCATGTAGCGTGTGCCCGCACCCAACAATTGCTGGACTTTTTGACTCTCTTTGAGTGTTTGAGCAAATTTTTCATTCTGGGCCAGATACATATATCCGTAGCTTTGCAGCACAAGATGCGGAACTCGCTCATCTCCCCCCATATACTGTCGAAAGTTCTTTACAAAATCAGCAGCAAACTGCGAAATCCTTATATTGAGCTCGTTAGTGAACTGTTGCCGCATACAACTATTAGTATGTGCCGTTGAAGAATTCTCATAACTTGGATCACGCTCAACAACCAGCACACGACCGTCGAAATCTGTGTTGTTTGACAAAAACCAGGCAACCGAAGAACCGATCATGGCGCCACCGACAATCACAACATCATAGCTTTTATGCTGCGGAGAGGTATATTTTGCGGTATCCATTGAATTGGCCTTTAATAGTAGTGCGTTGCCAAAGTGTACTTCATGCTACTAATCAATGTATAAACTCAGGTAAGTATCTGCAGCCAATGAATCCTTGCCCATAAGATACAAGCGGACTGAACTATTCCCAAGTGTGCTTACAAGCGGCGGCTAAAAAACGATCCGACTACTTGGTAATTCAACACAGCATCTGACAGTTTTTTAGTGGTAATTTATTGCAGTAAAAATTACGTTGGCTCGGACCTATGTATCAATCGATAAAACAGTCGATAAAACAGTCGATTGTTATAACCTGACAAGGAACTTTATAGAAGCGGTGTCTCATGCGGTGTACAGATTCAAAAAATAGGCGATCGTTTCTCTGGACTGTATCGATATATGTTGTCTGCCATCTTGCTTCTTTAGCGTCACCGGTGTTTGCACAAACGCAGGTCAGCAAAGAGCTCAACACGAGGGACAGCATCCCCGATTTTGCTGATGTCAGGCTTTTCAAGCAAACCCGCTACGCGGGTTCAGCGATCCTCACCCACCTCCCGGTAAATCGGGCGCGGGCGTTGATCATGCCAGAGCCTGTCACGTTAAAAGGTGAACAGACGCAGATGCCCGGAGTGGAAATAGCCTACGACGGGGACGTCATTGGCTTTTTCGCCATGCGCAACTTTACTCGCCGCTCCGTATCGTTCATCGGCCTGAAAAGTGGATTTGAATATTTGTTACGAATAAGGGCAAGCGAAAACGGCATGGTAGAGCCGCTAAAAATTGTTCGGTAATACCAGACAGCGTGAATGCTATTTATAACTAACTTGCGCAGAACCCGCTGTGGATATCGAATGACGGGTTTGTTGGGCTTTTCCGATTGCTGAAGCCTGAGCGGCCGAAGGCTCTATCCGAGGAGCCTGCGCGGCCGGAGGCGGCCCCGCAGAAATCAATCGGCTACGAGCAGCCCACTTTTGGCCAAATTTTGCGCTCATTTTCGTCACTTAGCCAGCTAAACTCCTCAAATGAGCGCAAAATTTGACTCAAAATTGGAC
>JBGCGC010000122.1:0-48458 GCA_045110475.1 Granulosicoccus sp.
GCACGTATGAACACGATGGTGCAGCACCCTTCATTGAACTTGACACCAACGAGCATGAGTATGATGGCGCTGTGCCTCGCCGTCGACTCACTTCGAATAACTATGAGCACGATGGCGCCATTCCATACGTTCGGCTGGCCTCTCAAGCGCACTATTACTCGGGGACTGTTTCCCAATTACCACTTATTGTTAACGACTATGAGCACGACGGTGCTGTAGCTTTCAGCGGAGATTCTACTGAAGATTCCGAAACACTGCCTGTCGATATCACTCGCTCAGATACCACTAACGCTAGAGTGCAACAGGACCACGATCACTCAACAGAAGATCAACAGATAGCAAATACACTACCCGAGATTCTTTAAGCAAGATAGACACTCCTGAATTAATCAAAAACTTGAAAGGGTTAGCGATATGAAAAGTGGACACTCTCACATGCATCAACGCAGGCAACTACTCAAAGCTATTAGCGCAGCCGCAATACCAACAGCCGTCGGGCCGACCATTCTTACACGAAGCGCCAAGGCTAATCAGAAAACACTTCGAATTCTTCGTTGGAAAAACTTCATTCCCAGATTTGAAGCATGGTTCAATGATGTGTTCGTCAAGCAATGGGGAGAAGAAAACGGAATCCAGGTCATTGTTGACAACGTGGGGCTGGGTGAAATCGATAAGCTGGCAGCAGCAGAAGCACAGCAACAACAGGGTCATGATATGGTGCTTTTCCTGGCACCACGTCCACTACTGGAAGATCATGTAATCGATCATCGAGAAATATTTGAAGAATGCGAAAGTCGGTACGGTAAGATCCATGAGTTCGTACACCGAAGTTGCTACAACCCAGTCACCAGAAAATACCACGGGTTTTGCGAAAGTTATCTCGCGACCATGCTTACCTATCGTCAGGATTTATGGGACGCAGTGGGTCAACAACCTGTAACGTGGGACAACGTTCGTGAAGGAGGGCGAGCAATCAAGCTATTACACGAATCGCCCGTCGGTATAAGCCTTGCGCCTGAGCACAACGGTGAACAGACACTACGCGCTCTGATGTCCTGCTTCGGTGCTTCGATACAGGATGAAGCCGGGAATTTGTCTCTACAATCTAAGGAAACTATCGAATCACTTAAATTTGCCAAAGTACTCTATGAAGAGGCCATGACAGCTGAAGTGCTGAATTGGACTCCACCATCCAACAACCAGTTTATGCTCGCTGGCAACGGATGCCTGACGGTCGATACGATTTCGATTATTCGCGCAGCCCAAAGCCAGAACTTCCCTGTTAACAAAACGTTGTCACTTGCAACACTTCCGGAAGGGCCAGCTGGAAGAACGGGCTCCATTTTTGGTGCAAATATTTATGCAATCTGGCGTTTTGCCAGGAATCCGCAAGCTGCAAAAAAGTTTATCGTGGACTATATGGCAAATATCTCAGCAGCAATTGAGGCCAGTGGATTTCAGAATTTGCCCAGTTACCCAAAATCAGTGCCCCTGTTTAATGACATGCTAAAGTTAGATGACGGGCCAACAGGCCGCTACGATGTACTCAAAGAGGTTCCTGCAACACTCACCAATCTTGGTTACCCTGGATACACCAATGCCGCTATTGACGAGGTGGTCAACAAACATATGCTGCCGTCCATGTTCTCACAGGTCGCAACGGGACTACTGTCACCGCAAGAGGCAGTAGCACAGACTCATGCTGCCATCAAACCAATATTCGAAAAATGGCGGAATGCGGGGAAAATATAGGCACCACAAGCATTCATGTCGATAAGGAACAAACTACTACTCGCTACTACAATACCGATTGTATTGTTCGTGGTACAGGTTTTAACCGTTAATTATTTCATTCGTGAACTTCAGCTGGCAGTTCAGTTTATTGGTGCCGCGCAGAATGTCATTGAGGCCGATCTAAAATCAATAGATCTTGTCAAGAGGTTACAGACGAAGATAAAGAACGTTCCTCAAACGTATGTACAGCCGAACGATTCAGTGTCGTCCATTAAACCACTCTGGCAAGAAATCAGCGCCAATATAGACTTGATTAATGCGTCATCGGCCACCCAGTCTGTCAACGCGGATACTATTGCTTCGTTCGGGCTAGCGTACGACAATGCTAATGATGAAATAGAAAACCTGAGCACCGTTCTGACGGACACATACGCTGATTTTAATACCCTACTGCTACTCGCTATTTCGAGCAACGATGCGCTTGTCAAGCTTGATGAAAAACTTTCAGCGCTGGCAGTGGAATTGCGACAGCAGCTACAACTCGCGGTAGACAGAGAGAAAGTTATTCACAATCGACCGATTATCGCTGGCGTCGTTCTTGGAAGCCTGGCTGTAGCCTTACTAATGTTACTGGTTTGGATTTACGTAGATCGAGGTATCGTCAGAAAGTTAACCATACTTAGCCAGAGCATGCTGGCCATAGCAGGAGGCGATTTGCGTGCGCCGTTGCCCAAGCATCAGTCGAAAGATGAGATCGGAAAAATGGGGCGAGCACTCGCTGTTTTTCGAGAGAACGCCATTGAAATCCAGGAAAGTAATCTGCGAGAAATTGCGCAGGCACGCAAGCAACGCCAGTTCTGGCTCGAGCATATGGCTTCATTCTTACGCCATGAACTCAAAAACAAACAAGTAGGTGCTGAACAGTCAATTCGTCTGCTGGCTAGCAAGGAAGGTCAAAACCAACAAGTCATGAAGTACTGTGAAAGAGCATCAGCAAGCCTTATGGACATGAAAGAACTTATAAATAGTACTGTAGACGCTGCGGATATTGAATCCGCCCTTCTCTCCGAGAACTACACGGCTCTCGATGTTCGGGAATTGTTGCAACGTTATACAACGGAAATAAACGAGCAGTTCAGCGCACGGCTTAAGTTTATCAACGATACTTCTGAGCACAGTATAATAAACGGAGACAGACAGCGCCTGGAGCAGATGCTGGATAAATTAATCACCAATGCGATGGATTTCAAATTCCCTGAAACAGAAGTGATCATCCGCCTGGCCCAACTCGGTGAAAGGCAGATTACTATCTCGGTCGAGAACCATGGGCCAGCATTGCCTGCTGATACGCAGGCTTTATTCGGGCTATCTGTCTCAATACGTTCCAGAGAAAAAAAACAGCAAGGCAACGTGGGGTTTGGCCTTTTTGTTGCCAGACGGATAGCTGAATATCACAACGGAACTATCGCAGCCAAAAATTCAGCTAAGGGACCGATATTTACCATATGCTTGCCTACGAGTGACGCTGAATAGTTGGCTAAAAAGCTTAGGACCAGCTATATCCGATTCCTCGTTCGTTTTTTATACGATCAAAGTCAGCATCCACTTCTTTAAATTTATTTCTTATAGCGTTGATATGTACGGTAATCGTATTTAAGCCACTATGAGTGATATTAGCCGCATCCATTAGCGACTCTCTACTCTTGACTTGTCCGGGACGTCTGGCCAGTGAATGCAGTATCCAAAGCTGCGTGAGCGGAAATTTTATCGGAATGTCCTTCCAGCGAATCTCGAAGCTAGCCATATTGATATACAGATCTCCGTGTTGCACCTGATTCTCAGCTTGTTCCTGTCCCCTTTCTTCAGGATTATCCGAAAGAGCTGCCACGCGTCGAAACAGACTATTAATCCTCACCAAAATTTTTTCAAATGATTCCTCCTTTGATATATAGTCATCCGCTCCCATACGGAGCCCTGAAATCTCATCAACATCCTTGTTGTACGCTGTGAGAAAGATAATAGGAAGCGATTCGGATCGCCTTCGGATAAACCGACAAAGATCGTACCCCCCTTCTCGCTCTTCGTTTAGCCCAATATCCAGCAAAGCCAGATCCGGCAAGCCTTTTTCAAAGGCCGCCTCAGCTTCAAGCCTGCTAGCGTATGCTGTTACGAAAAATAAATTATCTTCGAGCAGATCAACATAGTTCTGTCGGAGAATGTCATCATCTTCAACCAATGCGATCGTTTTTCGCATATCAGTCAACCTTTATCGTCAAAAGTTTCTTCACATCGTTCAGAAATCCAGTAACACAAGCGCTTTTCGTCCAGTACGCATTTGCCCCATTGTTCATTGCGGTGGTACGATTTTTCTCATCATCGAGGGATGTCAGCATGGCGATCGGTATTTGAGGATACAGCGCTTTTAAAGTTTCGCATAGTTTGTGGCCAGCAGATCTATCTCCATGAATAGAGATATCCAGAATCACCAAATCATAGCCGGAGTCAGGAAACACACTGATCAACTGATCGGCTGAGTCGTGTTCGGCAACCTGGTATCCCTCATCTTCGAGAATGTCCTTGTAATTTCTTCTGACACTATCGTCATCATCAACGATAAGTATGGATTGTTTCATTCAAACCATTCGCAACTAGTCTTTTGTATAGATTATCAGTACACAGTATTAATTTCATCGTATTTTAAAATTAACTTATCTTAATTTTTAGTTGTTTAGGACTGACGAGATAGCCTACATTGCAGTGGATGGTGCACAAAAAATTAAGGCAGCCTGGATAGGGCGGCGCGAAGGAGCTTTATCCCATATCGAGCATAGGAAGTTCAAACCACTTACACCACAACCCAACACACATAAAAACCTACCACCAGTGTATTTCACCAGCAGGACGACTACCAGGTGTTTGTCCATCTACCGTTGACGTTCCCGCTGGGATGCGCCAACCGACTCCATCACACATTCGGCATCCTGTACGATCACCATGGCGCGCCTTAGTCCTACTCGCCTGTGAGCAGTGCAGTGTCGATCAACAATCCCTGGCTGAGCGCCGCCCGGCTCTTGAGCTGGCTAACAAACACCGGGCAGCGGCGTGCGTGCTACAAGAGTGCGGCCGTCTCCACCATGCGCGTGGTCAAAATCAGTCTTTTGACCGATGAACCTTTGTCGCGCCACGTATAAACTACAGGGTAGTTCCGTCCCCCTAAGACTATGAGGATGCTGAAACCAATATCGATGCTGTGGCACGAGGTTCGTGCACCAGACCCACCCGGACCCATCCCGCGGGATTGGCTGCTTGTCACGTTTCTGGCAATCATCGCCATATTGGAAGGGATTTTCATAGACAGCCTGATGTGGCGATCGTTGACAATCGTGCTGACGGTGACACTCACCCTGACACTGCCCTGGCGACGCACGCATCCTCTTTTCATGGCAATCGTCGCCTATGGGTCGTCGGCGGTAGTACAGACCGTTGCAATAATCGCTGACGTAGAGTGGCGTGGTCTGACGTGTAATATATTTGTTGTGATCTTTCCTTACTCACTACTTCGTTGGGGATCGGGTCGCGAGGCTATCATTGGCCTCATCGCAATAGCCATGGCTATTACCCCGGCTATGGCCGTGGAGACGCGATCGTGGCTAGAGATTCTCGGTGCCAGTATGTTCATCCTCATACCCGCAGGGCTCGGTGTTTTCGTGCGCTACCAGGACAACACGCAGCGTCGCATATCCCAGAATGTTCGCTCACAAGAACGCGAACTGCTGGCTCGTGAGCTGTACGACACGGTTGCGCACCACGTCTCAGCAATCGCCATTCAGGCACAGGCGGGACGTGCTCTTGCTGACACACAGCCAAACGCACCGCTTGAGACCCTCGCGGTCATCGAGGAATCAGCATCCCGAACACTGACTGAAATGCGGCAGATTGTCAGCATGCTTCGCGATGATTCGGACGCTATCCGGGCGCCCATAGAAACGCTCAATGATATCAAGCAACTCGCGCAAGACAATGCATATCCTTTGCACGTGACGATCAACTTCGAAGGTGAACTAAACAGTCTGAGCTCAACCTTACAATCAACCTTGTATAGACTGACTCAGGAAGCACTCACCAATGCGGTACGCCATGCCACTGACGCACACAGTGTCGACATACTGATTGAAGGTAACGATAGCGAAGTACGACTGTCAGTCATTGATGATGGACAGTTCATAGCACATCAGCCACCCGCAGGCCACGGGCTGCGCGGGATGGGAGAACGCGTGGCGTTGCTGGGCGGTACACTTCGATCAAGGCCAGGTGGAAAATACGGTTGGAGTGTTACGGCTACCTTACCGAAATACAGGACCAACGATTGATCATGACTATTCGTGTTTTAATTGCCGATGATCAGAATCTTGTTCGTACAGGGCTGCGCACTATCCTCAACTTACAGCCGGATATCGACAAAAGCATCCTCCTGCGGCCACTCTCGAATCATTCGCGCTATTTTATTCAGTTGCGTTTGGGTAATCGCCTTAGGCATTGTCGTTGCTCGATAATAGATTCAAACAGTTAATCAGCTCGCTGCCGTATTCGATGGCCAAGCTGCTCCGATCAAGCAGATTGATCCCTGCCTCGGCAGCTTTACCTTCAAGGGCAGTATTTTCATGACTGAAATCCGTGCCCGCCATTTCGATAGGGCTTCCATCTGGAATGCGGTTGTCGTCTAAAATGGAGAGCAGTTGATCCAGACGTTCTATCTGTGGGCCTGCAATGTTGGTCCATCGGGATACTGATCGTTCTCCATTTTTTATAGCTTGTTGAGCAGCTGTGTAGGAACGAACCAAGTATTCGCGATCCTTTTCGATTGTCTCCACAGCCAATTTATCGCCCTTGCACATCAGCAGCTCTGAGCAGTTCAGACAATCAGCAAATCGATTACATGGCCCTGCACGCCAACTGCGCCGACATAGCCCGTAACGGCTTCTGTGAAAAGGACTATGGCTTCGAAGGTCGGCTTCTTCATCGAGCACGGGACTTTTTGGAGACTGACTATCGTGTAGCTTCAGAAGAGCGGCACCTTTGGCAGCGGCTTCGGTCGGATCGTCGTTCAAGTAGGTCTGCGTTTGTTTGCTAGACGCCCGGCTACTCCAGGCTGTGATCGTGTCAATAGACACGCCGCTGCGGCGGGCCAGTCGGTTAAGCAAGTGACGCAGGCTATGCGATTTTAGTTGAATAGCCTCAAAACCATGGCGTGTGAAAAAGCACATCGGACGTTTATTGTAGCGCTCCTTTTTCACTGATGCTGAAAGTCGATTACTGAAAAAATCTTTGTTGAAAGGGGCGAGCAAAACAGGACTTGTCGTATTTCTTACACTGAGCTGTAATCGGAAGAAACAAAGAAGTGAATCCGACATCCTAAGCGGTGTTTTCGCTTCAGCATCACCGGACTGCCGAAATGGAAAATGAGGATTGGACTGCTTGTGTTCAGCTAAAACAATCTGCCAGAGCGAATTCAGGGTAAATCCCGTAAGCGCACGCTTTCCTGTGTGCCGGAGAATGAAATCCTCTGACGATTTTCGGTTAGCAAACCCTAAGGCCTGAGCAACCTGGTCTCGGGTTAGGTCTTTATCGTCGTCGATGTCAGGGCAGCCTGCGTGACGATAGAATTCTGTCGGATTGGTCTCCATATAACGCGCAAGCCGTCGTCCCTCATCGGTTATTTGCTTTAACCGCTCTAACGCCTGCAGTGCGCTGGGTGCCATAGTCGTGGGTATGGGCTTGCGATCAAACTGTCTTGTTTTCGGAACCCAGTACGTTAAATAGTAATGCGTGTTGCCGTTCTGGTCGGTATCACTGGCGATGCAATCGGTACGAAGCCTGAGTACCTCGCTAATACGCATTTGTGCACTGAGGAGTAGGCAGGTGATACTTGTCACCATGGTGTCTACATCATCAAGTGCCTCGGTATTTCCTCTGCCGAATACCTCAGCAATTGCGAGTAAGGCATCCTGATTGGGCAGCTTATTTTCCTTGACATCAGAGTCTGCTCTGTCACCGTTTGAAAATGCATAGGAATCCTTGCCGACAATTTCAGCCATCACACCGTCTCAACCTTGCGGGCATCACACCTGTCGATGCAGTTTTGAACTGCTTGAATGTCCGCTGATAGGTCAATAGGCACGAGTAGATTTCTAGCACCACCTATTTTCAGGGCCTTCTTTTCCTCAGCCTGCCTATGCGTAAGAGCCTCTAGCACCTCACCATGCGGAGCCGATACAAGTGGTTCAAAATGCTTGCAGCGATAGCAGGGGACAGGCACCGACGTTGTGGCGCAAAAACTATGCTTGCCGCAATGCCCAACGCTTTTGAGTGTATGGTCAGTGGCAAACTCCAAGCGACTAGTGGGATCATCGTAACGACTTGCTTGTTCTTCGCTGTCGATCAGAGTGCCAGCGAAGGCCATTGCGAGGGGCACCAACGCTGGGGCCATATCTTCGTCTAATTGTCGGGCATCCTCCGCTGGATCGTTGTAATACGCCTTAAGGCTTCTCTCGCTAGTGTTGTATTTGCCACGACCAATGACGTCATGTCCATTGCCTTTTCTTCTCTCCCCGAGATGTCTGGTAAGAGAATCGATCTCTTGTGAGCTGAGGAACTGTAGCTTTTGGAAACGGGTAGCTATATCTATTTCTCGGTGTGATTCCCATTCGCAGATCCGTTTGAGCGATTCCAGATAAACTTTTTGAGTGTTATGTGTGGCATTGGGTCGAACTGATCTAGCGATATAGGCTGTTGGGTAATACAAAGGAAATCCACCTGCTTTAGAATCATACAACTGCGAAACACGCTCACCATCACTGGCAATGAATGGCTTAACCTTATATTGCATTTTTACACTATGAGCTAGTGCAGTAAGAATGAGAAAATTGTTTACACATATATTTCAATTATATATTTTTCATATCCGCCTATCTACTTGATAAATAAGTATTTAAGGGAATTTATAGTGCTATGAGTTTGCAAAAAGGTAGTTCCCGTGTGGTGGTCCTGGACACCGAAACCACGGGCCTCGACACACGTGATGGGCATCGCATTATTGAAGTAGGTTGTGTCGAGATGGTCGAACGTCGGCTCACCGGTAACAATCTGCATATCTACCTTCAGCCCGACCGTGATATCGATGCCGGTGCGATGGCGGTACACGGTATCACCAACGAGTTTCTTGTTGACAAACCGCGCTTTGCGCATGTCGCGCAAGAGCTCAAAGAGTACCTTTTGGGTGCAGAGCTGATCATCCACAACGCCGACTTTGATGTCGGTTTCCTCGAGCATGAGTTCACGCTATGCGACATGCCTCTGGAGCTCAAACGAGTCTGCAAGGTCACCGATACGCTGGCGATGGCCAGAAAACAGTTTCCCGGTCAAAAAAACAATCTGGATGCCTTATGCAAGCGTCTGGGTGTGAATAATTCCCATCGAACCCTGCATGGCGCCTTGCTGGATTCGGAGATTCTGGCAGATGTCTATCTGGTCATGACTGGTGGACAAACAGCCTTGCTGCTCGATCAGGACACTGCCACGGGTTCGGTAACGGTAGACCTTGCGGCCACCGTCGATGTTGGCCAACTCAAGGTAATCTCAGCCAGTAGCGAGGAGACCGAAGCCCATATGCAGTGGCTGGAGAAGCTTCGCGCGTCGGATGACGGCTGTGCATGGGATCAATTCGTCACGGAGAAGCCGGTACACTGACCGCCTACCTACCTGCTTTGTGGCAACAGTTTTAATCCGACCCTAATGCGTTCTGACCACACGAGCCTTGTCACGCTGCCAGTCGCGATCCTTGATTGAGGCACGTTTGTCAAATTCCTTCTTGCCTTTACCGATACCAATCTCGATTTTTACCTTACCGTTTTTCCAGTACATCGACATGGCAACGATGGTGTAGCCCTTGCGCTCAACGGCACCTATCAGACGAGACAATTCGCGGCGGTTCAACAGCAATTTGCGAGTTCGTGTGTTTTCGGCGACGTAGTGGCTGGATGCCGAATTCAGGGGATTGATGTTAGCGCCATACAGGTAGGCCTCTCCACGGACAAGCTGCACGTAGCCATCCACCAGTTGAACGCGGCCCTCCCTGAGACTCTTAACCTCCCAGCCCTGTAAAACGAGGCCAGCCTCGAATTTCTCGTCGATCTTGAAATCGTATGTGGCACGTTTGTTCCGTGCGATAAGCGCACCGCTGGATACTTTATTGCCCTTTGTCTTATTTTTCTTCGCCATGCCCCTATTATAGGGCCTGACTGACACGCATAAAGCCTGAAAACGAACAGATGCCAAGCATTTCCCGCTCCGCGCTGGTTACACACTCCGCTGCGAACATGTATTCACTCGTCCGTGACATCGAGTCCTACCCTCGGTTTCTCCCGTGGTGCTCCAATGCTTCGGTAGCGGAACAAAGCGAAACTCATCAGTTAGCGTCCGTTTTCATGGACCAACGGATGCAGGGGCTAAAATTCACCACGCGCAACCGGCTGGAGCCCGACAAAGCCATCCATATGGGGCTTGTAGACGGGCCGTTCAGGAAATTATCCGGTGCGTGGCGATTCACACCGATCGATGAAAATGCCTGCAAGGTCGAATTGGCCATCGACTTCGAATTCAAGAGCCGCATAATGGCAGCGGTGCTTGGTGGCGCTTTTTCCAAAATCTGCGACACCATGGTAGCAGCGTTTGTTAAGCGGGCTGATGAGATCAAGGCAAGCTAGCTGTTTGCGTGACGGCGCAAACTTACGGCACCGGCGCAGCAGGCGCTCACGCATGTCTTGCGTCGGCTGGCAGAACTCGGCAGCGCTCGGGTCGTGAGAGGAAGCGGTGTCGATCCTGTCAGCATTGAGGTGGTGTATGCCTTGCCCGAAGAACAGCAACGGGTTCAGGTAGAGTTTCCAGCGGGCACCCGCGCCAGAGAGGCACTTTATCGGGTTCTTGAACAAGATCTGATCGAGCTTTCGGCGACCGACTCAGCGCTTGAGCGCTCAGCGCTGCCGATTGGTGTTTACGGTCAGGCTGTGGCTGATGATTATCTACTTGTCCACGCAGACCGTCTGGAAATCTACCGCCCCTTGCTGCAAGATCCTAAGGAAAGGCGGCGACAGGTGGCAAGGCAGAGCAAAAAAAATAGCAGCGGTTAAAAATCTTCTATGGGTCCCTCGCCATCACGTTTCTCCCAGAAGTAGCGTTGCGGTGGCAGTTCTCCAGTTTCCAGATCCTTGTTGTCGTCAATACTGGCCACCTTGTTATCGACAAACGTGATGGAGACCCGTCGTGCTGTAATCGCATTTCCGGCAGGGCCTTGCGTGTAGACATAGTCCCATCGGTCAGAGCGGAAAGGGGTGTTGATGACCGGTGTACCAATCAGGTTTCTGACCAGCTCTCTTTCCATGCCAACCGTGACACGTTCCAGCTGGTCCTGATTGACAAGATTACCTTGCTGAATGGTGATCTTGTGCGCTCTTGGTAACCAGAAAGGGTCACCACCGCACGCCGACAGCAGGCACATCAGCAAAGCACAGAGAACAGCACGCATAGTGATCATCCGAAAAGGTTGTATGGATCGAGACAAGGCTAGCAGAGAAATCCGTGGTAAATTAGAGAATAGTCGAGAGCATGAGTTTTACAGGACAGATGCCTCCGGCTGCGCAGGCTCCTAGCCATGAACGTGGGGAAGTAACCCGTTAGGAAACAGCGGAATCGAGCATCTCTTGTGCATGCTGCTGGCTTTTCCTGGTCATTTTTGCGCCACCAAGCATGCGAGCTATCTCATCGCGTGTGGATTTGCGATCCAGAGTTGATACGGCGGTATGCGTTTTGCCATCGGTAACCTGTTTAGCCACCTTGAGATGGTTGTGCGCTTGTGCTGCCACTTGTGGAAGATGCGTTACGCACAGTACCTGCACACGGCTGCCAACCTGTCTGAGCAATTGACCTACTGTCTCCGCTACCGCACCGCCTACACCAGTATCCACTTCATCAAATACCAGTGTGGGTACTGAACGCGTATCAAGACTTGCCAGTTGAATGCACAGACTGATGCGTGATAGCTCACCACCTGAGGCAACCTTGGCCAAAGGTGCCGGTTTGACGCCGGGGTTGGGGCTGACGAGAAAACTGACCGTATCGTTACCATGAGTGCGGGGCTCGTCGGTCTCTGTTTGAATGTCGATCTCGAAAACACCGCCTGTCATGCTCAAGCCTTGCATGGACTCGGTAATATGTTTGGCTAGCGTCTTGGCATGCTTTTTTCGATGCCTGGTCAATTTGGTCGCTTCGCGGTCATACTTTTTGCGCAAGTTATCGCACTCGCGAGCAAGCTCTTCGGAGCTGTTTGCAGGGTCCAGCAACTGCTCGTATTCGCTGCGAAGCGTCTCCTCTACCTGTACCAGCTCATGCATATCACACTGGTGTTTCCTCGCCAGTCCATGCAACACGCTCAGTTTCTGATCAAGCCATTGAAGGCGACTGTCATCGTGTTCCAGTAATCCCAGTGAGGCTCGAACAGAGTGGGCAGATTCGGCAATCTGAATACCGGCAGACTCCGCAAGATCCAGCGATTCACGAAGGCGCTCGTCAATGCTTACCAGTTCTGTCAAGGGCTTGATGGACTGTTGCAGAGCGGGGTAGGCCTGTTCATCCAGTCGGGACAATATTTCGTTGCCCAGTGCCATGATTCGATCGGCGTTAGCCAGCCATTGATGTTCTGATTCGATAGCCTCGATGGTCATGTTGCCAATATCCAGCTCGTCGAATTCCTGTAACTGAAAACTGATCAGATCAGTTCTTTGCAAACGTGACTGAGCATCGCTTTCGTGACTGAGCAAGGCATCTGATGCGCGCTTCCACGCCTGGTACGCCGCTGTTACTTTATCAAGCTGAGCCGAACCGGCTACATTGTCGAGAAGCTGGCGCTGTTCCGAACTTTTTCCCAATGTTTGATGGGCATGTTGCCCGTGAATTGAGACCAGATGTTTTCCCAGCTCACTCAAGGTTTGCAGTGGAACAGGCACATCATTGATCGTGGCGCGCGATTTGCCGTTGGCGTTAAGCGTGCGACGTAGAATGCACTCGTCTTCGGCATCGAGTTCGTTGTCCTTTAGCCATTGTCGCAACTGTGGCATGGCATCGAGTGCGAAGGTTGCGGTGATGTCAGCACGTTTCTGACCTTGCTGGATACTGTCGCTGTTGGCTCTGGCCCCCAGCACCAGACCGAGTGCGCCAAGCAAGATGGATTTACCGGCACCGGTTTCACCGGTGAGTGCGGTCATTCCTGCATCCAGTTCGATCTCTGAGGTATCGATGATCGCAAAGTGACGTATGTGTAGATGCGTTAGCATTGGCTTCTTACCCTGATGATACTGTTTTACTCACGCTATCTTGCTGACGTGTGAGTGAGGATCCGTCCTGTTATTTGTCCTGAACTCTGCAACTAAGGCGAAAGCATGTTATGTGTTTTTGCACAAGGCAATATGGTGTGTATTTTCGCTTGAACGATAAACACTAAATTTTATGAGCAGCAATGACACCTGACGCTTCCATGTCAGATACCAGCCTGAATACATGATGCGGTGCCAACCCACTAACATGGCGACTACTCCCGGTTACGCTATCCCCAGCTTAGCTTCTCCCTGAGAATACGGTGATAATCATAATTCTCAGGATGTAACAGACGCACGCGTTGAGGGTTGCGCCGAATGTCGACCATATCACCCAGCATGGCATCCATATACACTTGCCCATCGCAAACGACCTGTGCTGCGCTGACGTCGTCGTCCCACAGGTGCACTCTAATACGAGATTCTCCTTCAACAAGGAGTGGTCGGCTGGTCAGAGTGTGCGGGCAAATAGGATGGACAATCAGCGTGTCGATGGTGGGGGCCACGATGGGGCCACCGTTGGACAGGGAGTAGGCAGTACTGCCAGAGGGTGTCGCGATGATAAGACCGTCTGCTCGTTGATGGGTTACCAGTACATCATCGATAATGATATCGAAGTCCATAATCTGCAAGCGGTCCCTGACGCGAATCACTGTGTCGTTGAAGGCGTGAGAATCGGCGACACATTCGCCGTCCCGTAGAATGCGCGTTTGCAACATCGCGCGATGTTCCTCAAGGTACTCGCCATTGAGAATACTTTTAAGTGCAGCAAGTCCTGGAGTGGGAGGAACATCGACCAGAAAACCCAGACGTCCACGATTAATACCCACCAACGGCACATCGTGATCAACCAATGCACGAGCGGCGCTAAGCAAGGTGCCATCACCACCGATAACCACGGCAAGATCACAGGTCGCAGCAATCTCCTCCAGCGGAACGGTGTCACGGTTATCTATAAGGCTGCTTGTGCTGTGTTCCAGCGCGACATCCAGTCCACAGCTTTCCAGACAAGCGATTACATCATTGGCAGTATTGGTCACGCTCTCATCGTTGAATTTGACGATGAGGCCGACTCGTGAAAAATTTGTCATTTATCTAAAGTATCATGTGGCCGTGAGTCGTGCTATCGATCCCGGTCGCATCACTGTTTGTTTTTCGAGTAGTACAGGTCGGCCATGGCGTAAAGATGGGTTAACGCCTCGCGAGCGCTCAACCCGTCCAGATCCAGCGCGGTAAGGTAGCCATGCACCTCATCGGGTTGACCGAAAAGGTCCAGTTGCGGGGCGGGTGAGGCTTGTCTGGAGCGGTTTTCAGTGGTCATCGGGTGCGGATTGTCAGCGCTTGACTGGGTGGCAGTATGCTCTGTCGTGAACGGATTAACCTCGTTTGCTGACACCGTTGATACGCTTGAGTGCGTGGGTGCCGGATTCTTTTCGGCAACAGGGGTTTGTTGTTCGTCTGCCGATGTAACTATTGATGCAACCGAGGTTTTTTCTGTTGCCACTTCTGAGCTTGTCGCTCGTGTATTCAGGGCTTCGAGCTGCTCAAGTTTCTCATGGGCGTATCGCAATGCATGCTCCGGCATGCCGGCAAGTTGTGCCACCTGCAACCCGTAACTCCTGTTCGTTGCACCTGTTCTGATACGGTGCATGAAGACAATTTTCCCTTCATGTTCAACCGCGTCCAGATGGACGTTGGCTACGGTCGGGTGCATCGCCGCCATTGCCGTCAGTTCAAAGTAGTGGGTGGCAAACAGGCACAGCGCCCGATTGTTTTCTGCCAGGTGTTCGGCGCATGCCCAGGCTAGTGACAAACCGTCATAGGTGCTTGTACCTCTGCCAACCTCATCCATCAGTACAAGCGAACGCTCTGTTGCATTACGTAATATGTGAGACGCCTCGGTCATCTCCACCATGAAGGTCGATTGCCCGCGGGCCAGATCATCGGATGCACCAATGCGGGTAAATATACGATCAATCGGACCGATGGTTGCAGAGCTTGCGGGAACGTGGCTGCCCGTATGTGCAAGCAGCGCGATCAAGGCCGTTTGCCGCATAAATGTTGATTTACCACCCATATTGGGTCCGGTAATCAACAACATTCTTTGACTATCATCCAGGTGGATGGGATTGGCCACGAAGGGGTCATCGATAAGGGCCTCCACAACGGGATGACGCCCACCCTCGATGCTCATGCCCGGTTTATCATCAAGAAGCGGCTGGCACCAGTCATTTTCACAAGCCATGATGGCAAAGCTGTTTACCACATCCAGCTCCGCCAGTGCGATGCCGATGTCTCGCAGGGTGGCAAGTTCCGGCTGCAATTTAATTAACAAGTCGGCATATAGCTCACGCTCACGCGCAAGCGATTTTTCACGTGCTCCCAGAACCTTGTCTTCGTGCTCTTTGAGTTCTGGCGTGATGTATCTTTCGGTACTCTTGAGAGTTTGCCGCCGGATGTAATGCACCGGTGGGGTTTGCTGTTTGCTGGTTTCTATGTAGAAACCGTGTACGCGGTTGTATCCAACCTTCAGTGATGAAATACCGGTAGCCTGCTTTTCACGTGCTTCCATTTCCTTGAGGAAGTTATCGGCATTACTACTAAGACCACGAAGCTCGTCAAGCGCATCATCGTAGCCATCTGCGAGCACGCCGCCGTCGCGCAATACCACCGGAGGATTGTCCTTTATGGCTCTGGCCAACAGGGACGGACATTGCAGTTCGCTAGCCAGCTGTTCAATGCAAGCCTGTAATGACAAGGCCATCGGTTGCTTGTCTTTGCCCGTTGCTAATGAGTGTGCTGTCTGAGCCTGTTGAAGCAGTTCGACAAGCGCCGGTAGTTGTTCCAGACTCAGTCGCAGCCGTTCGAGTTCGCGCGGTTGTACATTGCCCAGTAGTACACGTGTGGTTATCCGTTCCACATCGTGAATGCTGGCCAGTATTTTCGCGATGTCGTCGCATCGCTGCTCTGCCAATAACAAGGCAACCTGAGCCTGACGTTGTCTGATGAGTTCACGTTTGCGCAAAGGCTGTTGCAACCAGGCACGCAGCTTGCGCGAACCCATGGGGTTGGCTGTACGGTCAATAACACTCATCAGTGTATGGCTGGTTTGCCCGTGCATGTTTTCGGTCAGTTCCAGATGCCTGCGAGTACCCGGATCGAGCACGATCGTATCGGAGGCATTTTCCAGTGTCAGCCCCGTTACCTGGCGCACGTCGTTAAACTGTGTTTCACGAGCGTAACCCAAAGCCACGGCCGCGGCCGTGATGACCAACGGTTCGTCTTCACAACCAAAGGCTGCCAGGTTTTTCACCTTGAAGTGATCGAGCAGGCTCTGGCGTGCTGCTTTTTCATCAAACAGCCAGGGCGCTCTTGAACGTCGGATGTAGCTTTCCAGCGTGGCATTGAGGACACTGTTTTCACGCAGTAGCAGTTCGGCAGGATCAAGCCTTGCTATTTCCGCCAACAGGCTGGGCAGGTCATGCACGCTCATGGCAACCAGATCGCCGCCGGCGACATCAAGAGCGGCAATGGCATAGCCGTCAGGTCCTTCACTAATGCAAGCTAACAGTGCAACCTCTCGAGCACTGAGCAGGGACTCCTCTGTTAAGGTGCCCGGCGTGACAACGCGCACCACCTCGCGGGTAACCGGCCCTTTGTTGGTCACAGCGCCCGTCTGCTCGCAAATAGCTACCGATAACCCGCGACGTACCAGCCGGCCCAGATAATTATCCGCGGCATGATAGGGAATACCCGCCATGGGAATGGGCTCGCCACCACTCTTGCCACGGGCGGTTAGCGTGATATCCAGAATTTCTGCTGCTCGTCTGGCATCATCATAGAACAGCTCATAGAAGTCTCCCATGCGGTAGAACAACAGGGATTCGGGATGCTGTGCCTTGATGCCCAGATACTGCTGCATCATGGGGGTGTGTACGGAAGCGCTCATGGCCCTAGTGTACTAGCCTCCGTCAGACTGGGTCTTGAGTTTCGATACCGGCAGGAGGTTTACAATGGCACCGGCGGATGCTGCACTTCGATGCACAAGCGGATGGTGTTGATTCAACGCCTGATGTTGCCAGAAGTTGATGTAGCGGGTGTTTGCTGTAATGTCGGGTATCAAACCAGTCAACAGGATCAGCTAGGAACGAGTCCATGCGTAGTGAAAAAGGTGTGAAATGAACCGACACGCCGAGGCGATAACAGAGATAACAGATATGACAATCGAGGCGCTATCTGTCGAGCTCGGTCAGCGGCTGGAAAGCTGCGGTTTTTTCATGACAACCGCAGAATCATGTACCGGCGGATTGATTGCAGGCGCCGTTACGGATATCGCAGGCAGTTCTGGCTGGTTTGCGCAAGGTGTCGTAACCTATTCGAATCAGGCAAAACACGATCTTCTGGGTGTCAGTGAGCACGTTTTCGCGCAACACGGTGCCGTTAGCGAGGCGTGTGTCAGGGCCATGGCTGCCGGCGCGTTAGAGCGTTCTGGCGCGGACGTTGCACTATCTGTGAGCGGAATCGCCGGTCCCGGTGGAGCCACAGCAGACAAGCCCGTGGGCACGGTTTGGATTGGTTGGGCCTTCAGGCACCCTGTCCAGTGTGACAAAGACGCATCACAGTTTAATCCGACCCCGGACGTCATCATCGATGCCGAGGTTTTTACATTCCCTGGAGATCGTCGCTTTGTGCGCCGGCAGGCGGTTTTTCAGGGCTTGCGTGGTACCATTTCACGTATAAATAACATTGAGAACGCAGGATTGCTTAAACAATGAATACCCGTTTACACAAGTTGCCAGCCATCACGCCACTGTGCCGAAGCATCGTGCTCACGTTTAGCCTTACATTCTTGTCAGGTCTGGCTGTGGCGCAGGAAGGCATGTCGCTGGAACAACTTGAAGAGCTGGTCGCTGAACAGAAGAAAGCGCTCGAGCAAGCGATTGCCGATCGCGAATCCACCGCTGCCCAGGCAGAACAGGTGCAAAACGATCTTGACGACGCTGAGGAACGCACTCGCGAGGTCAAGCAAGAGCTGGGCGCGCTGTGCGAGCAACAGGAGGAACTGGTGGAAGGGACCTTCCACGATTGCATGGCCAGTAAGGATAGCTGACATTTTTTACAGTATTTTTTTGTTTTCGTCCCCTAACCTGCAGTTGATGTGAAATAATCATTTCCACGGTTCAAGCCATGGAATGGCGTTGCCGCATCTCACTGAACGGAGAACACGAAAGTGGACGACAACAAGAAAAAAGCGCTCTCTGCCGCGTTGGGGCAGATAGAAAAACAGTTTGGAAAAGGCACCATCATGCGAATGGGTGATGATGCCGTATCACGTGACATAGACGTCATTTCGACGGGGTCGCTTGGGCTGGATCTGGCCCTGGGGATAGGTGGCTTGCCGCGCGGCCGGGTCGTCGAAATCTACGGTCCGGAGTCATCAGGCAAGACCACCATGACGTTGCAAGTCATTGCAGAGTGTCAGAAGGCGGGTGGTACTGCGGCCTTTGTCGATGCAGAGCATGCACTCGACCCTGTCTATGCCCGTAAGCTCGGTGTCGACGTGGACGAACTTCTCATTTCTCAGCCGGATACCGGTGATCAGGCACTGGAAATTGTCGATATGCTGGTCAGGTCATCGGCTGTCGATATCATCGTGGTCGACTCTGTTGCGGCACTGACACCTAAGGCGGAAATCGAAGGCGATATGGGAGATTCCCATGTAGGTCTTCAGGCACGCCTTATGTCGCAAGCGTTGCGAAAACTCACAGGTAACATCAAGCGCACAAATACACTGGTTATTTTCATCAACCAGATCCGCATGAAGATTGGCGTCATGTTTGGCAGCCCTGAAACCACGACGGGTGGTAACGCTCTCAAATTCTACTGCTCTGTGCGTATGGATATCAGACGTATTGGTGCCATAAAGCGCGGCGACGAAATCGTCGGCAACGAAACCCGTGTAAAAGTCATCAAGAACAAGATGGCGCCACCTTTCAGACAAACCGAGTTTGAGATTCTCTACGGAGAGGGCGTGTCACGGGAAGGCGAGTTGATCGATCTTGGCGTGCAAAACGGTCTTGTGGACAAGGCAGGTGCCTGGTATAGCTACAACGGTGACAGAATTGGTCAGGGCAAGGAAAACGTGCGAAAGCACATGCTCGAAAACCCGGAAATGGCTAACGAGATTGATGCCAAGCTGCGCGAAATATTGCTTCCCAAATCAGGCTCGTCCCTCAAGTCTGATAGCGAATCAGAGGCTGAGGCAGAAGCCGAAGCCTGACCGACTCTAAAACGGTGACAAGGTGTGCCAGGGTTAGTGTCCTGCTAACCTTGTCATCGACAATGGCCGCATTCGATCTTGTGGGTTTTTACAGCTGAATGCGTAAAAAACCGACTCAAGATCTGTCCACACTCTCTCCGGAACAACGCGTACAGCGAGCGTATAACGACGCCATCCGGCTTCTCGGTCGCCGTGACCATTCAGTGTTCGAACTCAGCCGGAAGCTGACGATTCGTGAGCACACCGATGAAGCTATACAGTCGGCGCTGGAAGAGTTACAACAGCTCAATTATGTTAACGATGCCAGATACGCGAAGCTCTACACAGAACAGCGTCTGGAGCGTGGCTACGGGCCGCTGAGTGTCAGAGCCCGGTTGCGGCAAAGAGGTATCGCCTCAACTCTGGTTAACGAAGCGCTTGCAGCTCAAAATGCGAATTGGGCAGAGCTTGCGCAAATAGCACTCGAAAATCGTTTTGATGAACAAACGATCAACAGTCTTGAGCAGCGAGATGTGGCCCGGATATCGCGCTTCTTGAGTACCCGAGGTTTTCAAACGGGTGATGCCTTACGGGCGCTAACCTTGTCACGAAAGCAATCCCGAGGCCGGTCCTCGTAAGGTTAAAGCAGAGTATTGGCGCTGATACACAGTGAGTATTGGCGCCGGACACTATCCGTCAGGTCGCACTGGGTTTACACTACGCAGCCCCCAAGCCAGTTCGCTGCTCGTTCCATGTCTGACTCGACGCCTATTTCCACGTCTGCAATCCGCGACCAGTTTCTCGATTATTTCAAAGCCGAGGGGCACGAGGTGGTCGCATCCGGCTCACTGGTGCCGGGCAACGACAAGACGCTGTTATTCACCAATGCAGGCATGGTTCAGTTCAAGGATGTCTTTACAGGCGATGATGTTCGAGAATACAAGCGTGCAACGACCTCGCAGCGCTGCGTCAGAGCAGGTGGAAAACACAACGATCTCGACAATGTCGGCTACACCGCCAGGCATCACACGTTCTTCGAAATGCTGGGAAACTTCAGCTTCGGCGATTATTTCAAGCAGGAGGCTATCCGGTTTGCCTGGACGTTTCTGACCGGTAAGCTCGGATTACCCGCAGAGAAACTCTGGGTGACAGTCTTCGAAGAGGACGATGAGGCGGAATCTATCTGGATTAACGAGATGGGTGTGCCTGCCGAGCGTGTCATCCGTATTGGAGCCAAAGATAACTTCTGGATGATGGGAGATACGGGGCCGTGCGGGCCGTGTTCCGAAATTTTCTATGATCATGGCGAAGGTGTCTGGGGCGGTCCGCCGGGTTCTGCCGAAGAAGATGGCGATCGGTACATCGAAATCTGGAATCTGGTCTTCATGCAATTCGATCGATCGGCAGACGGCACAATGACTCCGCTGCCAAAACCCTGCGTTGATACGGGTATGGGTCTTGAGCGCATTGCTGCGGTGTTGCAGCATGTGCATAGCAATTACGAAATCGACCTTTTCGACCGTCTGATTCGCGACACGGCAAAACTGTTGAAAGTGGATGACCTGTCCAATCCATCCTTGCGCGTGATAACCGATCACTTGCGTTCCTGCTCTTTTCTGATTGTTGATGGCGTTGTTCCCGGCAATGAAGGACGTGGTTATGTCTTGAGAAGGATCATCAGACGTGCGGCCAGGCATGCAAACAAACTTGGCGCAAAGGGGCCGTTTTTTCATCAGCTTGTAAAATCGCTGGTACGTGAAATGGGCGATGCCTATCCCGAGCTGGTAGCCGCTCGCGGGGATGTCGAGCATCAGCTTCTGCGTGAAGAAGAACGTTTTGCGACCACCCTGTCCGAAGGACTTGCCATTCTCGATGATGAAGTGTCAAGGCTCGATACCCGGCTCATCCCGGGAGAGATCATATTCAAACTCTATGATACCTATGGCTTTCCTGCTGATCTGACCGCTGATATCGCCCGCGAGCGTGAGCTTGATGTGGACATGACGGGCTTTGAAGCCTGCATGGAAGCGCAACGAAACAGAGCACGGGCAGCCAGTAATTTCGCCAGTCAAGGCCTGGATTTTCAGGCTGTTACGGAGACCGGGTTTCTTGGATATACACAGGAGAGCGCGCAAGCCCGGGTTACTGAACTATTTGTTGACGGTAAGCCGATTGATGCGATAAGCGAAGGAGTTGCCGCCTGGGTCGTCCTCGATCGCACACCGTTTTACGGAGAATCAGGTGGCCAAGTGGGCGACACCGGCAAACTGACCAACGGCTCCGGTATCACGTTTGACGTACTTGATACCCAAAAGCAGCGCAAGGCGTTTGCTCATGCCGGTACCCTATCCGGTGGTCAATTGGCAGTGGGAGATTCTGTGACAGCGACCATCGATAGTGCGCGTCGTGATCGTATTCGTCAAAATCACTCATCAACGCATTTGCTGCATGGCGCGTTGCGCTCGGTACTTGGCACCCATGTCGAACAAAAAGGCTCATTGGTAAACGAGCAACAACTGCGCTTCGACTTCTCGCACGGTGAGGCGATTACTCACGAGCAGATGGTCGCCATCGAGCAATGGATGGATCGTGAGGTACGGGCGAACAGTTCATGCTCCATTGAAGAGATGCCCATGGACAAGGCGAAAGAGGCAGGTGCCATGGCGCTGTTTGGCGAAAAATACGGTGATGTTGTGCGTGTTGTCAGGCTTGGCGATCGGTCAGTCGAGCTGTGTGGCGGCACACATGTCAGCGCCACAGGCGATTTGGGTGGTATCAAGGTTCTCAGTGAAGGTGGGGTTGCTGCCGGTGTACGCCGGATCGAAGCGGTCAGTGGCTCGGCAGCACTGGATTACACGCAATTTATGGAGACGCAGCTCGAAAGTGTCGCTTCCGCGCTCAAGGCTCCCAGAAGTGACGTCATGCCAAAGCTGCTTCAATTGCAGGCTCGCAATAAGGAGCTGACACGGCAGGTTGATCAATTGCAGGCTCAATTGGCTGCGGCGAAGGGCAAAGATTTGGCAGGCGGTGCCCGTCAGGCAGGTTCTGCCAATGTCCTGTTTAAAGTGGTCGATGATACTGATGCGAAAGGTTTGAGAACCTTGATGGATCAGCTACGCGTTGAGCTCAAGCCTGCTGTGGTGGTGCTGGCAAGCGAGAAATCCGGCAAGGTTGCCTTGATTGCATCGGTGGATGAATCTCTGCACGCTCAGATCAAGGCAGGCGATCTTCTCAAGGAAGTTGCTGCTGTACTCGGAGGTCGTGGGGGCGGGCGTGCAGATCTTGCGCAAGGTGGCGCGGAGTCGCTTGAAAAAATTGCTTCTGCATTCGATTCAGCCAATGTGTGGCTCGACAAGAATCTGGGAGTGGCTTGACCTGTTAGTCGGCTGCAGGAGCTGCCTGCAGTCTTCTGGGGCAGGTTTCCAAATTATGCAGCAGCGTCGGCATCCGTTGACCTGCCTGCAAGAACATTAAAGGTTGGTTTTTTCATAATGGCGTTTTTGGTCAAGAAGTACGGTGGTACTTCAGTCGGTACGGTTGAACGTATTCAGCATGTAGCTCGAAGTCTCAAGGAGGCTCGCGAAGCCGGGGATGATGTCGTGGTTGTGGTCTCGGCAATGTCTGGAGAAACCAATCGTCTTGTCGCTATGGCTCGTGAGGTACAACCCGCCATTGTTGATGTGCGTGAGCTTGATGTGCTTCTTTCGACCGGTGAACAGGTCACCATTGCGCTGTTATCCATGGCGCTGAAGGAGTTGGGGGTTGACGCGTGTTCCTACACCGGTGCTCAGGTCAGAATTCTGACGGATGGCAGTCACAGCAAGGCTCGGATACTGGACATCGATACCGACCGGATCATGGGAGATATCAAGGCGGGGAAGGTTGTTGTGGTGGCAGGTTTTCAGGGCGTTGATGAAAAGGGTGATATCACAACCCTGGGTCGTGGGGGATCCGATACCTCAGCGGTCGCGCTGGCCGCAGCGCTTAAATGCGATGAGTGCCAGATATTCACCGATGTCGATGGTGTCTACACCACTGATCCGCGGGTGGAGAGTCGTGCCAGACGTCTGGAGCGCATCACCTTCGAGGAAATGCTGGAGATGGCGAGCCTTGGCTCCAAGGTACTGCAAATAAGAGCGGTGGAGTTTGCCGGAAAATACAATGTACCACTGCGCGTGCTTTCGAGCTTCAAGCCGGGTGAAGGCACACTGATTACTTACGATGACGGGGAAAACAGTATGGAAAAAGCGCTAGTGTCAGGCATAGCGTTCAATCGGGACGAAGCGCAGGTTACCGTGACCGGTGTTGCCGATCGTCCCGGAACCGCCTTTGCGATTCTGGGGCCGATTTCGGATCTGAACGTTGAAGTGGATATGATCATCCAGAACATCGGTGCTAACGACACCACGGATTTTACGTTCACCGTTCACCGTGATGAGTACAAACGGGTGATGGACTATCTCAAATCAAGGCAGGAAGAGCTGGGCGCCCAAAATATTTCAGGCAATGACAGAATTGCCAAGTTGTCGATAGTGGGGGTAGGGATGCGATCCCATGCGGGTATTGCCAGCCGGATGTTTCGCAGTCTGTCAGAGGCGGGTATCAATATGCGTCTGATCACGACATCGGAGATCAAGATCAGTGTTGTCATCGACGAAAAGTATCTGGAACTAGGCGTCAGGGCTCTGCATGAGGAATTTGAACTGGCAGCCCCGGAGACGCTAGAGGATTGATTTACCGCCTGTATCGACACATGGGCGTTCAGTTGGCAGTTTCTGCGGCGTCAAAATCAGATGTTACGCCACAAGGTTCAACTAACTAAAGAACGGCAGTATGTAAACTTGTGTGCAGATGGCTACATTCACAGATCGTCTTTTTGGGTAGTTATGACATGTTACATGCTTGATTCCAGTAGGTTTCAGCCTGTTTTTACGCGCTGTTACGTGCAATGCTCCGTAACCGTTAAAACTAACCACTGGCTTCATTACAACGGGTTGCGAAAGTAATTTTACTGACATAATCAACCGACACAGACCAGAAGTGTGAGCTGTGTATCACTTGTTGGTGTCGCCTCACGCGGGCATCGGTACTAGGGGGCTGGTGAGCAGCCGTTGTCAGTTAAAAGGATTACAGGAGTTCTACCATGTTAATTTTGACACGACGGGTTGGTGAAACGTTAATGATCGGTGATGAGGTAACAGTCACCGTACTAGGCGTAAAAGGTAATCAGGTGCGTATCGGAGTTAATGCACCAAAAGAGGTAGCTGTACATCGCGAAGAAATTTACGAGCGGATCAGGAAAGAACAGGAAGGCGAGGTGGCTGTGCGGGAGCTTGCTGCGGAGAGTTAACACCGGCTTCGCTGGTGTTCATGCTTTTATTTCGCTGGTTATAGAAAATAGAAGGCTCAGTGGGTTGACGCGGTTACGTTATCCCACCATAATTCGCGGGTACAAAACACGCGCCCGTAGCTCAGTTGGATAGAGTACCTGGCTACGAACCAGGCGGTCGGAGGTTCGAATCCTTCCGGGCGCGCCAGTTTTGTTTCACGACTCTCCAATGGAATCACTGCTGTTCAGTTGCTTCACGTAACTGGGTTGCTTCCGATCAACGGAACAGTGTTGCATTGAAGGCAAGGAAGGCTAGATAGAGTGATTGCTCGCTAGCGCCAATCCATATTGGCGATGAGCAAGAAGGGTATTAGGTAAAACGGAGAAGTGGCCGAGTGGCTGAAGGCGCTCCCCTGCTAAGGGAGTATACGTTTTAAAGCGTATCGAGGGTTCGAATCCCTCCTTCTCCGCCATTAGTCCTGACGCAACACGCAGTCGATTCAGGGCGAATCTTCCGCACCGCCGGATTCGAACCCTCGATACAAACCAATAGCTTCGACTAAAAACCGCTCGCGGTTTTTAGCGTGACGCCGAATGGCGGCAGCCCGCAGGGCCGAGTCACGCAGTGACGAGCCATCCCTCCTTCTCCAGCATGGGTTTGCCGAAACACTCCGACGAGCCGGCCATCGGGATTAGCGAGGGGCTGAAGTTACACGGTTATCGTCGAAACATCTCTTATTGAAACCGTAGCTTTACTGAACGGCTGTGCATGGTATGAAACCTGCGAACGATCGTTGCTCCGTAGTCAAATCGTTGGTATCCGAAAATGAGTCGAAAGAGTCAATTGCGTGATTCTGACTTTGCACTTCTTGACGACGTTCCAACGCCACTTTTTGTACTCGAGTCATTGAACGCGGGAGATGTTACCTACGCATTCTTCAATAAGGTTGCGATAGAAATTTCGAAATTCAAGCTTCATGATTACGTCGGGCTTACAGCGAAAAAGTTGTATCACGGACAATATGGCGAATTTGCTTATGAGAAGCACGTGGAATGCTTCATAACGGCGCAACCGAGCACGTATGTATTACCTCTGCCGTTAAATGGAAAATTACGATCTATCAGAACATGTCTTATGCCCATCGTTGATAATAATGGGCAGACAAGGCGGATAATCGGAGCGTCCACAGAAATTACCGCCGAACAGGAACTCGCGAAAATCCGTGCAGAATCACGTGACATCGAAAAGGAGCTACAGGAGTTTATCTACCTTGCGGCGCACGATTTACGGAGTCCGATGAAGAAAGCCCACATCGTTGCAGACATGTTACGCGATGATTTTGACGATATGGATGAAGAAAAGCTGGAATTGATTGAACTGCTTGAAAATGTATCCGTCCAATCGATGGAGATGATTCAAACCGTACTCAAGCACGCGGAAACCACTGCAATTGAAGAATCTATCGAGCATATTAGCTTGCGCGATGTGTGCAACGGTATTTTGCAAACACTGGACCCTACTAACATACATGAATACCTTATTGATAGTGAGTGTTCTATTCATGGAGATCGTGTGCTGATTCAAACGATATTGCGAAATCTTATAGACAACACGTTCAAGCACAATGAGCCCAATTCCATCGTGCTCGATATATCAGTGAAAAATACCAAATCGGGTTTTTTCGCCATGACCGTCGCTGACAACGGCTGCGGAATGCAGGCCCCTGAAAAGCTGTTCAGAAGTACTGATGTGAGCCGTTCAAAAAGCGGTTTTGGGCTTCTGGCCATTCGTAATTTGATCAAGCGGGCTGGTGGTGATGTTTTCGCTGAGCATGCCGATGGTGATAAAGGGCTGGCTGTTAAGGTCACTTTGCCAGGTACGATCGCTTGGTGACAATTCAGTTTATCAGGAGGCTATAGAACCGCCGACTCTTCCCTGACCCGGCCACAATTCGCTGAACGAAGGCCATGGGGTAGGAACATAATCGTTTACCCGTCGACTCGATTACCGCAATTGCCGATCAACCCCTGTATTGCCATGGATGTCGATGTCGTGCCGTATCCGCTTGAAGCGTTGGCGTAAACATCAGCGCAGATTCCCTATCCGATTATTCATCTGCTCATATCCCTCAACTTTCATTAAACTACACGTCTCCTCTGTACCGTAATCAATCAGTACAGATAACCAAGGGCAATTGTGGTGGTTAATACTCGACTGGTAGGTGACATAGGTGGAACCAATGCGCGCTTTGCATTGCTGGATGATGCAGGTAATCTGCATGCCACCCGAACCTTGCGTACAGATGATTTTTCGACGCTCTCAGCAGCGATAAGCACCTATCTGACAGAGCAGGAAACTGACAGTGTCACATCGGCAGCCATCGCCGTGGCAACACCTGTTACCGGGGATACCGTAAAGCTGACCAATAACCACTGGTCGTTTTCGATAGAAGACACCAGAAAGTCCATGAAACTCGACAGACTCCATGTGGTCAACGACTTTACAGCGCTTGCGTTGTCGGTACAGCACTTGCCAGAAAACGAGCTTGTGAAAGTCGGTGGCGGTGAAGCCATGGAGCAGCATGCTATCGCCGTTATAGGTCCGGGCACGGGGTTGGGTGTTTCCGGGCTAGTCCCGTGTGGAGATCACTGGAACGCGTTGGAAGGTGAGGGTGGTCACGTGTCTCTGGGCGTCAGAACGCCACGCGAATTTGCGGTTTACCAACATTTGATGCAAAGGTTTCGTCATGTATCCGCAGAGCGTTTTCTGTCCGGCCCCGGCCTCGTCAATATCGTCAAAGCCTTGCGTGAGATTGATGGTCTTCCCGCCCGCAACTTCTCCCCTGCTGAAGTTACCGAATTTGGCATGCTCGATTTTCAGTGTCGCGAAAAGCCAGAGGCTCTGGATTCTGATCTCAATGTTAGCGAGGCCGAACGCCAGAGTTGTGAAGAGGCCTTGCAGATTTTCTGCAGCCTGCTGGGCTCTTGCGCCGGGAACCTGGTGCTTACTTTGGGTGCGGAAGGCGGCCTCTACATCGGCGGAGGAATCGTCCCGAGGTTGGGCGAGTTCTTTGCCCAATCGCAATTTCGCCATGATTTCGAAGCAAAAGGCCGTATGCAGGACTATCTGGAAACAGTTCCCAGTTACGTCATCCATTCTCCATACCCTGCACTCGTTGGTGCAGCACAATTGCTGGATTGATCGTGACGGTCAATCTATTCCTGATGAGTCAGTCGTCAAAATCGAGTGTCATCTGAGAATCATCGACCGTTTTTTTTCCAGCCTTTTTTCTGCTTTGTCCGTGTATAGAGCGCTTACGCTTGGTGCGATCATTGCCGGGTAGTCTTGAGCCATGTTTGTGTAGTACATCTGCGGCCGCCGCGCGCCCTTCGGCGCTCTTGCGAATCGCGTATAGCTCATCACGAATGACTTTAGTGTTCGCAGCAAAGTCGGTTACTGGCTCCTGATAGTCTCCGAGCGAACGTTGTTCATAGAGTGCTATTTCGGTTGCGTCGAATTCACGTAGCTCCGGTATCCAGCGCTTTACAAATCGCGCTTGCGGATCCTGCTCCAGCAATTGTTTGTGTGGGTTGTACACGCGCAGCGTATTGATCCCGACGATGCCAGCCTGCATCTGTATCTGTGAAAAATGAATGCCTGGCTCGTAGTCCAGAAACAAGCGTGCCAGCGGGTAATACAGCGATTTCCAGCTTTGAGCCATTCCAAAACACCCGGTACTGACGACCATGGCTCGCATTCGAAAATTCAGAAAACCAGTGGCGGCAAGGCAACGCATACAGGCATCCACCAAAGGCAAGCCGGTTTGTCCATGTTGCCACGCCTGCAGCAGTTGCTCATTGTCGCCATAGCCAAGATTCCTGTAGGCGGGGTTCAACGCCTCGAATTCCATCGATGGTGCTGACTCCAGACGTTGGATAAAGTGGTCATGCCAATGCAGACGGGATTGAAAAGCTTTTAGACTCTTGCGCCATTGGCTTACCTGTGGCGCAGTAGACTTTGCAAGTTCACGATCACGCACCCAGGTCGCATGAAAGACCTGTCGCAAACTGATGGTGCCCCAGGCCAGATGGGCTGATAGCCGCGAGCCTGCTTCAAATGCTGTGTTGGGCGAAGAGATTCCGCCAGAGTAGGCTCTACCTCGATGGTTGAGGAAATCATGCAAAACCTGGGACGCACAGCTCTCGGTGATCGCCTGAGTGTCGGCAGTTTTTATACGGCGATCCGGTGATCGGCCGGAGAGTATTTCATACCGTGGCCATTCACCCGTGACGGTATCCATAGTTTGAATGGCCCGCAAATTCACTGGCCAACGGTTAATGCGTGAAGGCGCAGCAGAAGGCTGAGTATTCATGAGTCTTTCTCGAATAACAGGCTGGCGTTGGTCGCGGTCTTTTAAACCTCGAATGACGCCGTTCTGATGTGCCTCATGCCAATGAATGGCATTGTTGCGCGTCCATTGACGAACGGCTTTATCACGAAGGTAGGTTATGCTGGAGCCAGTCTCCTCGTGACTGAACAAGGCATCGAAACCGAAGCTGCGGTTAAGGCTATCAAGCACATCGACGGTTTCGCCGACCACAACGTGCAGCACACCACCCAGCTCATGCAAGCGTGTTGATAGATGTTCTGCCGCCTGCTGCCAGGCGTTGTAGTGAAATGCAGAACTCTCCTGCGCCTTGCATAGGGACGGTTCGATAACGAACAGCGCATTGACGAATTCACACTGCGTAATAGCTGCAAGCAGGGCATCGTTGTCGTCTAGCCTGAAGTCACGCTTGACCCACCATAGTCCGTGTTTGAAACGCTTATTCATTGCGCCGGTTCATCGTGACACTCTGGATTAAAAAAATTGACGATTTCACGCTGTTGGTTCGTGCTGATCAAGGACGTTTCTTTGCGGCATCATTGCGACAGCGTTCTGAACAATATTTGATGCTTGGCCATAACCCTCTGGATGCCCATTTTTTGCGATTCTGGAAAGGGCGCTCGCAGACAGGACAGACCTTTGTTTGAGGGTGTGCAGACTTCTTCAATCATGTCCTCTGACAGGCTGGCTACAATCCGGCATGGCGCTTGACCTGTTTAAAGTACTGGGAAAAGCTGTTGAACGATTTATCCGGCATGGGATAAAGCCAGTTACGCTCAACGACTTGGCCGGGCCACTCGGAGCATGCCGGGTACTCGGAACGTACCAGCGATGCCTGCGCTGTGGCTGTACGTAGTTGTTGTACGGTTCCGTGGTAGATCGTTGCATTGCAAGCGTTTGCCCAGTGTTCCACGAACTGCCAGCGCAGGGGGCTCATTGGCCAGTGATTCGCCAGGTCGGTATCAATGAAAACAATATGCCGGTCAATACTGGATTGCCAACTTGGGTCCAGTTGCCAGAGACTACGTAGCGCAACCTCGCCATCAAGCTCGGGTATCGGCGTACCCGGCACTTCCTGAGCATACGTTGCAACGGCCCGTGGCTTCAGGTGTGACGGTGGAGTAAATGGGTCAAATTCCTCATAAGGTATGTCCAGCCAGCTCTGGCTTTGCTTGCTCCTGCTGTACTTGTCGATGTTACTCTGGTTGGCCACGTATTTTTTGTGACTGAATGTGCCGGCTATCCATTGCCAGCTCAGTGTATTACTGGCCAGATCACCATCGAGCAGATGGTAGTGAAGCCAACGCGCTGGCTCGTGCCAATACGTAGCGGCCATGTTGCAAGTCAACCCTGCTACCCACATGCGCGCATGGTTGTGCATGACACCCCGCTGCGTCAACGTGTTGAGGGACTTGTCGATGACCTCGATACCGGTGCTTGCATTCACCAGTACTTCGGGTAAGTCATGGCTGTGGACCTCTGTCTGAGGCTGTCGCATGTCGGTGAATATGTCATCACCTGCGAGCTGCCATGTTCGGTGAAAGAACTCGCGCCAGCCAAGTTCAAACAACAGACGGTAGCAAGACTTCGGCTTGTGTTCGCCAAGGACGATATCAGCTATTTGCCGTGTATCTATGATGCCATGGGTTAGGAAGGGGCTGAGCCATGTGACATCGCCATCGAGGTAGTTGCGCGTCTTGTCGTAAGCTCTCGGGTCTATCTGCGTGATTCTTTCCTGTATCTGGTCGGCATCACAGAGAAAGTGCTCAAAGGTTGGTGTATTCATGACGGCTCGCCCGCTACGCAGGTGTGGGTCCGCTCGCAGGTCCCGTGCGTACCAGTAGCTATGACTACCATTGCTCTCATTTTCCCCCATCAGTTGTTCGCAGATCACCCCGTTCTACGAGAATCACTGCAAAAGGTTCTACTGGTCGAACACAGTCTGTTTTTTGGTGACAAGCAGTACCCGTTGCGATTTCACAAGCAAAAGCTGGCCTACCATCGAGCGACGATGCAAGCCTACGCCGGTACTCTGAGAAAGAAGCGCCACAAGGCAGAGATTGTCCCTTACTCCGGGGGTAACTGTTGTCTCGCTGAACTGTGCGAGCAGGCCAGGTCTGAGGGTGTCGATAAAATCGTCGTGGCTGAAGTCAATGACTTTACCTTGAGAAAGCGGTTAATAGCTGCCATCGAAAAATTTGGCCTGGATCTGGCTGAACTAGATACCCCTGGGTTTATCAATACCCAAGAGGAAAACCGCGAGTGGCGTGGCACGCGCAAGCGCTGGTTTATGGCGGATTTTTATCAGTGGCAACGCACTCGACTGGATATCATGATGGATGGCCAGAAACCGCTAGGTGGTCAGTGGAGCTTTGACGAAGACAATCGCAAGAAGCTGCCCAAGGCAGAAATTGAGGCATTGCCGCAGTTGCCCACCGTAAATCGCACAGCGGTTGTCAAACAGGCCATTGAGTCTGTTGAAGATGAGTTTGCCGATGCACCAGGTTCTCTGGAAAACTGGTACTACCCGACAACGCATGCAGTGGCTGAAAAGTGGCTGGACACATTCCTGGAGGAGCGATTTGTCAAGTTTGGGCCGTATGAGGACGCCATAGCGGCAGGTCATAACTGGCTGCACCACAGCATCCTGACTCCCATGCTGAACACGGGGCTTCTTACCCCAAAAAACGTTATTGAATCAGCGTTGAAGTTTGCGGATAAGTACGACGTTCCTCTTAATAGTCTGGAAGGTTTTATCCGCCAGATTCTCGGTTGGCGCGAATTCATGCGTGCAACCTATGATGATCTGGGAGTGCCCATGCGAACCACCAATCACTGGAAACACACGCGTAAGCTACCCGGATCGTTCTACGATGGCACGACGGGCATCGACCCCATAGACGACGCTATTCTTCGCATTCTCGACACCGGCTACTGCCATCATATCGAGCGTTTGATGATCCTTGGCGGATTCATGTTCCTGTGTGAAATAGATCCCGATGATATCTACGGCTGGTTCATGGAGATGTTTATCGACAGCTACGACTGGGTCATGGTGCCCAATGTGTATGCCATGAGCCAACACGCTGATGGCGGAGCCATCACGACCAAACCGTATTTTTCCGGTTCCAACTACGTGTTGAAAATGAGCAACTTTAAAAAAGGCGAGTGGAGCGAGATTTGGGATGCGCTATTTTGGCGCTGGATCATTCGCAACAGTGATGCGCTGAAAGGCAATCCGCGCTGGGCGATGATGGTACGTAATGGCGAAAAAATGAGCGAGGAAAAACGCAGTGCTCACCTCAAGACGGCAGCTTCATACCTGAAAGGCTTGCGTTGAAGACCCACTAGCCCGGACTATTCATGAAACGCGTAATCCTTTCACCAGACGCTTTGTTCGTAGCGGATTCCGCGAAGGAGCGGAATACAGACTGTATTTCCGACTGAGTGGGATTCGCTACGGACGAAGGAGATGAGGAAGGATTGAGTGATTTCATGAATAATCCGGGCTAGGAGCCTGCGCGACCGGAGGCGGGCGCGCAGGCTAGCGCCAGCGTATCGCGCTACTGCTGGTAAAAAATCGCAAGGTAGCGACTAACGCGGCCGCATTCAGCTGCAAAAAAACCTTGAAGAAATTCACTAGCTTGTTACTGGTGCCAGGCAGGCCAGCGAAACTGGCGCCCGCAATGGCATAGAGCGCAAGCTGGCCCGCAAGCATGCATTGCAGGAAAAAACTTCCGGTAAATGCACCAAACAGCGCTGATGCAAACGAGATGATCATGGCAAACGGTACGAGTAGCCTGAATAGCTTGTGCGAAAGAAATTGTGCCCATACCGGGTTTTTGCCCGGCAGGAATAACCACCGGTTTTTCATGAATGACTGCCAGTTGCCCGCAAGGTTGCGCACTTTACGCCTGAACTCAAGTGACAGATCGTCGTTGGCCTTGTCGAACGCATAGGCACCTGGAACGTACAACGTGCGCTTGCCCTGTTTTAGAAGGCTGATCGGGGTTTCAAAGTCATCGAGCAAGGTACCACGTATATTGGGTATAAAGTCCTCGCGACGTATGGCATAAAGTGCACCCGTGACGCCGGTTGTTGAGTACAGTCTGGTCTCGTTTTCGCGGATCCATTTTTCGTAGCGCCAGTAAAGCCCGAAGTTGGCTGCCTCCAGGCTGCTGTCTTCAGAGAGAACAAGCTCTCCAGTGGCCGCGCCGATAGAGTGATCTGCCAGATAGGGAACCAGCGCAAGTGCAGCGTTTGGTGAGATGATTTGACGCGCATCCATAAAAAGAATGATATCGCCGGTTGCGTTTGCCACACCGATGTTCAGCGCACCGCACTTGCCTCGAGACTGCTCATACTGGATGCAGGTGCGGTTGGCGTATCCGGCAAATTCATTCCTCAGGAATTCACCTGTACCATCGTCAGAGCCGTCGGAAACGACAATCCACTCGATCTTGTCAGAAGGGTAGTCAAGCTCCTCCAGTGATGCCAGTTTGGCGGGAAGAGACAACCGTTCGTTCCGTGCTGCGATGACAATGCTGACAGTAGGCAGGGGGTTGTCTGCAGAGATCGGCAGAGGTACTGGAAGGGGGGTACCTTTAGCACGCATGTATAGAAACACCGGAAACACGGCGTAGGTGTAAAGCACAAAGCTGAATGCAACAATAAAAATCCAAATCATGATGCTTCCTGATCGTTCACTATTGGTACTTTAACTGTTCTCTTTGATGCGAAGCACCAGGTTGATGTTACTTCATGGAATTGACCCGTGTGTCGCAATCTGTCCGCTGGATGAGTTATAAACACCTCCGGCAACAATTGTTTACCCTTGTTACCTCTACTCAATAATATAGCTGGCGATCAATGCTTCGGCAATAAAAAATCCAGACGCTCGATTCAGCAGTCCCTTGCTTGATGTATACCATTTTGATTAATGCAAACCTCTTTAACTTTTGGAAAGGACGTAAACGATTTCAAGCCATTGATCGGTCAAATCGCTGCGGTTTAAACATCACAGTGCCTTAATACTGCTTGGCCAGGAGTCTGCGCGGCCGGAGGCCGCGCAGACTCCTGGCAACAGCACAATGTTCTATCAATCCTGTAAACGCTCAATTTCATCCGCCATTAAATTGACAGTTTTGTCGCAGTTATTGCCTCCATCGGCATTGGCAGTTTGAGCAGTTTCAAGATCAATCTCGCAGGAAAACTGGCCTTGCAAGGCGTCACGGTTGTTCTCAAGTTTTAGTGACGTGCCGTCAATGGCATAGGCAACTTCAGCCCCGGGATACAGGAGTCGTGGTGCGCCACCCGAGCTGCCGTCAAAGGCGGCAGGTATTTCCAGAGTCATTTGTTGAAGAATGCAATCATCGCTGTTTCCGTCAAATAAAGATGCCTGACATTCTGCCGTGTCATAGAACGCTGTTTGTCCTATCGCCATTGGGTTGGCTTCGGTGACCAGCGAATTGTTTCCGCAATCAATGCGGGTCAGCGGCTGGCCTAGTCCTTCTTCATAAGAACCCAGGCATTCGTTTTCCAGTTCTGACAGTTCGACGCCTTCCGAGATTCGCTGATTGAGGCTGAGTAAGGTCAGCGAAGCCTGTTGTTTCAGTCCGCGAATCAGGCGGTCAAGATCGCTACCATCTGCTGCTGGTGGTACCAGGATGCCATTATTGTCAGTCTCATCTGCAGATGGTTCGTCGTCAGAGACTCCCCCCGGTGGTGCTGGCGGTACAATCGAGATGGGCTGATTTTCTTCTTCCTGTTCTTCTGAATCGTCGTCACCCGGTGCAGAGTTGTCCGTCTCTACCGTGCCGGGTGCCGGTGGCGGTTCTATCGCAACCATCTGATCGTCTTCGGTCGGTTCATCCTGATCCATTTCATCGGTAACCGGGATGTCTGAGTCGTCAGTGACATTGTCGTCATCAGGAACAATGTCATCGTCTTGGCCAGTTTCGCTGTCAGGAACAATGTCGTTGTCAAGGTCAGTTTCGCTCTCGGGAGCGGTCTCAACTTCTGGTGAGTCGCTTTGCGGCTCGACTGCAGCAGGTTCGACAACGTCTTGCTCACCAGAGCCGGCGGTATTGTCCGCGCTTGTGGGCTCTACCTTTACAGAATCTGAAGAGGAACAAGCCCCCAGGCAGAGCAGCAACAAAGTGATGAAACTAAAGCGAGATTTGCGAGCGATGGTCATGAGCAAGGCCTTGATGACTTGAAATTGGATAGAGCGTGGAAATAAGATTCGACAAGGTCATATGTTAACCTTTCAAAACCACATACACTGTTACCAGACGGGTGGTTTGTTGACATCCACCGGAACCGGGTTTTCACACCAGTCACTTCAAATTTCAAGACACAGGCACACAGATATGGCATCAGTAATAGATGGTAAGGCGGCGGCAGCAGAATTGCGAAAGGGTCTGTCTGTAGAAGTTGCTGATCTGAAACGCGACCATGATCTGGTGCCTGGTCTTGCGGTGGTATTGGTTGGTGAAGACCCTGCCAGCCAAGTTTATGTACGCAACAAGGGCAAACAGACGGTCGAGGTCGGCATGGAATCATTCGAGCACCGATTGCCTGCCGATACAGAAGAGTCGGTGCTGCTGGACCTTATCGAGCAGCTCAATGCTGATGAAAACGTCCACGGAATTCTTGTGCAGCTACCCTTGCCCGGGCACATTGATGAGTTCAAGGTCATTAATGCGGTCAGTCACGACAAAGATGTTGATGGCTTCCACCTGGTTAATGTTGGTCGGCTCAATACCGATGGCGGTGGTGTTGTGCCATGCACCCCTTTGGGATGCCTGATGATGCTCAAATCATCGCTTGGTGATTTAAGCGGAATGAATGCGGTTATCGTCGGCCGCTCGAATATCGTTGGTAAACCGATGGCTGCCTTGCTCATCCAGGCAAACTGCACGGTCACCGTTGCTCACTCCAGAACCCGCGATCTGGAAGCGCTCTGCAGAACAGCAGACATTCTGGTCGCCGCAGTAGGGCGGCCGCAGATGGTACCGGGCAGTTGGGTAAAACCCGGGGCTACCGTCATAGACGTTGGCATCAACCGCATAGAACAGGACGGTAAAACCCGGCTGGTGGGGGATGTTGATTATGACAGTGCTGCTGAAGTCGCCGGCGCAATTACGCCCGTGCCCGGCGGTGTTGGGCCCATGACCATTGCCTGTCTGTTACACAACACCGTACAGCAAGCCAAGCGACAGAAGGGCATCGCCTGACACCAGGCCAGCTTTGTTGTCGCGCGTTTTCAGATCTTCGTGCCGCTTCGTGGTCCCGGGCCAAGTGGCACGACAGCATCGGTCATCCACATACCTTTGTACTGGCCACTCTTCTGGCGGCCAAGCTGGAAGGCGTAGCCTGTTTCTGCGCCAGAATCGGTAAACAGCCACACCGCTTGCACTGCCGTTTCGCCAGATACTTCCATAGGATCAAATCGAGCGCCCGTGTGATTAAGCATGTCCGGGAAGCCCTTTGTAATCATTCTGGTGAAGCGACTTAGTGGTCCTGTGTTTGCACGGTTTCCTGGTGAGGCAAAACGATACACAGTGGCTATGCCGTCGTTGTCGGCAGCGGCTGAATTATTCTGCAAGGCATCAATCACGATCCTGACGACATCCTGAGGTTTGTAATCGGCGCTAGGTTCTAGTGCGGTATCTTCGGCACGCAATGTCACAGAGCTGAGCAGAAGCGTGGCTGCCAGAATCGGCACAACAACAGCTGCCAGAATGAGTGAGTGATTTCCAGTAGAGGACTGCGCGCGGGCCTTAATCATTACCTTTATCTCCATCGACGCTTGAACGAACGATAAACAGGATTATGTCCTGTATACGTTTCAGTTTGGTAAATCGGACCGTTAGTCAGTAGTAGGCGGTGCAGTGGCAAGTCGGCGATGCAGTGGCACCGAGTTTGAGAAAGACCTGAGCCGGCTCTGGGAGAAACAGTATCGGCCGTCACGTCAATTTCACATCCCCCGTGCACCAGCGATGTGAAATTGCGTGAAAAACCACTGGAATTCGGCTGCGCGTAGTCAGGTTTGCTTCTTGACAGCGGCCTCCTGAGGTAAACTCGGAGAATGTGCGACAAACCTTCGATCATGTTTTTTAATCATTCATCAGCGATCACTGAGGCCATCTGGCGAAGGAGCGTGTCGTCATGAACGAGTCGGAACTTCATCGTTCAGCGGTAGAGGCGCTGGTCGTCAAGGATGTTCACAAGCGCTTTGGCGAACTTGAGGTGCTTCGCGGTGTCTCAATGGCGGCTCACGAGGGAGACGTTCTGTCCATCATCGGCGCCAGCGGATCAGGTAAAAGCACGTTTCTGCGATGTATCAACCTGCTTGAGCAGCCCGACAGTGGAGAGATCAGTATTGGTGGTGAACAGATAAAATTCAAGAACAGGAAAGGTGTGCGCGTCCCGGAAGACATGAAACAGGTTGAGCGTTTGCGCAGTCGGCTTGGCATGGTGTTTCAGAGCTTCAACCTGTGGTCACACATGAATGTCATGCAGAACGTCACTGAGGTGCCCGTTCAGGTTCTGGGTGTGAGCAAGGCGGAGGCTGCCGAGAGAGCGGAGCATTTTCTGCAGCGCGTTGGACTCTGGGAAAAGCGTGACCAGTATCCGGCTTATCTGTCTGGCGGTCAGCAGCAGCGTGCAGCGATTGCCCGGGCGTTGGCGATACAACCTCGCGTTATGCTGTTTGACGAACCCACCTCTGCGCTGGATCCAGAGCTGGTCGGTGAGGTTCTCAAGGTCATCAGAGACCTTGCCAATGAGGGACGAACCATGATTCTGGTGACTCACGAGATGAAGTTTGCCCGCGATGTTTCCACGCAAGTGATCTTCCTGCACGAAGGCCAGGTAGAGGAGCGGGGCACACCGAAAAAGGTCTTCTACGAACCGGTCAGTGATCGTTGCCGGTCTTTCGTATCATCCATTCATTAGCGTAAGACCCGCGGCAGCCTGCCATGCGGTTTCTTATCATACCCGTTGTACAAACAATTCACAAAGAGGATCGAATGAAAAAACTGTTAACCGCTATGTCACTGAGCGTACTGGCTCTGGGAACCACTTCTGCCCTGGCTGAGCTAAGACTGGGCCTGGATTCGGCACCGTATCCGCCGTTTTACGAAGCAGACAGCAATGGCGATTTCGTGGGCTGGGAAACGGAGATTGGTGAGGCTTTGTGTGCGGCCATGAACGAGGAATGCACCTGGGTTGGCGTGGCATGGGACGGAATCATTCCTGCGCTTCTGGCCAAGAAGATTGATGCGATTGTCGGCTCAATGTCCATCACCGAAGAACGCATGAAAACCATCAGCTTCTCGGACAAGTACTACAACACCCCGTCATCAGTCATTGCGCCAAAATCCATGGAGATGGATGGAACTGCGCAGAGCATGAAAGGCAAGATCATAGGCGTGCAAGTGTCGACAACTAACCAGAATTACGTCGAAACCCACTTGCAGGATATGGCAGACAGCGTAAAAACCTATCAGGACTTCAACGAGCACAATCAGGATTTGCTTGCCGGACGCATCGACGTTGTTATCGCTGATTCTCTGGCCATGTCCGATTTTTTGAGTAGCCCTGAAGGAGAGAGTTTCGAGATAAAGGCTAATCTGAGTGACGATGCGATATTTGGCCCCGGCGTGGGTGCTGGCATCCGTAAGGAAGACACCGAGCTGGTTGAGAAATTCAACGCGGCGATAAAGCAGATTCGTGAAGATGGTACCTATGCAGAAATCTCTGCCAAGTACTTCGACTTCGATATCTACGGCACAAACTAGCCTAAGGTCGCGCAGTGCGATTTGCATGCACAGTCCGGGGTAGGTAGTGTCAGATCTATTCGCTAACTGGCACTACCTGTCTCTGGGTGAGGGTGGCTGGGGCATGAATATGCTTCGTGGTCTGGTAAGCACCTTGCAGATTGCACTCGGTGCCTATGCCTTGGGTATTGTTTTGGGCTTTGCCGGTGCGCTTGGCAAGATCAATGGATCGATGCCGACTCGCTGGTTGCTGGAGCTATACACCACATTGATTCGTGCGGTTCCTGAGCTGGTGCTCATCCTGCTGCTTTACTACGCGGGCACCAGTGCCATCAATTCGGTACTTGACGCGATGGGCTATCGGCCGATAGATATTAGCGGGCTGGTGGCTGGTATCGCGGTGCTGGGTATCGTTCAAGGTGGCTATGCCACGGAAGTTATCAGAGGTGCCATGCTTGCGGTTCCAAGGGGACAGCAGGAGGCAGCCGCTGCGTTTGGCATGTCACGTTGGCAGATTTTGAAACGCATAACGCTCCCTGCCATGTTGCCGTTTGCCTTGCCAGGCATGTCAAACCTGTGGTTAATCGTGTCAAAGGATACTGCACTTCTGGCGGTCGTCGGTTTCTCGGAACTGGCATTGACCACACGTCAGGCCGCTGGAGCGACACGTGCCTACTTCCTGTTTTTCATGGCTGCCGCCTTCCTGTATCTGATGGTGACACTGGTGTCCAATCAGGTATTCCGTCTCCTGGAAAAACGCGCCAGACGCGGTCAGCCGGAGTTCACCTGATGCAGTGGTACTGGGTGCCGGAGTATCTGCCCAAATTCATCGATGGTGTGATAGTGACACTGCAATTGCTTGGCGTGTCGGTCATTCTTGGCATGGCTCTGGCGATTCCTATTGGTCTGGTGCAAGTGACCGGGCCGCGCTGGCTTGCCTGGCCTGCAAGAGCATTTTGTACGGTTGTCAGAGGTACGCCATTATTAATACAGCTATGGCTTTTGTACTACGGATTAGGTTCGCTATTCCCGCTGGTGCCGGGCATTCGAGAGTCTGTCCTGTGGCCCATATTGCGAGATGCTTTTCCCTACGCCATTCTCGCGTTCACCATCAGCGTCGCCGGATACGAAGGCGAGGTGATGCGTGGTGCCTTCAAAGGTGTGCCCAAAGGTGAGCTTGAGGCTGCCCGTGCATTTGGTATGAGCCGATTTACCTTGCTCAGACGCATCTGGTTGCCGCGTGCTTTTCAGAATGTCCTGCCGACACTTGCCGGTGAGCTGGTCCTGACGCTTAAATCAACACCACTTGCCGCGACTATCACCATTTTTGATGTCTACGGCGTTGGCTCGATTGTCCGTCAGGAAACCTACCGAGTATACGAGCCGTTGCTTCTGGTGGCCGGCATCTACATCGCGCTGACGGCTGTGATCGTTGTTTTTTTTCGCTGGCTGGAGAGCCGGGTTCCCAGGCCGGTTTGATCCCTCTGGCTCCTAGCCTGCTGTATCCTGTTGTTGGCCAGATTGATGGCTCATGCGTGATTCTCGAAAAACGATGTACCAGCCTGCCAGGAAGATGATACTGGCTCCGACGAATGTCCACATGTCTAGCACTTCACTAAAAAAGTAGGCGCCGATCAGTGCTGTCCATATAAGCCGTGTGAAGTCCACGGACATGACCAGTGATGTATCCGTCATCTGTATGGCCATGGTCATCAGCAGATGCCCGGCAGTAGCCAGAGCACCCACCAGAAACAACCATAGCAGTTGCTCGAGTGTCGGTGTCTGCCAGACACTTAGCGCAGGCCAGAAGGATAGGACAACCAGGGTGATACCCATCCAGCTAACGATACTGGTTGGGCTTTCGGTTTTGGATAACTGCTTGACGATCGTCAGCGACAGGCCCCAGGCGATGGATGTGAAGAGTACGAGAATGGAGAAAATATTGAAGCCCTCGGCCGCCGGCCTTAAAACGACGTAAACGCCGATCAAGCCAACAACAATGGCAGCGGAGCGACGCCATCGCAGTGCTTCTCCGAGGAACAACCAGGCGCTCAGCGTGGCAAAGATGGTTGTGCTGAAACTTAATGCGGTTGCGTTCGCTATTGGCACTTTAGACAAGGCGTAGAACCATCCCAGCATGGCAATAACGCCGACCAACGCACGAAGCATGTGCAATCGCGGATTCTGAGTCTTTAACGAGCCAACGCCTGCTCGCAACAGCAGCGGCATAACCGCTACCAGACCGAACAGATTGCGAAAAAATACAATCATGAAGGGGTGCATGTCCGAGCTAAGGAAGCGTACCAGTCCATGCATTGAAGCCAACATGAGTGTTGAGCCCAGCGTCAGCGTCACAGCACGACTGACAGTACTGTGAGCCTCTGTTGTCATGGTAGAAAATCCGGGTGGGATGGCCTGACACGCCGGGCGGCGTGGCGTTTAAGCCACACCCATTCTACCTGTTCAAGCGCAGCTTCTCATAACTCATTCAATTGTCATGAACCAGACAAGCCACGACCGATTTTGCCTTCCATCGAAACGGTGTGCCAGCGGCTGAATAGCGCGTTTTGCGTTACACGCGAAGATCACACGCAACTATCACACGCAACTATAGGCCCAGATCGGATAATCCGGGGTGCTCCTCAGGCCTTACACCTTGAGGCCAGTGAAAAAGGCGATCATTTTCATTAATGGGCAAATCGCTGATGCTGGCGATACGACGTTCCATGAGTCCCTCTTGAGAGAACTGCCAGTTTTCGTTCCCGTACGATCGAAACCACTGCTCACTGGTGTCATGCCATTCGTAGGCGAATCTCACGGCTATGCGATTGCCTGCTGTTGCCCACAATTCCTTGATCAGGCGGTAGCCATTCTCCGTTGCCCATTTACGTTGAAGAAAGTCGACAATGGCAGCGCGACCTTCGAAAAACTCGGCGCGGTTGCGCCAGACGCTGTCTGCTGTATAGGCGAGACTGACTTTCTCGGGGTTGCGAGCATTCCAGGCATCTTCGGCCTTGCGCACCTTGATAACGGCGCTCTGCTGATTAAAGGGTGGCAACGGAGGACGGCTTTCGCTCATGGTGTTCTACCTGACGATTACCATTGATTGTATGAGAGGAATTTACCACTCATCTTGACTTCAATTCGATCTCCCTTCGGATTGGGTACTTTCTCAACACTCATGTCGAAGTCTATTGCGCTCATGATGCCGTCGCCGCCTTTTTCATGAATAAGCTCTTTGAGTGTTTCGCCGTACACACCAACGATTTCATAAAAACGGTAAATACAGGGGTCTGTTGGCACGGTCTGCGGGAAAACCTTGTTAGGGCAGGTCGTCAGCACGTCTGCGATCTCTGCTGGTAGCTCCAGCAGCTCGACAAGTTTATCTGCCTTGTCACGGGGAAAAGAGTTCATGCCCAGACACGCTGAAGTTGTAAACACTTCAGACATTCCGATGCTCTCGGCAATGCTTGCCCAGCTCAACTTCATGGCATGCTTTTTTGCCATGATAGCGTCAGTGACTTCAGCCATGCTGGTGAGAGAGGGAAGCAGAGAAGGGGTATGTAACTGGTTCATGATCAGGTTCCTGTAATGATGGCGAGAGAGGGTTTTTCCAGAGAGTCTGCTGACTCTTGTGGGTTTTTTGTATTGCTGATAGCGTCCTTTGGCTCTGATTGTTCCGCTGGTCGGACTGTCACCGGTTGCACATTGCGGGTATCGCTGACGTCATCATCAGCCACCAGGCGGGAGCGCACGGTCAGAAAATCCACCAGATGATTGCGCGTTGAATAGTAAGCAGGATGATGGATGATATCAGCGCGCTGTCTGGGTCTTGGTATATCAATGACAACACTTTCGGCGACACGGGCGCAGGGTCCATTACTCATCAGCAAAATGCGATCAGCCAGCAGAATAGCTTCGTCTACATCGTGCGTGATCATGAACACTGTCTGATCCGAGCCTTGCCAGACGCGTATTAACTCATCCTGTATGGTGCCGCGCGTTAGTGCATCCAGAGCTCCAAATGGCTCGTCGAGCAGCAGCAACTTGGGTTGAATGGCAAAGGCACGGGCAATCGATACTCGTTGACGCATGCCACCTGACAGTTGCGATGGTTTACGCTTTTCTGTTCCGCCGCCCAGGCCGACCATTTCGAGGTGTTTGTAGGAGTGCTCTCTGATCTGCTTGCGACTCCAGTCGGGAAAGCGAGCCCTGACCCCGAACATGACGTTGTTCAAGGCGCTCATCCAGGGCAGCAGGGAATAGTTCTGGAAGACGACACCGCGATCCAGACTGGGTCCACTGACCTCTTGTCCGTCCATGATTACAGCGCCACTGGTGGCAGTGTCGAGTCCGGCGAGGACGTTCATGATGGTTGATTTTCCGCAGCCCGAATGCCCGATAATGCAAACAAACTCGCCGCGCTTGATGTCAAAGCTTGCGTTTTCGAAGACGGTCAGGGGTGCGGTGCTGTCGGGTGAAGGATAACGACGTGTCAGGTTTTGTATCTTGAGTAAGGGTGTATCGTTCTTTGCATCAGGCATGCTCTATTACTCCTGGTACTGCACGGCAGACTGCACGTATGCAAACATGGCATCCAGCAGCATGCCCACCACGCCGATAACAAGGATGGAAAAGATAACGCTGGTCAGATCAAGGTTGTTCCACTCGTTCCATACGTAGTAACCGATACCCGTGCCACCGACCAGCATCTCCGCTGCAACGATGACTAGCCAGGCTATGCCAATGGAGATTCGCATACCGGTGAGGATGGTTGGTGCGGCGGCCGGAAGAATGACCGTTGCCGCCGTACGCAAATGTCCCAGCTCATGAGTGCGGGCGACGTTAATCCAGTCCTTGCGCACATTGGCAACCCCGAAAGCGGTGTTGATCAGCATGGGCCAGATGGAGCAGATAAAGATGACAAAGATGGCAGACGCCTCACTGTCCTGAATGATGAACAGTGCCAATGGCATCCACGCAAGCGGTGATATTGGCCTTAGTACTTGTATGAAAGGATCAAGTGTCTTGTAAGCCAATGGTGACATGCCGATCAGAAAACCGATGGGCAAGGCGATTAAAGCTGCCATGAAGTAGCCGGCAAGGACGCGGTACAGCGAGTAGACGATCTGGATTCCGATACCCTTGTCATTGGGTCCGTTATCGTAAAACGGATTGGATAACTCTTCAAAGGCTTTACGTACGATGGCCGATGGCGGTGGCACTCTGGCTTCATCAGCAGCGCCGCCCATCAGCAGTTCGTACTCTGTCATGTTCTCTTTACTGGCGACTCCGGGAGTGGCAACCTCCCATATCCCCAATAAAGTGAACAGGAGTAGCACCGAAAGCAGGGGTGCCTTGAGTGACTGGATCATTAGAATATCAACCTTTGCCGATGGCAAAGCTTTTGACGTAGGCTTCCGGCTGATCCGGATCAAACGTCTTGCCCATGATCTCGTGACTCCTGTAGGTTTTGGTGGGTGGTTCAAGGCCAAGACTCTTCATGACCGATGTAGCGTCAGCCGCGTTGTAGACCTGCTCGGCAATCCCCTGATAGTCAACATCACCCTCGATGTAACCCCAACGCTTCATCTGCGTCAGTATCCATACACCCATCGAATGCCATGGGAAGGGATCAAAATCTATGCGATCGGGAACATCCTTGATATTGCCCAGACCATCTGCGTATCGTCCTGTAAGCACTTGCGAGATAACGGGTACAGGTTGGTTCAGATAGTTTTTGGGTGCGATTGCCTCAGCTATCTCCTGACGGTTTTCAGCCGGGCTTGCGTATTGAGTGGCATCGATCAGAGCCTTGAGTAGATTACCGTAGGTGTTGGGCAGGGTTTCGGCGAACTCTGCACTGCACGCAAACGCGCAGCATGGATGACCCTCCCAGATGTCTTTGGTCAGTTTATGAATAAAACCGACCTTCTCCCAGACAGCACGCTGATTAAACGGGTCTGGTGACAGGTAGCCATCCAGATTACCAGCCTTGAGGTTGGCAACCATTTCCGGTGGTGGCACAACGCGTATTTGAATATCAACATCCGGGTCGAGTCCGAATTCAGCAACGTAATAGCGAAGCAGAAAATTATGCATGGAGTATTCGAAAGGCACACCAAACTTGAAACCTTTCCATTGACGTGGGTCGTCGTTCTTGTCCTTGTGATCCACGTGCAGAACGATAGCCTGTCCATTGATGTTCTCCACCGCTGGCATCAGGTAGGGTTCGGCAACTGAGCCAGCGCCCATGGTGATGGCAAGCGGCATGGGTGTCAGCATGTGAGCAGCGTCGTATTCCTTGTTCAGCGATTTATCGCGTGCGACTGCCCAGCCAGCAGTTTTAATGACGTCGACGTCAAGTCCGTATTTTTCATAGAAACCCAAAGGCTTTGCCATGATGATGGGTGTTGCGCAGGTAATCGGCACAAAGCCGACGGCAAGCTTCGACTTCTCAGGTTTACCCAGTGATTCAGCGATGGCAGCTTTGGCGGCCTCCATGGGAAACACGGATCCCAACGCGGCAGCGAGCGTACCGCCTCCGAGCATCTTGGCAAAGGCGCGACGACTTATCTCGTTATGTCCGAACATCGATCGCACGACGGCGCTTTCAACCATATGTGACAGGGCCTCGTCCGAATTGGAAAACGCCGGTTTCTCGGGCTGAGCGTCACCCGATTGCTGCATTGTCCTGAGCGCGCTGTCTGCGTCGCTCCCTTGCGCCTGTATCGCTTTGTCGGTGGATGGATTTTGCTCAGAGGCGCAGGTGATGCAGGTGCAATTGCGTCCATGTCGCAAATCAATATCGCCATCGTAGGGATTACCAAGGCTCTTCATGGTCATGGTGGCTGTGTCCGTGTTGCAAGTTGAAAGTCGAAAGGAAGCGTTACAAGCAGACAAGTAACGTATTGAGTTTCTGTTTTCATTCCATCATTCATGCCATGTTTTTGAATCTATTAATATCTATATAAATCAATAGGATAAAGATTCTTTCAGTCGGTTTGTCATTACGATAATTCGTAAATTACGAAATTTAGTGGTAATTATTTACTAAAAAATGTAATTTATTATGCATGTCTGAAATAACTGAATTACCCCCGCTTCGCTTGCCGGATGAAGACGCCGTCCGCCGTCGCTTTTCCCATGTTGCCGAGTTCGGCAAACTGCTGGTTAATGGCTTCTCGCTCACCGATGAACCTGCCTATGTACTCGATCCGTTCAGCGGGCAGGTACTTAGGGCCAATCCGGCCGCTGAAGATTTTTTTCGTTTGCCCGGGCATACATTGATCGGTCAATACATCGACAAACTCTATCCTCAGCAAAGAGCACAACTCTATGTGTTTACCGAAGAGGCCATGGCAACAGGCCATGCGCGAACACGTTCACTGAGGCTATTGAGGGCCGATGGCAGTGAGATGTCAGTTGAGCATATGGGTATCGCCATTCCAGTGGGTGAGACCAGAACGGTACTCGTACGTCTACTAGATCTCGATGCGTTTCATCGGCGTGATGTCAATGAGGCGGCCGAGTCCTATCTGCGCAAGGGATTGCACGCATGGTTGAAAGATGAGCAATATTTTCGAGAAATAGAGCGAGAATATCGTTTGATACTGGCCGCGGCAGGTGAGGGTATCTATGGCGTTGGCGCTGATGGATTGACGACGTTTCTGAATCCTGCGGCCGAAGCCATGCTCGGCTATAGCGCGGATGAGCTGGTCGGCAAAGACATGCACACAGCCATTCATCATCACCGGATAGATGGCTCTGTCTACCCGAGCACGGAGTGTCCAATCTACAATGCATTCAAGGCTGGCACCGTCAACACAGTTGATGATGAAGTATTCTGGCGAAAGGACGGTACTTCGATTCCTGTGGAATACACATCGACGCCCATTGTTGATTCCGGCAAGGTCGTTGGTGCTGTGATCGTATTTCGCGATATTAGCGAGCGGCGTAATAATGAGGAAAGCCTGCGTTGCGCTCTTGTTGAAAACGCTGCACTCAGAGAACGGCTGGAGATGGAAAACGCCTATCTGCAGGAGGAAATACGCTCGCGCAGTGAGCATCACGATATCATCGGCAACTCGGATTCACTGAACACCTTGCTGGCACAGATTGACCTTGTCAGCCCTACCGACGCCAATGTCTTGATCAATGGTGAAAGTGGCACGGGCAAGGAGTTGATTGCCCACGCCATTCATCGCGCGTCGGGTCGTGCAGAGCGTCCTCTCATCCGGGTCAACTGCGCAGCGATTCCCAGAGAGCTGTTTGAAAGTGAATTCTTTGGGCACGTCAAAGGGGCTTTCTCAGGTGCTTTAAGAGATCGTATCGGTCGCTTTGAGCTAGCTGATGGTGGAACGCTGTTTCTTGACGAGGTCGGTGAACTGGAAATGACGCTGCAGGCAAAGCTGTTGCGCGTTGTGCAGGAGGGTAAATTTGAGCGAGTGGGAGACGAGCGGTCGCGCAGTGTGGATGTGCGCCTGATTGCAGCCACTAACAAGGATCTCAAGACGGCAGTTGAGCATGGAGAATTCCGCGAAGACCTGTTTTTTCGTCTGAATGTATTCCCGATTGAATGCACACCGTTGCGACAAAGAGCTTCTGACATTCCGTTGCTGGCTGAACATTATCTGTTGTCTACCTGCCAGCGTCTTAATCTGGCCAAACCGGATTTGACACGGGCGACCGTGCGGACGCTGATGGAATATAGCTGGCCAGGCAATATTCGCGAACTGCAAAATGTGATCGAGCGCGCTGCTATATTGTCACGTAACGGTAAGTTGAGCATCGACTTACCCTCAGCTATTTCAGCGTCAAAAGATGCGGAGCCATCCAAGCTCAGCGTAAAACCAGTCGTTTCGGACAGAATTCTGACGGCAGCCGAATTAATGGCTGTTGAAAAACAGAACCTTGTTCGTGCACTGGCTGCCTGTAACGGAAAAGTATCCGGTGAACAGGGTGCCGCAAGGCTTTTGGGGATGAAACCCACGACGGTTTTCTCACGCATCAAACGATGGCATCTTGCTTAATGAGCGTTTCCTGTGCCTTGTTTAGAGGCCCAACTGTTTGATAAATATTATATTTCTGTGCGAGGGTAATGGTGTGTTGCTTACCTGCATACGCTCACAGGTGAACGCTTGTTGGGAACGTATAAAAAGTCCGGGCGTAGACGTTATTTACGCGGCTAACACTTGAGCATAGAGCGAGTACTGTTGTATCGATGTGGTTGCAGTTACACCAGTAAATCGGTTACGACTATGGGTAGCGGATTGAGTATGCGTAGCGGATTGATGCCATGGTGCGACGATAGGCTGCACGAGAGTTCGCCGAATTAACGTGTCCACTGATCAAGGTGTTCACTGAACAAGCTGGAGCTGGAGCGCTTACTGCAAGTTAAACCCTAGTGATACATAAAATTTCGGCCCAGAACCGCTTCGCTGCTTCTATAGCAGCATCTAAGACGCTGTACTCGTTTTTCCTGGATCTCACCTAGAGTGACTAGGCTCAACCCAGTAAAAACTCCGTGCAGCGCCTTAT
>JBGCGC010000123.1:0-21892 GCA_045110475.1 Granulosicoccus sp.
CCAATTTTGAGTCAAATTTTGTGCTCATTTGAGGAGTTTAGCTGGCTAAGTGACGAAAATGAGCGCAAAATTTGGCCAAAAGTGGGCTGCTCGTAGCCGATTGATTTCTGCGGGGCCGCCTCCGGCCGCGCAGGCTCCTAGCCTCGCCCGTCGAGAGTTCGGCCAGAGATAATCTCACCACGTTCGATGACATATTCGCGATCCATTATGGCGTCGGAGTGACCAAGTTCCGATTGCGCAATTAAAATAGATCGGCCCTGCTGTCGTAAGTTGCTGATCACCTCGGTCAGGCGATTAGCAAGAGCGGGAGCAACTCCTTCGAAGGGTTCATCGAGAACCAGAAGTCTGGTGCCAGCCATCAGCGCTCGACCGAGCGCTACCATTTTCTGTTGGCCACCGGAAAGCTGTAGTGCTTTCCGGTTTTTCATTGGCTCTAACTCAGGCATGAGATCAAAAATAAAATGCAAGCTAGCTTTGTAATCCAGTCCGTCTATCACCCACGAGGGCAGCAGTATGTTCTCTTCGACAGTGAGCTGGGGTACCAGTCGTCGATCTTCTGGCATATAGCCAATACCCATTGTGGGACGATGATGGGCTTCTACGGCCGATGCGTCCTGACCAAACAGGTTCACACTTCCTGACAAGGGATCAATTAATCCCATAATGGTGCGCAATGTAGTGGTTTTACCTGCACCGTTTCTACCGACCAGACCAATAAACTCCCCATTGTCAATATCCAGAGACAAGCCTCTCAGAATAGGCGTTTTCTGGATATTAACCACGATGTTGTCAAGCTGTAAAATCATTTAATAGTGCCCGTTACAAAGCGCTGCACGTTGCTATCAGACAGCGCTTTATCTGGCGTATCGTTGGCGATTATTTCGCCATCATAAAATGCAACAATCTGTTCTGAATAACGGGAAACAATATCCATATCGTGCTCTATAAACAGAATTGTTACCTGCTTGTTGGCTAATACTTCCATCACCAGATCCATAATGGGAAATTTTTCTTCTGCAGCAACCCCACTGGTGGGTTCGTCAAGCATGACAACCTTGGGATTACCAGCGATAGCCATCGCAATATCCAGTAGTTTGCGCGAACCGGCTGATATTTCATTCATACGGTTGTCACGTAGGTTTGTCAGGTTGAATTTTTCCAACTCATTCATCGCAAAGTCGATGTTGTGCTCAGATTGCGCGCGCGCAAAAAAAGAGGGTTTCCTTTCCTGTCTAACAGACAGTGCGATCAGCATGTTTTCAAGTACAGACAATTCAGCGCAGAGCTGAGGTATCTGAAATGAACGACATATTCCACGACGACTGATAGAGCGTGGCTCTACACCGGTAATGTCATTACCATCAAATAAAATACGGCCGCTATCAGGTTTTATATACCCTGTTACCATATTTACAAAAGTGGTTTTACCAGCACCATTAGAACCGATTAGGCTCCATACCGAACCAACAGGTACCGACACGTTGATGTTTTTTGCAGCCGTAACTGCATCAAAACTCTTGTACACATCAATGGTTTGAAGGATGTGATCGCTCATGTGCCTTTACGTTCCCGATCACGCCTGGAAAGCAGTGACCCTAATCCGTTAGGCAACAGGAAGATAACAATCAGTAAAAAGATGCCCAGTGACATTTGCCATGTTGTCGGAAAGTACAAATTGGAAAATGAACGCACCAGCTCGAGAATAACTGAAGAGACGAATACAGCGCCTACTGAATAAAATCCAGACAATATTCCAACGAATACAAATTCACCTGAAGTGGTCCAGAATGCAAATTCTGGATCAACATGACCAATTGCCAGAGCGGCGATCACTCCACCAGCCCCTCCAAGTCCAGCAGCGATAACATAGGCCACGGAAATCGCCTTTTTAACTGAAGCGCCGAGGTATTCGATACGTAGTTCGTTTTCTCGAATACCAAGAAGAATAAGCCCGCGCTCACTGTTAAAAAATATTCTCAGTAAGGCGCAGCTTGCCACAACAAGCACACAGGTATATACAAACAATGCAAAACCCAAATCACGGCCAGAGGGTTCGTAGTGTATGAATGTAGGGGGAGCTACATTGAGTCCGTCTGTGCCACCAATAACATTGAGCTTGGCAAGCGTGCCGTACAGTATCATTGACAAGGACAAGGTCAGCATGGCGAAAAAGATGCCGCGATAACCGGCCAGTAGTGGCCCGAAAATCAAGCTGACTATCACTGCGATAAAAACACCCAGCATGGTCAGAAAAATAATATCGGTTATGCCGGTCCATCCGCCGATCAGTGCTGCTACATAGGCGCCGATACAGTAATAAAGACCCTGTCCAAAAGAAACAAGACCAGCTCGCATTAAACATATAATTCCCAATGCAACGAGACCCTTTGCAAAGGCCATTGTCATTAGAAACATCGCCCATGCAGGTAAATAGACACCAGAGATAACTAACGCACTTAACGCCAACGCCGCTGCAATAATTATTTTAGTGACGCTCATATCTTGCGAGCGTGTGTTTTCTGGAACAATCCTTCTGGTCGGAAAACCAACACAGTGGCCATAACAAGATAAATGATAAAAAGCTCTGCTTCAGGCAGCAGGTGAACTGAGGCCGCTCTGGCAATACCGACAAACAGCGCTCCAATTGCCGCGCCTTCTATCGAGCCTAACCCACCAATAATGACCACGGCAAATGCAACAATAATGACATTGACACTTATACCTGGGGAGACGGATATCATTGGGGCAGTCAGAGCACCTCCGAGCGCTGCAAGGAAAACGCCCAAAGTGAATGAGATCATGAAAACGCGATTCACATTGACACCCATCGTCTGACTCATTTCGCGATCATGGATGACGGCCAGGATGACTTTTCCCTGACGGGTTTTGTTCAACCAGAACCACACCGCAATGCCTGTAACGATAGCGACCGCGATTACCAGGAAGTCGTAAGTCACGTAAAAAAGTGGACCGATTTCTACATTGCCAAGCAAAGAATAAGGCTCGGACACAAATAGCGGTGTGACCCCCCAAATCAGCTTTATAGCGTCTTCGAGAATGAGGAAAACACCATAGGTAACCAGAACAAGCACAACATGATCGCGGCCGTAGAAGTGACGAAGCAAGCCTCGCTCAAGCAACGGGCCTATTACGATGGCCACTGCAATGGCTGCAAGAAACATGACCAGGTAGGAGCCAAATTCAAAACTGTCCCCACCGAAGGTAAAGTATGCCCCGACAGCGCTTGCCGTTGCATATGCCCCCATGGCGTAGAGACTGCCATGCGCCATATTGAGAATATTGAGAACGCCAAAAACCAGAGTAAGGCCGACTGATACAATAAAGAGCCATGCCCCGTAGATCAGCCCATCGACCATAATAATTCCGAGTAGCTCCATCTGGGTTAGCCCGGTTTTTGCCTTGTAGAGCTGCGAAAAGTCAGGATCGCAGTCTGGACTGAAAAAACGCCCGGGTGTCTGGCACCGGGGCGTTTAACAACACACAGGCTGCTAATCGCAATCTGCTCCGGGAAAACCTGCCTTGATCCAGTCACTAGCCTTGGTGCCATCCGGTGGATTAACACACTCGGCATCGTAGTAAACGACATCTACCAATTCCATTTGCCCCTTCTCTTTGTTCCATTGGGTTTTACCGATAGCGTTCGGCTGTATAGCTTGATGGCCACCTGCCAAGGCCATTTTTATCTCACCGGAAGGCGCAGTCCATTCAAGCCCCGTCATTGCTGATGCCAGTTCTTCATCAGTGGGTTTGCTTCCGCCATTGGCATCCATGGCTTTTTCTACAGCAACTTTTAACCCAAGCAGTGCCTGCCACATACGAAACGGCGCTTGTACCGGAAAAACACCATGACGTTCTTCATATTCTTCCCAGAGAATACTGGTAAGTTCATCACCTCTTGGGCGAGCAGCTAGCCCATTGACACCTCGGGCACCGATGATCACACCGTCAGGCATTTTTTGATCCAGTTGTGGGATAACATGATCGCCAGCTGCCAACGCCACCTGACTACGTTCGAATAAACCTCTTGGTGCAGCTTGCAACACAAAAGCCTGCAAATCACCACCCCAGAAACTTGAATGTACAATATCGGCATTGGCCCTGATGAGTGCAGATATTTCGGTACCGTATTGTCCTGCAAAAATTTTCGGGAAGAGCGCTGTCTCAGCTTCTGAGTCTGGATTGAGCTGCGCTGCTGAAGAAACAAAATCAGCCCACGAATCCTGACCCCATGCATAGTCCTGGTTGATGCCCGCAATGGTGTCCATCTTGACGCCTTTGGAGGTCATGTATTTTGCCAGCGAAATATTGTCCATGGCCGCATGCGCAGCAGTACGAAATACATATTCATAGCTGCCTTCTTCAAATACTCGCGGTGTGCCGCAGTCGTATAGAATTGTGAAGGCTTTTAGCTCGTCGGCTACCGGTGGTATTGCCAGGCAATCTCCCGAGGACACATACCCGACAACCGCATCCACGTTTTCGCGTTGCACCAGATTACGAAATTCCTGTACCTGCTTTGTTGCACCGCCAGCTTCGTCAACCACGGTGGCCTCGATTTTCATTCCACCGAAACCGGGCTTGTCGTAGGGCGCTGGCAGAACACCGCCTTCGTTAAGCATCTCTATTAACATTTCACCGCCGTTCCAGGCTGGTACGCCAAAACTCTCGGCAGCACCTCCAGAGAGAAAAGTGATAACGCCGATTTTAAATGATTCGTCGTCCTGCGCTGCCGCCTGTATGGGAATCGCAGCAACGGTAACCGAGGTTGCCAGAAGCAGTCCGGCAAGCTTGAAACAAGAAGAACCGCGAGCCTTTCTGAGCATAGTCGTTTCCATATTTCCACCATTGTGAACACGATTCGGTACACCCACAAACAACGAGAGATGCAATCCAGTACGCATCCAGTGTGCCTTGTACAGAAAAAATTGCAAGTGCTGTAGCTGACATCCGGCTATGAAGTTATCTCCCACACACGATGAAAACGGATCCATTTTCATTAATTGCCAATCATGACTAGTGCAGATATTGCAGAACAATGCAAAGAGTTTTTGCGCGCAAACTCAATAGCTTATGATGTGACTAGCACTAAGACATCCGGTAAATTTGAAACGCTCTGCGAACTGGTTTTAGCAAAGAGACATAAATAAAAATCCTGAACCTGGAATATTCATGACGCCACGGGGACGACCAGTCCAGGTTAATAATCAGTGCTTTTGGCATTCGCAGCCATCTTAAAGTGGGAGAAATATACTGTCTGTAGTATTTTCAGGAAAAGATGGAGTCAAAAAGCTGTCGAACGTATGTTCACACGATCCTTAGCTGTGCTGGTGTCGTCTTTCGGATTTGTTTTACAGGATATGCTGTTTGATCTAACCAGCTATCGAGCAGCGCTGTTTTGTTACGCTCTTGGTGTGCTTTTTGGCATCACTCCGGCATTGTTGCAGCGGGGCATGGGCAAGACGTGTCAACGCCTGATTAAATACTGTCGTCTAATTTTTTTTGCAGAGCTGTTTGCAGTGATTGCAACTCTGACCAGTATGCGGGCGATATCGCTTGCACCTTCGGTGTCATTGGTTGCGGTTATTGAGACCTCCAGGCCATTAGTGATTATGAAAGACCAGTTGGACGTGGGCCTGCTTTCGAAACGAGTCATCTGTCTCGTATCCCTAGCATTACAGCAAGGCATTCGCTTATTCCAACCTCTCAAACCCGCATGACCATAGGCCAGCCTCACGGCCAACTGTCCAGCAAGCTGTAGTCAAACGGGGTTTCCACGTTCCCCTTAAACGAGTATGTGGGTTACGTGCCAGCATTCGACCGAAAGAGTCGTGGGCTACGAGTCCGCATTTCGTCATCAAACTCCCTTCTCCAATCAAGCGTATAAACCACTTTCACTTGTTCGCACTGACGGTCTGTATCACTGATTCACATATGTTCACCCTACCAACTACCTAGCACTTACCCAACTGTGGTTGTTAGGAGGGAGCGCCTCTCGAGACTTGCTCCCCAGAAGCAAACGGCTTCTATCGTTACGTTGTCAGGGCCGCTCTTTATTCAGGCCCCTAGATTCATCCGGTAGCACGGATGGTCTCCTCAACGGGAGACAACTCATTTAAGCGACTTACGTGTCGCACACGAAAACATACGCTAAGGGGTGATATCTCCAACCTGACCAGGCATATCCGGGCTCCAATCAACACAGAGCTGACGTTGTCCATGTTCCCCGTCAATCAGCAGCTGAGTGCCCATTCCAGTCGTTGGAAAGGTAAGTTGACAGAAAACTATGGCCGCGCAACGGCAGGGGTTGGCTAATGCCTTAAGCAGCACCTTTGCATCCATCAGGGTGCTAAGATCCAGCCGGTATGGGCGGGCGAAAATTACGTGTGCCAGTGGCGAGGATGAGATGATCATAGGCAAACGATTTTGTGCTTGCCCAAACCGGTCGATTCTTGCGATCTATCTGTCCTACGTGAACACCAGTGCAGAGGGTTATCTCTTTCCTTTCGAAGAACGTTTCCGGTCGTAACGTCTACTTGCTTGCATCGCCATGTTCGAGAAAGGCTCTGGACAATGGTGGCCGTTGGCCGGGTAAAGCATGCTCAGCAACGATTAAGGTGATGGATCCATTATCCTTCCTATCGCAAACTGATGGCAGCCTGCAGACCGCCTAGACAGCGCCGACAATCACGACTCCGTTCATAGCTTGGTGCTTTCTGAATTTAACCTGTATTTCAAGAGGAATTTTCCATATATCTGCATTTTCCCAACATCAAACAGCGCCTCTTGTGACAGTCCGAAGCCTGATTTATGATCGATCATATACAAGTGTCCTGTAGGTGCTACGCAATGCACCGCGATCGACGTAACATCCACGCAGATGCCGTTCCCCATCGTCTGCGACGAAGGCTTCTCGCCCATGTACCACACGGTGATTATCGAACACGATACATTCACCGGCTTCCAGACGAAAGCGCGTAACAAAGCGTTCTTCTTTTAGCATACTGATAAAACGACAGAAGGCTGGGTAGTAGTCATCCAACAAGATCTGTGGCAGATCCAGGTAATCCTGAAGGTGTTGAGAAATAGTTAGTCCTGACACATGACCAGCGGAATCCAGCTCGATAACACGCTGATGTGAGCGGTAATCCCAACCAGCGTGTCGCCGGAAGAACGGAATATCATGAGAAGTAAGTAGCAGGAAATCCTCCGGTCGTTCATCACGCAATACCTCTGCGACGGCAGTGCCGTCGACAAACAGGCTACGTCCACCGGCGACACTATTCGCTCGACAGTGCAAGAACTGAACACCCGGAGCCGCTTCCTCGTTGGGCAGATCAGTGTGCAACTCCAGAGCGCTTGCGGTGTAGGCGAGATTAGTCGGGTTGATTGTCAGCCGTACATCGAAGTAGTAACCATCTACTGTCGGTGTGATGGGACCAAGCGATTGGGCAAGCCGTGTGAGTCCGTCATCGCTGTTATCCATGCCTGTGACAATCGCAATACCATCTTCAATGACGGCGCGGGCGAAACTCTCAAGCGTAGAATTCGAACTGTCAATATTGTCTTGCGATAAACGAACGAATCGCTGATAACCGTCCGATAGCCATGGTCGGCGTGGCAAATTGGCAGGGTCTGGCATACGCCCTTCATTGGCTGCGAATGCTTCGAGCATCGACAGGGGCAAAGAGGTGCGATGCACCTCGTCACGCCAGTCAATGACTAATGTATCGTGCACGAAATGCGCAGCTTTTGGGTATGGACTTGACGGCAACGCTGAAACGTCAAATACCCGCTCACGGGTCACAGGGTCAATGGTGCTTGGACACGCATCGCGCAACCAGTAATAGTTGAAATAGCGCGTGCCCGTTGACAGGGGCACCTCAAGACCACGCTCGCCAAGCGATAGGGGTGGATTGTTGTGCTCCCCGACCGGTGCAAGCATCTTGGTTGACGAATTCGTACTCATGTTTATTTCTTTCTCTTCTGCGTCAGAGGATTCACTGTGCATAGTCACTACCCTCTTTAGCCAGAATTGCCTTCAGATCGTTGAAATGTCGTTCAGCCTGCCCTGGATATGCCTCAATCTCCCTGGCCGTCTTCTCTGCAATTGCCGAGTCGAGTACCCGCAGCGTTTGTCCAGTCTGCAACGCGCGAATGTAGGTTTCGGCGGCGCGCTCAAAATAGTACAAACGGTTGAACGTGTCCGCGACATTGTCTCCCAACACCAGTACGCCATGATTGCCCATCAGCATGACTTTGTACCGTGGGTCATGTAACAAACGGGCGCAACGCTCGCCCTCCGCTTCTGTCGCCAGTCCGCCGAAATCGTCGTCCACGACAACTCGTTCGAAGAAGGTCGCGGTGTTCTGATCGATCGGCGGCAGCGTCGAGTCAGCCAGGCTTGCAAGGACGGTTGAGAACATTGGATGCAGATGCATCACACAACGGGCGTGCGGGCAATGGCGGTGTACCATTCCGTGGAGCCCCCAGGCGGTGATGTCAGGCGCATCGGATCGCTCCATAGTCCGTGGATCGTCAACGTCAAGGAGCAACAGGTCAGATGCCTGCATCAATGAGAAGTGTCGCTGGTCAGGGTTCATCAGAAATCGCCGACCACTCCCATCGACGGCTAACGAAAAATGGTTGGCGACAGCTTCATGCAAATTCAATCGCGCGGCCCAACGAAAAGCTGCGGCGAGGTCTCGACGTTCATCGAGATGATGGTCTGGGCATGGGGCTAACGCGTGCATAGAGAATTTGGTTGGACGGGTATAGGACCTGCAAGATGCTAGAGCGTTTGCAGAGTGTCGACAAACGATGTATTTTTCGTCTAACCATTAGTGGCTCTAATGGATACCTATGGAGTCATTCTATGTCGCATGCCGCATTACCCCCATTAAACTGGCTTCGAGCCTTTGAAGCATCCGCCCGACATCTGTCATTCACGGCTGCCGCCAGTGAGTTGCATCTAACTCAGTCAGCTATTTCGCAACATATCCGGAGCCTTGAACGCTTTCTCGGTAAACCTCTTTTCGTCCGCCAGTCGCGAGCGATCTTCCTGACAGAAGAGGCTACAAACTATCTGCCAGCCGTTCGTGAGGCATTCCGTGTGCTGCAGACAGGTACTGCAGCCTTTCCCGGCTTGCCGTCCGGTCGATCCGTAACGCTTCAGTGTAATATGGGTTTTGCCACTTTCTGCCTGATTCCGCGTATGGCATCGCTGCTCGCAGCGCATCCGTGGCTTGAGCTGAACATTGTCACGCCAATATGGAATCCTGAGCAGACGTCTGCTCGAGCGGACGTCGAAATCCGCTTCGGGTTTGTCGATGAGCTTGGGCTTGCTCCGCAAGTTACCCGTCTGACTCGCGAAACCTATTACCCAGTGTGTTCTCCATCAATTGCTGACGACGCGGACTGGCGAGTTTCACCGTTGTTCGACTGTTCAGGCGTGCTTGCTACCTGGCAGGGGTGGCTGGTCGCACAGGGTGAAGCCTTGCCAACCGAGCGGGCCGTAACTCTTTTCTCAACCTTCGCAGCTTCTATCGGTGCAGCTCTGGCAGGGGCTGGTCTTGCAATGGCGCACGACAGCCTGGTTGCCGATGCGCTAAAGAACGGCCATTTGATCAAGCCCTACACCGATGTTGTCGAAATGAGCGAGTGCTATTGTCTGATAGAACCGCAGGCGCACCTACGTACTCCGTCATCGCGCGCGCTGGCTGAGTGGCTGATTACAGAGTTTCAGGTAAGCATCTAATGCGGGTCTAGCCATAATCACAGTGGCCTTTCGCTAGCGCAAAGGCACGAATTTGTACTCGCTGCGTATGTTTTTGACGATTTCAGATCTTATGATCTCGTTATCGCAATGACATCGCCAAGGTGTAGATTATGTGACCTGGATAATCTGCATTATGAGTGCTGTAGGTTGCAAACGCCGAAGCGCAGAATATTCCAAATGCATGTTTATTCTGTTGAGAATACAACGGCAAAGGTAAGCGTCTTGGTACACGGTTGTGTTGTAGAGGATTGTCGGCTTTTACAGGTAGTTTTTAAGCATGAGTAGTTATACCAGAGGCTATTCGAGATCATAACTTTGTGTCCGCAATGGGCACACAACGTCATCTCGAATTCGCTTCTGTCGATCAGAGTGCGACCGCCTGATCACGGGAGTGGCATTTCAGCCTCTGATACAAGTAAAGGCCAATGATGCCCACGCTTGAGAACAACCGATCGAAAATGTCTGAAGTCCCAGGTTAAGATTTGAGCCTTGCGATGATGTGCCATTGCCATGACGATCAAATCGGGCAGATCAGCTCCACTATCCCCGTAACGCTTGCCTAGTTTCAAGGCTAATCCAAGATCAGCAACGGTTGGAGATTCGAGACGATGAACCCCTGTTGCCATGCTTTCACCAAATACGATTGCCGCTGACGGAAAGCCTCGTGATCTGAGCAATAGATCAGTTTCGACCAGCACTGGCCAAGGGACTATCACCTTTCTCCCAAGTCGTGCCAACAATTCAGCCGCAAACAAGTGCCGCTGTTTCTCACCTTTGTTAATGGCCGATACGATCGGACCCGTATCACAAACAATCAACTGCCTACGCGCGCGAGGATATGCTCGATATTTTGTGACATCTGCTCATCGTCATCAATCAAACCGGCATAAGGTAACTTCGCAGGTTGCTGCTGCACCAGCTCTGTCACAATTGCTGACACCGATGTCTTCCGCCGTTTGGCTTCCTTATCAAGTCGCTTGGCAATTTGCTCAGGAAGTGAAATTGTTTTTCGTATTGTGCCCATGCCAATAGTATGAACATGTAAGTATGAAATTGCAAGCTCGACAGGCAGCTTCGGGCCGATTTTAGCCGGTCAAATCGGCTGGCAATCAGTGCAGTTCAGCTCCAATTCCACGGCCAGATCATGTTGAGTAATTCTACCGCAGAACAGCACCAGGGCTGGATTTCACGGATCGGCTCAACATGATCCGGAACTCAACATAATCGGGATCATGTTGTGCACTACATGAGTCCGTTTCCTCTGTTCGCCCCCTCATTGATCCTAAAAAGCTTTATTCGTCATAATTGACATTAATTAACACCGCATTCATGCCACTTCATATTTTTTACGACAGAAACCGGACGTAGACTATTGCTGGTACGGGTATGACGCTCGACCAAACATCAATGCAAAGGAAGGGACCACCATGACGAAATCTATCTTGACGATTGCAGGTGCTTGTTTGCTGCTGGGTATTGCAGCAGGCGCCACCGTTACCACACTTTTGCAAGAGTCTGAAAATACCGCACCGTCACTCAATAACATGGCCGATGGGGATATGACTCAGGCTGAAATGACCGAGGCTCGTCCACAAACATCGGCCACAACGAGTTCGCCTTTTGCAGTTATAGACACAGAGCCTGAGCCGTTCCTCGTGCCCGAGCCGATCGCATCAGCACCGACCAATTCGTTACCGACAGACAATGCGAAACATAACGCTTCACTGGAGATAAACTATTCCGAACTTGCTGACTACAAGAACTTGCTCGCCACTTTAAAACAAATAGAGGCAGCGGACGAAACGCTTCTTCTTCAATGGATAGAGCAAGTGCCTGCCTCACACGGAGGCCTTTCGGTATCCAGCAGTGTCAGTCGGGCGTTGTTTCAGAAGCTCACGCAGCTTCAGCCGTCATCGACTGTAAGTTGGATCGAAGAAAGGGCTGAAAGACTTGGCGCGATACATCCGAACGACCTGCTGCGAGACGCAATTGCAGGCTACGCAATAGCCCAGCCTGCTGAGGCTGTAGCATGGCTTGCGACTCTTGATCCGGCCACACAGCAGTCGGCGCTTATGTACAGCCTGACGCTGGCTCTGGGAGGCATGAATCCAGAACAAATGCTTGCGCAGATAGCATCAAACGATGACTACGGCATGTCTTATGAAATAGTCAACAACTGGGCAAGCATTGACCCTGCGGCAGCACTGGACTGGCTGGAAAACCGGGCGACGAGCGAAGATCGAGATATGTACGAATCGGCAATCCTTGAGAGTCTAATGCAACAGGACCCAGACGCTGCACTGGCGTATTTGGAGAACTCTCCCGGTTCTGAACAACACGATTGGTTACTTGCCCGGTATGCAAGCGTGATGGCTCAAAGTGATCCACGAGCAGCACTTGACTGGGCTTTGGAGAAAAACGATCCCCGTTTTCTGGAGACGGCGCTGATGGAGCTTATATGGTCATGGCCAGAGAATGATCTGGATACGTTACAGGCCCAAATCGAAACGATCGAAGATCCTGTCGTGCGTGAGAGCGTTCAGGCGGACATCGCTTCCCGGTTTCTCAGCCAGCTTGCGCAAGACGATCCGGGCTCAGCAATGGCATGGATTGATACGCAAAGTGAATCCATTCAACAGCAGTTACGACCTCAAGCTGTTGCCATGTGGCTGGAAATCGATCCTGCCAGCGCCGTTAACTGGCTGCAGGTTCAGCCAGATTCCGCTGAACGTCGCGAAGCCCTCATGATGTCCATGTGGCAGCTACCAGCCATCGACATTGATCTGGCGCTGGTGACATTTCAGTCAATGAACAGCGGAGACAAAATTGCCTATATCAATCCGATGATTAACGCACTACAACGGCAAAGACCCTCCATGGTGCAGCAATGGGTAGCGGAGCTTGATGATCCGTCTGCCCGCGATATAGCCGACATAGCTCTAAGAGACCAGCAGCGACTTGCCAATCCGGAGCAATTTATTGCTGAGCTCGATCAGGCGACGGGAGAGGAGCGACTCGATAAGATTGCCGTGCTCTTTCGCTCTTTTTCTGAAGAGGGCAGCATGTTGCTTGAACAGTGGTTGATGAACAATCCGTTGACTGAGGCCGAAGAAAGGGCGTTGGCAGAGAGACAGGCCGAGTTTTTTCCTGGGCAGGATGACTATTGTTGATATCGGATGAAGGAGGCATGGGTAGCTGATTAGGTGCCTGTCTTAGTCATGCCTGACCCAGTCGGGCTTTCGCCAGTACAAGTGCGCAGGACGGTACGCGGCGTTAGACGAACCCGCATACCGCCCTATACGTGCATGAGTGCCCGGGGCTCAGTAGATCCAGCCACCGTTTCTCCAGCGCCAGTAGTACCGATAGCCGGAGTACCACGAGTTGTAGAAAATCGGCCGCCAGCGGGTCCGCATCTTGTAGGCCGCATCTTCGTTTTCCCGTGCAGCCGTGGCTTCTACCAGAAGCGTAGCCGCCTCCTCGTCGCCACGTCCCGCAGCAACAGATAGCCACTTTTCGGCTTCGCGGGGGTCAGAGCCCATTTCCTCAAGTCCGGTCAGGTATAGCCTGCCAACCGCTTTTTGGGCGCCAAGATCGCCACGCTCTGCGGCATCCCGCATCCATTGGAGGGCCTTGTAGCTATCGCGACGTACCCCATCACCCCGAAACAGCCGCAGGGCAAGATCGTGCGCAGCTCTGGGGTCTTGTCTCGCCATCTCTTCCAAAGCGGGAATTCTGCCTTCCGGGTCTGCGTCGGGAATCGTGCTTGACGGGTCAAATCTGGCGGTCTTTTTATCGACCTCCTCGCAACCACTGTCATCACACAGGCGAATGGTGTCGCTACTGGGAGGTGGCGTCGATGCGCAACCGGCTAACAGGGCAACCAGTAGTAAAACCGGTTTTTTGGGTAATTTCATTTAGCTCTCCACAATCCAGTGCAAAATACCATGTGAATAACACGGCGCTATTCTGTATATTTGACCTTCGACCAAACCGTGTGTCAAGAAGACACTGTCTCGAAAGGAGTTTTGTACAGTCATGAAATACCCCAACAAGCCAATTGCCAGCGCCATGCGCATTGGATTAAGCGCTTTATCCTGCATCGCACTGACTGGATGTCTTGCTAGCACGGTTACCCCGGGCGCGGGTGGCACAAGCGTCAGCGGCGCCGCCGGTGGAGCCACCAGCGCAGGTGCCAACGCCTCTCTCGAACGTTGTGATCAGACTCTCGGCACGCTGGCGGTTGATGATGGTAGCGGGGCTCCGTGGTACACAGAATTCAACACGCGAACAAAGGTCTCCACTATCGAGCCCCTTCTGCGTCTGGCCGTACAGCAGTCCAATTGCTTTGTCATCACCTCTATTGGCAACTCTCGCACAGAGTCACGCCTGTCTGCCATCACCGACAAACAACGTAACTCTGGCGAGTTTCGTGCCGGTTCCAACCAGCAGAAAGGACAACGCGTCGCGGCCGACTACTTCATGGAACCAGCCATCATCATTGACAACTCAACCGTTGGCAGAGTCGCAGGTGGTCTGGCCGGTGTACTGGGTGGATCAGCGCTCGCCGGACTCGCTGGAGGCATAACAGCCAAGGAATCAGTCGTCACCCTGTCGTTGTACGACATCCGTTCATCCGTGCAGATTTCTGCCTCAGAAGGCAGCTCCTCATCGAAGAACTACGGCGGAGTCGTTGGACTGTTTGGCGGTGGTGGTGCAGCCGGGCTGGGTGGGTTTTCTCGCACACCTGAGGGCAAAGCCACTGTTGCAGCGTTCCTCGATGCCTACAACGGCATGGTCATTTCACTCAAGAACTACAAGGCACAGGAAGTTGAAGGTGGCCTTGGTACTGGTGGTACCTTGAAGGTCAACTAGATTTCGTTGATCAATCTGCCAGGCTCACGCCTGGCAGACACTCGCTTGTCATTACAGCGTCTACCGATAGTCACTGCAGACGCTCGTCGGCTTCCCTTCCATCACTATTGTTGCCGGGTTCAAAAAGCATCAGTGGCCACGACTCATCGTGTGCATGAGGACGGCTCTACCCCTTATAGTCTCATGACTGCACACGGTTATCGTGCTCAATGAACAACGGCAAGGCTGATGACGCATTCTGAGCACGACCTGCGCAAGCCTCCATCACTAAAGCAAGAACAACGTGCGGCACAGCACACCGCTCTGTTTGGACGAGTTGTTGCGCTGTTTGCTATCGCACTGCTGGTAACCCTGCTCGTGCCCTGGCCTGGCCCACTCTATCTGTATTTCGTTCTGTTGATATTCGCCTTATCAGGTTGGGGCGGCTGGTTTGTCGAAAACGCCGCGTGGGGCAAACCCTGGCATCAATACGGTTTTGTGACGGCCGATTTTGCCTTGATGTCGTTTGTCTTGCTTTATCCAAATCCCTTGTTACCACTCGATTACCCGCCCCAGTTCATTCTGCGTTACGGGAACTTCATTTTCTTTTTTATACTGCTGGCTGGCCTGACCTATGCCTACCGGCCTCGTCTCGTGTTGTGGGGAGGACTGTCCGCAGCGCTTTGCTGGTGCGTGGGAACTTTCTGGCTGCTTAGCCTACCCGATACCGTGCTTTTATCGCTCGACGATGTCAATCTTGAATCGACACTGGATGCGTTTGCGACTCCTACGTATATCGATGTCACCATTAGAGTGCAGGAGGTGGGCGTCCTCTTGATTGCGGCTGGCTTGCTGGCGCTGGCGGTGAAACGCTCACGCACGGTTGCCATCAGACAAGCCAGCCTCGCACGAGAGAAGGCAAATCTTGCCCGATATTTTCCAGACAACACTGCCGAATTACTTGCGGGTAAAACCAATCCCTTCTCACAACCGCGAGAGCATGAATGCGCAATTATTTTCGCAGATCTTGTGGCCTTCACTCCCTGGTCGCAGCAACACACACCTGCAGAAACCATTGCACTTCTCAGAGAAGTGCATGGCATCCTTGCGAAAATCATATTTCACAATAACGGCACTCTGGACAAGTTTATCGGTGATGGTCTGATGGCGACATTCGGTACGCCAGAGCCAACAGAAAACGATGCGTCACATGCGCTCATTGCAGCCATTGACATGGTAATCGCATTCGAGAACTGGAAGCGCTGTAATTCGATGCCAGACACGGACAAGCTCGATCTGGCCATAGGCTGTCACTACGGTCGTGTGATCATCGGCGATATAGGTAGTGAAGAACGACTGGAGTTTGCGGTTCTCGGAGATGCTGTCAACGTAGCAAGCCGACTTGAGTCAGCAACTCGACAAGTTGGCTGTCAGTGCCTGATCAGCGAGGAGTTGGTGATGGCAGCCGAAGCGCATGGCACGGTGAACATTTCCCTGCACCGGCATCAACTGGAGAAACATGCCCCCATAACGCTACGCGGTAGAAGTGGTCAGACCCCGGTGTTCATTTTGCGCTGAACATCCAATCATCACTCGCACACATCCATCTATCCGACCGCCTCTCCAGATACGCTAGGACCCCGATGAATGCCACTCGTCGCGTCATTGACTGAAGAACACCGTTATCCATTTGAGAAACGCGTTCGACGATGAGATTTCAAAAAATTATTTGGTGCCAACAGTCTGAACCGAAAAACCCGCTCAACAGAACCAGCCACATGTCGTTTGTATGAGATCGGATAGTTGGCGTCATGCTCAGACCGGCGCTAATCGAGCAGGAGTCAAAAAACCATGCCACGAACGCATCGTTTTTATCAATAAAAGGTATGGTTTGGAAAAAAACGTTGATGCAGCAACGTTTGCAAGTCTCGCTATTCCGATACTGTCCAATATTTTATTGTCATATGGCACCCGGTCTGGATATGCTACAGGCGTTCTGTCAACACCTTGATTGATTTACGCATTGCTGAACGAAAGTAGAGTTCGCCAAGCTCCTGCCAGTCAGGATTTGCTTCACACTGGCACTTAGCGCAGATGGCTGGCAACTGCAACGCAAAATTAAACAGGGAAGTTAGGGCACTAAGTGCGAGACCGCTGTCCAAGTCAGCAGGACACTTGGCAGATCTCAAGCGCTCAAACTGCGATCGGACATGTCGATTGTTCAGCTTTTCAAGGCTGGCTATTTCCACTTGGCCAGCTTCTGCAACCGGGATTATAACTATGTTAATGCGCCAATATTTTCAGATGTTTGCGGTCGGTGCACCGCTTCTAATTATCGGGCTTGCGCTACTTTTCCCACCTGTACTCTGGTTATTGGTTCTGGTGCTTCCAGTGATAGGCCTGGGACTTGTGGACATGTTTCAAACCAAACAAACAGTCAGACGTTTGTATCCTTTCTTCGGAAGGTTTCGTTACATGCTCGAGTCGGTGCGACCGGAAATTCAGCAGTACTTTGTGGAATCCGACATCAGCGGATCACCCATACCCAGAGAGTTTCGATCACTGGTCTATCAACGTGCCAAAGGTGCAAGAGATACGCGCCCATTTGGAACCATCTTCGATGTAAACCGGGCTGGCTATGAGTGGATCAACCACTCGATGGTACCCAGACAAAACCACGATAGCAATCCACGCGTGAAGTTTGGTGGTGACAGGTGCAGCAAACCGTATATGGCATCACCCCTTAATATTTCAGCCATGAGTTTTGGCTCTCTGAGCGGCAACGCCATTCGTGCATTGAACAAGGGTGCCAAAATTGGCGGGTTTTCACACAATACCGGCGAAGGCAGCCTCAGCCCTTATCATCTTGAAGCCGGTGGCGATATTGTCTGGCAAATCGGTACCGGTTATTTTGGGTGTCGTACCGAGGAAGGCAATTTCAACCCGGAATTATTCAAAAAAACGGCATCGCTGGATTCTGTCAAGATGATAGAGATAAAGTTGTCACAGGGTGCGAAGCCCGGGCATGGAGGTATTCTTCCCGCTGCCAAACTCACCGAGGAGATCGCTCGGATTCGACATGTTCCGATGGGCAAGGATGTCGTGTCACCGCCGGGACACTCAGCATTTTCCACACCACTTGAATTGCTGGATTTCGTTGAGCAGCTTCGCGATCTGTCGGGTGGCAAGCCTGTCGGTTTTAAATTGTGCATCGGTCGGCGCGATGAATTTCTGGCGATCTGCAAGGCAATGCTAACGTCGGGAAAGTTGCCTGACTTCATCACGGTAGACGGTGGTGAAGGTGGAACTGGCGCAGCTCCAACAGAAATGACCAATTCGGTGGGGACACCCTTGCGAGATGCACTGATATTTGTCAACCAGACACTCATCGGTATCGGTCTGAGGGATCAGATACGCATCATTGCTTCTGGCAAAGTGCTGTCAGCCTTCCATCTTTTACGCGTCATTGCACTCGGCGCTGATACTGCAAATTCAGCACGTGGCATGATGATGGCATTGGGTTGCATTCAGGCCCGCAGTTGCAATACGGATCATTGCCCAACGGGTATTGCCACACAAAACCCAGCGCGTGCAAAGGGACTGGTGGTTAGTGACAAGGCGACTCGCGTGGCCAATTTCCATAAAGCCACCATAAACAATCTGGGCGAATTACTGGCCGCTGCCGGTCTGGACGGGCTTGATCAACTGGAGCCTCGGCACATCAATCGCCGGGTACAGGGCACCAACATCATGAACTACGCGCAGATGTATCCGGGAGTCGAGTCCGGCTGCCTGCTAAACGAGAACACAATACCGGTCGACTGGAAAGACGATTGGAATTACGCGCAACCAGAACGTTGGTAACGCAGAACCTGTTGATTCATGTATCTGGACAATTTTAAACAGCCTGTTCATCACGTAACACCCCTGCTTTTCCCGTAGGGATCTGTCGCAGAGCACAGCAGGCTCAAGCCAAGGATAGTAAAACTGATGAAAACATCTGATCTATTTGTGAAGGCGCTGGAGAACGAAGGCGTTAAATATATTTTTGGAATTCCCGGCGAGGAGAATCTTGACTTTCTGGATTCGCTACGCGATTCAAGTATCGAGTTGATTCTGACTCGTCATGAGCAAGCCGCGGGCTTTATGGCAGCGACTTATGGCCGCCTTACCGGAGAACCTGGCGTCTGTCTGTCGACACTCGGACCCGGCGCGACTAACTTTGTTACGGCAGCGGCCTACGCCCAACTGGGTGGTATGCCAATGATCATGCTCGGTGGACAGAAACCGATCCGGAAAAGCAAGCAGGGTCGATTCCAGATTGTGGATGTCGTCAATCTGATGAAGCCTGTCACCAAGTACTCGGAACAGGTCGTGGATGGCAACAATATTCCATCGATGGTACGCGAAGCGTTTCGCCTCACAATGGATGAGCGACCAGGTGCCGCTTACATAGAACTACCAGAAGATATCGCCGAAGAGCAAACTGACGCCAGCATTTTCGATGCTGTTGGACATCGACGGCCCGACGCAGGTAAACCAGCCATTGATCACGCCGCTGCCATGATCAAGAATGCAAAGTTGCCTTTGCTGTTAATCGGCGCAGGTGCTAATCGAAAGCGTACCAGTGAATCATTAAAGGACTTTATTGACAAGACGGGTATCTATTTCTTCAACACCCAGATGGGTAAAGGAGTGGTCGACGAACGCCACGAAAAATATCTGGGAACGGCAGCGCTCTCGGAACACGATTATTTGCACTGCGCCATTGAGCGTGCCGACCTGATCATCAACGTCGGACACGATGTCATAGAAAAACCGCCATTTTTCATGGAAAAAGGCGGCAAGAAGGTTATCCACGTAAACTTCAGTGCAGCCATGGTCGACGATGTGTATTTTCCACAGCATAACGTGGTGGGTGATATTTCCAGCTCGATTACCAATCTGGCAAACGCCACCGGCAAACTGGCGCAGGATTGTAGTTTCTTTGAGCGAGTACGCGACGAAGTAGACTCCCACGTAACCAAGTATTTCAAGGACGAACGCTTTCCGATTCTGCCGCAGGCACTGGTCAGCCTGTTGAGAGAACATCTGGACGCAGAGGATATCGTAACGCTGGATAACGGCGTCTATAAAATCTGGTTTGCACGTAACTATGAGTGCTACTCCCCCAACACCTTATTGCTAGACAATGCGTTGGCGACCATGGGCGCAGGGCTTCCCTCGGCCATGGCGGCAAAGCAGATAAGACCTGCAAGCAAGGTCGTCTCAGTCAATGGTGATGGTGGATTCCTGATGAACTCTCAGGAACTGGAAACGGCAGTGCGAATGAATCTGGACCTTGTCGTCATTGTGCTGACAGACAATGCCTACGGCATGATCAAGTGGAAACAGGAAGGCGTTGGCTTCAAGAATTACGGTCTGGACTTCAACAACCCGGATCTGGTTCAGTATGCAAACAGCTTTGGTGCTATTGGTCACCGCGCCGAGAGCTATGACGACTTTGTAAAGATTCTCGAAACAGCACTCAACACCAGCGGTGTACATGTTATCGATCTACCTATCGATTACTCCTTGAACCATTCGATACTCAACGTCCTGCTCAAAGAGAGTGCCTGCATTGTCTGAGTTAACAAATACCAGAGACAAGCTGGCCGTCAACAACCCATTTGACGGGCAGCTTCTTCAGCACGTTGAGCTGAATACTGCCGCCGATGTGGAGCTTGCCCTTACGCGAGCACACGCCTTGTTTTCAGATCGTTCCGGCTGGTTACCAGCTTATCAACGCGTTGAAATACTCGAACGGGCCGCTGCAATAATGTCAGAACGTGTTGAAGAGCTGACACGACTAGCAGCCAGTGAAGGGGGTAAGCCCTACTCGGATTCAAAAGTTGAAGTTCACCGGGCGATCAATGGACTAAAACTTGCCATTGAACACATTCCTCAGATAAAGGGTGAGCAGATTCCAATGGGCCACACCCAGTCATCTGCCAACCGGCTGGCGTTTACACAACGCGAACCTATCGGCGTGGTGTCGTCCATCAGCGCATTTAATCACCCTCTAAATCTGATCGTTCATCAGACGGTGCCTGCAATTGCGATTGGTGCGCCAGTGATCATCAAACCCGCACAGACAACGCCGTTGTCGTGTTTACGTTTTGTACAGATCCTTAAAGAGGCTGGATTGCCGGACGGTTGGTGTCAGGCATTAGTTGTAGACAACGAGCATGCCGGACCGTTAGTCAGTGATGAACGTATAAATTTTTTTTCCTTCATCGGCTCCGCTGCCGTTGGCTGGATGTTGCGCTCTCGACTGTCTCCCGGAACGCGCTGTGCTCTTGAGCATGGTGGTGCCGCACCCGTCATTGTTGACAAATCGGCCAGGCTGGATTCAATGATCGACAGCCTGCTCAAGGGCGGTTTTTATCATGCAGGGCAGGTTTGCGTATCGGTGCAGCGTGTATACGTCCACGAGAGTATTTGCCAGAAACTGGCTGACAGCCTGGCTGCCGCTGCCGCCAGGCTCAGGGTAGGTGACCCTATGGATGCAGATACTGAAGTCGGTCCCCTGATCCTCCCCAAAGAAGTCAATCGTGTTGCTGACTGGGTTGAGCAAGCGCGTCAAGGCGGGGCTCAGATTCTATGTGGAGGCAGAAAATTATCAGAGACCTGCTACGCACCGACAGTTATTCTGAATCCCGGTGAGACGGCCAACGTTTCACAAAAAGAGATATTCGGTCCCGTCGTGTGCATCTATTCATATGCTGACAAGGCCGATGCCATTGCCAGAGCGAATGCCCTGCCCGTCGCTTTTCAGGCAGCGATCTATACCAATGATCTGACCGATGCGCTGGACACGTCAAACAAGCTGAACGCTACTGCTGTCATGGTTAATGATCACACCGCCTTTCGCGTTGACTGGATGCCATTTGGTGGCCGTGACGAATCAGGTATCGGTATGGGCGGAATTCAGTATTCAATGCACGAGATGACGCGTGAAAAAATGCTGGTTATCAAAAGTGAGGTTCTGTAATCAATACATATGCGAAGTCTGCGCGGTAGAAATCAATCGGCTACAAGCAGCCCACTTTTGGCCAAATTTTGCGCTCATTTTCGTCACTTAGCCAGCTAAACTCCTCAAATGAGCACAAAATTTGACTCAAAATTGGACTACTCTCGCTCGATCGCTTTCTACGGGGCCGCCTCCGGTCGCGCAGACTCCTAACGTGCCACCGAAGTATGCGC
>JBGCGC010000124.1:0-17055 GCA_045110475.1 Granulosicoccus sp.
CGGCTACGAGCAGCCCACTTTTGGCCAAATTTTGCGCTCATTTTCGTCACTTAGCCAGCTAAACTCCTCAAATGAGCGCAAAATTTGACTCAAAATTGGACTACTCTCGCTCGATCGCTTTCTACCGCGCAGACTCCTAGCTAGCATGATTTAACCGAATCCCGGTGTTGCCAATTTGCGACACCGAGAGCTGGCCTGTTGGCAAAGCGCCACGTTATGTGCAAGCGCCATGCAAGGCTCACTCACAACGCTGTGCAGACTAGTGGGCCACGCGGGTAATTCGTCAACACATGTCTTCCCCGTCGCCGCCAGCCCAGCGTTAGAAAAACACAATACGCGTCGCTTTTCTGCCTTGTTCTGGCGGCGGTGAAAACGACATGTCTGTTACCGAATCACCCGCGTGACCCACTAGAGCGTCAATGCAGGCTCTGCCTTGTCATGCTGTTTGACATCTATTCGTGACTCAAAGGCTTTCAGCCGCTTGTGAATAGACATAAGCTCAATAATGGTCGTCCAGGAGTTGACCAGAAACTGGAACGAATTTTCAACACGGGAGAATGCCTGATTAATCTGCTGGTAGATACCAAAGGTAATAACACCGGCAATAATGGTCGGGCCAAGGGCGATTAGTGGAATGAAATTCGCGCCTTGCAAGTACGCATATCGAAACACATTGAAGTACAGGTAGTTGAAATACAGTTTGTAGTAATTTTTCCTGACACCGGAAAATAGTTCGACCATGGTCGGCGGTTCGGCTCTGTCGTGATTGTCTTCTCCGTAGACAAGCTCTTTTCGGTAAGCAGCTTCCACTTTCTGATTGTTGAACTCGAGACCGGGAAGACGGTATCCCACCGCAGCCAGTAACACGGTACCGAAAAGGGCCGAGAGTATGGCTACAAATACCAGTGAGCCATCAACGGCACCCACCAGTGGCAGTTCGGTTACTTCCTTGGACAACTCCCACAACAGCGGGAGAAACGCAATCAAGGTCATAATTGCACTGATAAAGGCGGAACCCAGACCTTCCATGATGGAGGCAAAGCGCATGGTGTCTTCCTGCACTCGCTGAGCAGCACCCTCAATGTTTCTCAGTTGGTCCCAATGCGTCATGTAATAGTCATTCATGGCAGAGCGCCAGCGAAAGACGTAGTGCGAGGTAAAAAATGCGAACATCACGAGCACGATGATATTCGGAATCAGGATATAAAGCAGGGTGAAGAGCTTGCCGAAAAACTGCTCGGATGAAATCGTGCTAGTACCTCGTTCGGAGAGCGCCAACTGGATAAGGTCGTAAAAATCGCCGTACCAGTTGTTGATGTATACGCCTAACTGCACCTGAAAATAGGTGACTAACAGGATCACTGCACTGCCACAGACGGCCCACCAATACCAACGATTGCGTTCCCTGAAGAACCAGAATACGCAGAATGCAGCGGCGACCAGAATAATATACTGGTACAACCAGATCTTGTCGGGATTGAGAAAAGGCGGTCTTTGGCCTTCTTCGGTCGGCAATGCTTCGCGCATTAGGCTGAACTGCGCTGCCAATCCATCGGCGAATCCGTACCAGACCGCTAATGCGATGAAAAACCAGGCAATAGCGGACAGGAAAAACGTCTTTGGGGAAGGAAAGAACGATGCAAACATGCAGATGGTTCCTGTTGTGTCAATGAACAAGGCTTAGTGTAGTGCTGAAGCCGCAAGTTCGCTACGCAGCAGCATTCAGGCCAGTGCCCTTGTCAATAGACAGTAAGGGCGTGAATGTCCTCCGGGGGTATCTCGTTTTTTAGCTCAAGCGTATACACTACGCTCTTTTACCGATGCGGATAAGTAATGGCTCAGTACGTCTACACGATGAATCGGGTTGGCAAGATCGTGCCTCCCAAGCGGCAGATCCTGAAAAACATTTCCCTGTCTTTCTTTCCGGGCGCCAAGATTGGTGTGCTCGGATTGAATGGATCTGGAAAATCCACGCTGCTCAAGATCATGGCGGGTCTGGACGAGGAGATCGAGGGGGAGGCGCGCCCCATGGCTGGTATCAAGGTAGGTTACCTGGAGCAAGAGCCTCAGCTGGATCCTGAAAAAACCGTCAAGGAAGTTGTGGAGGAGGCAGTCGATGAGATTAAATCTGCACAGGCGCGTCTGGATGAGGTGTATGCCGCTTATGCCGAACCAGATGCTGATTTCGATGCACTGGCGGCTGAGCAAGCCAAACTTGAGGCCATCATCGAAGCCTCTGACGCCCACAATTTGCAAATGCAGATGGATATTGCAGCGGATGCCTTGCGTCTGCCACCCTGGGATGAAAATGTTGCACATCTGTCCGGCGGTGAGAAACGTCGTGTAGCGCTCTGTCGGTTGCTACTGTCAGGTCCTGACATGCTATTACTTGATGAGCCGACCAACCACCTTGATGCAGATTCAGTGGCCTGGCTTGAGCATTTTCTGCACGATTTCAATGGCACCGTGGTAGCCATTACGCACGACCGTTATTTTCTGGATAACGTCGCGGGCTGGATTCTGGAACTCGACAGAGGCTCTGGCATTCCCTATGAAGGCAACTATTCGGGCTGGCTTGATCAGAAATCAGCGCGGCTGGAGCAAGAATCCAAACAGGAGTCTTCACACGCCAAAGCCATGAAGGCAGAGCTTGACTGGGTACGTCAGGGCGCCAAGGGGCGACAGTCCAAATCCAAGGCACGCCTGCAGCGCTTTGAAGAAATGCAGTCGCAGGAGTTCCAGAAACGCTCTGAAACCAACGAGATTTACATACCACCCGGCGAACGCCTGGGTGACAAGGTTATTGATTTTGAAAATGTTACCAAGAGCTACGGTGACAGGGTGCTGATCGAAGATCTGTCGTTCAGTATGCCCAAAGGCGCTATTGTGGGTGTTATCGGGGGCAACGGTGCGGGTAAGTCCACGTTGTTCCGGATGCTCATGGGGCGTGAAGAGCCAGATGGCGGCAAGATTGAATTGGGTGAGACCGTCAAGCTGGCTTATGTTGATCAAAGCCGCGATGATCTGGACGGCGATAAAACGGTGTTTGATGTGCTTGCAGAGGGCAGTGACATCATCAGCATAAACAACTATGAGATGCCTGCCCGTCAGTATGTCGGGCGTTTCAATTTCAAAGGCAGTGATCAACAGAAATTCGTTAAGGATCTATCGGGCGGGGAGCGTGGACGTCTGCATCTGGCACTAACGTTAAAGCAGGGGGCCAATGTACTGCTGCTCGATGAGCCGTCAAACGATCTGGATGTGGAAACCTTGCGTGCACTGGAAGAGGCATTGCTGGATTTTGCCGGTAGTGCCATTGTCATCTCGCACGATCGCTGGTTTCTGGACCGGGTGGCGACACACATTCTTGCTTATGAAGATCCCGGCGAGATTAATTTCTTTGCAGGTAACTACACCGAGTATGAAGCAGACCGGCGCGAACGACTGGGCGATGCCGCGGCGCAACCCAAGCGTGTACGCTACAAGAAGCTGGCCAGCTAACTTTTAAACTGATTACGGAGATCGCACCTCATGCTGACCGAACAGGACCTTCAGGATAAAGGCATTACTGCCACTCTTGTAAGACACCCGCTGGTTCAGCACAAGCTGACGCTAATGCGCCGCAAGGAGCAATCCTCGTCTGCTTTCAGGGCCTTGTTGCGAGAGATCTCGTGGTTACTTTGTTTTGAGGTGACGAAAGATCTACCGCTGACCATGACGGCTATCGAGACCCCGGTACAGAGCATGGATGCACCGATGCTGGAGGGACGAAAACTTGCGTTCATTTCAATTCTGCGTGCGGGCAATGGCATGCTTGACGGCATGCTCGATGTCATTCCCTCGGCACGGGTAGGGCATGTTGGCTTGTACCGGGATCCGGAAACGCTTGAGGCGGTCGAGTACTACTACAAGGTACCCAGTGATATGGAGAATCGGCTCATTGTTGTGGTTGATCCGATGTTGGCCACCGCTAACTCTGCAATTTCTGCTGTGCAGCGGTTAAAGGAAGGTGGTGCCAACGACATGCGGTTTGTCTGTCTTATTTCTGCACCTGAAGGAATCAAGGCCTTTAACAGAGCGCACCCGGATGTGCCTATTGTCACGGCAGCGGTTGATACGATGCTAAACGATCATGGGTACATCGTACCGGGTCTGGGCGATGCAGGTGATCGTATATTCGGGACCAAGTAGGGGATGTCCGGTCCACCTCTGGCGACCAGCAAACCTAATGCGGTAGAAGCCGGAGTCCGGTTGCCTGCAAAGCCTTCGACACCACCGATGAACCATGGGAGTAACTGATGAGTGATGTTGAAAACGATTTTGACTATGTGATTGTGGGTGCAGGATCTGCCGGATGCGTACTGGCGGCAAGATTATCTGAAGATCCGAGCGTCAAGGTTGCATTGCTGGAGGCAGGTGGTTCGGATAACAGTTTGTTTATTCGTATGCCAACGGCTCTATCCATTCCGATGAATATGGATCAGTACAACTGGGGATATGAATCCGAGCCAGAGCCAGGGCTTGATGGACGCAGGCTGGACTGCCCCAGAGGCAAGGTGATGGGTGGTTCATCGTCCATTAACGGTATGGCTTTTGTTCGAGGCAACGCTCACGATATCGATCAATGGGAGGATCACGGTGCGAGCGGCTGGAGCTACGCAAACTGTTTGCCCTATTACAAGCGTATGGAGCGTTGGTATCTGGGGGAGAATCGCTACCGTGGCGGTGAGGGACCTGTCGGCGTAAACGCAGGCAATGATATGAAGCTCAACCCCTTGTATCAGGCGTTCATCAGTTCGGGCGAGGCGGCCGGATATCCGTTCACCGCAGATTTTAATGGCTATCAGCAGGAAGGCTTCGGGCAAAAGCATATGTCGGTCGATGAAGGTGTGCGTGCATCTTCTTCGCGGGCCTATCTTGGACAAGCTGCCTCGCGTGGTAACCTGAAGATCATTTCGCGTGTAACGATTGATCAAGTGTTGTTCGACGGTGGTGCTGCCGTTGGTGTTCGCTACAGGACATCGGGTCGGTATCTGAAGGTATTCGGGCGTACCGAGGTCATTCTCAGTGCAGGCTCGATCGGTTCACCGTCCATTTTGCAACGCACGGGCATTGGTCCCGTCGATGTGCTGGAAGCGGCGGATGTGCCTGTCAGGGTTGAATCGCCAGGAGTCGGCGCGAATCTGCAGGATCATCTTGAGGTGTACTTCCAGTATGAATGCAGTCAGCCTGTGTCGCTCAATCGTCATCTGTCATGGTGGCGCAAGGGCTTGATTGGAGCACGATGGGTGGCAACCAGAAATGGGCTGGGGGCGACTAACCATTTTGAATCCTGCGGTTTCATCCGCTCGCGTGCCGGGCTCAAGTGGCCGAACATTCAATATCATTTTTTACCAGGTGCCATGCGGTATGACGGGCGCGCTGCGTTTGCCGGAGATGGATTTCAGGTTCATGTCGGACCAAACAAACCGCAGAGTCGTGGCTCGATCGCTATTCGTTCAGCGGATGCGTATCAGGCACCAAAAATTGTGTTCAATTACTTGCAGGACAAACAGGATATACAGGATTGGCGAGATACCATTCGACTGACTCGCGAAGTGTTGCAGCAGGATCCGTTAAAGCCGTATCGTGGGGATGAGATACAGCCGGGTATGCATATTGATTCTGATCAATCGATAGACAAGTGGGTACGTGAGAATGTCGAGAGCGCCTATCATCCATCGTGCACGGTAAAAATGGGTGCTGCTGATGATCCGATGGCCGTACTTGATGGGCAGTGTCGTGTCAGAGGAGTCGAGCGATTGAGGGTTGTGGACTCTTCCATTTTTCCTACCATTACCAACGGTAATCTGAACGCGCCGAGCATGATGGTGGGTGAGCGCGCTGCTGACCTTATTCGCGGTCAGCATTTACCGGCAGAGGATGTGCCGGTATGGATCGCCAACGACTGGGAGACCACTCAGCGAAGTGTTGAGGGCGGTGATCGGTAACTCTATTGCCTCAATGCAGGTAGGCCAACGCCGGTACTTTCAAATCCGCCATCAACCGCGATGGTTTGTCCGTTGACGTAGCTGGCCGCATCAGAGCATAAAAAGGCAATGACGTTGGCTATTTCATTTTCGTTGCCATAACGGTTGAGAGGGATGGCGTCGTGGTAGGCGTCGATAATTTCAGGTGTGTGAACGGCCATGGCAAGTTTGGTTCTAACAGGGCCAGGGGCAACGCAGTTTGCGCGTACACCGTGTTCTGCCAGCTCAGCTGCCTGTTGCTGTGTAAGTTGTATGACGGCAGCTTTGGACGTTCCGTAGGCAACACGCAAGGTCGATGCGCGCAATCCGGAAATACTGGCTATGTTCACGATACTGCCGCGGGTTTTGATGAGGGATTCGGTTGCCGCCTGTGAGCACAGGAATGTACCGTCGAGGTTGGTTGCCATGACGCGCCGCCATTGTTCGAAGGTGCAGCCCTCGATAGGTCCGAACTCGGCAACGCCTGCGTTGTTTACCAGGCAGTCGATGCGACCGTATTGGTCGAGGGTAGCAGCAATGGCTTTGTCTACGTCAGCCGGAATTGAGATATCCAGAGGCAGTGGCAGAACAGTTTTGTTGGATGCAGTTGCCGATTCAAGTGCCTTTGTATCCCTGTCCACCATGGCGACCGAGAAACCCTGCGAGAGCAATAGTTTGCAGGTGGCCAGACCGATACCGCGCGCTGCGCCTGTTACGAGGGCAACTTTTTCGCTCATACCGGACTCCGTAACTATCTGAGAATCAGCCCGGCAGCATAACGCTGCTGCCAGGCTGAGGTGCCGTACTTACTTGATTTCGAGAAGTTCCACTTCGAAGATCAACGTTTCGCCGGGTCCGATTGCCTGGCCAGCGCCGCGGTCACCGTACGCCAGATCAGACGGGATAACAAAGCGGTACTTGCTGCCCAGTGGCATCAACTGCAAACCTTCGGTCCAGCCAGGGATTACGCCTTTGAGGGGGAATGATGCTGGCTCACCACGAGCAATGGAACTGTCGAATTCAGTGCCGTCCATCAGTGTGCCAACATAATGCACGCTAACGGTGCTTTCCTCTGTTGGCATATCGCCTTCGGCCGGGGTCAGCACTTCGTACTGAAGACCACTTTCTGTAACGCTAACGCCTTCGCGTGCCGCGTTCTCTGCCAGATACGCTTCACCTGCCGCGCTGGCTTCGGCCGCCGCTGCAGCGGCTACTTCTTCTTGCTGAGCCTGTAAAGCCATTTGAGCGTCTTCCATGCTCATCAGTGTTTCTTCACCGGCATGCTGGGCTTTCATGGCTTCGATGAGTAGATCGTAATCGAGGTCGCCGTATTGTCCCAGCACCCGTTCGCCGATCATCATGCCGAGTCCGTAGCTGACTTTTGCTTCTGGTGTCGCCAGCTTGTCGTCCTGTGCGAGCACCGAACCTGTCATGGCACTAGCCAGAAGAGCTGCAGTGGCTGTCGCTACAAGGGTTCTCTTGTTCGTTAAAATTCGAATCATGGGTCGATCAATTCCTGCTGTTTTCGTTGGTCAAAGGATTAACCACGGCACTATGTCATAGATCGACCAATTCTGCTTTGCTTCAACGCTCCAGTACTGGGCTCCGGGTAGCCGGGCTGGATGTGTTCGGCGAGAAGCCTACGGTGGTTTTCATGACCGAACGCAGATTGCCCGACTTGATCTGTTGGCGTAGCAGGTAATCGATCTGGTTTTCCAGGTGTGCAGGATAAGTGGCCAGTACATCACGGCGATGACCATCGCAAAAATGGGCTGTATTGTTGTCAAACCGCTGTAGACAGCGGTTCCAGCGTTCCAGCACGGCTTCCTGTTTTTCGGGGTCAGGGATTTCTGCAGTAAATGAACAACCCTGTACTAAGAGAATAGCTGCGACGCAGACCACCACCATCCCTTGTCTGAAACCACTCATTCGACCCCCGCGCGCAGATTCTCCGTCTGCCTTTGTTAGTTAACCCGTCAGGCAACATGGGTTGCTGGCGTGTAACTAAATTAACGGCGAATGGGGTTAGCTCATCGGGAAGCCGATCACAAATGGCGATTCCGAGCAGGTTCTGATTGCCGGCGATGCGCGGCATTTCGCAAACCGAGTTGCGAGCAATGCGAATCGCAAGCCCAGGAGCCTGCGCCGCCTCCGGCCGCGCAGGCTTCTAGAAGCGTCTGGATTTCTTGCGCGCCTGTGCCTGTTTTCGAGCTGATTGTTTTTCCAGCTTGCGTTGTGCGCGTTTTTCGGTAATCCGGGCGATTCGCTGCTCGGTTTCCGCAAGCTCTCGCTCCCGCATTTCTGGTGTCTCCAGGGTGATCGACCCTACCAGACCCTGGCGGTATTCCTGCAGCAGCAAACGTCCGGCGCGGTCAAAGTCAACCAGCGCGCCCGAGCCCAGACACCCTCGCAGACGGCCAATCTCCTCAAGAGTCTGCACGCTTTGTGTTACCGGCAGTTGTTCTCCATAGCGCAGTTTTAGTTGAGCGGGATAGGTGACATTAAGATAGTCAAGCAGGTGCGTTGCCACTTCAGCGCTGTCCATGGCGGTATCGCGAACGGCGCCGGTTGCAGCCAGGCGAAAACCGCTGGCTTCATTGTCCACTTTCGGCCATAGAACCCCGGGTGTATCGCGCAGCGACCAGTCGTCCGTGAGCACGATGAGTTGCTGGCGCTTTGTTATGGCGGGTTCGTTGCCAGTTTTTGCAATGACTTTGCCGGTTAACTTGTTGATTAACGTCGACTTTCCCACGTTGGGAATACCAACCACCATGGCAACCCGTGGTTTCAGTCGCTGTTTGTTGTCATTGGGGTAAAAGGCTTTCAGGCGATTGAGAATATCCTTGTAGGTGCGAACATCTGCGGTTGAAACGGCCATGGCATCTTGTCCCTGTGTCCGACTGTGCAGCGCTAACCACCGCTTGGTCATGGCAGGGTCTGCCAGATCCGATTTGGTCAACACACGCAGTACCGGCTTATCCTTGCCGATGTCTGCCAGCATCGGGTTCTCACTACTCCACGGAATTCTTGCGTCGAGTACCTCCAGCACCACATCGATTTCTGGCAGCACATTGGCCATCTCCTTGCGGGCCTTGTGCATATGCCCTGGAAACCACTGTATGGCCATCAGTCTTGTGCTTTGTTTAACGTGATTTGATCGGTGTCGATCATGATCCGTCGTTGTTTGTACAGCGTGCTTAAGGCTTTTTTGAAGTTTTTCTTGCTGACCTGAAAGGTTGCCTGAATGGCTTCGGGTGGACTTTTGTCACTCAGGGAACAAACGCCGTCGTGTTCTTTGAGATAGGCCATGATCTCCTCGGTAAGATCAGGCTGTAGTTGCTTGCTGGGGGGCTGCAGCGCAAGATCAATTCGGCCGTCATGTCGCAGGCGCTTGATGAAGCCTGATTGTGTGTCACCAACGCGTACCGACTTGAATATTTCGTCCTTGTATAACAATCCCAGCGCACGATTGTCCACGACGGCTTTGAGACCAAGATCGGTGCGTTGGTAGATCAGCAGCGACACAGCTTGCCACGGGCGAAAATCGGTGTCGGTTTCGGGTAGATGATGATCAAGGCGACTACTTGCTGCCAGCCTGCCGCTGTTATCCAGATACACGAGAACACTTTCGAATCGACCGACCTCCGCAGGGCGTCGTTGTTCAGCAAAGGGTAGAAGGAGATTTTTTTCCAGCCCCCAATCCAGAAACGCTCCGGCGTTGGTGATATCCATGATTTTCAACGAAGCGCACTGGTCGCGCTCGACCAGGGGTTTGCGGGAGGTTGCCAGTGGATTTCCTTGCGAGTCGGTGTAGACGAATGCCTCAATATTGTCACCCACTTGCGCGGCGCCAGCTTCCTTGGCAGGCAACGGCAGTTCGCCGAGCTCGCCGCCATCCAGAGATACCGAACTCTGATGGCGTGCGAGTACGGTCAGTGTGTGGGTGTAGCCAATCAGCGTCATCAGGTCAGTTTGTTCGGTGTTCGGTGTTCGATTCAATTGGGACTGCTCCAGGAGTCTGCGCCGCCTCCTGGCGTCGGTATTTCCTACCGCGCAGACTCCAGGCTTAGTGTACGCTTGGCGGCCAGTGAGAGTAAGTAGATTGATGAGTTATTGCACCTCTCCCCGTTCATCGTTGTCGCGCGTTGTACTTGCGCCGATGGAAGGGGTCATCGATGCCCCGATGAGAAGGCTGATGACGGGCATAGGCGGCTATGATCGCTGCGTGACTGAGTTCATTCGTGTTACCGATGTGCTGTTGCCGGAGCGCGTTTTCCTGCGCTTGTGCCCAGAGTTGAAAACTGATGGTTGCACGGAGCACGGTGTGCCGGTATTCACGCAGTTGCTTGGCAGTATCCCCGGGGTGCTGGCAAAAAATGCACAACGGGCCGTGGCACTGGGTTCCCGCGGGGTTGATCTGAATTTTGGTTGTCCTGCCAAAACGGTCAATAACAGTATGGGTGGGTCGATCCTGTTGCGTGATCCCGAGCATGTTGGACATATCGTAAAGGCCGTGCGCGACACCGTAGATTCGAGCATACCGGTCACAGCCAAAATTCGGCTGGGATACGACAATCATGATGCATTGCCCGACATCGTTGCACGGATAAGAGCGGCGGGCGCAACAGAGCTTGCCATTCATGCGCGAACCAAGTTTGACGGTTACAAGCCGCCCGCCTGGTGGTCATCGGTACAAGCTGTGATGGACCACGGCGTCGAGAACACCTATATCAATGGGGAAATCTGGAATGTGGCGGATGCGCAGGCAGCGCGCCAGCAAAGCGGTTGTCAGCATGTGATGTTGGGTCGCAGTGCTCTGGCAGCGCCAGATCTTGCGAAGCGGATTCGTGCCGATGAACTTGGCGAGACTCTGGAGCTTATGCCCTGGCTTGAGGTGTCTCATCTGGTTGAAGCGCAGTTTCTTCGTTCAGACTGTCATAGTCCACGGCATGTGGGAAACCGCACCAAGCAATGGCTGGCATACCTCAAACGCACTTACCCGCAAGCCAACGAGTTGTTCGGCAGGTTGCGCGCTTTGCATGATACTGCGGCCATTACCGCGGCGTTTACCGCTCACCGCCGGGCTCAGGATTTTCCAGGGTTGACAAGGCAGCCGACTGACGGATCATTGACAACCTGAAAAGACGGTTTGTCTTTAGCTATGGCGTCAAGGGTAGCGCTGAATCTTGTCAGCCACTGATTGATCGTTGTGCGTTGCTCTGTGGTCAGGCTTTGTACGAAACGCAGGCCGGTGTTTTTCCACAATTCGCTGTTTGCCTGCCATTGTTCCGGGTATTCGGATTCGAGTTGTCGCCATTGGGCGGCAAGGTGTGCTCGCATATCCTCGTCAAAATCAGGATTGTCATTGGCGCGAACCAGCTCGAACAGCTCGCGGTACCATTTTTCAGACAAACTGAAGTATTCCTTGCGCAGACTGATCTGCTGCTTGAAAGCGCTGAGTAACATGGCACGTTGTGTCGGGGTCAGGTCAACATCGATTCTGCCAGCCCATTTGCTGATGTTGCGCAGGCGGCGCTCGACACGTTCTTCGGCAGTCCTTGATTCGTAGCGCTCGATGTCTTCCTGACGTTCCTCGTTGTAATTCTGTTCGATGCTCGCCAACTGCTCCTCAGTCAGAGATTTCATCAAGTCAATGGAAAAATTGACAGGGTGGCAATCCCTTGCCTTGCGAGAATGCAGTTCCACGGTATCCATCCATTGCTGAATGTCGTCTGCCGTCGTGTTTTGTGTCTTGACGGACGCTGCGAGTGTTTTTATGAAAGCGGCATACTGAGGCAGCTCTGATTGGCGGTGCCATACATGAAAAGTGCCCAGACTGGCTTCGAATGCCGCTGTTTGTTCGTCGCTGAAGTCAGCCAGTTCGTTGAACTGGTCCCTCATCCTGTCGTCCAGTCGATTGTAGAGTGGTGCGATGATCAGTTTGCTGTTGGTACAGGCCGATACCATCACAGCCAACAACACAATAACCAGCCAGCGAGACAGGCGACCCGCTGCTGGCATTTGCGTACGTGTGCATGGTGTCTTACAAGTGTTCATTACCCGCCCTCGGTCCGTTGTGGGTATCATGTTGTAAGTGTACGGTCTGGGGAGTGTTTCTGACCGGTAGCAAGCCTCAAAATCATGACGGTGGAGTAATCAGCATGAGTGACACCCCGGCGGCGGGTCAGGACGGAGCCAGTCAACAGCTAACCACGCAACAGGGCGGCCCCGGCACCGTAATCGCTTTTCATTACGATCTGTATGACTCAAATGCGGTGAAGATCGAGTCTTCCAGAAACACAGATCCTGTGTTGTGTCTGTATGGCGAACGTGGCGTTTTGCTCGCTCTGCAGGACGCCTTTGTTGGCAAGCTGCCGGGTGATGACTTTTCAATTACCATTCCGCACCACAGTGCCTATGGACGGCACTATCCGGAACGCCGCCAGCGTATCGCCCGCAAGAAGATTGATGGTGGAAAACATCAGTCGTTTCGCCCGGGTCAGATCATTACATTACGTGGTGAGCAGGGCCCGAGTCCTGCTACCGTGGTTAAGGTTGGAAAATTCAATCTGGATATCGACACCAATCATCCATTGGCGGGGGTAGATCTGACCTTCGATGTGTCGATTGTTGATGTGCGGCTGGCCACTGATGAGGAGCGTGCTCATGGGCATGCGCATGGTGTTGGCGGACATCAGCACTAGGAGTCTGCGCGGCCGGAGGTGGCCGCGCAGACTCCTAGCCGTTCTGATAAAGCCATTAATACTGATATACAAGACAGGAACACGATACCCATGCTGAGTCATGTTACAAAAAGTCGTAAACGTTGGTCTTCGCTGCCAGCATTTTTCGTCAGCTTTCTGAGTGTCATATTCATAACCGCCTGTGTGCAGAATCCAGTGACAGGCAAGAAGGATCTGTTGCTGGTCGACGAGGGATGGGAACTGCAGATTGGTGCGCAACAGTACCTGCCTTTGAGACAGCAACAGGGAGGCGACTATACCGCTGATCCCAAGGTCGAAGATTACGTTCGTTCGGTGGGTATGAAGCTGGCGGCTAAGAGCGATCGCAAATTGCCTTACGAATTCAACGTTATCAATGATTCGACACCCAATGCCTGGGCGCTGCCGGGGGGCAAGATCAGTATCAATAGGGGTTTGCTCGTCGAGCTCGGAAGTGAAGCAGAGCTGGCTGCTGTGTTGGGTCACGAAATAGTGCATGCTGCTGCCAAGCATGGCGCAAAAGGTGCGACACGTGGCATGGGCTTGCAGTTGGGTGTCGTCACTGCGACCATTCTTGCCCAGCAAAATGGGTATGACGGTCAGGTAGCGCAGCTTGCCTCATCGGTGGGTGCGCAGATAATCAACAGTCAGTACGGTCAGGGAGCCGAGCTTGAATCCGATCGCTATGGGATGGAATATATGTCCCGTGCTGGCTACGACCCGCGGGGCGCTGTCGACTTGCAACGCACGTTTCTGAAGCTGTCCGAAGGCCAGCCCAATAACCCGCTGAATCGCTTGTTTGCCAGTCATCCGCCATCGCAAAAACGAGTCACTGAAAACATAAGAACGGCGGCAGAGCTGCCCAAAGGCGGGATAACCGGAGAGCGGCAATACAAGCAGGCTATGGCAACGCTTTTCAAAACGCAGGATGCGTATAAGGCACATCGGCAAGCGCAATTGGCGGCAAGTGAAGGCAAATTGAGTCAGGCGTCATCGCTGTTGAATAAGGCGATCAAACTGGAGCCGCGCGAGTCGCTTTTTCACTCGCTTGCCGGAGATATCGCCCTGTCGCAGAAAAATCTGACAACGGCCAAACGCTCCTACGACAAGGCCATATCTCTGAACAATGAGTATTTTTACAACTACGTGCAGCGTGGACGCATTAACGAGGCACAGAATAACGTGAAGGCTGCACAAGCTGACTACGCACGCAGCGTCCGCTTATTACCGACGGCAACGGCTCAACTGGGTTTGGGGCTGGTGGCAGAGCGTGAAGGCAAGACTCAGGTTGCCCAGCGGTACTACAGTATGGCCGCGCAAGCCAACGATAGCGAAGGTCAACGTGCACGGCAGGCTCTGGCACGTTTGCAACCGGCCACCGGCGCTGACAGTAAGAATACCAGCCTGCTGGTTCGACAAGGCCTATCTCGCGATGGGGAATTCCTCGTCGAGATTATCAATCAGACGTCGACACCTGTAAATAACATCAAGCTGGGTGTGACCAGAGGCACAGGCCCCCAAAGGCCATTTAACGTCAGTGGGGTCGTCGGGTCTGGCGAGCGTCGTCTGATAGAGACCGGTCAGAAACTGACACGCGCCCAGGCCAATCAGGTCAAAGTCGTGATCTTGAGCGCCGCGCGGGCTCGTTGAGCGTGAAATGGGAGTCTGCGCTGCGGGAGGCGGCCCCGCCTCCTAGCCTGGATTATTCATGAAATCACGGGGACGCCCAGTCCAAATCCTTCCGCATTCCCTTCGTCCGTAGCGAATTTCGTTCAGGCTAGGCGCCCCCGTCGAAATACAGTCTGTATTCCGCTCCTTCACGAAATCCGCTACGAACAAAGGGTCTGGTCGGGGCCGGCCTTCCGGAAAGGATTTGGCGTTTCATGAATAGTCCAGGCTAGGCTGTCGTGTAACTCGTCAAATAATGTGCTCGTAAAGTTCATGAAGGGAACGCACACTAAGGTCAGTGAATTCCGGCCAGGCGAATTCACCACTAACATCCATATGCACGGTAGCGGTTCCGGCGCTGTGACCTGCTTGTAAGTCAAACAGGTAGTCACCGACCATGACAGCGTTGGTAGCGCTGCCTTGCCAGCGAGATAGCAGCAGATTCACGCCTGCCGGGTCGGGCTTGGCAGTACAGCAATCACGGCTGATGATCGACTGCTCATCGAAAAAACCATCCAGTTCGCAGGCCCTCAGAGTGACATCTGCTATTTCCCGGCCATTACGCGTGACGATACCCAGTCGCGCCCCTGTCGATCCAAGGTACTCGAGCAGCTGTGTACTGCCCGGTTGCGGTGTGGCATCGGCAGCCATGCGTATTTCCATTTCGTCCAGTTGCCGGTGCTTAATGGCGGCCTCCTCTGGAGCCATGGCCGCAAGCGCTTCCAGTATCGGCACGCCTGCTGGCAGTTTCAGTTCGGTGCGCATGGCATCGAAATCGTGCATGGCGTTGGTGAGTGTGCCATCCATGTCGAATAGCCAGTAGGTCTTGTTTTTAAGTAGATGCATGGCAACTTGTACGCGTCGGGGGAATAGATGGGTAGTGGGTGTTAAGCAGTTTTTTCAGGTAAGCGCGATGTATGCGTTCTAATATCGCCACAATCGGATGAAACCTGCAAACAAGCGCATCCGTCCCTGTCACAATTGACGCACAGTGTATGTCCTGCGTAGGAGCATGGCCGATGTTTCTGAGTATTTTCGATATCTTCAAGGTCGGGATCGGCCCATCCAGTTCACACACGATGGGGCCCATGACCGCAGCCGCCCGGTTTCTCGACGCGTTACGTCAATTGCCGGACGCGGCGCATCGTGTGCAAGTCACCTTGCATGGTTCTCTGGCCTTCACGGGAAAGGGGCATGCAACTGACCGGGCGGTCATTCTGGGTCTCACCGGTCTGCTTCCCGATACACTTGATCCTGACGATGCTGAACGCCTGCAAGAAGCGGTGCGGCAGCGTGGAAAAATAGCTCCTGACGGGCTTGGTTCTATTTTGTTTGATCCGGAGATCGATCTGGTGTTTGACTACGGCCCGGCATTACCTGGCCATGCCAACGGGCTGATATTTCAGGCAATCGATGATGCCGGCCGTCTTGTCTTGCGGGAAACCTACTACTCAATCGGTGGTGGGTTTGTTGTTAACGATGAAGAGCTTGCCGCCACGCAGCACGCCCGCGTTCAAGAACTTGCCGCCGACAAGCGCGAGCACGGGTATCCGTATCCATTTGGAACTGCAAAGCAGATGTTGCAGATGGGTTGCGACTCCGGACTGAGCATTGCGCAGATGAAACGTGCTAACGAGATAGCGCATTCGGGTGAAGAGTTGTTAAACGAGCGGTTATCAACGTTGCGCACGGCCATGAACAGTTGTATCGATCGTGGCTTGCGTATGGAAGGCACACTACCAGGTGGTCTGGGAGTGAAACGCCGGGCACGGTCGATACACGAGCAATTGCTGGCTGAGCGCGGTCGCAATTATGTACAGCCCCATGCCGAGAGCGACTGGCTATCAGTTTATGCCATGGCGGTTAACGAGGAGAACGCTGCTGGCGGGCGAGTTGTTACTTCACCGACGAATGGCGCGGCTGGTGTGGTGCCAGCCGTGCTGCGTTACTATCGCGACCACTGTGTAGGTGCCACTGACAAGGGCGTCGTTGATTGCCTTCTCACTGCCGCAGCCATTGGTGGATTGATAAAGCACAACGCCTCCATTTCCGGAGCAGAGGTGGGATGTCAGGGGGAGGTGGGGTCTGCGTCTGCCATGGCGGCTGCGGGGTTATGCGCTGCGCTTGGTGGCAATAACCAGCAGATTGAAAACGCCGCTGAGATTGCTCTGGAGCATCATCTGGGCATGACCTGCGATCCTGCGGGTGGGCTAGTGCAAGTGCCCTGCATTGAGCGCAATGCCATGGGGGCTATAAAAGCAGTGTCAGCCGCATCGCTTGCGCTTCGTGGTGACGGAACTCACTTTATGCCACTGGATAACTGCATAGAAACCATGCGACAGACAGGACTGGACATGAACCACAAGTACAAGGAAACATCACTTGGTGGAATAGCCGTTAACTTTCCCGCTTGCTGAGTAACCCAGGCTCCTAGCCTGGATTATTCATGAAATCACCAAATCCTTCCGCATTCCCTTCGTCCGTAGCGAATTTCGTTCAGGCTAGGCGCCCCCGTCGAAATACAGTCTGTATTCCGCTCCTTCACGAAATCCGCTACGAACAAAGGGTCTGGTGAAAGGATTTGGCGTTTCATGAATAATCCAGGCTAGCGCTGATCGCTGCCGTCCGTTGTCTGGTCATCAATGACAGGTTGTCGA
>JBGCGC010000125.1:0-6156 GCA_045110475.1 Granulosicoccus sp.
GCCCTTCGGGAGACCACCAAAACACCCTCCGCCGCGTTGCTGTTCTTGACAAGGATCCCGACCTTGCCTGCGAACAGCGCCTTGCTGAGGGCGTTTTGGTGGTCTCTGTTTGAAGCGTTTGAAGGTCACACTACACTAGCAATCCACAGCGCTTGCCCTTATCCACGGTCACTCACGTGATTGCGGGCTTCCAACGTCTGCGGCTATTACCGAGACAGAAGATCCGAGACAGAAGATGCGACCCGCGTTCCTCCGGATTCCTGCCTTGGCAGGCCGGCGCATGGCTTCAATGTCGAAGTCGAGGTAAAAATTCCATCGAAACCTTGTCGCACCGCCTCCCACCTCGGACCAGAGTGCGTCATTAAAGCGAAAATGTGGGTTCAGCAGCGACATTTTCGTTGATGGCTGCGTCGCCGTCAGGATTCATCTCGGCATCCCTTGTCAGTGCCTGTGGGTTACTGGCTCCGAAGTACTGATAAACCGTTGAGGCAATGGCGAGAGGCTCTGCCTCATAGCTGCCTTGCGTCGGCCGAGTGAACTGACGATTCTCATTAGCTGGACCAAACACTTCGGTACTGCCGACAACCTTACCCAAGGCTCCGGCCGGCCGTAAAGCGCTTCCACCCAATGTATACAGATTCTGGTTGTTGCCATGATCCCAGCCCTCAGAATTATTCAGATTCACATTACGACCAAAATCTCCGTGTACCTTGATGATGATGTTGTCTGTGCTGCGATTACCACCATAAGCACGGTCAGAGTAGCGAATGTGCTTCATGGCCACGCGGAGCGCTTCCATCACCTGACGCATACGCGGTACATAGTCTTCAATCGCCGAACTATGATCATCCCAGCCACCAAGCCCGCCTCCCACTGTAATGAACATTGAATCGGGGTTGTTCACAGCCAGCGTCACGGCCGCCTTTACTCTGGCGCTATAACGATTATTGTCCGGATAGCGAAGGTAGCCAGTTGAGGGATCCACATCAACATCGACACCCCCGGCTGCGTCAAAAGGCAGACTTGGCAGTGGTTGCTCGGCAGCCGCCTGAAGATTACCGATGAGCTGTTCCATCTTTCGCCGTAACTCAAACCCTTCGAAAACCTTGTCGTACCGCACACGTTGAGATGAATCAACCATCTTTTCTATCAGCGCTTCAAGCTCAATATCGTTTGGGTTCTGACCGCGGGTGTAAGGGTTATCGAAACGCTGATCCAGACTAAGGCCCCGGAGTTGCAACGGCAGAGTCGAATCCGGGTCGGTCGCAAAGGCGGTCGTCGTCCCTTCGAACGACACGAACGGCAAGACCAGTTCGGTAAGTTGTCGCCCACCGAGCAAGGCCGAGCTTTCCAATTGTGACTTGTGTGCATTGAGCAAAGCGGCAACCGTAGAGCCCATTCCAGGTGCGGCATCAATGGCTAAGGAACCCTTCAGACTGGAAAAAACGCTAGGGCGATGGGCACGCGTGTTGTTCTTTCGCCGATTGATGGTTCGATACACACTCATGTCATTTGAGTTCAGCATATCCTCCATCGCGCGCCCACCAGCATCCGCCCAGAATCCGTGTGGTGTGACTTGTCCACCGTCAACGATAGAGTCGCGCAATTGACTGGGATAAGGGTTTTGAGAATTGCGATTGATGACATCCATATTAGTCAGATTGCCAGCAAGCTCGGAGGCACCCCCATAGAGAAACACGTTGATTACCTGAGGCAACACATCGGGTGTTCGGAAATTCACCGCGTCAATCATAGGCATGGCAGCGGCTTGGCTTATGACGCCCGGCACACCGAATAATGTCGGTGCAGTTGCGCCAATACCCAACGCACTACAACGTTTGAGAAAATCGCGTCTTTTCATCATCATGTTCTCTCCGTTAGCACGTTGTCAGCGTATCGCTTGCAGGTAGTAGGTTTCGGGTAGACGAGATAGATAGTCAAATGTGATTTGCGCTATATCATCCTGACGACCTGATCGCGCAAAGCTGTTGTTGAACTCGGGATCAAGATGCCCTTCGCTGGCAAAAATTTGTGTCAGATCAGTACGCTCGGTTTGGGTAGCGCGTCGCTGGATCACCGTCAGAAAAAAATAGTCGATCAATTCAGGGGTGTTCAGATTATCGGTCACACTAAATCGAGCGGCGTTCTCTTCATACTCGGCAAGTGCCCGGTCATACTCCACTCGCTCGTCCGGCTGCAATGCACCAATATCCAGGTAGTACTGTTCGATACTGGCCTCGTAAGCCGCAATATCACGGGCGGAAGCATCTTGCTTTGGCGGCTCAATGGGCTCTGGTGAGGGTGGACGTGGCGGTTCGAGGCCCAGACCGATGCGCCAGCGATTTCTGTCCAGCAACAAACTCTCACGCATCGCCTTGTGGTAGTTACCGAAGCTGAGCGAGTCAAGCGGTATCGCGCTGACACGACCCAGCTTCAACGACATGGCAGACCACCCCATTTCGCTCATCTGGGCTCTGGCAAGCGAGCCCCTGCCGGAGATCATTCCTCTGAATACATCCAGATGCGCATCCCACTTGAGACGTTTGGCCGTTCCCATAAACGCCTCTTCGAAGGATTTCGCACGCTCCACGTCCAGTAGATAACTGTTTGAGAACAGAATTATGTTGAAGATGTCCTGAAACGTCTGTGGATTGCTATCTACAATGGCGGCGGTGATCGTCAACCGCTCATCAGTCGAGAAACCGGCAAAAAAGTAATCGACCAGCACGCTCGATACTCTGGGTATCAGCAAAGGATGCCCAGCGATAACATCATAGAACTCATTACAATTCACAACATAGGTGTCAAGCACTTGTACAGGCTCTGAATTAGGAAAGTCAGTAAAGGCTAGTTTGTAACCTTCTGATTCATCGGTGAGATACAAGTCGCGACAGGCCTGAGAAGCCTTTGGAACATCGTCATCCCTGTCAAACAAACCAAGATAGATTTCCATCATCTCCCGGGTATTATCTTCCGGAGAGCGAAAGCGTCTCCAGTTTTGCACGCTACGCTGATGTACAGCCACCATTTCACGAATACCTGTGCCATTCATGATCTGCAAATCCAGTCGTCTGAACAAGTTCTGCACATCCGTTATGTCTGCACTATCAATTTCCTCGGCAGGAGAAAACAATATGGTGTTGGCCAGATGCCATGCCATCCATTGTGAGTACGCATCACGACTAATCGGATACTGGAATATGCGCGCCAGCGGCATTTGCTTCGGGCGATTGTCGTCAAACCGAAATCGCGGCTCAATGGGTACAGACTGACCCAGCTCGTCAAGATTATCCTCATCACCCAGGATCTGCCTGTCCGCCTCCGCCTTGACGTCAGAGCTCAATGGAATTTGCATGGCGTTGCGAAGATCACTTAGAGAAAAATCCTGATCACGACGATTTCTCATGGCGGTGCCGCCCGCCACATCATAAAATTCATCAACAGGCATTCCGTTGTAAACACTGGCCAGTAGCTTGTTTACCACTCTATATTGCTGATCAATCTGCAAAGCGTCGAATTCAGCATCGGACAGTGGCGCTGCCAGCCCAGCGGCTGAACCGACTACTCCACCATTTGCAGCCCCAAGGCTTGGCACTTCCGGCGAACAGGCTATCAGCAAGGTTGGCATAATCAACAAAGCCAGAATCCTGGTGATGCGAGGGACGATGCAACTAAGCTTCATACAACAGACTCGGTAACAGCCAGCCATTTGGCACAAGCACCGTTATCGGAGTTTGGGGCAGTGAGTTTTATCACCCATGACAACGACACGCTGGAATCGTGACGCAATTTGCACTGCCAGTCAGACAAGGCCGGAGTCAATGAAAAAGTGCACCCCTTCGCACAAAAGACTTCGGTGTTTTCGAACTCAGACTCAGCGGTACTTCAAGTTTCCAGAAATGAATACCGGTAATCATTGAACTGGCACGCATTCTTTGCACAAACCATTAAAGGCAGGCACGGTGATTAGTTAAGGTTCGTAGCCTGGATTATTCATGAAGCCACGGGGACGCCCAGTCCAGGCTTGAAGGAGAAATCACCATGCATGCGCTATTCACATCGACCAGCAAATTTATAGTTGCCATTTCATTAATCGTTGTCACACCTTTTTCTCTGGCCAACCAGTGCGGTGATGTCTCTCCGTTATTGATTACTCTCGGCGAAGGCTACTATGATCTGGAAAGCACACCCAAATCAGAACTGTTTAATCAGTCAATCCAGCCGAATGAGCTCATTGAAACCCTCAAATCAAGGCGATTCAAAAACGGCGAAGCACAACGTACATTCTGCTTTGGCGCAACGAGCCTCGCTACGCGGGTAAGAAATAGCGAATTGCAGCTCATTGAGGCTGCCCGAACTAACAGTTTTAACGAGATTGTATTGAAGGCGTATGAGTACGATGCCAGCAAAAAAACCTCTCATAGAGCAACTGTGTTTATCCCACTCTCAACACAAAGCAGTACTTTGATTGGCAACCATGGATTGTCCGTTAACACACGTCATCGGCAACCCGTTCGTCAAGCTATCAACAGTAATATTTATGAAAGCACCACGGCTGAATTGGATCCTGTCGCTGATAGACAAGGACGTGGCACCCACTTGCGCGAAATTTCAATGACTGCCCGCGGCGACAACAACGGCGGCGTCGAAATCAAGCAGTTAATCTACGTTAATGGCTATCTGGCAGAGTGGTTCACCTGGCAACTGGGTAGCAAAGCAAGGTATTCACCATAAGAGTCACATCTGACTCCGTTTCTCGCTACAGCTAGTCAAGGCTCGGTCTGTTCTGAAACACAAGCAGCAAGTTACTGCAAGTGATTATTCCCCAGCTCATACCCACAGCGCTACACCAGATAATATAGACTGTGCTTGTAAATGTTGCATAATTATGCGCGCGAGCGTCGCTCATTTACAGCAAAAGTTCGGTATTTTACAGGAGCTGTTCAATGTTCAAACACAGTCTGTTTTTAGTCCTGTGGTTGGTCGCAAGTGGGAGTGTTTTCGCTCAGGCCACGAATGACACGCTTTTCGCCGTTGATTTATCACTTGATACTGAGGACCGGAATGCGGCATTCGAGATAATCCGTGAGACCACCCTTAGCGCACCAGAGACGCAGTCCTTTGGGCTGACCTTGTTTGACGACACTGTCAGAGGTTACATCGCACCCGCCCCTCTCGTCCAGCAACACATGGAAACGCTTAACCAGACCATTGCCCAGGCTCAGAATTCAGTCCGCCCAACCAGTAATCTGGCAGTAGGAATAGAGCGTGCGATAGACGCATTTTCACCCGATGAACGAACGGAACTTGTGGTATTTTCGCGAGGTGTAATCGATACGGAAACAGACGATCCAAGAGCCCGCTTCAACGAATGGCTAAACGTGATCCTTCTCCCGCAGGCGGCACAAAGCAATGTCGCCATCACACTCGTCATACCGCAAAATCTCGGTGCAGATCCGCAGATTTCCAAGGCATTCGAGAATTCGGAATTGCATCAGATTACCTCTATGGCATCGGGCACTTCAATCCCATCAGAGTTGGTGAGCCTGCTGAACATCCCAGACAGGGCTTATGGAAAACTGGAAACTGCTGAGCAAATCGCCGTCAATTCAACAACCGAATCCGGTCAGCAAGTAAGCCAGAATACGCTCATCACTCAAGGTACCAACACAAGATCTGAGAACAGCGATTTGCCAATGACCAGAATGGTTCTACTGGCCGTAGCATGTTCTTTGCTTATTGGCATTCTGGCATGGCGCTACTTTAGTCGAACCACACAGAACGTGAATGATGACCCCACCATGCCATCGTCTACTTATTTACCGCTGACAGAAAAACCGAGCGACACAATGGACTACTGGCGTGAGAAAGAGACCGACTTACGCGTTGACAAATCAGCGGACGCGACAGTGCCAGCCGCCGCAGATGCCGACTCGACAGTGGCACGAGGATCGGAGAAAACGGTAAGACGGTAGTGCCTTAAAGGCGTAGTGCCGTGTAATGCCGTTAAGCCGTTAAAGAGTAGAAACGAAACCCACAAATCCCGAGCGGCCTCATGTAAGGCCTCATGTAAGGCCTCATGTAAGGCCTCATGTAAGGCCTCATGTAAGGCCTCATGTAAGGCCTCATGTAAGGCCTCATGTAAGGCCTCATGTA
>JBGCGC010000126.1:0-3519 GCA_045110475.1 Granulosicoccus sp.
AACGCTATAGTCGAATTCTTCGTATTGGTCGTGACGAATTGCCGATCCTTGCAGCGCCAAAGGTAACCAAACGCGGACGCGTTAAACAACACAAAGCCAAAAACCTGCATGATCGGTTGGTGTTTCACAAACATGAAACGCTGGCGTTTGTATACGACCTGAGTCTACCATTCGACAACAATCTGGCTGAACGAGATGTACGGATGGCAAAAGTGAAACAGAAAATATCTGCTTGCTTTCGATCCGAGCACGGAGCGCATCGCTTTTGTCGTTTTCGCAGCTACCTATCCACTACACGAAAACAGGGTCGAACCATTTTGGACTCACTGCGCGACGCGTTCCAAGGCAACGCTTTCGACCCAGCGTGCATCTGATCAGGCTCAATCAGGCTGAGTAGTTACAATTTTTTAATCACTTGCTGGTTATCTCTGATTTTTACGACAATGCAATCCAGATAACCCATCGGGTAAATTGGCTCCAGGGTTCGCGCTTGCCATTCGGTTCCCCGACCTATGACTGCATCGGTCATTTTCGAGATGACCGTTGGCGACACGTCAGTATCGTAGAGTTCTTTGAAAGTTGTGCAGAAATCGCGGGTACTTAGCTCCTTTGCGTAGAGCGAGAGAATCTGGTCATCCATCTATGTCAACGTGAATGACCATTCTTGACGAGCTGGGGCTCGTAGGTACCCTCCCGGTCCCGAGGTATGTCTAGCTCAACATCACCATGGTCACCCTTGGGACGCTTTTTAGATTTACCGTTGCGGCTGTTGCGTGTGCCATTTCCTTTGGGGCTGTTCTTGTCGTAGACCAGATGATCAGTTAGCTCTGCATCAAGTGCTGTCTCGAATACTATCTTCTTGAGTAGCTTAGTGAAATCACCCAGGTTTGCTTCGGTTTTGATGTCCTTTGCAATCTTCTGTGCTAATTGACGTATCGCATCTTCGCCCAAGTATGTTTTCATGATTCAGTCGTGTTAGTCGGATAAAGTGAATCACGAACTTTTACACACGTAGATTTACAGTTTCACGGAAACGGTTATAGAACGCTTCAATAGATTCGAATATAGCAGCTGCTGCTTCGTGACGGGTTGTGATTTTATACTTGTGTATGAGCTCCTTCTTGATAGTGGCAAAGAAGCCCTCTGTCACCGCGGTGTCCCAACCATTTCCCTCTGGAAACAGGCGATTTATAATTCCTATACTCTTAGCTAATCTTACAGTGCATGCACCATATCTCCCCTCGGCCTTTCATTCCCTATAAGGAAACTCACCATTAATACTTTCACCGATGATCTTCTTCAGGAAATTTCATAGTATTAATCTCGACATCAGGAGGGATCTCCGACAGACAACGCCGAACAGTGGAATGTCTATAAAAAACATAGCAACTGATGCAAGACACTCTGAGTTAATGCAAGGGCAAGCAAACCTCGGCCCACTCACTATCAAACCCAAGGAGCAACACTATGAAAACACATCGCTTGATCCAATCACTGACCTTAATTGCAATGCTCGCAGCCTTCACGTCATCCTCAATGGCGAATTCAGGCTACGGTGAAAAAATAAAATTCTTTTACGACGCGTTCAACAAGAACGATCCCGCATTGCTCGATAAAATCCTTGCTGTCGACTGGGAGAGCATTTCTCCAAGTCCGGGGCAAGCACCCGGTCGAGAAGGCTTCAAGCCCTCAGTTGCTGATTCAAGCAAAGTATTTGCCGACTTGAAGATCAGCAACGACGATATTATTGAAGCCGACAATAAGGTCGTTGTACGATCGACAGTCGAGGGCATCAATATTGGTAGTTTTGCGGGTTTTCCGGCCAAAAATCGACCGATCAAGATTATGGCCATCGATATCCATGAGTTCAATGAAGATGGAATGGTTATCAGAACCTGGCATCTGGAAGACTGGATGGCCGGTCTCTTCCAGATGGGTGTATTTGAAAAGTAAATTCTAACCCTTTTTGATGTGACGGTCATTGGCGCTGCAAATCTTCTGCAGCCCTTCGTTTCGCTACATTTTCCTTAAATTACAGGTCGTTTTAGACATTCACAGCCTGCTTCAAATAACGAATACCATCAGGTAACTAGTTAGCATCGACCGCTTACCTGGTGCTCATTAAAAAATACCTAGATAGGTTTCCTACAAGTTAGTTATAAACATACGCATATTGTCCAACAACTCATCTGGTTGCCCGGCTACATTATGCGTCATATCGATTGATCAATTGACCATCCCTGGCCGAACGCATTTAACCGGGAACCTGTGGCTCTCAAGGTCTTCGATGTGAAGTTAGGGTGTTCAGTATCGTGTTTGCGCTGCTATTTACTTGGTTTACGCGACCGCGATAAGGTCCAGGTAATGGTCATGGACCTTATCAGAAACCTATCGCAACATTGCCAGAAAATACTTCCCCAATGCAACGATTGTGGCTGATCGATTCCATGTGGCGCGACTGATCAATCATCACTTATTAAACCACTGGAAGCTGCGCGAAGAAGACGGCAGAAGATACCGAGGTTTAATCAGCCTGATGCGACGACATGAATAGAATCTAAGCGATGACCTCAGCGTAGTTTCAGCCGCCTGCGTCGCGAAAGGAGAAGCGACTATAAGCGCGATCGCCCACGATAATCTCCTGTTAGACACCGTGTTGATAGAAGTGCCAGAAAGAATAAACGTAAAGCGTACAGGCTATTGGCATTGTGTTCCGTTTGGAAAATTCAGACGAAGGTCTAGTGCATGCCATCACTTGCGCGAACGATGTTGACCTTGTTCATGACAACGCAACGCCCATCCATGCGATCTGATATGTGAAAAATGTACAGCATCAGCATCTCGTTATTATGGATAAAGGGTGTCTTCGCGGAAAAGAAGGTGCTTTTAAGCAAGCGCTGGCAGGAATTGAAAAACTGAAAACTCTGCATGTTCCCATGTATTTACATACTGTGTTAATACAACCTAACGCTGGAGAGATACCCGGGCTCATCAAACTGGCAGAATCACTGGAAATAGATCCACTTGTCTTAACTACCGCTATGCCCGCTGGCAGAGCAGTCCAGCTCCCTGATTTATTGTTAGGCAGGGAGAGAATAAACCAGATCTGGGAAGAGGCTGCTCAATGACAGAAAATGTCCAAAGTTGATCTGGGAATTTCGAAATTTCCGCAACAAAACCAGAGATTGTTCGAGGGTTAAGGATGTGAGTGTGGAAGGGTCGTCTGCCATATCGATGCGCAGGGAAACGTTAAATCGACCGGATTCCTCTCATCGAAACTTCACGAGGGTAACGTTAAGCGGAATTCGTTAAAAGAAATCTGGAATCACGGTGCGAGCTTTGTTGAATTTGGAAATTTTACAGGGAACTCCACCTGTCATGCTCGCGACCACTTTCAAGGTTGCCGTGGTGGCTGCCGCATGCGAGCAAAACTTGAAGATGGAGATATTAATTTACCTGATCCTAATTGCCCGGTTGCTTACCCGGTTATCGTTGAGTAAAGCTCGCCAGAGTCCTGAC
>JBGCGC010000127.1:0-23001 GCA_045110475.1 Granulosicoccus sp.
GCAGCATCTAAGACGCTGTACTCGTTTTTCCTGGATCTCACCTAGAGTGACTAGGCTCAACCCAGTAAAAACTCCGTGCAGCGCCTTATATACTGCTCTATAAGCTTCTGGACTCAAAATTTTATGCATCACTAGGGTATATTGAGGTTTTACATGAGTTTACTGGACGAAAATCGATTGTTTCCAGCAGAGTCTTCAGTGAGGAATCTGGCGAGTCGACTCTATTCTCAAGTAAAGGACTTACCGATTATCAGTCCTCACGGGCATACCGACCCCCGTTGGTATGCTGAAAACAAACCATTCCCGGATCCAGCACAACTCTTTGTAACGCCAGATCATTACGTATTTCGAATGTTGCATTCTCAGGGCATTGCACTCGAAGCTCTGGGGGTTCCACGAGTCGATGGTGGTTCAGTCGAAAATGATCCACGCAAGATATGGCGTCTATTCGCACAGAATTATCATCTGTTCCGGGGGACACCGTCCAGGCTATGGGTCGATCAGGCGCTGAGTGATGTTTTTGATGTGACACAACGTTTAGCCGCAGATACCGCGGATGTGATCTACGATCAGATTGCCGATCGTTTGGCGCAGGATAGCTATCGACCACGTGCGTTGTTTGAGCGATTTAATATCGAAGTTATTTCAACGACAGAAAGCGCTCTTGATAATCTAAGCTGGCACAAGATGATTCGTGAAAGCGGGTGGAAAGGTAAGGTAGTGACTACCTATCGTCCCGATGCGGTAGTCGATCCAGAGATAAACAACTTCGCCACTAACATCGAGAAACTAGGTGAACTAACCAGTGAGGATGCGACAACCTGGTCTGGCTATCTCACAGCACACAGAAAGCGGCGAGCCTACTTCAAACAGTTCGGTGCGACGGCATCAGATCATGGTCATCCGACGGCGATCACCCAGGACTTGCCACAGGACGTAGCTGCGGCATTATTCGACAAGGCAATGCAAGGCAAGTGTTCGGCAAAGGAAGCGGATGATTTTCGTGGTCAGATGCTTACGGAAATGGCACGAATGAGTCTGGACGATGGATTGGTTCTACAAATACATCCTGGATCATTACGCAATCATTCAGCCGCTACTCAGCATCGATTTGGCAGTGATAAAGGTTTTGACATTCCCACGACGACCAATTACGTGCAAGCACTTCAGCCGCTATTGAATGCCGTTGGAGATCGCAGCGACCTGACCATTATAATGTTCACACTTGATGAAACTGCCTATGCGCGTGAACTAGCGCCCCTGGCCGGGGTTTACCCGGCGCTCAAACTGGGCCCTGCCTGGTGGTTTTATGATAGCTATGAAGGCATGATGCGTTTTCGTCAGATGACGACGGAAACCGCAGGCTTTTATAACACGGTCGGTTTTAACGATGATACACGGGCTTTTTGTTCTATTCCTGCGCGACATGATGTGGCTCGGCGTGTTGATAGCACTTATTTGGCGACACTGGTTTCTACGGGGCGTCTGGATGAGGACGAAGCCTTTGAGCTTGGACACGACCTGTCTTACCAATTGGCGAAAAAAGCGTATCGGTTCTGACGAGATCGAGGCTTATCGTGTTTTAAATCCCGGCCTTCAATTTTTCTTCTCAAGGAAAGTAGATACCTTTTCTTTTGTTATTCAAGAGCGACAGTCAAATATATGAGTGACAAGCGTCCGAACACGGGTATGGTGCATCTTGGTCTGGGAGCCTTCTATCGGGCATTTGGCTGCGTTTATGTAGCCGATGCGATGGCATCATCCGGCGGCGACTGGGGGATTCTCGGCGTTTCACTTCGCAATGCCACTATTCGTGATGCATTGCGCTCACAGGAGTGGCTCTACACATCGGTGTCCATGGGTGAAGCCGGTGAGCAGTGGCGGATCATCGACGTGCTCAATAACGTGCTGGTAGCTCCTGAAAATCCTGCTGCCGTGCTTGACGCCATGGCCAACGCTGCGGTAAAAATCGTGTCGCTGACTGTGACCGAAAAAGGCTATTGTCACAATCCGGCAACCGGTGAGCTCAATCTCGATCATGTCGACATACAACATGATTTGACCCATTCCTTACCGCAATCGGCTCCGGGATTTCTCGTTCGCGCATTACAGATGCGTCGCACCGCCGGTCTTGCACCCTTTACTGTATTAACGTGCGACAACCTGCCGAAAAATGGGGAGCTGGTGCGCGGTGTGGTTTTGCAATTGGCCAAACAGATTGATAGTGAGCTTCACGACTGGATTGCCGAAGAAGGGCGATTCCCGTCAACAATGGTGGACCGGATTACGCCTGCAACCACGGATGAAGACATCGCCCGTGTTGCTTCGCTTACCGGCCGCAAGGATGCAGCACCGGTTGTTCATGAGCCGTTTTCGCAATGGGTGGTAGAAGACAACTTTGTGCAAGGCGTACGTCCAGATCTGGCTGCCGCAGGTGCGCAGTTAGTGGATGAGGTAGAAGCCTACGAGCACATGAAACTGCGCATGCTTAACGGTACACATTCTGCGTTGGCCTACACCGGTTATCTGGCTGGACACGAAACCATCGCTGATACGATTGCAGACCCAGTGTTTCATGACTATGCAAAGCAATTATGGACTGAAATCATGCCCGCTGTTGATGCACCACCAGACGTTGACATCACAGACTACGCAGACGCTTTGCTTGAACGCTATAGAAATCCGAGAATTCGTCACCGAACATGGCAAATAGCCATGGATGGTAGCCAGAAGTTACCGCAACGTATTCTGGATACCGTCTACGAAAACCTGCAAGCCGGGCGACCCTCCCCCTGTCTTTGCCTGGCAGTTGTGGCCTGGATGCGCTATGTCGGTGGTATCGACGAATCCGGACAAGCTATCGATGTGCGTGATCCGTTGGCGGGTTTGCTGCAAGAGGTGGCATCAGCTGCTACAACGCCAACCGAAACAGTGACATCACTACTGGCAGTAGTGGATGTATTTCCTGCCGATAAGGTAGAGCTTTTGTCAGGCCCCCTGAGCCTGGCAGCCGCGCAACTATGGCGTTTGGGCGCGAGGCGCGCCGTTCAAGAACTTTGTCACGGGTGATTAGTTACTTTCTGGTGTCGCTTGCAAACGGGCTTGTTAGTTTAAAAGGACAATTGAGATAATGTATAAATATGGTGAAATTACACCATAATAATTAGAATATACGACTTCAGCGTTTTTTGGTCAAAAAAACGTGGTGAATTTAAACCACGTTTTATGCTAACGTTAAGTCATGCCTGCAAAACATTCCATCCTCCTCTCGGCGCTCTCAAAGCTCACCAGACCCCTTGTGCAAATTCTGCTGCGCCATGGCGTAGCCTGTGACGACTTCGTTGATGTCATCCGCCATAACTATGTCGCCGTTGCTGATAAAGACTTTACACCGGAAGGGCGCAAGCAATCGTTAAGCAACATAGCGCTGATAACCGGTATTCACCGTCACGAGGTGAAAAAACTGATGGAGAGCGCTTCACAGGACCTCAAGCAGGCAACCCAGCACCACCGTGCGGCCCGCGTAATCAACGGTTGGCTGACGGATCCGGAATTCTCTACAGACGGTGTCGCTAACCCCCTCGTTATAGCAACAGAATTCAAACGTTTGGTGGGTAAGTACAGTGGCGACATTACACCGCGTCCGATACAGGACGAACTGTTGCGCGTGGGTGCCATTGAAAAACCGACAAAAGACAAGGTGCGATTACTGTTACCAGCCTACGTGCCTCATAACAGCGATGAAGATCTCATACACATATTTGGTGACAGCGTGGCGGACTTGATATCCACGCTTGAACACAACCTGAAGTCTGAACCAGAGGCTCGTCGTCTGCAGCTCAGCGTTGTGCACAACAATTTTCCTGATGAGGTTCTGTCCGATCTGGAGTTGGTCTGTCGGGAAAAATCACTGGAGTTTCTACAGAACGTCAATCAATTTTTCGAAACGCAAGACCGTGACTCTAACCCGAATGTCCATGGCACTGGACGAAATCGCGCCGGCGTAGGCTTGTATTTTTTCAAAGAGAAAATGGATGAAAACTAGAATATATTGCCGGGTATCCAGTACACCCGCACGTGTCGTTTTGCTGTTTCTGTCAATGACGGCAGTGCTGCATTTGACAGGTTGTGAGGGGGGAATTATTGGTACTGGCACCAGTCCAACCAGAGAGGTTTATCAACTTGAAAGCCTGCCGGACAGAATAGGCCCTGATATTCCCAAAACAATTTTCAAGGGTGAAGAGCGGACGCCACTTGTCTCTATAGATTCTGAAAATTCGATAGTCCATGCTAATGGCCTGAATCTGTCATCACGCAGTGACGACTCCCTTTCGGAAAAATCAGAGGGATGGATTCAAACCAGTTATGAATTGTTTCTTGCCAACTATGTACGCCTTCTTGCTGCAAGCAATGCCACGATCATTGACCTTGCTTTCGAAGACATTCTGGAGTCGTGTGCAATGCAATTACTAGATTGCACGGTGCCTGATGATCGAATTCGGGTAACGATCACACAAGAGGTCGTAAACAGACTCATTGATCTGCACACGGAATGGGCGCAAAGCGTTCCACCCCATATCCTGACTACAGAAGAGGGTGTGGATCTGATGGCATCGATTAACACGGGTTTTTCCTCACTCCTGAACACAGAGGTTGTATTTGGTGAAACGCAGTATGCTCAACTAGGTGGGTCGCCCTATAACCATTCCCTAAAAACGTTTTTAAAACGAGGGGGGCAGCTTGTCGACGATGTTGCCTTTTTGCGCTGGGTGGATGAAGCGTTTTCAGTTCGATGGCGTGATGACAGAAGTGTCGCTAAATTCTCAACAAGAGCCACAGGCATGCCTGACTTTGGATACTTCTATCAAGACAACACACCTGGTGAAATAGCCATTGCCAGCATCAGTCCGACTGAGGATGAGCATCCCATACCGAGTGATTCGTACATCAGAATTATTGGAACTGACTCAGACAATGCAGGCATTCTGGTTGATGTCATTTCATCTGGAAACGTTTACGGAGACAGCTCGTCTGAGACCCCCGATTCCCCGTCAGGAACAGCGATTTCCGAGTCATCGAACGGGGAAAACCCGGACACGGAAATTGTCGTCGAGGTAGACGCTCCAGTAAGCGAAGAATTATTGCCCGATGAAACCTTTACAGCTTCGTTTTTGGCTCAGATGGACAACGACGGTGGTTATTCAATCTACGATGATCGTATCTATGACCTATCAGCAGATCGAAATCAGACCTTTTACGCAGGGTTCCGGGAAACGTTCGATAGTGTGGGTGCGTTGATAGCAGGGGAACAATGTCTCGTTTTCGATACAAGCTCGTCAGCAAACGACATCTGTGATGAAGGCAGTTTCACGGCAATCGATGCAATGGGCGACGCGATAACCGATAGCCCTTATTATTTCGAGCCTGATGGCTTTTACCTGCTTGCCGCGATGCAGAATGCCATCCAATGGACAGCTGAAGGCCTGCCTTTGCAAGTAACAGACTTTGCTGTTGTGACAGCGGATTCTACTGTCGAGCTCAGCAAGCGGGAGCTGCTTTGTCGGGGTTTTCAGTTGGTAGATGAAAATGTGCGAACCTTCTGCAGCGCAACAGACGAGCAGCTGGACAATACCGTTGTCGTAGAGCTTGTTGACGGAATTCCCGGTGGTGTTCTTGCCGAGGCCCGTCTGATTCAGCGCCCGTAGTGGCTGGTTTGCAACAAACTCCTGGATTAGTAATTATTGCTAATTTTCAGTAACTACAGTGTCTGCATCTCTGTGCTTGCATTTTTACGAAGCCTCGAATATAGGTGCGGCGAAAGTTGTGGCGAAAGTGGCACTGTACGTAACGAGGTTGAACAATCACTAATTTACGAAAGATCGTTTTAAAAGAATATTTTGATAGTACAACTCAGGATTAAAACATGAAGAAAAAAACGCTTGCCTTACTTGCTTTCACGACCTTCATCAGCAGTCATGCGATCGCCAATTCTACCGTTGGGGTTGGATTCGGTTCTCTCTACAACGGATTGGGTATCAACGCAGGCAGGACGACTGATGTGAGTATGACGTACGGCTCTCTTGGCTGTATGGGCGGTTCGCTGGGGCACTCCACTACCTTGAGCGCCGGTGACTACACGAACGTGTCCGAAAGCAGCTCGGAGACCAATTGTGGTTTCGGATTGGGTTACATCAGCACGTCACCGCTGTCTGGCAATAATCACGCACTGGGTCTGAACCTTGGATACACCCACAACACTGCTGATGATGTGGGTGGGTCAGAGTTTTACGTGATGCCCGGCTACTACTTTTTTTTCAATGGCATTAATCAGCGTGGACCTAATCTGGGTTTTGGTACCCAGACAAGATACTTTGAAGAAAGATCGACTCAAACAGGCGTCATCCTGAATCTGGGTTACCAGTTCTAGCGCAAGTGCAGGGATCAATCAATCACGCATTGTCTGTCGCATTGCTTGGTCGCTGTGACATCAAGGATGGTGGAGTGGTGCGCTATTGGCTTTTGCAGGCGGTGGTGCCTCAACTCAAACGTTTAATGCCAGAAAGGTTTTTTGATTTCTTCCAGGGCTGCCGCTGTGCTCAAGCCAAGATCGTGATGCATCAAAGCTGAATTGCTAAGCATAAGCTCATGAAGCTGCTTACGTGTTCGGTAGCGACGCACCCAAAGTCGCAAGAGGGAATTGGCTTGTTGTGCGTGTGCTGGAAAAAGCGGATTTTTCTCCCGTCTAATTGCACATTCCATGTTTCTGGCCTGTTTGCTACGACAAGTTGCAGCATAGAAAATCCAGAACCTGTAAGGCAGGCACAATGCCTGATAGATCAAGACGTATCAGAAGGGTGATCGGGTCAACTGTTATGGCAGCTTCTATAACTATCTGTACCCTAAAGACAGTTTATCTGTTGTTATAGTGTACAGATGAGAGTCGATGCCCCAAAATACCGGCAACTGGCCGAGCAGACGCAGCGTCATCTGGAATCGACCGGTAATGCCGGTGATCGCTTGTTGTCGTTGCGCGATTTTGCGTCTCGTGAAGGTGTCAGTATGACCACAGCCCTGCGTGTCTACGAAGAACTGGAACGTAGTGGCGTTGTGGAGTCGCGCCAAAGGTCGGGGTATTTCCTGCAGCGCTCAGCAGTGCGTCAGGTGGCACTACCCAAGGCATCGCGCGAAATTCCTGTCGCTAGAAATGAAAAGGAACTGATGCAGGTTCTGCAGAGCAGCGCGTGGCACCCACAACGTTTCACCGCCTTTTTCGCTAGTGGTACGCCGGACACAACAACGGCAGGTCCGCGCGAGTTGGGACGAATCATCCGTCAGGTTGCGCGTCGCGAGTTGGAGAACTACGGCCCATTAGCTGGTGATGCCTTGTTGCGGCAAGAAATCACAAGCCGCTATGCTAAAAATGGTATGGACCTGAAGGCTGATGAACTGTTGATAACCAGTGGTGCTCAGGAAGCGTTGTTCATCAGTATATCTATCACAACTCAACCGGGTGATTTGATTGCAGTGGAGTCACCGACCTATCATGGATTGATTAACGCGATTAAACAGAGTGGTCGGCAGATGATTGAGATTCCGACAGATTCTGCAACAGGCATCAATTTTCCAGCGCTGGGTCTTGCGTTGGAAGAGTTGCCAGTAAAAGCGGTCGTTGTAAGCAGCTGCGTGCAGAATCCTCTTGGTTGCAGTATGAACGATGATAGTCGACAGAAGCTGGTGGCTCTGGCGAACGCCCATGATGTCGCGCTGGTCGAGGACGACACGCACGGAGAGCTGGTGTACGCCCGTCAACGACAACGCAATCTGAGCGCATTCGATACGCAGGGTCGTGTGGTTGTCTGCGGGTCTTTCAGCAAGACGCTCGCACCGGAGCTTCGTGTGGGTTGGTTGAAGGCGTCGCGATGGGCGGAGGATGCTATGGACTTCAAAAGAGCAGTGTCGGCGCGTTCCGGGATAATGCCTCAGCAAGCAATTGCGCGTCTTATGGCAGAAGGTCACTACGATCGCCATATCCGTTTGTCACGCGACACCTATGCCAGGCGTGGTCGTGCATTGCGAGCTGTTGTTGCGCAGTGTTTCCCCTGTGGCACCTGCATTTCGCAGCCCACTGGAGGGTTTCAAATGTGGATAGAATTGCCACCGACTTACCGTGCGATGGCACTGGCCGAATACGCACTCAGTCAGGGCATTGCCATATCCCCCGGTGGGTTATTTTCAAACCGCGGACACTACAGTCATTGCTTGCGTCTTTGTTATTCCAGATTTCAGGATGAAGACCGTGCATCCATTGAGCTTATGGGAAGGTGGCTGTCAGAGACTTGTCCGGAGCTGTAATGAAAGCCTGTGTATGGGCAGTCAATCTACCGGCAAACGATTGATGGGGTGGCAGCTTATTGATCAGCTACCCCTGAGTTAGGAGTCTGCATTGATCCCAATCAGTTCGACATCAAATATCAGTGTCGAGCCTGGTTTGATCTTGCCTGCAGCACGGGTGCCGTAAGCCAGTTCGCTGGGAATGAACAGCCGGGTTTTTTCACCCTCAACCATAAGCTGTAAGCCTTCAGTCCAACCGGGAATCACCTGATTCAGCCCAAAGGAAATGGGTTCGCCACGATCAACCGAACTGTCAAATACCGTCCCGTCGATTAATGTTCCGTGGTAATGAACCTTGACACTGTCAGTTGCGGTGGGGTGCACGCTGCCTGTGCCTGTCTCCAGTACTTTGTATTGCAGGCCGCTAGCTGTGCTCTGTACGCCTTCAGCCTTCCTGTTTTCAGCCAGAAAGATTTGTCCCAGCTTGCGGTTTTCTTCGGCATTGCCCCGGTTCAGGAACTGTTGCGCGATGTACCAGATGGCAATGGCTGCAAACAGAATGAAAAAGTACTTCATGGTGAATTTTCCTGGCGACTGTTAGATGAATAGGGGGTGAGAGGGCTGTCGTACCACAATTGAAAATGACGATCTGGCGCGCTGTATATGTCCTCGTACAATGCCTGCGATTGCAATCCGCCTCAATTGTAGCAAGCGTAGCGATTATGAATTTCGATTTACTCGTCAGCGTTAGTCTGAATTTGACGGCCAGCAATCCTGTTGTGTTCGTCGTCGTGCGTGCAGTCTCTGCGCAATAAGCACACAAGTTATGCCGTTAGAACCGGTCAACTTTCCAGGCGCGTGTCACCTCGACGGCTTGGATCGACGGACAGCTCGATGCCGAGTGGATTGTGTGCTCGTTGTGCGCAGGACTGGCGTGGACAAATTCTGCAATTGATACCTATTTTCCCGTAGAGCTGTTCGTCACTTTGATTGAACGGCCGCGCGTAGCCGATATTGTCAACATGCGAAAGATCGCAGCCTAATGACAGTGCCTGACGTCTTGCCTGTGAGTCACGACTGTAGGCGGGTCTGTCTGCAGTACGGCTTATTGTGAAGAACCGCTTGCCATCAGGCATCTCCACGAACTGCGGCAGTATGGTGCCCGGGTTGCTGAAAGTAGCATGCAAGTCCCATACGGGGCAGGCTCCACCGTATTCTGCGATAGTAATCGAGCTTGCGTTGAAGCGTTTTGTTACGTTTCCAGCTCTGTCAACGCGGATGAAAAAAAACGGTATGCCACGATCACCTTTTCTTTGCAGGGTAGTCAGGCGATGGCACACTTGTTCAAATGACACGCCAAATGTTTTACCAAGGCGGTTGATGTCGTATGCCAGCGATTCAGCGGCGCTTTTGAATTGCGTGTAGGGCATTAAAAACGCAGAGGCAAAGTAATTGGCTAGCTCAACTTGACATCGGACTTTGCCGGCATGGTCGGCGTCACCCTTGTTGGCAGTGACTTCGGATGAGATATCGGCTGTGAGTTTATCGATTTGGCTCGCGCATTCAATCAGGCCCAGCATGTGAGCTAACTGAAAGGTTCGATTAGGAAAATCGAGTGCTTCGGATAGTATGATTTTGCCCTCGATTTCCTCATAGATGCGTAAAGATCGCTCCATTTGTTCGATGGGTGCAGTGCTGACCTCTATACCGTGTTTGCCGCGAAGTCTTGCTTTGATCCGGTAATAGAGGTCATCGGGTTCGCAGGGGTCCTCGGCGCGAAGTTTTTCGCTGTATTCCTCAAGGACAGAAAAATAGTTTGAGTGGCCTCTAAAAAAATCATGAACAATGGCCTCGGGGGAGGCGAGCGATGCTCCTGTAGATAGTTGATCGCCGGTTTGCATAACGCGTTCTATAACGTTCGAATGACTCCGATAAAGATGGAGAAAATTCTCAACCAGCTTTGGCGCATGGTCGACGGCAAGCCTGAGCTCCTGAATGTCAGGCTGCCCTGTATTGAACAGTGGATCTTGAATAGCTGAGCGCAAATCGGCCAGTAGTCGATCGCTGCCATCCTGAATCAAGTCGCGCCAGTCCACACCGTAAGCATCAGCGATAGACATCAGCACCTTGACTGACAAACTGCGCTGGTTGTTTTCCAGCAGATTGACATACGCCGTGCTGATGCCCACGGCTTTTGCCATCTGGGCTTGTGATTGGTCATTTTCGCGGCGAAGTTGTCGTAACCGTGTACCTACAAAAATTTTTGCCATATCGCTGTTTATTTACAATATTACAAATAATGATAATGTAAATACAAACATTAACACATATACACGATATGTGTGGATTCTATTCATAACTGCGGATATAGTTCTTGTTAGCTACAGAACACTTCACATATTCAATGGAGATGCAGATGTCCAAGAGAACCAGAAAACAGGCAAAGGCTCAGACTCAGTTTGATATAGGCCTTGGTGAGCTGGATATCATTGAGGAGGCTCTTCGGTCGCAGGCACAGGCCTTGTCTGAGGAGACTCTTCAGCAGCAAGACCTTGAGAAGGCACTCAGCTGCGAGAAATATCGATCGAGAATGAGTGCCATTCAATCGGTGTTAGGTAAACTACATAATCAGAAAGTTTGGTTTGTGCCTAAAGACCCAGTACCTTTGGGCTGATCGTCTACGAGAGCCCTGCGGTGTCCGCAAGGCTCCTGTTCAGCAGTGTCATTAGCTCTTCGGCCCAATAGTTGGCCGAAGTGCCCTTAGCGAAGATGCCTGCAACCTAGCAATGAGCTTCCGCTCTGCTGGAGAGGGTATTTAGCAATGTCGACGCTAATAAAGACTATGGGTTGCTTGAGTCGGGGGTAAACCGCCTCGACTGACGCGAACAATAGCGGCGGTCGAACTCCGTTCAGTGATTACCGTACACATCAGCTTACATAACGGCTACTGTCCCAACCAGACGCCTAAGGCATCTCAGAGAGGTCCGCGAGAACCTGCGCCGCTTCCTCCAGAATGATATCCGCAACAGCGAGCTTATCGTCATCATCTTCGCGCCCCGGTCCTCCAAATGCCCTTCTGATAAGTTCCTGACGTTGTTCGCGACCATCTTCGCGTCCAGAAATTTCGGCCTGTCTTACGGTTTCCACAAGCGACACGGATGTTTGCGTCCTGGCGATCCGCTGTGCTTCCAGCTCATCGATCAGCATCGAAAAGGCGTCACTGGATCGGTAGCGGGATTCATGCAGGGACTGCAATTCGGTGTAGTCGTTTTTGCGAATGGACCAAGCGTCGTAGCTGGCAGCGGCAACCTCGGCCCAGGGAAGGGCATTGTCGAGGCCGCGCTCGCCTTGCGCATCGGAGTCTAGGGCGGTGGGGAACAAGACATCTGGAACAACGCCTCTGAATTGCGTGCCGTCCCCGTTTATCCGAAAAAACTGTGCTGTTGTGATCTTCAGTTGTCCCAGTTTGCCTTCCCGATCAAGTGGCGCCACTGTCTGCACAGTACCTTTTCCAAATGTGGGCTCGCCAAGTACAACGCCACGCCCGTAGTCTTGGATTGCCGCCGCGAAAATCTCAGATGCGGACGCGCTATTTCGATCAACAAGTACGGCCAACGGGCCATCGTAGACGACGGTTGAATCGTCATCACCCTCAGCACCAATCTCTCCGTTGGTATTTCTTATCTGAACCACCGGTCCGGACTCGATGAACAGTCCGGTTAGTTGTGTCGCCTCAATCAGGGAGCCGCCGCCGTTGCCGCGAAGATCAATGATGATGCCATCGACACCGGCCTCAGATTTCGTCAATTCATTCAGCAATCGTTGAACGTCGCGAGTAGTGCTGCGGAAGTCAGGCTGGCCTTGCGCCATGGCGGCGCTATCAAGATAAAAAGTCGGCAGGTCGATGACGCCAAAACGCTGCTCTTTGCCATCACGTAACACGTCGACCACTGAGCTTTTCGCCGCTTGTTCTTCCAGTTTGATTTTGTCGCGTACCAGTGTAATCACGGTCGGAGGAGAGCCAGCTGCTGCACCAGCAGATTGTACTCTTAGTTGTATTGTTGAGCCTTTCGGTCCTCGGATAAGATCAACGACATCGTTCAGCGGCCAGCTTACAACATCCACTATTTCCTTATCTTTGCCTTCACCGACACCAATAATTCGATCCTCAGCGCTGAGTTCTTTACTCATGGCGGCTGGGCCACCGGCAATGATCCGTTGAACAACGGTATATTCGCCGTCTGTGCGCAAGGCAGCGCCGATGCCTTCCAGAGAAAGGCTCATATTAATCTTGAAGTTTTCTGAACTGCGAGGCGAAAAGTATGATGTATGTGGTTCTACAGACAAGGTATAGGCGTTTATAAAAATCTGGAACACATCGTTTGCAGAGAGTTGACTAACTCGTCTCTCCATTCGTTCGTATCGTTTTTCCAACGTTTCTGTCAGTTCATCGTTTGAGCGTTCCGCAAGACGCAAATTGAGCACGTCGTTTTTAACCCGCTTGCGCCACAGTTCGTCCATGGTATTTTGCGAGTCAGGCCATGCCGCATCGGTACGATCAAAAACGTAATCTTCTTCGATAGTAAAGTCGAATTCACTGGCGAGCAATTCGGTTGCGAAGTCGGACCGATTCTCCACTCTTGCGCGAAACTGTTTGAAGATATCAAAAACGGTATTAAGTTCAGCTTCGCGAAGAGCGTCGTCAAACTTTAGTCTAAATTTTTCAAATTCTTTAATGTCACTGGCGAGAAAAAAAGCTTTTTGTGGGTCCAGTGATTCCAGAAATCGGTCAAATATCTGTGTGGAAAGTTCATCATCCACGGATACGCGGCTGTAATGATAGCGCTGCATATAATGCGCAATCACCTCTGTCGCTTGTCGGTGTTCTGTAGTGGGTACTAGTGAATCGAGAGCAGTTAGTCGAGAATCCGCAGTTGCCGAACAACTGAGCAGCACACCGAGCATCAGTATTATCGCCGTGCGAAGTGGCCGTAAGGGATGGATGTCAGATAAGCGCCTGAAATCGGATTGGTAGTGCTGCTGCATCAGATAACATTCCAAAAAGGATTAACAAGTCAAGGATAGCGGTTTGGCGCCATTGTTCATAGTGTCGCCATTGCTGTGAGTTTGCAATAATGACGCCGTAGGCTTTGTGGTGGATTCCGACACCTGTATCGACCGCTCTCGTGATGCTAAAGTTCAATCCAGAGCAGGAGCGCCTGAGCCGTGAATTCCAGCTTGTTCTATGCGGGTTTCACGCAGATACATGTAATTTGCGCGCTGACAGGCTGATAGTGTGGTGAGTGATGTACGGAGCGCGGTTCTACGTCAGTCCAATGGTGAGGTCATTACCAGCTGGAATGTCGGTAGACTTTGTCCAGCGCTGGCTTTGTTTTTCAACTCTCCGACCATGCCTGATACGCAACCCAGGTTTTGAGCCAGTGTTTACTCATCACGGCCATAGCACCGCAAGACCCTATCACCTGTAATGAAGTAGTGAGGGCTCAGTGTCTGTGACGCTCAAACGGGCCAGTAGGGGATGAGCAGTATCGTCAGACTTGCCGTTTAGCCCGTCAGATGCTGCAAGCCGCTCTCGGCAGTGCAGGCTACCCTGCTCTTGTAACTAGCTGACGATGCTGTGCGAGCTGGGTCGCCAGCTCGCGTATTGCCGGCTCCTAGCCTAGGCTAGAGTATCTGAGCTTCGCCTACAGCTGTAGTAAATTCAGCACTAATCTCTTCGATCAAAGCCTGATATTGCTTCTCGGCCGTAATTGCCATCGTTCTGGTCGCGTCGAGTTGGGCCTTGATGGTGGAGTTCTCTGCATTGAGCTTGGACAGTGCCTGTTGTAATTCTGAATTTTTATTCTTTTGTGATTCCGCAGCGCTTTTGAGTAATTCCAGTTGCTTGGTGATGTTTCCGCGGTCTTGCTTCCATTGCTCCTGACGAGACTCCCATCGATCAAGCGATTGAGTCGCAGTTGCCAACGAAGCCCTGACTGAATTGTACTCTGCTGATTTGGTCTCATCAGCCTTGTCGCGTGCCAGCAGGGCTGCGTTATTCTCCTGCTCGGTCGTTTTCAGTTGAGTTTTCAGCGCATCGATAGTTTGTTGAGCCTCAGCCAGCAGACGTTGGGTATTGTCTCGTTCTTGAGTAATATCGGTTTTGGCAGATTCGAATTGTTGTAACCGGGTTGTCGCCTTCTCAAGCTGTTCTTTGACAGTTGTCAGATTCTGTTCGTTTGCTTGTGTCTGGTTGGCTGATTCTGAAAGTTGTGACTCCAGCGTCGACATCTGGTTTTTGCTGGCCAGCAACTCTTCGCGCATCGACGCCTCCTTGTCGTCTGCCTCCTTGATTCTGGTGTTGACGGTCTCAAGTTGCTCGTCACGCTGTGCGATCGTGGACTCCAGTTCGGCTTTCACTGCATTGAGTTGCGAATGGTTCTGCTCACGGCTGGACTCGAGTTGTGATTTTAGGGCGTTAATCTGCGTATCGCGCTCTGCGATGGATGACTCCAGCTCAGCTCGCACACCATCGAGGTGGGTGCTGTTTTGTTGCCGAATGGACTCGAGCTCGGTGTTCAGGGCATCAATTTGCGTGTCACGCTGCGTGATGGTTGATTCCAGCTCTGCTCGAACAGTATTGAGCTGTGAATCGTTTTGCTCACGGCTGGAGTCGAGTTCTGCGTTGATAGCATTTATTTGCGTATCACGCTGTGCTATGGCGGATTCGAGCTCGCCTTGCAGTGAGATGAGCTGAGTATTGCCTTGTTCACGGCTAGACTCGAGTTCTGCATGCAAGGCATTGATCTGTGCAGTATTTTGCGAGCGACTGGACTCTAGCTCCGCGTTAAGCGTGTTGATCTGAGAGTCACGCTGCGCGATAGTCGACTCCAGCTCTGTTCGCAAGTCATCGAGTTGAGTATTTTTTTGTTCACGGCTGGACTCCAGCTCAGTGTTTATTGCATCGATTTGCGAATCACGTTGCGCGATGATTGTCTCGAGTTGGTGCCGCAGGTCGTTGAGTTGCGTATCGCGTTGAGCGATTGTCCCCTCCAGTTCTCCCCGCAGGTCGTTGAGTTGCGTATCGCGTTGAGCGATCGTCCCCTCCAGCTCTCCGCGCAGGTCGTTGAGTTGCGTATCGCGTTGCGCGATTGTCCCCTCCAGCTCTCCGCGCAGATCGTTGAGTTGCGTATCGCGCTGTGCAATGGTCCCGTCCAACTCTCCCCGCAGGTCGTTGAGTTGTGTTTCGCGATTTGCCACGGTCGATTCCAGTTCAGCACGCAATGTGTTGACTTGCTTTTCATGATGTTGTTTGCTGGAGTCAAGCTCGGCGCGCATTGACTCGAGCTGTGTGTCGCACTGCTTGCTATGGGTTGCAATCTGCGAGTCCGCAGCCTCTGCCAGGTCGGCCCAGTAATGTTCAACCCCGGATACCAGAGACTGGAGAATGGGATCCGGCAGAGCCGGCCCCGGTCCTTGCCATTGCTCAGTTTTTATTGTTCGCAGGTGAAAGGCTATCGTTTTCAGGTTTTTATTGCCGCCCAGTTGCGCGCTAATGGCGTTGATCGTTGGCTCGGTGCCTGCGTCGACTAGCGCTTCATAGGCCGCCGCGACGTCAGCAGACGTTAATTCTGTGCGAGTCATTTTTCTTTCATTCCCTTGTCAGTGTAATAACGTAAAGTAACATGTTATTGCCTCGATTTTAGCGGTCAAAGCACCTCAGAGCGTGCACTTGAACGCAACAACGAGATTCAATCTGACGGGGCGAGCAAAATGGTGCAGGCGATCGGCAGGCGCAACCAGATCATTCCTGCAAGAGGCAGTAATCCCATGCTCTGAGAGCTAGTCGTGCGTCAATCAGGTGAGTTTATGGTGACTGGAGCTGGGCAATGTTCTCCGGTGGTTATTTTGTCCATGGCAGCATTTAGATGACTGAATCACTCTGGCCCGAAGACACGCTAGTCCGGTGATTTGAGACAGGCTGCCTACAGGAGCCACTCCAGCTTCACCCAGCCCCCTCAGAATCAACGCTGCCCGACTCACTGAATTGACACTTAAACGATAGTGTTAGACCTGAGGTCTCGCTGTGTGTCATGCTCATGACGCACACAAAAGAAATAGAGTCTCGGCGATTACACAAACGGAGAACAATTCATGAAAGCGATTATCCAACCTTTGATTGGCGGATTTATAAGTGCTGGCCTACTGGTACAACCTGCCATGGCTGATATGGTCACAGAGCTGGGCGCAGCTGAAGGACAACTGAATATCGTCGCCTGGCCTGGCTACATTGAGCGCGGTGAAACCGACGCATCGTTTGACTGGGTTACAGCCTTCGAGAAAAAGACCAGCTGCCAGGTACAAGTCAAGACAGCCAATACCTCAGACGAGATGGTTGCCTTGATGAACGAAGGCGGTTTTGATCTGGTGACAGCCTCTGGTGATGCTTCGTTGCGCCTTGTTGCTGGTGGCCGTGTGCAGGAGGTCAATCCTGCGCTCATTCCAAGTTGGGATGACATCGATGATCGACTTAGCGATGCCCCCTGGCATACGGTAGATGGCAAGCACTACGGCACACCGTACATGTGGGGACCAAACGTACTGATGTATAACACGGATGTATTCAAAGAAGCACCAACTAGCTGGAGCGTTGTTTTTGAAGAAATGACACTGCCGGACGGTAAATCCAACAGCGGGCGTGTTCAAGCTTACGACGGTCCCATCCATGTTGCAGATGCTGCCAATTATTTGATGACGCACCAGCCTGAGCTGGGCATCGAAAGTCCCTATGAACTTAATCAGGAACAGTACGACGCAGCGCTGGAACTCTTGAGAGCACAGCGCAAACTTGTATCGCGCTACTGGCATGATGCGTTTATTCAGATGGATGATTTCACTAATGAAGGCGTAGTGGCATCGGGATCATGGCCATTTCAGGTAAATATCCTTAAATCGAACGATGCCCCCATAGCGTCAACTATTCCTGATGAAGGAGCGACAGGGTGGGCCGATACCACCATGATGCATGTCGACGCTGACAATCCCAATTGCGCCTATCTGTGGATGGAACATACCCTGTCCTCCAACCTCATGAGCGATTTATCCGTATGGTTTGGTGCTAACCCGGCAGTGCCTGCTGCGTGTACCGATGGTCGGGGTATGCAAACCGCTGAGGGCTGTACTACCAACGGCATGGATGAATTTGAGCGAATCAAATTCTGGACGACGCCTGTCTCCAAGTGTGCGAGCCAGGACAACCAGTGCATACCTTACTACCGTTGGGTGAGTGACTATATCGGAGTCATTGGCGGACGTTGAACACCACGGCTGTTGAATTCAATGCGGTTTCCCGACACTTCGGGGACGTACGCGCCGTTGACGATGTCAGTCTGATCATCGAGGAAGGGGAGTTCTTTGCCATGCTCGGTCCGTCCGGGTCTGGCAAGACGACCTGCCTGAGGTTGATTGCAGGGTTTGATCAACCCACGCAGGGCCGAATTGACATCTTCGGGCACTCAATGTCAGGCGTTCCTCCCTACCGTCGGCATGTCAACACGGTATTTCAGGACTACGCCTTGTTTCCGCACCTGAGTGTTCTGGACAATATTGCTTACGGCCTGATGATCAAAGGCACTGGCAAAGTACAGAGACACCGCGAGGCTGCGAAGGCCCTGGATATGGTGCGCTTGCCAGACTACGGTCTGCGCAAACCAGGTGAGCTTTCCGGAGGGCAGCGTCAACGTGTTGCATTGGCTCGTGCGCTGGTCAATCAACCCAAGGTCTTGCTGCTTGATGAACCGTTGGGTGCTCTGGACCTTAAACTGCGTGAGCAAATGCAGGAGGAACTCAAGAGTCTGCAACGAGAGCTTGGTATTACGTTTGTATTCGTCACTCACGATCAGGGTGAAGCCTTGTCCATGGCTGATCGAGTTGCCGTATTTAACGAAGGGCGCATCGTTCAGGTGGGCACACCTCACGATGTTTATCACAAGCCCAAAACCCCATTTGTTGCAGATTTCGTTGGCTCATCCAATATCTTGCCCGCTCACATAGCCAAACCTTTCACCGGTCAGTCAACAGCCGCCAGCTTGCGTCCTGAGTGCATTCGTTTCGTTGATGCAGGAGGGCAAAGTGCCACTGTTCTGAGTATCAGCTTTCTCGGTGCAAGCACACGCTATGTTCTGCAAATGGCAGATACCCGGCTCACAGCGCTGGCTGATAACGCGCATACTCCTTTTCAACCCGGACAAACAGTGCGTATTGATTGGGATGCCGAGCGTGTGCACTCAATGAGTGACGGCGTGTGAACAGACTGTGGGATGAGTTGTGGCGCAGACCGAGAGTATTTATCTTCCTGTTGTTGGTGTTGCCGGTATTGTGGTTGGGTATTGTCTATCTGGGCTCGCTCTTTGCACTGCTGACGCAGAGCTTTTTCTCCATTGATGAGTTCTCCGGGATGATCCGATACGAATTCACCCTGAAAACCTATAAGGAACTGCTTAACCCGATCAATCTGGACATTATTTCCAGAACCTTGTTAATGGCTACTGTTGTCACTATCGCGGCCGCCATCGTCGCCTTTCCAATTGCCTTTTATGCGGCGCGATACGCACGAGGGCGTTGGAAGGCTGTCTTTTATCTGGGCGTGATGCTTCCGTTGTGGTCCAGTTATCTGGTGAAGATCTATGCGTGGAAACTGATTCTTGCCAAGGAAGGGATCCTGAACTGGATATTCGCCAAACTACATCTCACCGGCGTACTGGAGCTTGTGTTATCCATACCGGTCATCGGTGGCAATTCGCTTTCAGTGAGTTATATCGGTACGTTTCTGGTGTTTCTCTACGTATGGCTACCCTTCATGGTGTTACCCATGCAGGCATCACTGGAGCGAGTTCCGCAAAACTATCTGGATGCTTCATCAGATCTGGGAGCGCCACCGTGGCAAACATTCAGGCATGTTCTTTGGCCATTGGCCTTGCCTGGTATCATTGCCGGATCCATTTTTACCTTTTCGCTGACGTTGGGTGATTACATCATTCCACAAATTATTGGCTCCTCAAGGTTGTTTATTGGTCAGGCCGTATACTCTCATCAAGGAATTGCTGGCAACATTCCGCTTGCTGCAGCATTTACAGTCGTACCTGTAGTCATCATGGCACTGTATCTGTGGATGGCAAAGCGTAAGGGAGCGTTTGATGCACTCTAGTGGAAAACGTGCACCGCGGGCTTTAAAAATCGCAGCTACCGCCGGTCTTTTGTTCATGCATCTGCCTATTCTGTTGATCTTCGTGTACGCATTCACGACAGAAGATAAAACCTATCAGTGGCCACCGCCGGGCTTTACATTGAAGTGGTTTAGCGTCACCTGGGGAAGGCCTGATGTATGGGAAGCCCTGAAGCTGTCAGTTCAGGTCGCCAGCATATCGACCGCCATAGCGTTGGTACTGGGTACGCTATGCGCTGCAGCCGTATCGCGTACCAGATTTTTTGGCAGGGAAGCCATATCCTTGCTGGTTATCTTGCCGATCGCACTGCCGGGTATCATCACAGGCATCGCTTTACGCTCCGCGTTCAATCTCGCAGACATCCCCTTCTCGTTCTGGACTATCGTGCTGGGGCATGCCACGTTTTGTGTGGTCGTGGTTTATAACAACGCCGTAGCTCGCTTTCGTCGCACTGCTGGCTCACTCATAGAAGCCTCAATGGATCTGGGTGCTAACGGATTCCAGACATTTCGTTATGTGGTGTTGCCTAATATAGCAACGGCCTTACTAGCTGGCGGTATGCTGGCCTTCGCTCTGTCATTCGATGAGGTGATTGTGACTACGTTTACCGCTGGCCAACAAGCAACACTCCCGATATGGATGCTGGAAGAGCTGGTTCGCCCTCGACAGCGACCAGTAACCAATGTGGTTGCCATGGTAGTTGTGCTAGTGACCTTTCTGCCGATATTGGCTGCGTACTACCTTACGCGTGGTGGGGACGATACTCGCGGGGGTGGAAAGTAGGTGGCTCTGATCAAATGCTGTTGGTGCAGGCATTCATGCGAGTGGTGCGCGTATCGCGTGTCGTTCGGCGTATCATTTGCGTGATTCAAGCATGCTCTCGGTCGGCAGAGGAATGGATCGCAAGCGGCGCCAGTACCGGGTCAGACAGAAAGGCCCCCAGCATCCCTTCAGTCGGAGTATGTTCTTGCCATGTACGCTTACCGTCGCCCGGTAGGTCCTGCCATCTTCAGGATTGTAAATACGCCCCCGCCACTTGTCTCCATCCTTGTTGAACTTGCTGAATAGTTGCAGGCCAACCAGTGGCATCTTCTGTTTTGCCTGCAATGAATTCTTTTCATCCATCATCTTCCTGCCTGCAACTGCTACATCCCACATCCAGGCAATCTGAGCACACAGAGAGTCGCCGCATGGGTTGATCTCGACTACGGATGTCAGATTCGAAGTTGTCCAGTAACCGGCAAATGGATCATCTTGCAATTGTGTATCAGCGGGTGCTGAAACAGGGGCTGCGAACAAGAACATTAGGAAGACGATTGTGGTTATAGAACTTGTTGGAAAATTGATTTTCATATTAATAGGCGTCTTGCTTGCCATGCAGAACAATTCCGGTAAATGCTGTTAAGCAGCTCGTTTGGAAATGCACGCTCGTGAGATCATCGAATCCCACGAATGAGCGACTGCATCCGGGGCGTTGCGAGCAGTTTTTCGCTGGCGACTAAAGCATGGTTTGGCTGGCGCTATTGTTGATCTCCTGTGCCAACGAAGCCGACCATGCGGCAAATAAGATCGCTATCCTGTTCTACAAAATACTGACCCAGTTGTAACATTTCCTTGCCATCGGGTCCTTTTCCGCCAAACGCTACGGTGGCACGGGTCATTCCTGCAGTGGTGTCGCTCCCAATGACTTTGGCGGTCCAGCCGGGTGCGTTTGCGCTGAACATGCCAACATAGTCAGTTAGAGCATCAACGCCCTTTAAGGTTTGTGGCGTACGCGGATCATCGTACTGAACATTGGCTGTAACCGCGCTGGTAATTTGTTTCAGTCTTGCTTCTGCAGATTCCAGTTGCCAAGCGTCAAAAAAGGTAGAGATCGGGTCTGACATATGCAGCTCCAAAGGTGTGTTCCCCGTATTCTAACGTGGAACTATGAGGTTTGTTCGAATTCGCATCGCGGTAACGTTTAGGTGAATAAAGAGAAAGTGGAAAGTATCTAACCCTTGAAATACACATTCCATTCGACTCATTACCGGAACAAACGCTTCGTTCGAGGAAACTGCGTCTTCCAGACGTTGGAAAATTGGCGTCACCGGCATTGTTGTGCCTGATGTCCAATAGTAGTACCTTCAAGGTTAATTTCATCTCAAACCGAAGGAAGGAATCAATGAACAAGCGAGTTGCCCACTCACGAACTGCTTTTGTACTGACACTTGCCATGGGAGTTAGCCTGGGAGCCGCTGTACCGATTACAGCCGATGCTGATGGCAGTCAACTCGAATCCCCCTATGGTGAAGGTGACGGCGCTGGTGCATCAAACCTGATGACTGCGGAAAAAGCGCTTGAGGCGATGAAGTACATGTCGACTGGAACAGTTGTGTCGATTGGACGAACTTATGAATCGAAGATGCCTTTGTTTGGGTCGCGAGTGTTTGCGGTGCGCGGCACTGGCGGACTTGCGGGTGGGCCATTGGGTGAAAATGAGGTAATTTGGATGGACGATTTTCTGGCTACAGAAATCGGTCAGGTGGGTACCCAGTTTGATGGGCTGGCGCATATCGGTATTGGTAAGGAAAACCCTCATTTTTACGGTGGTATTCCGGCTGACGAGGTCATTGGATCCTATGGTGTCAACAAATTGGGTATTGAGCATGTCAAACCATTTTTCACCCGAGGTATTCTGATCGATATGGTCGCCCTTAAAGGGCGAAGTCTGGAGGCTGGCGAGGAAATTACTGCCGATGACATCAAAGCCGCTCTGGAAAAGCAAGGTACTGCACCTCCCGGTAAAGGTGACGTTGTTCTGGTGCACACAGGCTGGGGGCAACACTGGATCGAAGACAACGAGAAGTTCAATTCAGGATGCCCGGGCCTTGGAATGGACGCGGCCGCTTACCTGATAGAGGCCGGTATTGCTGTTGCCGGAGCTGATACCTGGCCAGTAGAGGTTGTTCCCAACCCGGTCCCCGGGCAGGTTTTTCCAGTGCATCAGGAATTCATTACTAAAAACGGCATATTCATTCATGAAAATATTGCAACCGAAAAACTGGCAGATGAGGGTGTGTATGAATTTGCTTATATATTCAATCCAATGGCGATAAAAGGTGCGACGGGTTCGGCAGGTGCACCCCTTGCGGTTTACTAGCTAACGGCCTGCAACGTTGAGAGGTAAAGGATACGGATAGCGCACGAAAACACTGTGCCCCTTCCATGCGCTCCTAATGCATAAGCCTGATGTATAAGCAAGGGAGTTTATTTCGTCATTGTCTTGTGGAAAGTAACTTCTTAATGCTACGCGTAGGAATAAGTTAACCCTAGTGATGCATAAAATTTTGAGTCCAGAAGCTTATAGAGCAGTATATAAGGCGCTGCACGGAGTTTTTACTGGGTTGAGCCTAGTCACTCTAGGTGAGATCCAGGAAAAACGAGTACAGCGTCTTAGATGCTG
>JBGCGC010000128.1:0-32602 GCA_045110475.1 Granulosicoccus sp.
CTGCTAGTGGGCCACGCGGGTAATTCGTCAACACATTTCGTCACATTTCGTCCCCATCGCCGCCAGCCCAGCGTTAGAAAAGCTCCCCGTATACCCAATACGCGTCGCTTTTCTGCCTTGTTCTGACGACGGTGGAAACGAAATGTCTGTTACCGAATTACCCGCGTGGCTCACTAGTCGCCGTACGGATGACAAAGCCACGCCAGGTTGAGCCGTCGACGACAGGCAGGGGGCCTGATTTCTGCAGTTGCGACACGGCTCATGACATCGGGTTAAAAAATTAGCTACCGTTTGTGCCTGGACGAGCATGGAGTTCGTCTCGCAACGTTTATGTTCACGCAGTATCAACGCTGCATCAGTTTATCCAAGGGTAAAACCTGACCTTGGCTGATGTGTATATTTTGGTACGACATAACATGACAAGGAAAGCATGGATATGGGTAAGTACAAGGGAGCCTTGCGTTCCTGTTTCGCAGTGCGTCGCGCGTGGTGTCGCGCAACATCCGCCCTGGCTCTGGGTCTTTGCCTCATTGGCGCAGCCACTGCAGAGGACAAGCACTGGCAAGGCGCCATGCCTGCTGCACAGGGATTTTCTGGCGATAATCGCTATCATGATGAGTGGCAGGTTGTCGGTGCAAAACCGATAGCTGAATCGCCTGCAAACGGTAATGCAGATACCTTTACCGGAATAGGTGTCAATAGTGGCATCAGAGCTGGTGCGCGTAGTGTCAGGGCTGACAACACTGGATGGTACAAGACAACAAGCTCTGGTCAACTTATCAATGACGCCTCTGTTAATTTGCAACCGGACACCGCGCTCTCCGTGCCTGTGTCAAGCGAGCAGCCGCTGTCGATTCCGCCTTCGCCCTCGCAGGTGAAACCCAATAGGCCGGGCCCGATCACCATTAACCTTGACTTGTTTGTCGGTGAGGTCAAGGTGCTGGATAACGTTGATGTCAGACGTGTCGCAGTTGGTAACGGCAGCATTTTACGCGCTGAGGTTATCGACACCGGCGAGCTGCTGATCATCGCCGCCAGTGCGGGTAGCTCCTCGATTCGCTTATGGAACACCGATGGTTCGCAATCAGACTACAACATCCGCGTTTCAGAAACCGATCCGGAAACCCGTGTGCATATGCAACGCATTGTCCGGATGCGCGTGCGTATGGTTGAGTTCAGAAAGAGTGCGCTGGGACGTCTGGGTATCGACTGGAGCGATAGTGCGGCAGGGCCGGGTCTGGCAGCGCTGGGGGAGTCCGTCAGCGGTAATCTGTACCGACCGGATGGTGCGGGCTTTGATGGATTGTCGGCAGCCGTTGCGCCGTTCTCCACCTATTTTGGCGTTGCCTCCAATATTACTTCGCGCATTAATTTTCTCGCTCAGAATGGCGATGCCGTAACACTGGCTGAACCCGTTCTAAGCGCGATGAATGGGGGCGAGGCAAGTTTTCTTGCTGGTGGTGAAGTCCCTTATCCCAGTATTGGGGAAAACGGGCAGAGCCAGGTTGAATTCAAGGAATACGGGGTGAAACTCAATGTGGCACCGTTGATCGATAGTGCGGGCAATGTCAGGACCAAACTGGAGACGGAAATCAGTCAGCTGGATTCGTCGGTGTCAGTTCAGGGTACGCCCGGACTGCTTACCCGCCGTGCGCAAACCGAAGTGACGGTTCGCGATGGCGAAACCATTGTGATCTCCGGGCTGTTGAGCTCGGAGAGTAGCAGCGATACCGACAAGCTACCGGGCCTGGGGCGTCTGCCGGTGATAGGCAGGTTCTTTCGTTCGCAAGGAAAGCGTAACGCGATCAGTGAGCTGGTTATCTTCATTACACCTGAGGTGATAGAGCCAGGTGAGCCTGTTATCAGTTTGCGTGAGCGTGAGTATTTCAATGAGTCGAACAAACGCGTTGAAACCATCAGAAAACAACTGCCATTAATGGAATGACACGCATGTTTATATCACTGAAAAAGCGCGCCTGTTCAAGGCGGTTTGCCAGGTTGCTAGCGAACCTCGCCAGAGCTGTTTGCGTTATCGCTCTATCGAGTCTGATCGCCGCGACGACGGCCTGCTCAAGCATGGGTAGCCAACCCGGCATGAGTAACAAGGGGGCACGTGATGACCTTTTCATGGTGTCGCTCAATGCTCAACGGGCCTATCAGGAAAGCCGCTGGCTGGATGCGGTCAGACTGTATCAACAGATCGTTGAGCAAGTGCCCTCGGATGCTGTTGCGTGGTTTCGTCTGGCTAATACCTATGCTCAACAGGGTGCGTTCGAACGTGCGGTTCATGCGTATGAACAATCTCTGGCTCATGACAGCGAACAGCCGAAGGCCTGGTTTAATCTCTCAACAGCCTATCTGCTAAAAGCACAGTCAGCGATGCAACAAGCGACCACACAGATGCGTAGCCGTGATCCTGCGCGCGAGATGATCGACAAGCGCTTGCAAACGTTGGGGAATCTGATTCACCGGCGTGTGGAAGAAAATGAAAGCTTGTAGCGTGGGTGGCGCAAAGCGGTTTACTTATGGGTGATGCTCTTGCTTTTCTGCGTGGTTTTTTAGCGTGGTTTTTAGCTTAGTAATAAGCGGCGTTTTTATCGTGGTTCATAGCGTGCGGTGGATTCGCGAACGATCAAGGTGCTGGGGATCGTGACATCCGATAATGTTGTTGAATTGTTCGCGCGCAGTGCATTGACCAACGCTGACGCTGCAGTCTGACCTATTCGGCGAGCCGGCAAGCGTACGGTTGTCAGCGGCGGTTCTATCGCTGATGAGCCGCGAAAATCGCCGATGCCGACAACGGATAACTGTTCCGGCACGCGCAGTTTGAGTCTGAGTGCTGCGTGAATGACACCATGGGCTATGACATCGTTTCCACAGACAAACGCACTGGGCATTCCTCGTTGCTCGCTTTTATCGCTAAGCATCTCAATGGCGAGTGCCTTGGCCGCCGCCATATCGTAGGTGCACAGGCGATCATGATGAGCAGGTATGCTGATACCCGCTGTGGCCAGTGCATCAAGTGCGCCGCTCTTGCGATCACGGGCACGATCATTACTTTGCGTATCGGGGAACAGCAGGGCAATATCCCGGTGTTGTAGATCGATAAGGTGCCGCGTGATATCAATTGCACCCTGACGATTATCGGTGCCAATGCTGCGAATGTTATCGATACCGGTGGAGTTCCAGAGTGTCAGCACGGGAATGCCTCGCACTTTTAGCATCTCTATGGCAGCGATGTCGTGATCGCGTCCCACAAGTGCGACGCCATCAATACGTCGCTCAAGAAGTGATCGCACGATACTGACTTCTTGCCGTAAATCATAGTTATGGCTGGCGATGAGCATGGTGCGATCATGCTGATGGAGTTCAGCCGAAAAGGCTTCAATAAGTTCAGAGAAAATCGCGTTGTCGATGGTGGGCACAATCAGCCCGACAGTGCCACTCATCCTGCCGTGAAGTGCGCCAGCCATACGGTCGCGAATATAACCAAGCTCGCGTGCAGCGGTTTCAATTTTCTGGCGTGTTTGTGGCCTGACCAGCTCACGTGAATTGAAGTACCGGGACACGGTGGCCGCAGACACACCGGCACGGGTGGCCACATCAACAATGCCCGGAGCGCCTTTGCGAGAACGCACACGCCGCCTGAGTTCGGCTTTTTGTCGAGTGTCAGTCATGGCCAATTGTCATTTACGCAACGGAACCCGGCGGGGCATGATTCTATTTGACTCACTTTTGTAACTTTTTACACTAAAAATGTAAACGTTTGCATTTTTATTTTCATTCGGTATTGTGGCTGCACGATCAGGAAAAGTTACGTATGGAATTTCTTCAGTACTTTGGCGGAGTATTCGAGCCGGTGTCGTTCATGCTGTTGCTCGGCGGCACGATTGGCGGTCTGATTCTTGGCGCCACACCGGGGCTTTCGCCAACCATGGCTGTCGCCTTGCTTATTCCGTTTACTTTCCAGCTTGAAGCCACTCAGGGTCTTATTCTCCTGGGGGCGGCCTATACCTCTACGGTAGCAGGCGGTGCGGTCAGTGCCATCCTTTTACGTATTCCCGGTGCGCCTGCCAACATCGCAACGGCTCTGGACGGGCACGAGATGGCGAGTCAGGGGCGCGGCACTGAAGCCTTGCATGTCTCGTTTCTTGCCTCCGGTGTTGGCGGGGTGATCGGCGTGTTGCTACTGATTTTTCTGACACCGATCCTTGCGCAATGGGCTCTGGCATTCGGACCATCGCACCTTTTCTGGATGGCCATACTGGGCGTCACTGTTATTGGCTCGCTGGACTCCCGTTCTTTCGTCAAGGGGCTGCTGTCAGGTTGCCTCGGCTTATGGCTATCGATGATCGGTTATGACGATATCCAGGGCGCGCAGCGATTCATCTTCCATGATTCACTCACTGGCGGCGTCAATATCATCACAGCACTTATCGGAATTTTTGCCATTCCACAAGTGATAGAAATGCTGGCGAAGGGTCGTGTACAGCACAAGATCAGCAGTGTGCAGGTCGAGGCTCAGTCATTGTTTTCATCATTAAAGCTGCTGGTCAAAAACCTTAAAGCCTTATCCATCGGTACCGTTGTAGGATCATTCATCGGACTCATTCCCGGCGTTGGTGGGCAGATAGCTGGTTTGCTGGCCTACGATCAGACGCGCAAGTTCTCCAGCGACAAACCATCGTTTGGCAAGGGGAATCCGGCAGGTGTCATCGCCGCCGAGTCGGCCAACAACGCCATGGTGGGTCCTTCTCTGGTACCGCTGCTGACACTGTCCATACCGGGAAGCCCGACGGCCGCCGTGCTGTTGGGTGGCTTGCTCATACATGGGATATTTCCGGGCTCTGACCTGTTTGACAACTACCCGGATGTGGCCTGGACATTCATCAACTCCATGCTGATCGGCCAAGTGCTGATGGTCATTTTTGGTATCTGGGTAGCCCGCCACGCAGCCCGGGTTGCGCATGTACCGCCACCTGTCATGGCAGCGGCGGTTATGGTATTGGCGGTGTTTGGTTCCTATTCGGTACAACAGTCCATGGGCGATGTGTATGTCATGCTTATTCTGGGCTTGAGCATGTACTTGCTGGAAAAGGTTGGTTTTTCTGCAGCGCCACTCGTATTGGGTTTGATTCTCGGACCTATCGCTGAAGCCAATTTCATTCAGGGCAGCATGATTGCCAACGCGATGGACGGAGCGTTTGCCTATTTTCTCACTGGCACTCTCAACCTGTTTCTGGTGGGTCTGGTGTTGGCCTCCATCGCGTACAGCTTTATCAGTACCCGCAGTGCCAACCGGTCAGGGGTAACATTATGAGTGCTCCGGCTACCACAACGCGGGCTCAACATCTGGTTCCTGCCAGTATCATTCTTGCGCTGGCACTCAGTGTGGCTTACTTGAGTTTTACGCGTGAGCCTGCTGCTGCGTTTCTCTTTCCGCGGTTCATCGGCAGTGTCATGCTGTTATTGGCTCTGTGGAATTTCCTCCGGGCCGTGCTGGGTATGGCGAGAATAGGCGATGGTCTGAGCGCACACGTGGTTCGCAATCTGTTGCCCGGGGTTGTATTGATGAGCGTATTTGCGCTATTCGCAGCCAAGTATTTCGGGTTTTATGTCGCTTCCTGGGTCGCTTTTTTCAGCGTCTTCAGCTTGTACGATCCGGCTTCGCATCTTGCTGTTGCTTCATGGGTAAAGCGTGTCTTGATTACCACTTTATTCATGAGTGTTATTTACTGTCTGTTCACGTTGCTGTTAAAGGTACAAACCCCGCGAGGACTATTTTTCTAGCCCTTGCCATTGAAACAACTTTGCGGGTCTTGCGCCTCCAGAGTCCTGGCAATCTCACCAAAAAATCGACAATTCACTTCACCACTTCACCACTTCACCACTTCACCACACCAGAGAAGATAATGAAAAAGCACCTGATATCACTGACACTTCTTGCGGCATCTACCGCGTTCGCCTCATTTGGCGCACAGGCAGACGCTTACCCTGACAGACCTATTTCCATGATGGTCTCCTACGGCGCTGGTGGCGCTACCGATTTTCAGGCGCGTATCGTTACCATGATGTCTGGCGGTGAGGAATTTCTTGGCCAGCCGATGGTTATCATTAATAAGCCCGGTGCCGGCGGACGCGTTGGCTGGAACTGGTTTGCCAGTGAAGCCGATGCAGATGGTTATACGATGGCTGCCTATAACATCCCGCATTTCATAGCCCAGTCCATAGAAGGCGGTGTCAAATACAGCGCAGAGAGCTTCGAGCCGATCGCCAATTGGGGAGCCGATCCAGCCGTGGTTGTCGTGGGTGCGGACAGTCCTTACAACACCATAGAAGAGCTGCTCGGGTTTGCTAACGAGAATCCTGGCAAGGTCACCGTGTCGGGTGCCGGGCTGTATGTGGGGCATCACATTGCTGCACTGCAGATTCAGAAGGCGACAGGTGCCAAGCTTGCCTATATTCCGACCAAGGGTGGTGGTGCTGCAGCCATGAAAGCGGTCATCGGCGGTGATGTTATCGCTGGCATCAACAACCTGTCTGACGCCTATCGTGCTCGTGAGGCTGGTAATGTGAAAATACTGGCAGTTGCCGATACGCAGCGCTCTGAGGAATTCCTCCCCGATGTGCCCACCCTGATGGAAGCCGGATACGAAGTGGACAATGCATCTGTCAACTTCCGCGGCGTTATGGTCCCCAAAGGCACAGACCCTGAAGTCATAGCGACGCTTGCCGAGAAAGTCCCCGCCATGTTTGCCAGTGATCGGGTGTCCAAGCAGATGTCCGCAGGTGGTTCGCCCATGAAAATCATGAGCCGCGAAGAGGTTCAGGAAATGTGGGCAGCACGTCAGGAGACTCTGACAGAATTGCTTGCCGGACTTAAGTAGATTTTTTCTCTCATGCAAGGCCGGTTGTCCTGCCATGTGGGTCGTGTTGACGTACGTATCGTCTTGCAAGGCTGATCGTCTTGCAAGACGATACGATTGCCGTGCGGTGAGAGCTTGCTTGCAGGCGGCTTGACTTATCATCAGGTCGCCTTGACTGTCATACGGTAAAGGTTTTGTGCAGAACGAGCTTGGTTCATCTTGTTGCTCGTTTTGTGCGTGTCGATAAGATAACAGTCCGGGATGAGCACGCTACCGGTTCACACCAGTTGTAACAAACACCAGGAAATAGCGCGTGTCAGTTCAAACAGCAGAAGCACTTGATGAAGTTGCCTTGGTAGACGACCTTGTTGCGCGTGCGCGTGCTGCACAAGCAGCGTTTGCCACAGGTGCAGATCAGCAACGGTTTGATTTGGCGGCATTGGCGGCAGCCTGGGCGATCATGGAGCCTGCGCATAACAAGGCCTTGTGCGAGCAGGCAGTTGCGCTGACTGCTCTAGGCAATGTGCCAGACAAGATGACAAAGAATCATCGCAAGACCCTGGGGTTGCTGCGTGATATTCGTGACGTCAAGACAACGGGCGTGATTAATGACAATACCGCATCTGGTATCACGGAAATTGCTCGCCCCATCGGTGTAATCGGTGCCGTAGTACCGTCAACCAACCCGGCGGCAACACCTGCAAACAACATTATTAACGCATTGAAGTGCGGTAACGCCATTATTCTTTCACCGTCGCCCAAGGGTGTGGAAGTGTGTGCAACATTGCTCGGCTACATCCACGCAGAATTTGACAAGCTGGGTATCGACCGCGATCTTGTACAGATGGTGCCGACACCGTCATCGAAGATAAAGACTCAACGACTGATGGAGGCGGTCGATCTGATTATCGTCACGGGTAGTCAGGACAATGTGCGCCGAGCCTATGAGTCGGGTACGCCTGCCATCGGCGTTGGTGCTGGCAACGCCACGGTGATCGTCGATGAAACAGCAGATCTGGCGGAGGCTGCCAGAAAAATTGCCCAGTCCAAGACGTTTGACAATGCAACGTCCTGTTCATCAGAGAACGTGCTTATCGTTGTGCGCTCGGTAATGGATGATTTTCTCGCAGCTTTACATGAGGAGGGTGGACGTCTTCTGGGTGTTGACGACTGCAATACCGTCAAGGCCGCATTGTTCGACGGAGGCCACTTGAATCGACACATGATCGCCAAGGATATCAATGTCTTTCTTGACGTCGCCGGTGTCAAGGTCAGCGATGACCGAAGTGCAAGGTTCGTTATCCTGCCCAGTGAAGAGGTTGGCGAGCAGGCGAGGGAATCGGGGGAGAAGTTGTCACTGGCGTTGACGCTGTACGTGGCTGATGATTTTGCGGCGGCCATGACAAGAGCGTCGCAAGTGCTGGCCTTTCAGGGAGCAGGACATTCGGTAGGGTTGCACAGCACACAGGATAACCGGGCCTTGTTGCTGGGTATGCATTTGCCAACCTGCCGTGTCATCGTTAATCAGGCACATTGTTTTGCCACGGGTGGCTCATTCGACAATGGTTTGCCTTTTTCACTGTCCATGGGCTGTGGTAGCTGGGGTGGTAACTCAATTGATAGCAATCTTCACTATCGACACTTCATGAATGTCACTCGTGTTGTACGTCCCATACAAAGTCAGGAGCCAACACTGGCGGACGTGTTCGATGGCTACTGGAAGCGGGTGGGCAAGTAGTGCGGCAGCCAATAGTGCAGCCGCAAGCCATCGTGTACTAAACATGGAAAAACCACCCTCATGACGATTGCTGAGACCCCAGCCCGGAAGCCTGCCCTGCCTTTATCCACTGAATCGTTGACCTCATTGATCGACCGACAAGCGCGTGAGCAGGCACATCAGACCTTTCTGCTGACACCCGATAACGGGCACGACATTAATTTTAGTCAGTTAAAACAGCAAGTGCGCGCTGTTGCACGGTTCATCGGCCGTCAAGGTGTGGTTCGTGGACAAAGTGTTGCTTACGCGATGCACAACGGCCCGTGCTGTGCAGTGGCGTTGCTTGGCATCATGTACGGTGGTTACCGTGCTGTGGCGGTTAATCTGGTGGCAGGACGTGATGTTATTGCTTATGTCCTTGCGCATTCACAGACATCGCTTGTCCTGACACAGGAAGACGTCGCACCATCGATCATTGAGGCTCTGGATACGGATGCGTATCAGGATGAGCGCGCCGCCGATGAGTGGCAGATACGCAAGACATCGGTGCGTGAACCGGTTAATGCTGACACGCCTGTAACGATAGCGAGGGCAGGTAATGCACTGTCACCACCGGTTGTCTCGATAGATCATGCCTGTATTCGGGCATGGGCTGACGATGCAGGTGATTTACCAGACGACGTGTTGTCCGGATTGCCCGGCGATGGCGACGATGCTCTGTTGATGTATACCAGTGGCACGACAGGCAGGCCAAAAGGGGTAACGCTAAGCCATGCCAACCTGATTGCCGGTGGACAGAATGTTGCAACCGGTCATGAGTTGGGCGATAAGGATCGAGCGTTGTGCGTCTTGCCGCTCTACCATATCAACGGATTGTGTGTGACCTTGTTGAGCCCTCTAGTGTCAGCCGGTTCAATGGTGTTGCCACAGCGGTTTTCAACCAGCGCATTCTGGCGTCTTGTTGATGTGCATCAGTGCACCTGGTTCAGTGTGGTACCCACACAGATCGCGTACTTGCTTCGTGATGCTGATACACGCACTCATACAGACTCACAGCGACCGCAACTTCGCTTCGGGCGTTCCGCCTCCGCTCCCTTGTCGCCGGATGTGCATGGTGAGTTTGAGGCAGTGTTTTCTGTTCCACTGATCGAAACCATGGGGCTGACGGAAACAGCAGCACAGATTCTGACCAATCCCATGCCCCCGGCAACGCGAAAACCAGGCTCTCCCGGACTGCCTGTTGGCGATGAGGTCATCATCGTAGACAAGCGACTGCAACCCGTGGCGCCAGGCATTGAGGGGGAGTTGATGGTTCGTGGGCTGAACGTCATGCAACGCTATTTCAGGAACGAGGCTGCCACCGGTCAGGCGCTTGTTAAAGGCGGGTGGTTGCGAACCGGTGATCTGGGACGTAAGGATGACAGCGGGTATGTCTATATCACCGGCCGTCTGAAGGAGCTGATTATCAAAGGTGGTGAGAACATAGCGCCACGGGAAATTGATGATGCGTTGTACCAGCATGCAGATGTCGTAGAGGCAGCAGCGTTCTCCTGTCCTTGTCAGGATTTTGGGCAGCGCGTGGAGGCAGCGGTAGTGCTGAAGGCAAACTCTTCGCTCAGTGAATCTGATCTTATTGATGCCTGTGTGCGTCGTGTTGGACGCTTCAAGTGTCCGGACAAGATTCACTTTTTGCAGGAATTGCCCAAGGGCCCGTCAGGCAAGATTCAGAGGGCGAGGATTCCGGACCTCGTTAACTCCTGACAACACAGGGCACACTGTCCGTGTAACGCTGACAAATTTGTCAGTGTATTGCCAATCACCCTTGGCGCCAGCCTGTGTAACCTTGTTGATAGCGCCAATTTGCGCCGTTGGTTCTATGTGACAACTACCGTAACAGGGCTAACGGCAGCATCACGTAACTACCGTTGGCACAAAAACTTCTTGTAAAATTTACAAAAATTTATGGAGCCTGGCGAAGCTCCATTCTCCTAACCGTCATCTTTTAGCTCGTCCAAAACACAATCCGCAAGGTAGTCCAGAGCTTAGTCGGATAGCAGGAGTCATCTACACGCTGATGCAAGCTTTCGCCAGAATTCCTCTCTTAATAAACTTCCAGTAAGAGTGTAAATTGCCAGCAAGAAAATACGGAGTCGTCTTTGCAATGATGCGCGATTGAGCAACCATGCATGCCGATTGACTATCAACAAAAACTTGAAGTCTTCGCCCAGCTATTTGAGCTAAGCACAGATGCCATCATGGTCTGGGCACCTGGGCATAGCATCCTTTTGTGGAACAGGGGCGCAGAGCAACTCTACGGATACTCAGAAGAGGAAGCTCTGGCTTTTCGTGGCACACGACTACTGGAGCCGGTATTCCCGACGCCTGCTCAAGACGTCTACAGTACGCTGGCCTCTGTAGGTCATTGGGACGGGATCGTCCACGAAGTCACCAAAGCCGGACGAAAAATTGCTGTCTCTGCACGCTACCAGTCAATGATTCTGGATGGGAAACAAGTTGTTCTGGCAATCAATCGAGACGTTACCGCTCAGCAGCAGATGCAATGCGAGCTTGAGTCACTCAACACAGAGCTTATTGCCTCTAATCGCGAACTTGATGAGTTTGCCTATATAGCCACCCATGATTTGAAAGAGCCTTTCCGGGGTATTGCCATCAATGCTGATATTCTGCTGCGCGAAAATCTACCAGAAAAGGTGCAGGTCAGGGTACGCCGGATGGGTGTGCTTTGTCAGCGCATTGATCATTTGCTAGCGGATTTACTGTATTTTTCTCGGCTGGGTAATCTCGGAAGTACACAAGAGAGTATTGACCCGAGAGATGTCATTGCACGGGTTGAAGATGAGCTGCGCGAAACGCTCGTCAAAAAATCTTTTGTCCTCACGGTAGAAAAACCACTACCGTGTGTTTTTGCCGAACTTGGTAAAATCAGAACGGTGTTTTTTAACCTGATTCAAAACGCGCTGCTGTACAACGATTCTGAGCAATGTCTGATTGACATCGGGTTTCTGCCAGAGCTCACTCTGGACGGTGTAATGATGCAACGCGCCTTTTATGTTCGCGACAACGGAATTGGAATTGCCTCAGGAAACCACGCGAGGATATTTCAGTTTTTCAAACGACTCAACCGTGAAGAGGACTACGGTTTCGGTACGGGCGCCGGCTTGTCCTTTGTGAAAAAAATTGTCGAAAGTCATGATGGAAAAATTTTGCTGTCATCATTTCCGGGTGAAGGCTCCACATTCTATTTTTCGCTACCTCTGGATAGGTCCAGCGACAAACAGAACAATAATAAGAAAATACCGACATGAAAAACAGCTCTTGCCTGTTTATCGTCGAAGACAACGATGATGATTATGAGGCTTGTCTTACCGCGCTCATGCAGGGCAACCCTGTTGCGATACCGATCACGCGTTGCGTAAGCGGTTGTGAGGCTCTGGATTTTCTTCATGCCCGAGGTCGCTATGCGGGTACGGCACTACAGGTTCCAAGCCTTGTTCTGCTTGATCTAAACCTTCCGGGCTGTGATGGCCATGATGTGCTGGCAGAGATCAAATCCGCCTCCTCACTGAAACAGATCCCGGTCGTTGTCATGACCAGCTCGCAGGACAGTGTCGATATTGATGCTTGTTACGGGGCGGGTGCCAACAGCTATATTGTCAAGCCTGGCAATCTTGACGGTTTTTTCAAAACCATCGCCATGCTCAAGGCTTACTGGTTTCATACCTCTCATCTACCAGCATCGATGTCCAGGAGTGCCTGATGAAGCTGCAAGCTGACGTTGCCATACCAACGCGAATCCTGCTGGTAGAGGACAATGAAGACGACCGCCTGCATATTGAACACATACTGGCATCCGGCGTCGATGATTACACGATCGTTGCATTTTCTGCAGGTGGTATGGCGGTGGATAGCTTTGACCGTGACGAAGCAGACTGCATTATTCTGGATTATCGTTTGGGGCCAGACGACGGCATCAGTCTGCTGTCTGAGTTCAAGCGCATTGATCCCTATGTGCCAGTGATCATGCTGACGGGTCAAGGTAACGAGGAACTGGCATCCCTGTCGATCAAATCAGGGGCTTCTGACTATCTGGTGAAAAAAACGTTAAATGAGAACTCACTGCGAGCTGCCATTCATAACGCGATCAGGCAAGCTGATCTGGAAAGAAAGGTTGCGATGCAGGCGGATGAGCAAAGTGTTTTTCTGGAAGTGCTGGTCCATGATCTGAAGGCCCCACTGCTCAGTATTCAGGAGTTGAGCGAAGTCGCTATAGAGGAAGAGGAGGCCGGAAGTTCAGAAGAATTAAAGGAGTGCCTGCAGATGCAGAACGATGTTGCCAGGCGCGCAAGCGATCTGGTTAAAACGCTGGAAAACTATGCGCTTCTCGATGCCGTAGTAGAGTTTCTGCCTGTGTGTCTGACCACGGTTGCGCATGCTGCCAAAGAGAACCTCAGAACACTGATAAATAACCGGAACGCCAATATTACTATTGGTGAACTGCCAACGCTGATCGGTCACGCGCCCCAACTTACACAGCTGCTGCAGAATCTCATGCAAAATGGACTTAAATACAACGAGTCAGAGCTGTGTGAGATCGAGTTAAAATGTTCTGGCAATAACGGTAAACAGACTGTTATCACGGTAACGGATAATGGTATCGGAATACCTTCGGATTCGCTCAGCAGTATATTTAAACCCTTTAAGCGGCTATGGAGCAGCAGTGAGTATGAGGGGAGCGGGATTGGCCTGGCCACCTGTAGCAAGATTGTAGGACGGCACCGAGGGCGCATCTGGTGTACATCAACTGAAGGCCACGGTAGTTGCTTTCATATTTCACTACCGTTGTCCTCGCCTGATTCTCAGCGCATGTCCTGATCATCTTTGCCTGAGTATCGGGCTATGCAACGTGATGGTGTTGCCTGTCTGTTAAATCCGGCAACGCAATCCTAACTGAGAATTCTCTCTCGCCGGTACAGCCAGCTAGCCACGCTGAGTAGCAGTACGGTAGACACTAGCGTACCGGTGGTTGACAAGGCAATGTGTTGCCAGGGAATTCTGTTACCCAATACCGCGCTTTCCAGCAGTTGGTACTGGCTGAGCATGGGGTAGGGCATGGTACTGCCCGAAGATCGCACGTTCAGAAACTGCAACACAAAAAACGGCGCCATCGGTATGATCATCATTAACCCCAGATAGGTTTGTGCCTCCTTGGTACTGCGAGTAATTGCCGATACGGTAATCAGCAGAGCGGAGATAAAGAAAAGCAGAGGGCTAGCAAGCAAAAAAGCCCGTGTAACCGTAGCGCCATCGAAATTAATCTGCCCGTTAAGTAACTCGATGGGGAACAGTCGGAACAAGGTATAAACGCTGGTTGCCGTCAGTAGGTTTGAAAGGGTGACAAAGCAAAGCGTTGCGCCGTACTTGCCGAATACCACAGCCGAGCGTGACAAGGGCAAGCTTAACAGGGGTTCCAGCGATTGTCGCTCACGCTCTCCGGCTGTGGTATCTATCGCCAGATAGTAGCCGCCCATTACCATCGACATGATGAAAAGAAAGGGGAGGATAGAGGCCAATAGCTGGCCATCAGCGCCATCACTTGATACATCGTTTTCAGTAATCTGCAGGCTGTTGAAGGTAGCCGGGTTAATACCGCGGTGTTGCAGCCGCAGCGTATTCAGCGATTGCTCGTACACGTTGAGAATCGTCTTGATTCGCCTTGTTGCCTTTGTTGATGCCTTGTCAGCACTGTTGATATGTAGTGTTAACGGGGCAGGGGTTGCCGACCTTAAAGATTCGGCATAGTCGTCGGGTATTTCCAGCACTACCGGGCTTTGCCCGTAGCGTACGCTCTCGGCGACATCATCGGGGGCGTCCACCGTATCGATATTGTTGCTATACAAAAACTCCATGAGCCGTGGCGCAGCCGAGGCATTTACTACACCCAGCTCGTAAACCTCATCAAAGTCGATGGACAGTTGCTTGAAGCTTGCCACTAGTGATCCACCCAGAATGAGGGGCAACAGCACCGGGCCGAACAGCAACGCATAGAACAAGGTCTGCCGATCACGCAAATTGTCCACGATCTCCTTGATCATGACGACGAGGAAGCTCACACGTTGTATCCCGTACTACTGATATTGCAGGTTGCCTTGACAAAGGCATCCTCCAGATCATTCTCGCCGGTACGTTTTAAAATGCCTTGTAGTGTATCTTCCATAGCGATCCTGCCGGCGGAGATAATGGCGATGTGATTACACAGTGCCGCCACCTCTTGCATGATATGGCTTGAAAACAGAATGCAATGGCCATCGCTTGCCAATTGGCGAATGATTTCACGAAGCCCCCGTGTTGCCATGACATCCAGACCATTGGTTGGCTCATCAAGCATGATGGTTTGTGGGCGGTGAACCAGCGCACGGCCAAGGGCAACCTTTGTTTTCTGCCCTTGAGAGAATCCTGCAGCGCGGCGATCAGCAAAACCTGTCATGTCCAGCTGTTCTATCAGTTGGCCAACACGGGTCTGGGCGTGTTGTTTGGAAAGTCCGCACAGGCGCGCGTAGTAGTGGATATTTTCACGCGCGCTTAGCCTTGGGTAGATGCCCGCGTTGTGGGGCATGAAGCCCAGTTGCTGACGCACCTTGAGCACATCACCTCTAACATCAGCGCCATCGATGATGGCTGAGCCGCTATCCGGACTGACCAGTGTGGCCAGCATTCGCAAGGTGGTGGACTTACCGGCGCCGTTGGGTCCGAGAAGTCCGGTGATACCGCCATCGCAAGCTTCAAAGCTCACGCCATCAACAGCAACGATGTCGTTCTTGTGCTTGTGTATTACACCACCGGGCCGCTTGAAGCTTTTGCACAGATTGTCAACGACGATCATGGTAGTGGCCCATTGGCATCGACAAAGAAGGGTAAGGGTCGAAGTCGTTTCAGGCAATCCGTTTCAAGGTCAAGAGCATTGCTTGTATCGACAAACTTTGCCAGCAGTACTGGCATGCAGCCAAAGGCGGCCTGCATATGTCCTTGCGCTTCGTTGACAATATGGCGTGCATTTGGCAGTGTCCTGGCCACCAGCTCCCCGTAGGCTGGCGGGGTAATTGGATCTGCATCACCTGAGAGTATCAACGCCGGCTTGTCTGATACCAGAGCGTCCTTGAAGTCATCATCAATAGTGCCTGCAGGCCACGCATCGCAAGTTGCTTTGATACCTGCAATAAGATCGTCACCCAGATAGCTGTTGCTGGTTGATGTATCGGCTTGATCGTCAAAGAACGGAACATCTTCGGTGCAGATCACGGCGTGATGCATGCCGGTAGACAAACTGTTGCTTAGCGAGCTGCCTTGTGTGTCAGATTGTCGTGCAAGCGGCGCCAGGTTATTGTTTTGAATGGCCTCATACAGCATGGAGGGCAAGATGGCAGCCGTCTGAGAGCTGTAGCTCATGAGTCTCAGTGTCATGGCCAGATGATCGTGCGTGAACTCCCGCGTTGTCAATTGACCTGTAGCGACATCCTCGTAAGTGATGCTCCTCGGACGGGCTCTCAGCTCATCGATCAACGCCAGTGTTGGCAGTGTCAGATTACCAAACGCATCATTGCAGCCGGTGTCTTGCTCGCAGCGTGCAAAAATCCTCTCCAGAGATTGTTGCGCCAGACTTGCAATATCAGGACCCAGCGAAATCTGTGGCGGCACTACGGCATCAAGGACAATGCTGCGCACGGCATCCGGATAGCGTCGCAGGTAATGCATGGCAACGCGAGTACCGTAGGAGATACCGTACAGGTTCCATTGGCTGATGCCCAGTTGCTGGCGAACGTTTTCCAGGTCCTTAACGGCAATGGATGTGGTGAACAGGCGCGGATCAGCGTCAAGTGAGGCAAGGCAATCGGCGGCCAGTTGTGAGATTTTTCCAGGATCGGTATCCAGACCCAGTCCAGAGTCCACAGCGGCTACCGTGTCTTCTGGACAATCCAGTGATGTGGAGTCGCCGGTGCCCCGCTGGTCAATCAGAATGACATCGCGATCGCGCATGATGTGTCGAAAGGCAAAGGCAATGCCTGGGAATGTGTCGATGGCCGACTGGCCCGGACCACCTGCCAGAAGCGTCAGCGCGTCTGTATTGCCCGAGCGTCGCCTTGATGCGATCTTTGCCACCGCCAAGCTCTGCACACCGGCGGCCGGATCTGCCGGATTAAGAGGAACCTCAAGCGTGGCACATTGCGCAGGTAATACGATCCCCGTTGTGCCGATTGAACAATCGTCGAACCTGACGTTGTGGGGCACTGTCTTGTCATCGTTGCCCCGATTGGCCGATGGGTCAGCCGCGTGGGAGTCCGCTGCATTAGCAAGCACAAACAACGATGCCAGAATCAACAACCTGCTTGAGAGCCACGACAGAATGCCACCGTGCAGGCAGCTTGTGAGATGTAAGACGGGCAAGATTCAGGTGTCAAACCTTGGGGTATGGACGTCGATGGTAGCAATTGCCGAGCCAGAGTACCCGGACTCCTAGAGCTGTTCCAGCACTTCCTCAAGTTGCCGGCGCGCGTTTCCTACCCAGTTGTCACGCTCGATGCGTCCGGGACCAATTTCAAGCGCATCAGCAATACGCTGGATTTCATGCTGTTGGAGCTCGGCCAACTGTGAATAGCTTGTGATTCCAAGCTCGTTGAGCGCTTTTTCTGTCAGTGGGCCGATACCAAAAATCTGTTGCAGATCATCGTGCTGGTTAACCTGGCCAAACAATACGGAATTATCTCCACTGCCATCGAGTTGCAACGCATCGGTATCAGCAAGCTGATCGTTGGCAGTCACTACGGCTTGGCTGTCTGCGCCAAGTCCGTTGTTTAGATCTGCTGCAGTCTCAGGGGTTCTGCCTGATGGCTCCAGTGTGGCATCTGTGTTGTCCAGATCGCTGGTCTGACTCAAGGTATCGTTGGCATCGGTGGCCAGCGTATCGTTGAATTCGCCAACATCCTCCAGCGCAATAAGGTTATCCAGATCTTCCGAGTCATCATTGTCGTTCAGCGACAGGTCCGTTAGATCAGTGAGTGACAGGGTAAGGTCGCGTTCGTCCGCATTCAGCTGGACGGTCGTGAGGTTAAGGTTGTCCGAGGGATCCCCCGGGCTCAGTGAAGGTGAAGTGAGTTTCAGCAGATCGTTGTTTTCGACAACCGACAAGCCGGGTTCAGGCTCGCTGACATCGAGGCTGGCATCCATTTCAAGTGCTGCGAGTTTTCGTTCAGCGGTCATGTCCAGTTCGCGTTGTAAATCGTCTTCCACTTCTATGACCTGATCAAACGGATCGGCATCTGATTCGGCAGCGGCAAAACGCGCCGGCTTTTGTGGCTTTGCGATGGTGTCTTCTGGGTTGCCGGTGCTTCGGATCGGCGTCACATTGGCCGTTGACGAGGAGTTGACCGACCGGTTGCCGGAGTTTACGGACGGGGTTTCGGGGCTCTCGGGTGGCTCACCCTGGTTATCGGCAGATTGTTCAACGGGCGGTTGCTCTTTTTCCGGTTGCGCATCATCGCGGGCACTTTCACGCCGGCGTTTGTCCAGCCCCGCGGCTAGCTGGTTTCTGGTTTGCTCCTGCTCGCCGATCCTGGCAAGTGTTGAAGACAGTTTGCGGTTTTCGTTGGTAAGCTCGCGCACCTTGGTTTCGTGTCGCTGCATCATCTGTTTGACCAGCAGCTGTGACTTTTCCAGATTACTGTTAAGTGACGGAATCTGGCGATTCTCTTCACGAAGCGCGGCCAACTGATCCTGCAACTGGCGCTGCATTTCGTCGTAGTCCTCAGCCAGCATGGATACCTCGGATTGCGCTTGCGCAAGACCGGCCGTCTGTCTGGCAAGGGTCTGTTTCAGTGAGTGAGTTTTCTGATTGTAAGTGGTGCGATGGATCAGCCAACCGAGGGCCATTCCCAGAACGACAGCCACGGCCAGAGCCAGAATCATTTGACTGATTAGGTAGATCACGCTGAGGTACTCGCTATTGGTAAAGAATGGGTCATTTTCCAGCACATTCCTCAGTTAACCGGATTTATCTCGATTCGGCGGTTTTGTGCCCGACCGCTATCGGTAGCGTTATCAGCAATGGGCTGAGTGGCGCCGTAACCGGTTACGATCAGTTGATCCGATGGAATGCCTCTGGCCATGAGAAAATTGGCTACCGCAGCCGCCCGTTCTCGGCTGACGCGCAGATTGACTGTGTCCGGCCCGGTATTGTCGGTATGGCCTTCTATTCTTACGCGGCTTTGCGGATTCTGTTTTAGAAGTGCCAGCAATTGGGCCAGTGCATTGTCACTTTCAGGTGTCAGGCTGGTTCCGCCGGGCTGGAATGAAACGGGTGAGATGTCTATGGCGGTCAGTTTCTGCGCAAAGCGGGCGAGTCGTGCCTGCACTTCGATCGCCGGATCGATGGCCTGCACGGTCTCAAGTACGTGCGTGACCCCCTCGATCTGATTGAGACGATTGACCAGTGATGCCGTCGATTGATCGATGGTGATGTTGCCGGATAATTGGATATCGCGGCCGCTGGCGCTCAGTTGCAGGTCGGGAAAGATGGTGTTATCCAACTGGGCCTGAGCCTTCTGCAGCAGAGTTGCCGGAATGCGCTCAGCAAGCTGACTCAGCAGCACAATAAGTATGGCGGTGCAGGTCAGTACGATGATCCATGGAATGAGGCTGGGGCGCTCCTCCGGGGGAAGATCAATGTGCAGGGAATTAGCGCTCATGACGGTAGATAATACCATCAAGATAACGTGCTTAGAGCGCTCAACCGACGAGTGAAAGCCTTACGTACCCTGAACGATCATTGGTCGACATGAATTAACCGGCCAAGTCCACCAAAATGGGGGTTAGAGGAACGCTTTAGATGTCCGGCAGGGCAAACTAGGGCGAACTAACCGGCAGTGGCTTCGTTGCTGCTGTGAAGTTTGGTCAGTCGTGCTGAATCCCTGTTAGACACCTGTGCGATGGATTCTGCAGTGCCGTCGAGGTGGGCCTGATCGACGACGCTGACGGTGACCGGATCGCTGTTGCCATACGATTTTGGCTCAGGCGCTTCGATGGTCTGCGTGATCGGTGATGATTTTTCAAGACGCTGGAGATGTAGCATGGCTTTTCTGGCAATGACCGCCGCCTTGCGGGCTGTCTGGCGTGCCTCGAGAGCGCGAAGTCGCATGCGGGACAAAGCCACAAAATGTTTTTTGTTGCTGACTCCCAGTTGGTTTCTGGTTTCGGCCACCAGTTTATTGGCTTGCTGGAGCTTGGCAAGCGTCAGCTTGAGCAGATTGTCCTTGCGTTGCTGTCTTGAGGCGTACGCCTTCAGGTGGTTGATTTCCTGTCTGGCATCAAGCAACTCCATTGACTGAGCGTTCATTTGCTGAACAACACGGCGTCGCATCTTTCGAGCGTTGCGCGTGCCCAATGAGTACCCTGCGGCGATGCCGCCCAGGATGGCCAGGAAATACCACACCAATTGATTCCACTCCATGGTACACAGCTCGACAGTTACGGGATTACACTAGGCACTATACAAAAACAACCGCATCAAGTTACAAGCGCGCAACAGAATATTGAAGTTCATCACGCAAACCGGCCGTTTGTCTCGATTGTAACCCCTAAAATGCCAGATGGTTGTCATAGCTGCGCTTACAGTGCGTCATTTAACAGATAGTCACAGGCTCACAATCCGGTTTTTATGGATATCAATGATTTAAATCGCAGAGTACGCTTTGCGCTCTCTCTGGACGATGCGGAAGTTGTAGACCTGTTGCGACTGGCGGAGTTCCCTGGCGACCTCGTTCAGATTTCTGCGTGGCGGTTAAAAGAGGGTGAGGAAGGTTTCCTGCCTTGCCCACCCCAGGCTCTGCAGGCGATGCTCAGCGGCCTGATCATTCTGCGACGCGGCAAACGAGACGATCCCTCGCCTGACGCCCCGAACACCGGCGCCGTGTCGAGGAAACCACCCGAACAGGTCCACGACTTTATCGACAATAACGACGTTCTAAAGCAGATTCGTATCGCGTTGTCGCTCAAGACAGATGAGGTGCATGCGCTGATCGAACGCGGTGGCGGCAAGCTTGGCAAGAGTGAAATCAATGCCTTGTTCAGAAATCCGGGTGCCCGGAACTACCGGCGCTGTGGAGATCAGGTCTTGCGCTGGTTTCTCGCCGGCCTTGCCCAGCAGCGCAAGGGTGAGTCCTGAACGCTGGTTACACTGCGCCGGGCCGGGCTCATCGACGATGAAGCCACAATTCTGACAAATCAGGATGCTTAAAAGGGCGCTGCCCCGGATTCGAATAGTTTCTGCTGCACAGGCTCATCACGCCTGAGTTTTGTTACATTGGTGGCCGAGCGGTTCAGAGCGCCTTGCGTTACTCCTCCTCCCTGGCGTGCCTGGGTGTCTCGGTACGTTTTATTTGTTCAGTACTGTTTTTTCACAAAAAGGTAAAACCTATGAAAGTCACTCTATTGGCAACCTCGTGTCTGGTCGGCGCGACGTTGTTTGCGGGAGCTGTTCAGGCCCAACAGCAGTTCATCTCGATCGGAACCGGCGGTGTCACCGGTGTCTATTACCCCACGGGCGGTGCTATCTGTCGTCTGGTCAACAAGGGACGCAAGGAGCACGGTATTCGCTGCTCGGCAGAGTCGACCGGTGGATCGGTTTACAACATCAACACGGTTCGTGCCGGCGAGCTGGAGTTCGGTGTTGCTCAGTCTGACTGGCAGTACCATTCCTACAACGGCACATCGCAGTTTGCCGATCAAGGCGCGTTTGAGGGACTCAGAGCCGTATTCTCGGTACACCCCGAGCCGTTCTCCGTTATCGCGCGTGGCGGCAGCGGCATCGAATCGTTTGAAGACCTGAAAGGCAAGCGCGTCAATGTCGGTAATCCCGGATCCGGTTTACGCGCAACAGCAGAAGTTGTCATGGAAGCCTACGGCATGACCATGGATGATTTTGCCGTTGCTTCAGAGCTCAAGGGCGCTGAAATGGCACAGGCTTTATGTGATGACAAAATCGATGTCATGATCTACACCGTTGGTCATCCTGCAGCCGCCATCACAGAAGTATCCAACACCTGTGATGTCGATTTTGTGGATGTACAGGGACCGGTTATTGACAAGCTCATAGAAGAGAATTCCTTCTATCGTACTGCCTCCATTCCCGCCGGAATGTATAAGGGCCAGGATGCTGACAATTCCACATTTGGTGTTGGTGCAACTTTCGTATCGTCTGCCGATGTGTCTGACGACGTTGTCTATGTGGTGGTCAAGGCTGTCTTTGATAACTTTGAAGACTTCAGGAAGCTGCATCCAGCGTTTGCCAATCTGCAAGAAGAGCAGATGATCGCTGATGGCCTGTCTGCACCTTTGCATGATGGTGCGGTCAAGTACTACAAGGAACGTGGCTGGATGTAATCCGTTCATGTGCCTATTGCATGAATTTCTGATCCAATAGCCCGCTTTTGTTACCGCGACGTGCCTGTTTTTGGTACAGCGGTCGTGCACCTGCCAGCAGTCTGTGGCAGGTGCCTTTGCCAGCACGACCCCCCAACTGTATTGCCAAGAGAAGACAATCGCCCATGAATGCCACTGCCTCTGATGCGAGTCCTGCCGAAAAACCGTCTGGCAATCTGGAAGATTTCACCGCCATTGATACCGGCGGGCGCAACCCGGTAGGTCAAGTCGGTTTCTTTCTGGCGTTTCTGGCTTTCAGCTGGAGTGCTTTCCAGCTTTACGTCTCCTCGTTCTTGCCGTTCTGGCTGGCCAGCAACTACGATATCAATCTGATTTTTAATGGTAGCGAGGTACGGGTTATTCATCTTGCCTTTGCTATCGCTCTTGCCTGTCTTTCCTATCCACTTTTTAAAAAGAGCTCTCGCACGCATGTTCCGGCTTACGATTGGCTTCTGGCTATCGCCGGTGCCGGATGCTGTTTATATCTGGTGATTTTCAAGGACAGTATTGCCATGCGGGCAGGGCTGCCTACGACCAGTGACATTTTGGTGTCAGCCTTTGGTCTGGTTTTTCTGGCCATCGCCGTGTACCGTTCGCTGGGCCTGCCGATGCTGATCGTTGCCGGTGTCTTTGTTTTTTATGTGTTCTTCGGTGATGCCCAGTTCCTGCCTGATGTAGTGCAATGGAAAGGTGCCTCCTTTGGCAAGGCCATGTGGCATTACTGGATGCAGGGGGAAGGGGTTTTCGGTGTGGCCCTGGGTGTGGCCTCATCCATGATCTTTCTGTTCGTCTTGTTCGGTGCGCTACTGGAGCAGGCCGGCGCTGGTAACTACTTCATCCAGATGGCATTTGGCTCGCTGGGGCATTTTCGTGGTGGGCCGGCCAAGGCTGCTGTGGTTGCCTCGGCCCTCAGTGGAATCTACTCCGGCTCCTCGATTGCCAATGTGGTCACGACCGGAACCTTCACCATTCCCCTGATGAAGCGAACCGGTTTTTCTGCCGAAAAGTCGGGTGCGGTAGAGGTTGCATCATCGACCAATGGTCAGCTAACGCCACCCGTCATGGGGGCGGCAGCTTTTTTGATCGCCGAGTTTACGGGTATCTCGTACCCCGAAGTCATCAAGCACGCGTTGTTACCGGCACTTATCTCCTACATCGCACTGGTGTATATCGTACATCTGGAGGCCCTGAAGCTAGACCTGACCGGCCTTGAAAAACCGCCTTCGCATGTGACGCTCATGCAAAAGCTCATCGGTTTTCTGTTTGGGTTCCTCGCGTTTTGTGCGCTTGGGGCCATTGTCTACTACGGACTGGGCTGGATCAGTACGGCTTTTCCCGGCATGACGCTCTACAGTGCCATTGCGATATTTCTGGTGGCCTATCTGATACTCGTTGGTATCAGTGCCCGTCACGACGATTTGAAGATGGATGATCCGGACTCGCCATTGCTGGTATTGCCCAAACCTTCGGAAGTTGCGGTAACGGGCTTGTATTATTTGCTACCTATTATCATCCTGCTATGGTGTATTTTGATCGAACGCCTGTCTCCAGCCTTGTCCGCGTTCTGGGCGTCGATGGCAATGATCTTCATTGTTCTCACTCAACACGTGCTCAAATGCCTGTTCCGTCTGGGCAAGGCTAATGTTGAAAGTGTTGGCAGCGCGATTAAACGCGGCTTTGTCGATCTCGGTTTGGGTATGGTCAGTGGCGCTCGCAGCATGGTGCCGATCGGGGTCGCAACCGGTGTGGCCGGTATCATCATCGGTACTGTCTCCTTGACGGGTGCTCATCAGGTCGTAGGGGAGTTTGTTGAATTTCTATCGGGTGGCAGTCTCATCCTGATGTTGTTGCTGGTAGCCATCATGAGCCTGTTGTTGGGTATGGGCTTGCCCACTACAGCCAACTATATCGTGGTCTCTTCACTGATGGCACCGGTGATTGTTTCGGTTGGTGCGCAACAGGGACTGGTAGTGCCTCTGGTTGCGGTGCATATGTTCGTGTTCTATTTTGGAATCCTCGCTGATGACACGCCACCAGTGGGGCTTGCCGCCTTCGCGGCGAGTGCCATTTCCGGCGGCGATCCGATAAAGACCGGTTTGCAGGGATTTGCCTACGACATTCGCACAGCCTTGTTGCCTTTCCTGTTCATTTTCAATACCGAATTACTGCTTATAGATGTCACGCTTGCCAAAGCCATCTTTGTCTTCGTGGTGGGCGTCATAGCGATGATGCTGTTTGCCGCAGCCACTCAGGGATACTTCGTTGCGCGTAGTCGGATCTGGGAGTCCTTGTTGCTTCTGCTAATTGCCTTCACTCTTTTCCGTCCCGGTTTCTGGCTGGACAGGGTACAACCCCCTTTTGAAGAACTACCGGGAGCACAACTGATCGAGGCTGCACAGAACCAGGCGGTTGGTGAGCCTTTGCGTCTGCAAGTGACAGGGCCCGACTTTGACTACCCGGACAAACTGGCGCAAATTACCGTGCTGGCCGATCTGGGTGAGGCAGGCGATGGCGAGACTCGGCTAGGGCAGGCGGGATTAACGGTCATCATGGAGGACGGCGGTGCCACTCTTGAAGAGCCTTTCCCGGGGACGGCTTTTTTCCAGACGCTGCAGATGTTTGATTTTTACGGCGACCCGCTGGTAAGAATAGAGAAGGTCCAATTGCCGTCTGAGCGTGTGGCCAAGGAGGTGTTCTACATACCGGCGCTGCTGCTACTTGCCATTGTGGTTATGCTTCAGAGACGCCGTCAAACCAAACCCGCCTTCTTCGGAAAACTCTGAATTCAGTATCCCTATTCTATTCATGTCTGATTCAACACTGATTATTGACGAGCAACGCGTGGTGTCGTTTCACTACCAGCTCACTAATGGATTCGGAGAGCTTATAGACAGCTCGCAGGGTGATGTGCCACTGGTGTACATGCACAACAGTAATGCGCTTCTGCCCAGCCTTGAGCGCGAGCTTACCGGTCATACGGCGGGTGAGCATATCGCGGTGACGATCTACCCGGAAGACGCCTATGGGTATGCAAAGGAGGATCTGATAGGTGAATGGCCGCGTGAGTCAATCGAGCAAGGCCAGCAGGAACTCAAAACCGGCATGCGTTTCAAAGCGTTAGGCAATGACGGTCAGTCCGAGCTTGTCACGGTGACCGAGATTCGTGAGGATGTGGTGATTCTTGACGCCAATCATCCGCTGGCAGGGCAGGTGCTGAACTTCATGATCGCCATAGTCAACGTGCGTGAACCCACCAGCGAAGAGCTGACGCAAGGCTTCGCCAGTACCAGCAATGCGCTCGGTCCCGGATAAGGTGTAGCAGTCTCCGGCCGTCAGCAGGAGTGCTGAATTTCACTCGCTCTTATGACGCCTTGCGCATCGAGTTGTCGCTCATGTTGTCCTTGCCGTTGTCTGATTCATCCTGTATCGAACCAGTCGGGCTTGAGCCACTGGCGCTGTCCGCGATTGACGCTGCCTCAGCAGGCTTTGTTTCAAGTTCTTCGGAAAGCTGTTCAAGCGGTGTTGGCATGCGCAAGCCGTAGCCTTGTGCATAGCTCACCTGCATCTCGCGAAGATGGTTGAGCGATGCATCATCTTCAACAAATTCCGCAATGGTTCTGGCACCTACCGTGTGTGCAATCTGATTGATGGCTGCCACCATCTGCCGATCAATTTCGTTACTGGCGATGTTGCGAATTAGGGACCCGTCAATCTTCAGATAGTCGAACGAGAGTTTTTTCAAATAGGCAAAGTTGGAAAAGCCCGAACCAAAATCATCCAGTGCCAGTTCGCAGCCTAGCGCGCGAACACGTTCGATGAAGCGGCTGGCTTTCTCGAAGTTGCGTACCGCAGCACCCTCAGAAATTTCGAACGCAAGGTTTGTTGGGTCGATGTCACCGCGGCTTAGCCTTTCAACAATGAAGTCACTAAAACCTTCATCAGCGAACGACAAACCCGACAGGTTGACCAGCAGTCTGGGTATCACATGATGCGACTGATGTTCGGCCAGCCAGTCGGCCACATGGGTAAATACCCAGCGGTCGATTTCGGTCATGACATTGTATTTTTCAGCAATTGGGATAAATCTGGCTGGCGAATACAGCTCGCCATTTTCGCTACGCACCCTGAGCAGAATTTCACAATGTGCCATGGAAATCGACTGTGGATGAATTTCGAATACTGGCTGGAAATACAGCGACAGACGATCATCTGCCAGCGCTTTGCGGATGGCCTGAATACCTGCAAGATTGCTGCGATATTTGACGACTTCGGTATCGTTGTCCTCGGTCACGTGTATCTGGTTTCTGCCAGATTGCTTGGCGATGTAACACGCTGAATCGACGTCGGCGAGCACCTGCTCCATATCCTGAATCTGCCCATCCAGTGGCATGGCGCCTATGCTCAGACTGACGTTAAAGCTGTGATCTTCGTAGTAGAACGTAAATTGATTAATAATGACACGCAGCTCCTCGGCTAACTGCGTTATTGCTTCAAAGGAATTTGCCTGAGCGATAATGGCAAATTCATCGCCACCGACTCTGGCGAACAAATCCCCGTGACGCAGGCGCTCGCTGATCATTGAGGTTAGCTGGATCAGTAGCTGATCACCGGCATGATGGCCACAAGTATCGTTGACCATCTTGAAGCGGTCGAGATCAAGATACAGCAGGCCATGCGCCATTTCGCTGCGTGATGCAATCGCGATGGTCTGCTGCAGGTGTTGTTCGAACGAGCGGCGATTATGCAAGCCGGTTAAATCGTCATGGTTGGCTAGATGGGCAATGCGCTGGTTGGCCTTTGCCACTCGTGCGGCAACGATGGCAGAGATGATAATTGACAACGCGAATGCTGCGCTGACAATATAGATGAGCAGTTCCCGGGTCTCATGGTATTTAATCTGGTTATTTGCCAGGGCCTCATCAGCGAGTTGCTTTTCAAGCTTTACCAGCTCGTTCAGATGGTTGAGCAGCACCAGCTCCTGCAAGTTAACCTTGTTGAGAACCGAGCGCAGCGTGGGGATATCAAGGTTGATGGAATTGAGTACGACGCTTGCTTCTTCGTAGGCCTCGCCAACACGCATGTCAGCTTCATTGATTTGGGTGAGAATCCTGCGCTCACGCTCATTGGCGCCCATTTGCGACAGTTCATTGCGCGCCTCATCGTAGACGATGGTGTAGTCCAGCAATTTGTCGAAGATGCGTTGTCTGTCAAGGGTGTTTTCGGTTTGTACCAGCGTGCGCACCGCTCCGGATCGCAGGCGAATGACATCTCGCATCTGATAGGCGCGGCTGGTCTTCTGGCCCATGTCGTCTATCAATGCCGACATGCCACTGTTAACAGACTGCAGTGTGCTTATTGATAACCAGGTAATGAGCAGCATTAATGAAAATACGGCCAGAAAGCCCATACCAATAATGGTTTTGGTGTAGTCCCTGTTGGCCTTTTCGATACTCATGCTACGTGGCTACAACCCCGTAATCTGGTGCATGACAATACGACACCGTGGACAGGCTGTGCTGTCTTCGCTGGATCGAGGCTCGTGGATAGAGCGTTGTCCGAATCTGTCAACATAAGGCTTGGGCAGGTGCTAACGTGTTGGTCTGAATTTCAAGGGTCTGATAAATAACTGAGGGGGTCTGATAAATAACTGAGGGTGTCGGTCCACCTGTTAGACGTATCGGCAAATTTTCCGGACTGTTAATGTATTTTTATCGGATGACCTCCGGTTGGGGTTTCACGGCTAGCCTGAAGCCTACGCTGCCTTTGCTTGTGCAGGCTCATGGCCTGTCTATCTGCTACCTCGCTTACGCAAATAGTCCGTGTATCCACCATTGGTCTGGTTGATGACGCAAGCGATAGAGCCAATAGTAAGACCCCTTGTCGTTACTGGCGATGAAATAGTCCCGGCGTACGTCGGTTTCATCCCACCAGCCATTCTCGATACGCTCGGGCAGGGTGTGCAGAGTGATGGGCTCGTCCAGCACACGCGGTTCAGCTAATAGCCACAAAGGGCGAGCTGGCCAGGGTTGATGGTCACGACGCTCATCGAGCAGCACGGTCAGCCAGGCTTTCTCAGGACGATGATCATCTTCGGGCAGAGCTGTATAGACCGCCTCTTTGCCCAGACGGGCAACCAGTTTGTCGAGTAACTGTTCGACTGACTGATGCTGTGATTGGCTTTTGTGAAAGAGATCACGCCCTTCGCGTTCCATTGAAGCTAGCTCTGCTGATATCAGGCAAAGACGTGTAACCGGAGCTTCCAGAGTCAGCGTGCCTAATCGCTCGGTTGCAACGCGTAACAAGTGGCTCATGTCTGCTGTGGCATTGAGAAACTTCAGCGCCACGGTATGAGGTTTGAGGCGGTGATGATACAGATGGATATCCAGATGCCGGATGCCCAGATCACGCGCCTTGAGAAAACCGCCCAGTGAGCCCAGCATTCGCTTGAGCGGGAACCCCAGTGCCTGTGTGTCGGGAGCTTCGAGTGGCAGATCGATGGATTGTGAAAATGTTTCAGCCGCCCGGTAGGGGGTTCTGGGGTCAGGTAGACGTCCATCGAGCTTATAGAGAATATCGGTGCATTGCTTGCCAAAGCGTCGCGTCAGAGCGGCAGGCGGGATTTTCTGTAGCTCGCCTACGGTGTGGATACCTGACTGGCGCAGCCCCTTGAAAGTAAAGTCGTCCAGTGGCAAATGGGCTACGTTAACTGTTGCAAGGGTTTCCCTGAAGCTCTTTGAGCTACGTATTGTCTTGCGAATACCGGCGCGGGTAAACAGTCTGGCTGCAGTTGGTGTGGGGGCAATACCCGGGTGCACCGCGATGTGCTGGTCGCGCAGTTGCTCGCCAATAGTCTCAAGTAAGGTGTGTAATCCGCCAAAGAGTTTAAGACTCGCCTCAATCTCGATCAGCAGTGTATCCGGTGGCTCCGGGACAACAGTGGACGAGTATTGCAGAGCCCAGAGCGTCAGTTGTTCCAGATGCTCACTTTGTGCTACTTCGTCATAGTCGCTGACAAAAAGGCCAGGGACCAGCGCATAGGCATTCTTGAGGGCCATACCAGCACGCACCCCGGCGGCCACCGCACTCGTGTTACAAGCCAGAATACGTCGCCGCGTACCTTCATTCAGAACGACTGCTCGTGGAATGTCTGGGCTGCGTTCAGTCGGGCTGTCTCTATCGAGATCATCGATAATTCCGTCAGCGGGTTGCTGACGATCAATAGGCAGTTGTGGAAAATACAGGGCAAGCCAGAGCATAAAACACTATTTGTCCGTTAACCGAACGACACTGACATAACGGTAAACACAATTGCCATTTCCGCCTTCGAGGGGATAACGCGAGGGGCTAACGCTTTGTGGCAAATGGTTTTGAGTTGAGACATTCTCTCGTAGCGATATCACGTCGTAATATCAGACAGCGAGCGCAGCCGGGTGGCAGCGTTACCACTGCAGGCAATCCCGTTGACGCCACGCATCGCTGGCTCAATCACGGGAACTGGCCATTCTGCGCCTTGTGATGCGTCGAATTCTTCAGGCTGGATAGTGACAATTTGCGGACTGCCAGCGCGCACCTTGATGATGTCTAGCGTTAGTGGAGCTGCCGTCAGTCGTGCTGCTTCCGGTGAGATTGCTTCCAACGGTTCGCAGCCCCGCTGAAGGCAGCCCCGCTGATCACGGTTCATGCTGACACAGATGCGTGTTGACACTGGTGAATGCTCCTTGTGCGCATGTAGGGGGCGATATACCGTTGCCCAACTGCCACCCGTTTCTGCTGCCAGTTGTAAACGCCGCTGTCGTTGTGCGCTGCTTTTCTGTACCCAGGCAACCACTGCACCGAAAAGACCGGAACGAAGGATTTGTTCGGTTGCCCATAGTGTGTCGATATCATTACCGCTGTTGACGATAAGCAGTCTGTCCAGTGCGATGCCGGCATTGCTGAATGCAGGGGCATAAGGGATATGCGGCGGATTGATCAGGGCTGCCCAGGCCTTGTTGTCTGATGAGGTATCGTCACTTTCAAGGCTATTACCAAGGCCATTGCCATTATCGCTATCATGGCGCCCGGCGACATGGCGCAACGCGGGCAGTAGCAAACTCAGCTCACCAATGCCTTGTTGTTCCAGCAACAGTTCGGTAACACCGCCAATACTCCAGCCCCCTGCAGGCAAGGCCTTGTCCAGCGCGGCAAAACCAGTTGGTATAGCTGCATCGGCTGCGTAACGATCCCGGCCGCGCCACACGGCAGGCTGGGTTTTCAATAGGGTATCGAGTGCCGCAGGATTCATGGATGGATTTGGGTGTGGTTGCAGGTCTCCTGGCTCTGCTGCTGACAGGGGTCGCCCAACAGGGATCGCTTAAGAGTCGCGGCGCAAGACGCCGACATAGACGCCTTCTATGTAGAACTCTTCCTCGCGAAGGTCGACACGGATGGGCTTGAAACTGTCGTTTTCGGGCAGTAGCGTGACGATGTTTCCACGCTGGCGAAAACGCTTGACCGTGACCTCGTCATTAACACGTGCTACAACGATCTGGTTGTTCTCGACATGCTCTGTGGCATGCACGGCGAGCAAGTCACCATCAAGGATACCGACATCCTGCATGCTGGTGCCGCTGACTCGCAGCAGGTAGTCGGCATGTGGGTAGAAGAGATCCGGGTCTACCGGCAGATACTCTTCAACGTTGGAATCGGAGGTAATGGGCTCACCAGCAGCGACCTTGCCAACCAGCGGTATGCCGTCATCCTCGAACTCGGTAATGACGCGAATACCCCGTGATGTACCGGGTATGAGCTCGATGGCACCCTTGCGCTCCAGAGCACGCAGATGATCATCGGCAGCGGTGGGCGAACGGAAGCCGAAATGATCGCAGATGTCTGTACGCGTTGGTGGAAAACCGGTACGATCAATGTGCGATTGAATCATCCGTAGAATTTCCTGTTGGCGCTTGGTGAGATCCTGCATTTTCAGTGTCCAGTTCAACAATGTGTAAACTGAGTATATTTACAGTTGTGAGTTGATGCAACTGTTCTTTGTAAAAAGGCAGGATGCCTTGTGCGTTTGCTGCATAATTCCGCAAATGACAGGCCGATAGGTGATTTATCTGTAAATAGAGTGTCATGACTGATTTTACCGTTCATATTGTTTCACATCGGCTGCTCTTTCGAAAAACGTTCAGCAAGCTGGTCGGTCTGCTGGATACCGATGTGGTCTGTCAGGAACATGCCATCGCCATTGAGGTACTGGATGACATACCAGCGCCTGCCGATGGGGCGCTGCTGGTCGATTGCGGGGCAATGGACGCTGATCAGATCATCACTTGCATGCTGCACTGGCTGTCTTCCCAGGCAGAGGCTATCGTCGTGCTGGTTGTGGATGAACAAGACGACTCGGTGGTCAACGCAGGCATGGATCTGGGCGCCATGGGCGTCATCATCAAGGCATCCCCGCCACAGGTCATTATTGATTCCCTGCAACGAATTCTGGGTGGTGAGCGGTGTCGACCCGCACCGATAGTCGATGTCCCCAGAACCGATATACCCGAGCAGATGCGAGCACAACTGTCGGCAAGGCAGCAAAAGATGCTGCGCGCTATCATGGGTGGGCAGTCAATTTCGGTGACGGCGCAACAGCTGGGCATCACCTCGACCAAGCTGGTGGGTGAAATGCGGCACGTGATTGCTACAATCAGGGGTAGGGTGTTTTAAGTCGCCTGTTGTGCAGTGTCAGCTCGCAAGCGCAAGCTGGCAAAAATTGCATGACTCTTCCGAACCAATAACTGGATGTTAACAAGCATGAGTGATTCACAGTCGCGATTTCCGGTACCCGGGCTTGCCGATGTACCCGACGATATTCGTGAGCGCATCGAGGCGGTGGCTGAAAAATCCGGCTTTGTGCCCAACGTCTTCAGTGCCCTGGCCCATCGTCCGGATGAGTTTCGCGCATTTTTTGCCTATCACGATGCCTTGATGGAAAAGGACAGCGGCCTGAGTAAGGGCGAAAGAGAGATGATCGTGGTCGTGACCTCAGCCATGAACAACTGCCTTTATTGCGTTATCGCACACGGTGCGATCGTGAGAATCCGCGAAAAAAACCCGCGACTGGCTGATCAACTGGCCACAGACTATACACGCGCTGAAATCACTGAGCGACAGATGGCCATGCTCGACTTTGCCTGTCTGGTCGCTGATCAGGCAGCACAGATCACCAACGATGACATTGAAGAGCTGGCCGAATACGGTTTCAGCAAGGAAGATATCTGGGATATTGGCGCAGTGGCGGCGTTCTTTGCCTTGTCAAATCGCATGGCCGGTCTGACTGACATGATGCCAAATGATGAATTTTACAGCATGGGACGTGAGCCCCGATCAAGCGGACCGCGTCTGGTCAAATAGCCCTAGGAGTCTGCGCGACCGGAGGCGGCCCCGTAGAAAGCGATCGAGCGAGAGTAGTCCAATTTTGAGTCAAATTTTGTGCTCATTTGAGGAGTTTAGCTGGCTAAGTGACGAAAATGAGCGCAAAATTTGGCCAAAAGTG
>JBGCGC010000129.1:0-110851 GCA_045110475.1 Granulosicoccus sp.
GTATCGGGTATACCTTGAGAGCGAGCAACAACGCGGATGACCCCTGGACGAGCCGCCCTTCGGGAGACCACCAAAACACCCTCCGCCGCGTTGCTGTTCTTGACAAGGATCCCGACCTTGCCTGCGAACAGCGCCTTGCTGAGGACGTTTTGGTGGTCTCTGTTTGAAGCGTTTGAAGGTCACACTACACTAGAGCGTCGGCTCTGGGTAGTCACGAGGCCATGCGAATCACTTGTTTCCGGTCAGGATGACTTCGTCACCAACTCGCTTTCCAGTTCGCAGACCGCCCGGCACCTGCAAGGTAGGTAATAGTTCAATCATGCCGATATTAACGTACTGTGGCGCGCCAAGCGCATACTCGGCGGCGTCAGCGATATCTGACGGTTGCGGCATTTCAAAGCCTTCAAAGTACTTGGCCTTGGCCTCGGCTGGATCAATGTTCTCCACATGTGCAAAAATGTCCGTCTCGGTTCTACCCGGACTGATTTCCGTCACCCTTACACGACGCCCAAAAGCATCTACACGCAACTGACGGGAAACCACGTGCATAGCGGCTTTGGTGGCGTGATAGGCAATATGTCCACCGAATTCGTAGTGTGCAGCCATCGACGTAATATTAATGATATGACCTCTGTCGCGCTCCATCATTTTGGGAAGCAATAGCCTGCAAAGTTGCAAACCAGCGCGAAAATTGACATCAATCTGCTCGTCAATATCGAAAGCATTGGAACTTAGCAGGTTGCCTGGTCTGGAAACACCTGCATTGTTAACCAGGACATCAACCTCCAGCTCTTTGACAAGGCTTGTAACCGCCTCGGTATCGGTTACGTCAATGGCGTGCGGGATAATTCCGCAACTCTTTGCGACCTCATCCAGCTTACTGGCAGTACGTGCCAGACCATGCACGGTAAGCCCTTTTGCGCGTAGCCTTTCGGCTATGGCACGCCCCATACCATCAGAGGCCCCTGTCACGAGGGCAACGTTATAGTCTGCAATAGTCATATCATTTTTGTCCTTTATTTTGAAGCCTGACGGCTGTATTGGTGCTGTGAAAGCGGGGTGATATCAAAGCCACGGTCGGTAATTCCGCGCTTGAGCTGCAAGCTGAGTTCCACGGCACCCTTGGTGTCTGAATGCAACAGAATCGATTGCACTGGCATGGGAATGACAGTGCCGTCTACCGTCTCGATTTCCCGGGACTCAATCACTTTGATTACACGTGTAACGACATCTTCCGGATCGTGTATCAATGCCCCGGTCTGTCCTCTCGGGGCAAGTTGTCCATTAGCAAGATACCCGCGGTCAGCAAGAAACAAACGAACACAGCGTCCACCGCGTTCCTGTGCGGCAATATCAAGAGCACTTCCTGGAAGCACCAGAAAGGCAATATCCGGATCAAATGCAAGCGTGGCCCTTGCCAGTGCTTCAGCTGTTTCACGATCTGAGCTTGCCAGATTGCCCAATGCACCATGTGGATTCATATGGGTGATACGATGACCGACAGGTCGGGCCAAACCATCCAGAGCGCCCAGCTGGTACAACACATGCGATTCCAATTCGGAATGCGCCATTTCCATCTTCCGCCGACCGAATCCCATGCGATCCGGAAAGCTGACGTGCGCGCCCAGATCCACACCATGCTCCTTGGCCAGCCTGATCGTTCTGTCCATGATGACGGGATCACCTGCGTGATAACCGCAAGCTACGTTAGCCGAACTGATGTTCGCCATGATTGAAGGGTCGTCAGCGATGGTGTAGGGTCCGTAGCCCTCACCCAGATCAGCATTAATATCGATGTTCATGCGCTTACTTCCAGTTTAAATACAGAATCGCCCATTCCAAGCACAGCACCATCCTGCGGACCACCCTCAAGGAGTACACCGCTATGTGGCGCATCGACGGTTATTCTGACTGGTCCATGGCAAACGTAACCCAGAATCTCATCTGTCATGACCAGTGCTCCGGGCTCCAGAAACGAAAGTCCATCATCGGTGCCACGTTGCACAAAGGTGCCGATGATAGGGCTGGTCACGCTGATTTGCATTTTTTGTGTTTGTGTAGAATTCAGCGCCATTGGTGTTGTTGGTGCAGAAGAATTTGCCGCTGACAATTGCTCGGAAACAGGTAGAACAAGTCGCAGCTCCTGTCTGGTACTTTTTACTTCAAGGCTTGTGACTCTGCTTACTCTCATAGCGCTTAGCAGGTCTTCCAGGTCGCTATTTTTCAGCATGGTTCACCAATTTCCAAAACGATCCACGTGCGCAGTAATTGCTCAGACATCAGCGCCAGCTCCGCAGCAGTTCGTGAGTTTCCGCAAGATAGCTTTGCAAGGTATTCAGGACGTTTTGTTGCTCAGATTCAGCGCTGGCGGCCTCATCCACATCAACCCGCACAAATTTCAGGTACTCACCTGGACGTGCCTGAGCGATTCGCCATAAATCAGGTTCAATGATGGCGCCGATTGCCGGGTAGCCACCCATGGTTGCCGTGTCGGCCAGCTGAATGATGGGTTGACCATTGCCCGGTACCTGAACGATCCCGGGAACGATTCCGTGTGAGCGCAACTCAACCGTACTCGTCCAGAAAAGCTCCTTGCCTTCAAGTCGGTAACCCTGGCGGTTGCTTGTCGGCGACACGCGATAGGTACTTGACCAAAATGAATCGACAGACTCAGACGTAAAATTATCGTACTCGGCAGAGGGTAGTACCCTGAGCTCTATCTCGTTATCGTCATCGCGTTTTACAGGCGGACTGCCAATGCTGATTCCACCAGAGGGCAAAGCATCCCATGTGTCATTAACGCAATTCAGCAGATCACCAGTACTTAGCATCCGTCCTTCAAACCCACCAAACGCTTCACGCAATTGCGTACTGCGTGACCCTAGGACAAGCGGTACATCGATACCTCCTGGTACTGCGAAATAGATTCTTGCGCCTTTAGAGATCCCACGCAATGCAAGCACCTGACCGGCTTTGGCCACACCTGCCCAGATAGCTGGCAAGCTGCGGTTGTCCAGTTGTGCTCCGCACACCGCACCAGCGATGGAAAACGCTGTTTCACTATGAAAACGAAAGCGCGCTGGTACTAAAGGAATTTCAAGGGTCGCTGCCGACTCATCGTTTCCCAATAGCAAGTTAGCGATTCGATGCGATAGGCCATCCATGACGCCTGCTTGCCCCAGTCCTTGAAACCAGTGACCATGCCGACCAAGATCCTGAACCGTGGTTAGTGGCGGTATTGAGAGAACCTCAATCACGTAATCACCTGAACGGGTATGAAACGAATACGATCTCCCGGTTGTAGCAAGGAAGGTGGGTGGCGCAAAGGGTCAAAGAATTTGACATCCGCAGTGGCCAGTGTGTTCCAGCCACTGGGTCCCGCCGATGCGGATACGCCTGTCTGCAGTCCGGCCATCGACAGGGATCCTCCAGGAAGGTTCGTCAAGGGGGTTTTCCGGCGCGGCGTCTCCAGCGCTGGATCGAGTCCACCCAGGTAGCAATAACCCGCGTGACTACCCACTGCAAAAACCGTATAAACCGGAGTCGTGTGAAGGCGAACAAGCTCATCGATGGTCATGTTCAGCATCTGAGCTGTTTCGACCAGATGTGGACCCCCATCGCCTCCGTAGGTGACATCCAGCTCCAGCAACTGCCCTTCAATCACTTTTTTTATCCCACTGTGCCAAAGTGCTTTCAGATCTCTGTCGAGAGCATCAGGGTTCCCCGGAACTTTAGAGAACAACAGCGTGACGTTAGTCATGCCTGGTACCGCTTCCAGAACGTCAGGCCATCGTGAGGCTTCATCTGCAATGGCCCAGAAGCGTTGCTGGTGTTCAAGATCGAAGGGACAGTCAGCCTGAAACAACATGGCGCGACTGCCAATCATTGAAAGCCTTGAGCTAGTCATGGGAACAACGGCTTGCTGTGCTGTGTAAGTCGATGAGCATGAATACAGGCCTATTTCGGCACAAAACGCGCCACTGAAGTCAGAAACAATTCGATCTCTTCAGCGCTGTTGTAATGCCCAAGGGAAACCCGTGATACCGATGTCAGATTCAATGGGCGCAGTATGTTTCCTGAGTAAGCATCGTCAACTCGCGCATGAATCCGAATGTTGTCCTCGGCCAGTTCAGCGACCACTTCCTGTGCTGTCATTCCATCGACAGCAAACGACACGACACCTTCATGATCTTCGCGTCCCGGACAGGCAATGAGGTGAATCGAATCATAGGCCTCAAGCCCCGGCAAGTTGTCGCGACCAGACAATATCAGTTGAGTCAGGGCACGCTCTTGCCTTGTAATGGCTTTGCCAGCAGCCTTGAGTCTGGCATCACGGTTTTGCTCATCTGTAAATTGTTTGCCTAGCCACTCCAGATAATCAACGATGCTTGTCAGGGCGGCATGTGCTGACGGATCTCGGCTACCCAATTCCCAAGCATTGTCCGCCTTACCCGCTAGCCGATCATGAGGTAATACGCTTAAACGATCCGATACCCAGGCAAACCCGTCGTTGAAAGTTGAGAATACCTTGTAAGGTGAAACAACGTACGCGTCGATCGGCACATCGGCCAGATCTATACTTCCGTGAGCTGCATGCTGTATTCCATCAACTATAACCAGGCAATCTGGTGAAATACTCCGGATTGCCTTTGTTATTCCACGAACATCCATCACCATGCCGGTAATGGGGTTTGTGTGAATGATGGTGGCTACACGCGTGTCAGGTTGGATATTCGTAGCGTAGTGTTCTGGCGTTACCGTTGCAGAGGCCACATCGAAGGGGATGTTTATCAACTCTCGTCCACTGTTGGTAGCCCATTGCTGGATTGCGCTGTAAGACGCTGGATGTTCAAGCGCACAACAGGCCACTGAGCCTCCCGTCTCGCTTTGCAATATCGCTGTACGAACAATTCGAAAAATGCATTCCGAACCTGTTTCACCGCAAAATACAATACCGCCATTAAATCCGAGCAAACTGACAAGATCGGCTTTGCCTTGATCAACAATGGATGATAGCGCTACCGAAGCGGGATTATCACGACCACCATTGTCCGGCAAGGCGCCTAGCTCTGCGCTGCGTTCGGTTACCGACTTAAGTGTCAGTGAACCGCCTGCGTTTTCAAGGTAGACGCGCCGACCCGAATAGGGGCACGTATCGACGTGATGAAATTTTTCCCTGATCTGACTCAGTAAGGTGCTTGAAAAGGAATCACTCACCGCTTTGCACCCCTTCAGGGTTAGCTGTCGACAGCGTGAAATCATCCAGTTCATGTGCTTGGCAAACAGGGTAGCGAATAGCTTCAACCATTCGCAATTCAAGTGAATTCATTCCTGCATCTTGAGCACTTCCAGATGTTTCAAAAAAACTCTCTGCAGAGATATCAGGATAAGCTTCATTGGCAACAGAGGTACGTATCATGTTTTACCTGCCTTGATAGAGATGGCAACTGACTAGATGTTCTGTGTGGTGCGCGACCAGATTTGGCGCTTGTCTATCGCAAATCTCACCACAGTGACGATGACAACGTGGATGAAAAGCACATCCCGGAGGCGGGTTTAACGGCGAAGGTACCTCGCCACTCATCACAATTTCATTGCGTACAGCTGTTGGGTCAGCGGACAATGCTGCCGACAGTAAGGCCTCGGTGTATGGATGTGATGGGGCATCAAAAACAGCGTCTGTCTTGCCATACTCCACCATGGACCCCAGATACATCACGGCAACCCGATCAGCCAGATACCGCGTAGTGGCAAGATCATGAGCAACCAGTAGGTAACTCAAGCCAAACTCGCTTTGCAGATCTTTAAACAGGTTGATGATTTGTGAGCGGATGGATACATCGAGACCAGACACAGGCTCATCCAGTATGACAAGCCTTGGACGGGTAACAATTGCGCTTGCTATGGCGATCCGCTGACGTTGCCCACCAGAGAATTCATGTGGAAATTTCCGGGCATCCTGCGATCGCAAACCAACTGCATCAAGCGCCGCATGCACGCGCTTTTCAACTTCAGCAGCAGTATGCTTCTCATTTACTATCAGTGGTTCGGAGACGAAATCGCCAATGCGCACACGCGGATTTATCGACGACCACGGATCTTGAAAAACCGCCTGGACGCGAGAACGATAAGCTTTCAGACCCACACCCTTGAGGTTACGGATATCTTGCCCTTCGAAACGTACCAGCCCTTGCGTCGGTGACTGCAAACGTAGTAGCAAACGGGTCGTAGTGGTTTTTCCACAACCAGACTCCCCAACCAGAGCCAGAGTCTCACCCTGACCAATGCTGAAGTTTAATCCGTTAACGGCTTTGACAGTACGTTTGTCACGACCAAACAAGCCGCTGTGAACATCAAAGTACTTAGACAGGTTTTCTGCGGCGAGAACAGGTGTGGTATTCACTGCGCCACCACCCGCCAGCAGCTTGCTGAATGGTCCCCTGCAGAATCGGCGTTCACGGTAGGAGGGAGTTCTTCAAAACAGCGCGTATCCGCATAATCACAGCGCGGCGCAAATGGACAACCCTTGATTTGATCTGTTGGCGCAGGCGGCTGTCCGTTGATTGTTCGCAATCTTCCTCTATGCCCTTTGAGTTTTGGCACAGCGGCAATTAGTGCCTCTGTATAAGGATGGGCAGGTTTAGCAAATATCTTGTCGACGGGGCCAGATTCGACAATACGACCAAGGTACATCACGACAATTCGATGGCAAAGATTGGCTACGATGCCAAAGTCGTGAGTAATAAAGAGAATGGCCATACCACTGTCCTCCTGCAGCTCACGAAGTAGCCTCAGGTATTGTGCCTGTACAGTGACATCAAGTGATGTGGTGGGTTCATCAGCAATGATGATTTTCGGTTTGCAGGAAATGGCTATTGCACCAACAACCCGCTGACGCATACCTCCGCTGAGCTCACTGGGATACGCATCTACCCGATGCTCTGGTGCAGCCACTTTGACTTTGCGCAAGGCATCAATGGCGCGCTTACGCAGGGTTCCCCGAGGCCCGGAAGTATGTAGTCGAAGCGCCTCCGAAATCTGTTCTCCAATAGTGAAGGCAGGGTTCAACGACGTTTGCGGATCCTGCAATATCATCGCGATATCGCTACCGCGAACTTTGCGCATTTCTGCCTCTGACAAGCTCAGAAGTTCACGCCCCTCAAGCTTGACACTTCCTTTTCTAATATGGGCAGCGTGTCTGGGCAGCAATCTGACAAGAGAGGAGGCGGTCATCGATTTGCCCGAGCCGGATTCACCCACAATCCCCAGAGTCTCACCTGCTCTTACGGTAAAATTATGTCCGTTGACGGGAAAGAAGTTGCCCGCCTTGGTAGAGATCTCAACCGTCAGGTCGGATACTTCCAGTAAGGGTACGTCCTGTTTCTCTTCCATGATCTAAACCTGACTTTGCCTTGGATCAAGCTTGTCGCGTAACCAGTCGCCAAGCATGTTGGCTGACAACACAGTCAGTAGAATCGCAAGCCCTGGGAAGAATGAAATCCACCAGTCGGTGGCAATGAAATCGCGACCGTCGGAGACTAGTAGCCCCCAGGTGGGAGTAGGGCGCGGAATACCGATACCAAGAAAACTCAAACTGGCGTCAAGCATGATGGCAATGCCCACCTGCAGCGTCGCCAGCACCACAATGGTGTTGGTCACGTTCGGTAAGATGTGACGGAATAGAATTCGTGTATGTGAGGAACCTGCAACCAGCGAGCGTGCAACAAAATCACTTTTGCGCAGCAGCAGAACCTCGGCTCGAACCTGTCGGGCAAAGTAGGCCCACAACGCAAAACCGACAACAATAACAACGGATAGGAAGCTGGCACCGATGGCAGCTGCCAACGCTAACGCCAGCAGCATCGCTGGCAATGCAAGTGATATATCAACCAGTCGCATGACCAGCCCGTCAAACCAGCCACGTACGTAGCCTGCAATCAAGCCAAGCGTGGTACCAACGATCAGCCCAACGGCGATACCAATCATCGAAACGGCAAGCACGTACCAGGCACCATGCAGAATACGACTAAGGATATCCCGTCCTAACCGGTCGGTACCCAAGGGAAACTGCCACGTACCACCGAAGAAAACAGGCGGCTGTAAACGGGAACGCAAATTTGGCGCGTACGGATCATGTGGTGCGATAAATTCTGCAAAGAATGCTGGAATAATAAATACGACCAACAGAATGGCGAGCGGAACCAGTGGCAGTTCGCGTGCTCTCGACCATAGACCTTGTATCTGGTACGGTTTGGTAGTCAGCTCAGCCATGTCGTATTCTTGGGTCAACAATGACATAAAGCAGATCGACGACAAGGTTAGAAATCATATAGATAATGGCATACGCAATAATCACTGCCTGCACAACTGGAAAGTCTCGACCGCGAATTGCCTCGATGGCAACCCATCCCATTCCTGGCCAGGAGTAGACGGTTTCGATTACCACAGAGCCGGTCAGGATTGAAGCTGCAAGAATTCCAAAATACGTCAGAGGCACAACGGCTGCGTTGCGCAAGGCATGTTTCCAGACAACCATACCTTCCGAGACACCCTTGACTCTGGCAAGCTTGATATATTCCGCATCAAGAACCTCGAGCATCGCCGAACGTGTCAGCCGTGCCAAAGCCGACACCTGAAACCAGGCAATTGCAATGGCAGGCAGAATGGCATGAGCCAAGGTACCCATACCTGACGTGGGAAGCCAGCCAAGCCAGACTGCAAATACCCAGATAAGGATGATGCCAAGCCAGAAATTTGGCATGGACTGCCCCAGAAGTGCAAACATTTGCGCGCCACGGTCAACGATAGTTCCCTTGTATACTGCCGCGGCTATGCCGAGTGGTAACGCGATTAGCACACTGATCAAAATAGCAAGACCGCCCAGTTGCAATGTTGCAGGCATCCGATCAAGCACAAAGCCCATCGCATCCTCACCCGGCCACTTGAGTGACGTGCCGAAATTGCCTTGTATGGCATTGCCCAGAAACGTCAGGTACTGCTGCCAGAGCGGTTTATCAAGTCCCCACGCCCTGATGAAACTATCGATCTGTTCCTGCGTTGCATCATCGGGAAGCAAGGCATCCACAGGACTGCCGGATAAGTGCGAAAGCAGAAATACGATAATGGAAATGATCAGCAGTGCGAACAGACTCGACGCTGTTCTAAAGAAGAGGAAACGAAACACGGGCTATCTCTCCGGTTAATGGGCGACGTTGTATGACACAACCCCGCCCACTGTCGATTCGCCCTACTTGATGTCGATAAGATGAAAATGACTAAGACCAGAAGAAGTTGCTCCCGGAAAAGTCCAGCCTTCTACCATCTCGCTGTTCACGACAACCGATGCAGGAACGGTTGCCATGGGCAAATGTGCGTAGGTATCAAAGATGCGGGTAAACATCTGATTAAGCACCTCATCGCGTTTGCCTGGATCGGTTTCATCAACGAGGCTGGCTCCGAGTTCATTCAGTTCCGGATCACCTACGTCAAGATGCGGGCTAGCGTGCTGTGTGAAGAATATCTGTACTCCCAGCGCACTCGGACGAACAGGTGCGTTGCGCATCGGTGTAATGAAATCGGCAGTAAAGCCCCGAATGGCAGTATTGCCAGTGGCCCAATCCTGCTCGCGCATCTCAGTCTCGATACCCACTACGTCGAAGTAGGCTTGTACCAGTTCTGCCATTTGTGCAAATTCAGGGTTGCCGGCAAGGCTGGTAACGACCAGTGGAATTTTCGCGTTGTCGAAGCTGTCCGGGTAGCCCGCCTCAGCCAGAAGTGCTATCGCCTTTTCAGGATCATATCCATAGTCGGTATCAAAACGCTCTGCAATTTCTTCAGAGTAGCCGGGGAACCGCGGATCCATCGTGTAAACAGACAAAGGACGCACACCCTCTCCATACAGTACCTCGAGGATGGCATCACGATCCAGCGCCCGGTTGGCAGCCTCACGAACACGTTGGTCAGCCCATGCGTATGTGCGGGCGTCGCGGTTCTCCTCAGCATCAGGGTTCATGAATTGTCCGGTAAACAACATCGTCGACTGCATTGCACCTTCGCTGGAAGCAATGACGTTCTGACCTGCTTGTGCAGCGTCGTCCTGCAGATCACGTGGCAATGTCACGGCATGCGCTTCGCCTGCAGAGAGCATGGCAAAGCGGGTTGATGGCTCACTGACCCAGCGAAATTCGATTTCGTCAAACTCAGGCGTCACGCCGGTCCAGTGGTTGTCGATCGTGCTGAACGTGATTGACTGGCCAACTTCACGTCCTTCGTACTGAAAAGGCCCGGAGCCTGCCGGTGCGCTTTCGTAGCCTGCCATGCCTTCAGCATCAAACTGCGCCTTGCTATAAACCACCAGAGAGCCCCGCCCGGCATTGGAAAACAGAAAATTGGGTACTGGCGATTCCATGTCGAAGCGTACCGTGTGTTCGTCTACTGCTTCTATCGACATTGTCTTGAACTGTTTGATGCCACTGAGCTTGGCATCGTCTCCTGTATGCAAATTGAAGCTATGCACAACATCTGCAGATGTTACCGGCCCCCATTCGCCATTGAATTGAGCTTCCGGATGAAGTCGAAATGTCCAGGATGTGAAGTCCTCATTATGTTCCCAGCTTTCGGCAAGCTGGCTATTGTCATATTTACCGGTTACCGGGTCATTCCCAACCAGTGTCTGCATTGACGGCAATATGAAGGCGCCGGTTGTTGTCCAATAAAGGTTTGAGTCTGCACCGAGCGGGCTGACAGCAATTACTACTTTCTCTTGCGCTATCGCGGTAGAGGTGAACCCGACTGAGATCAGGGTGCTACCTGCGAGCAAGGCGGCTGCCAGTATTTTTCTGGGCCTCGAATTCGGATTGGTTTTAGTCTGATACATCGATCATCTCCTTGAATGGAGTCCACCCCGTGCAGGCCTGGCTGGCCTCGGGCTAGCTCTTTGCTGGAAGCAACACTATGCGATACAAAGACGAACTGCACAAATCGTGATCGGTTTTGATGACATAAGCATTGCCTATGACAGTGGTTTTTGCCTGCCATTCAGCGTCGTACCCGAAACTGGTTTGGCTGACAAATAGCTGACGGTCAATAATTGTGCATCACGATCACCTGTCTATTTCGCAATGTACCAAAGCATACAGGGCGTTGCAATTTCGCGGTCCAGATATCGGTACTTTGTCGTCCATTCCTAACGTTTTTCAAGATCCTGCGATTTCTGGCGTGCCAATCGATAGTCTTCTATAAATTTGGACATTGGTTATTCGCTAACCTCATGATCTGTCGGCTACAGTCCAGTCTAGAGATGGACTATCGCGACGTGCAACCGGCTGATACCCTGTTGAAAGATAAAAATTACGCTCTATCGGCATCTCCAGACGACAAGATCGACTACTGTTTTTTACAAGAGAATATTGCTAATGACTCGACCAGGGGTAGCGTTAATAGGTGCAGGAATGATTGCGAAGACTCATGTATCCGCACTATCTGCGCTTCAGTCGCGCTGCAGGCTTGCTGCTATCGTATCCACGCGACCAGAACGCGCTGAGTACCTGTCAGCGTTCTACCAAGGCCCATCTCCTCAATTCACCAATGATCTATCTGCTGTCCTTAAAGCCCCTGATATTGATTTTGTCATCGTGGCGACACCTCCGAATGTCAGATTGGATCTTATAGAGTCACTGACCAAAGCTGGCAAGCACATTCTGCTTGAGAAACCCATTGCGCGGAATCTGCATGAATCCCGGCAAGTCATCGATATTTGCAAGCGTGCAAACGTGGAGCTGGCGGTCGTGTTTCAGCACCGGATGTGGGACTCCTCGATAGCGGCCAAACAGGTGGTTGCCAGCGGTGATCTAGGGAAAATAGGCCTTATTGAGATTACAGCTCCATTGTGGCGGCCACAAACTTATTATGACGAATTGGGTCGCGGCACGTACACACGAGATGGCGGTGGCGTTCTGATTACTCAGGCAATCCATACCATAGACCTTGCACTCAGCCTTACAGGGCCAGTGTCGCGAGTACAGGCAATGACAGCCACCACATCATTGCATAATATGGAATCTGAAGACTTTGCTGTTGTTGGATTGACCTTTGCATCGGGGGCCGTTGGATCACTGATTGCAAGTACCGCCACTTTCCCTCGTGGCAAGGAATCTATTGCGCTCAACGGTATTTGTGGCTCTTTACATCTAAGTGCCGATTCTATGGATGTTCACTGGCAGGATGGCCAGATTACTCACTACATCCAGGAGACTAAAACCGAAGAAACAGTGAACTCCAAAAGTTTGTGGCATAAACGAATAATTGAGAATTTCATCGACTGTATCGAACATGGAAACGCGCCCATGGTAAGTGGGCACGATGCGTTCTCGTCTCATCGCCTGATCGAGGCAATCGAGGTTTCTTCGCGTACAGGTCATTCGGTAGATATTGAATGAAAATACTTCAGAGTTTCGCGTTTTCGCTGTTTTCCTGGTATTAGCGCTTGTTCTTTTCATCCCAAAGCATGGGTTCCCACAGCTCGATTTTATTTCCTTCAGGGTCACTGATCCATGCGAAAGCTCCATTCTCCTCAAATTTTGGACCCTCCAGTACTTCTACGCCAGCGACTTTGAGTTTCTTAATCAAAGCCTCAAGATTATCAACGCGATAGTTAATCATGAAGCGCGCCTGACTCGGTGCGAACCACTGGCTATCCGCAGCCGCGATGTTCCAGACAGTTATCCCACCATCTTCGGCTTTATCATTTTTCCACTCGAGAACACTTCCTCCCCACCCCTCGAGTGAAATCCCCAAGTGTTCTTCGTACCATTTGGCCAGACTTTCATTGTCTTTGCTAGCAAGAAAAAATACGCCGCCTATTCCTGTAACCTTGCCGGCACTTTTTTGAACTGACATGACGTTTTCTCCTTTTGTCGATAACTGCAACATACTAAATGATGAGAAAATTAACTACCAAATGATATCTAGTCCGCCGGACGTGGCGCCATATGATGCCAAAGAATGACAATGGCGGCAGCAATCACTCCGACAACCACAACGATAGCGCTTTTCCACAAAATGAGCAAAGCACAGGTTAGTCGTAATACAACTTCCAGAGTGGACATTTGAACGCGATCAAATCGCGTCAAGGCCGACGCCAGTAGATACAAGGCAAAAATCAATCGTGCGAGTAACGTTGACAGCGCTACCCAATCGGGTGTCGCTGAATAGCCTGATATAAGCTGTCGTTGCCCATCATTGCCTACAATAGTGACCGCTTCCTCTATCAGCAAAAGCTCTGGGTACCAAGCAAAAATAAAGGGTATTGCAAACATAACAATACCTACCCGCACAGCAGCTACGCCGGTGCGCATGGGTTCGCCCCCAGTAATAGAGGCTGCGGCAAAGGCGGCAACGGCAACGGGTGGTGTAATGGCAGAGGCAACCGCAAAGTAGAAAACAAACATATGCGCGGTAAAAAAACTGACACCAAGATTCGCTAACAATGGACCCAGCAACAGAGCTACATTCACATAGGCGGGAACTGTGGGCATGCCCATGCCAAGTAGAATGGCGCAAAACATCGCGCAGGTAAGTGCCAGCATTAGATAAACGCCACCAACGATCGGTATGGTTGTGTTGAAGAGAGTGATAGATTCAACCGTTTCGAGCCAACTGGTAACAGCCCGCGTCAATTCACCGGTAAGTCCGCTTTCGTTGAGAAACGCAGCAATGATGGACACGGCGAACAACAATAGAAAGAGGCGCGAAATCAATATGCCACCTTCCCCCAAAGACACCAGTACCTTGGACGGCTTGTTGCGAGTGTCTGGATCGAGAAACAACAGGGGTATCAGGATAGCAACTGCCCACCAGCCGGCTGAAACGGCATCACCGGTGGCGTTGACAATGGTTTGCAGAATCCAGCCTCGTTCCACCACAGTGTTAACGCCATTGTTAAGCACCACTTCAGCACCAAGCAATGAGCCTAGTGGCCCCAAGCCAATGGAATCCTTGTTACCAAGAAGAAGGAACAGGATAGTGAGTATAGGTCCGAAAATGATGATCAGATTTAGCCAATCCTGCCGTGACATGACCAGATCTTCGGGAATGGTACGCATGGGTTCGACCCGTTCACGTCGAGCCTGGAACATCACAGCCAGAAATATGGATACGAAAAATGCAATAGCCGGTAGAAACGCAGCGGTGATAACTTTGGTATAAGACACTGATGTCAAGGCCACTAGAACGAAGGCAGCTACGCCCATGACCGGTGGCATAATTTGCCCACCAGAAGAAGCTGCCGCCTCAACGCCTCCTGCAAAGTATCGATTAAATCCTATGCGCTGCATCATGGGAATGGTTAATCGTCCGGTTGAGAGTACGTTGGTTACTGGTCCACCGGTGATAGTTCCAAACATCGCAGAAGATACAATGGCGGCATGCGCAGGTCCTCCACGCAGGTGCCGAGTAAGGCGAACCGCAAGTTTAATCAGTGACGTACCACCTGCCGATGTTCCGAACAAGGCACCAAGAATGACATACGGAAATACCTGATTGATAACGATGTCCATAAACCGTCCCATAAAGCCATCGGGGGTAATAAAGACATTGGTGGCTTTCTGAATAGCTGCGGCTAGTGGATCACCCCCTTCAGCCCCCAGCTTGGTTAGCAAGAAGTTGTTTTCAGAGAAGCCGTATACCCAGATCACGGCCGTGCCAATGGTGTAGAGCACCACAATGCTCGCAACAACGACTAGTGGCAAACCCCAGACTCGAACGTTGTAGAGAAAAAACAAGGTGATTATTGTAAACAGTAGCGGAATAATCCAGACACCAAATCGCGCTTGACAAGCCGGCACCTCCGCTTCGAATGAGATGCCCGGTATAAGACTGGGGCTGGCTGCAGCCTCATCGATCAATCGTGCACGTTCCCCCGTGACCTGATCAATTAGACAAACGGTATCAATTTCGACCAAATAGCCAAATGCGCCAAGGAACGCAGCGACGATAAGCCCGATATCCAGAACCAGTCCCAGCCACGCCTTGTTCGGCTTCTTCACGGACCATTCTCGATACACGCTAGCGTCAAACACGACGATAATCATCATCAGAAAGAACATCAGCGGAAAGAAATATTCCGTTGAAAATCCGGAAATGCGCAAAAGCGGTCGACCGGTCACGCTACGCACCCAATCCTCCAGCCCTGCGATTTCCGGCAGTGTGTTCAACATGCCAGCAAAGACCAGCACCAACGCCAGAACAATCGCGATCTGGCGCCCTACAGCGCGAATCGGCGTTGACGATTGAATCACGTGGATTTCTCTACTGAATTAAGACAACGGCTAACGCTGGAAAAATCTACGGACGTAGGCAATCCGCAACGGTGTGCCCGACAGCTTCGTAAGCACGGATAGCGCCTGGATGCATTTTTATCTGTACCGCTCCACAAGCACCCTGGCTCACTCCATCAATATCACCAAATGTCAGGCTAAGGTTAGGGCCAATAGGTGCACCGGTTTCAAATCGTTCCTGTGCTTTCAGAAAGGCTGTTACGATGTCATAGACCAACTGTTCATCCATATCAGCGCGAGCCACCTGACCAAAGGCTGTGGCATATGAATCGAAGGTGTCATCATCAGTGACAATAGTGACATCATTACCTTCATAAGCGGCTCGATAATCTTCAACCGGTATGCTTACGGGCGCATGACCTGGTGCCGCTACAATCTGTTGACCGAGCTCGCTATTCAATATATCAGACGGTACATCATAGATAGTAATACCACCTGCCGCGGCTATCTGGATCTGACGACCTGAAGGCAGACCATCAGGTGCTGTCCATGCGTCGACACTGCCGCTAGTCACCGCCTTTATCGCATCGGGCCAAGGGGTTTGTACACCTTGATATCCCTCGCCATCCTTAAGCCCTGACAACAGTTGGATCATCGCGCGCCCTGATGTTAGCGCTGCACCACGAGGTGGGCCATTCCAGATTTCCAGACCTTTTAGATCGCGAATATCCTTGATGGGAGCGGAGTTGTAGTGTGCAAAAATTTGCGAGGACCCTGCATGAAAGAAAATGGCACGAATATTTTGTGCCAGTGTGGCGCCGGTTTCCTTACCTACGCCACTGTATGGCCCTGCGCCATTCGCTAGAAGAAATGGCAGGATGAGCGGAGCAGGTCCCATATCCAGTTGTCCTTCTGCGATTGCCTGTACCGTGTTTGTCAGCGTCGCGCCTTCAGTTATTTGCACGGTCGCGATGCCAGCGCTATCAAGAACTGCTGCCAATGTAGTGTCTATATAATGGGGTGTTGACCCCGGCGATGTGGTCTCGGTTGTCAGCGTCACTTGTGCTGCAAGCAAGGCAGGCGCAAAGGCTAGCGTTATTCCTGTTAGTGTGTTTCTAAACATGGATTCCTCTCGTAAATGGTGGATTTTACAATTCGATTTTTTTCGCGCATGCGCTATTTTATAGCAAACTCTCGGGAGAGCCTGTCATTGAATGATAACCCTGAAACTGGGTTATACCTTAATAACCAAAATTTCTACCGATTCCCGATTTCTTAAATCCGCTAAAAGGGCCATTTCCATCTAGTGCAGACGGACAATGCACGCTGATGAAGCTGTAACCAGCCTCAATTTGCCGTACCAGAGCTACCACGCGATCTGGATCTTCAGACCATACAGATGAAGCAAGGCCAAACTCACCCCGATCCGCATAGCCAAGTGCAGCCCAGAGCTATCGTTAATCGTACCTATGGTTTAGTCTGTTAGATACACTTGAGGGAGACAAGCATGACGAAAACCTACGCCGTCACGGGGGTTGCGAGCGGTATTGGCGCTGAGCTGACGCGTAAGTTAAAGCAAGCAGGACATCGGTTGCTTGGCTTCGATGTACAGGTCAGTGCTGACCACTTTGATGAATACATTCCCATGGATCTGAACGATTCTGGCTCCATTGCTAAGGCTGCAAAGCAGACTCCCTGGCAATTGGATGGCCTTTGCAACAATGCCGGTGTGCCGCCATGGGCGGGTATGGAAGAAATGATTCTGCAGGTTAACTTCATTGGTACACGCGCTTTTACTCAGGCCATGTTGCCGCAGTTTAATTCCGGGGCGTCTATCTGCTAGATCCTGAATCACGCGGTGGCTCCTCCACTGTGCATTCATATTTTCAGCTCGGTGCGCACATTTAAATCAGCCGGCCACGAAACAACTTTCCATTGGAAAGTGCAGGGCACACGTTGTTATTTGCTGGTGGCATTGGCATCACACCGATATGAATATGGCCTATGCATTAGATGCTTCTGGAGCATCGTGAGAGATGCCCTACTGCGGACGTTCACTTGAACGTATGGCCTTTGTCGAAGAACTGAAACGCTTCTCTGATAAAGTGCATATTCACATAGACCATGGTCCTGAAGATCAGGCACTCGATAGAGTATTCAGCACGTGATGCAAATAATGCACAATGGATGGTTAAATTAAGCAGCAGACAGTGATGAACGAACTATCTAGGATCGCGGTGTAATTAAACATCGGTTCAAGCTTGGATTATTCATGAAATCACCAAATCCTTCCTCATTCCCTTCGTCCGTAGCGAATTTCGTTCAGTCGGAAATACAGTCTGTATTCCGCTCCTTCACGAAATCCGCTACGAACTAAGGGTCTGGTCGGGGCCGGCCTTCCGGAAAGGATTTGGCGTTTCATGAATAGTCCAGGCTAGATTTCGTTCAGGTATGTCAAACACCAGTCCTATTGTTATTGTTGGCAGCGGTCCGGTAGGCGTACGTACGGTTGAAGAAATTCTTCGGCGCTCACCTACTAGGCAAGTTGTGCTGTACGGCGACGAACCTCATGAGCCCTATAACCGAATACAACTTTCGACGTGGCTCGCTGGAGAAAGTGCACTTGGCGATCTCAACCAACCCGTAAAGCGGCCGTTTGGTTCAAAGTTGGAATGCCGTTTTGGATATCGAGTAACAAGTATTGATCCGCACGCGAAAAAGATCACAGATCACACGGGTTCTGTCCAACCCTATGACAAACTGATTCTTGCGACAGGATCCGAAGCGTATATCCCTGATATTCCTGGTGTTGAAAAACAAGGTGTTTACACCTTAAGAAACCTTGATGACGCTACCGCATTGATGGCCAGACGATCCCGGTCACACCATACGGTTGTACTTGGAGGCGGGTTGTTAGGCTTGGAAACTGCCCGTGCAATGCAGCCAGCTAATACACAAGTGACCGTAATTGATCATAACGATCGTCTGTTAGCAGCTCAACTGGATATCGATGCGTCAGATAGGCTACGCAAACGTATGGATGAGCTGGGTTTGAATATCCTGCTTGGCAACGGTGTGGCAGATGTTGAAGGTGATTGCCGCTTGTCTGGCGTGCGGCTACACTCCGGCGCGCTGCTTAAGTGCGATACATTGGTTTTAGCAACTGGTATCAAACCACGAATTGAGCTTGCAAGGCAGGCGCATCTATCTTTTGGTCGTGGGATACTTGTTGATGACCGGTTGTGTACCTCAGATCCTCATATCTTTGCCGTTGGCGAATGCGTGGAGCACAAAGGTGAAATCTACGGTCTCGTTGGACCTGGTTTCGAACAGGCCGCAGTGATTGCAGCTCAAATCACAGGTGAAGATACTCGTTATAGCGGATCGGTAACAGCAGCTCGCCTTAAGGTGTTAGGCGTTCCAGTTTTCAGTACCGGGCCAATGGGCCATACAGCACACTTCACGGATGGCAAAACGCATTCTTATCGTAGCCGATCCGACGACACATATCGAAAGATTCTTGTAAATCGTCATCAATTGCGAGGGGCCTTGGGTGTGGGAAGGTGGTCAGAGAGCATACGCATCCAGACCGCTATTGCTGCAAACGAGACGCTGTATCCCTGGCAAATACTCCGGTTTCGTCTGACTGGAACGTTGTGGCCAGATGCCGATGGTCAGAATGTCCACGCACTGCCAGACAGCGCTGTTTTGTGTCAGTGCACGAAAGTGAACAAGGGAGCAGTCTGTAGAGCGATAGCCAGCGGGACTTGCTCGATAGATCAGTTAGCGACAACTACAGGTGCAGGTTCGGTGTGCGGTAGCTGTAAACCGTTGCTTGGGAATCTGCTAGGAAGCAATGACACACTAAAACCCGCTCCCTGGCAACGTGGGCTTGTGGCAGCCGCGCTATTTTCACTGCTGATGACACTGGTGATTCTTGTTGCACCTGTAATCAGCTACGCAAACTCTGTACAGGCTGGATTTCTTGCGAATCTGGATAGTCCGATTCATTGGGATGTCTTGTGGCGGAACCGATTGATAAAACAAATATCGGGCTTCAGCATTCTCGCGTTGTTTGCGTTTGGTCTGGGTATCACTTTGCGCAAGCGGTTACCGATATTTGCTCGTTTGGGACGGTTTACCACCTGGCGCTTTACGCATGTCGTTCTTGGCGCTGCGGTAGTGCTTATGCTATTGGCCCACACAGGCTTACGTATGGGTCATGGGCTTAACTATTGGTTAATGTTCTGTTTTGTTGGTTTGTTGTTTGTAGGTGCCATTTCAGCGATTGTGGTGGGTCTTGAGCATCGCTGGCAGTCATCTGCTGCGAGCAGCGTTCGAAAACTATCGTTGTGGGTGCATATTTTGTTGTTCTGGCCAGTGCCGGTTCTGTTGGGTTGGCATATTGCAAAAGGCTATTGGTATTAAGTGTGATTAGCAGTCAAATCAAGTTGCTTCGCAGGTCGACTTTATGGTGGAGCTGGGCTGTTGGAAGTACCCTGTTGTGTTCAGCGCTAGCCTACGCACTCGTAGGCGATAACACATCAAAGTCTGTTTTCATGCCAGGCCCGATGAGCAGCGGACACCACCAACTTGTGGATTCTTGTAATAGCTGTCATACCGATGCTTTTGGTGGTGGTGAGGTATTGCAAGATGCGTGTGTTGCCTGTCATGGTGATGATCGGCGCAAGCCATTTGATTCTCACCCCATTGCAAAATTCAAGGATCCACGTAATGCCTCGAGACTTGAAAAAATCAACGCAACCCAATGCGTTAGTTGTCACACCGAACATCGCCCGGAGATAACCTTGGCCAATGGTCTTACGCAACCGCGGGATGTCTGTTTTCATTGCCATGAGAACGTGGCAGAAGAACGGCCTTCGCATACGGGAATGGAGTTTGCTGATTGCACAACATCTGGATGTCATAACTATCACGACAACCGTGCTCTTTACACTGATTTTCTGGTCAAGCATATGGATCAGGCGGAGCAACTCGATGTACAACGGGTCAAGGTGACTGAGTTTCTGACAATCATCGACCAGATAGTAGAGTATCCGATCGATCGCTATCCGGTTGAACCACTAACCATAACCGATATCGATGTGCCGTCAGACGTGTCTTACGATGACTCCATTGCGAACGAGTGGTCATCAACGGCGCATGCCGCCGCAGGTGTCAACTGTAGTTCCTGCCATGAGAGAGTAACTGAAGATAAATCGAGTGTTGAATGGGTTAACGATCCTGAACTTCAAGGTTGTACAAGTTGTCACGGTGTTGAGGTAGATGATTTTCAACAGGGGAAGCACGGCATGCGGCATGCGGCTGGCTTAAGTCCAATGACTCCGGAAGGCTCCAGACTTCCCATGACTGAGGGGAGCGGACATTTGGAATTAGACTGTAACAGTTGCCATGAAGCTCATCGATTTGACCGTCAGACGGCGGCGGTTGAATCCTGTCTGGGATGTCACGCGGATAACCACTCTTTGGCATACAAGCAATCCAGGCATTATGCTCTGTGGCAGGCAGAGATGTCAGGTGTTGCAGAGCCTCGAAGCGGAGTGTCATGTGCAAGTTGTCACATGCCTCGTGTGGAAAAGGACGTAAGCGACTGGCTGAGTCGCGTGACGGTGGAGCATAACCAGAGCGAGTACTTTGCGCCTAACAGCAAAATGATTCGACCCGTTTGTCAAGACTGTCATGGATTGCCATTTTCCATTGATGCTCTCGCAGACGAGGCTTTGATTGAAACCAACTTTCAGGGAGAACCCAGTGTGAGCGTTGAAAGCGTGTCTCTAGCTAGAGAGGATGCCATGCGTCATCAAAAACGCAAAGATCAGGGCAATTAAGAACCTGTCAAGTGTTAATGAAATATCTAAAGTGAATTTCCACAACCTATCTGAATACGTCGGAGTAAATAGCATGAAAAATACATTGTCGAAAACTAATAAACCTCTTCTCGGGACAACTCTATTTCTTGCCACGGGTGCTTACGCTATTGTGGCTCTGTCGTCTAACGACATTGCTGATACACCGTCGATTACACCGAAAGCCATGGCTGATGCACTGCATATGGTGATGGACTCCGATCGCGCTGTGTACACTCGACGAATCGTCAATCGACTAGCGGCGAAAGAGAAAGTAATTACAGCTTCTGAGCATTTCGAGGACGAGAAAGCCCTCGTGTTACCGGCCCAGATGTTTCGTTTTGGAGCAGAAATGGTAGCCGAAAAAGCAGAGGAAAATCCGGATGTCAACTTCAGCTATTCGCTCCAGTCTTTGTGGCCAATAAACAAGCAGAATGCTCCACAAACCGATGCCGAAGTGTCTGGCCTTGAGTTTGTTGCCGAAAACAAGGGTGAGAATTTTTACACTACAGAGGAGTTGGGTGGAACAAGTTACTTTACTGCTGTCTATGCTGATACCGCCGTGGCTCCTGTATGTGCTTCATGCCACAACGATCACAAGGATACTCCTCGCACAGATTTCAAGATTGGCGATGTGATGGGCGGGGTAGTGATCAGAATTCCATTGGAGGGCTGATGCTGATACCACCTGGACAGATGGTTTGCATTTGGCTGATTTTCATTTCGGTGAATGTTAGCGTTCCTGTACTGGCAGATGACGTGACGAAGTATCCAATACTTTCGCCTGAACTGAATGATGGTCGCACTGTCTGGTTAGGGAACTGCGAAACTTGCCATGCCTATGGAACTGCTGGTGCGCCTAATCCGCGAAAACCCAAGCAGTGGGAACACCGTTTGAAGAGACCTCGGTTAGTACTTTACCAGCACGCTATTGAAGGCTTCTATGGGGAAAATGATACGTATATGCCAGCTCGAGGTGGAAACCCTGATCTGAGCGACGAACAGGTTAAAACAGCAGTGGACTACATGTTGGCTTTAGCCCGCTTTTACATGACGCAAAGGAAAATATAATTATGACTCCAGAACAGAAATCACTAGTGAAAGAGAGTTGGGCCATGGTGTTGCCCAATCAGGAAGCTACTGCCGGTATTTTTTATGATCGCCTGTTTGAGCAGTATCCGGAAGTACGTCCGATGTTCAAGGGCGATATTCAAGAGCAGGGAGAGAAGCTTATGAAGATGCTCGATCTGGCTGTCAATTCGCTTGATGATGTTGAATCACTTATTGAGCCTTTGAAGGCCGCTGGCAAGGCTCACAAAGGTTATGGCGTAGCAGAAGCAGACTATCAGAAAGTTGCAGCAAGTCTTTTATGGACCTTGGAGAAAGGGCTTGGCGATGCGTTCACCCTTAAGGTTAGGGAGGCATGGACACAAACTTACGCTACTCTCTCCGGGGTCATGATCGAAGGTGCCGGTTATACGGTTGCCGAGGCGGCACCTGTTATTAAAACATCGTGGTTTCGTTCATTGTTTGGAGCAAAAGCAGCTACCTGAATCTAAGATTTTATTGGGTTAAGAAACACTTAATCTTCTAAGGTTAATCTTCTCAATCTGACAAGCTGTGATATCCACGGAGCAGGTTGATGGTTCTGAGAATGCTTACTGTACCCGACACGGACCTGAGATGGTCACGAGCCTCGTTCAGGATCGTGATCATCTGAGGGTCATAAATTGTAAGAATTTTAAGTCTGTTGAAGCAAGAGATATAGATGGCGATAACTGGCCAAATTTTTGTAGCGCGTGATATTCTGGCAGCGATTGTTTTGCTGCCAAGTTAACGCTAGCGCTTTATCAGCCGTCACGCTGATCAGAAATTTTGCGTACGGTAACCATTGCTGCAGCTGTCCGATTTTCAACGCCTAGTTTTACATAGACATGATCCAGGTATTTATTGACCGTCCGCGGGCTTATGGACAGAATCTCAGCAATCTCTTTGTTTGACTTGCCATTGACCAGCCAAAGTAGTACATCGGCCTCTCGGCCTGTCAAATCAAAGTTTTCCTGAATTATGGTTCGGGTTGTATTCTCCCTTCCAAGGCGTACTCTCATCAGGTATTGTTGATCACCGGATTGGCCCAAATAGGTTAACTGTACGTTTTTACCGTTGCAGTCAGTCTCAGAACAGGGCTCAGAGTAGTACTCAGGTTTTGCTTGGGATGAGATCTGCCGAAGCCAAGACAAAGTCTGACTGCGTAGCTTTGATTCACCAGGAATAAAACGATTGCGAACAGATGGAGTTGCCCATAGTACTCGTCCGTGCGCATCAGTAGATACCAGGCTCTGACCTGAGATTTCCAGTGCTGCCTTGGCCGTCTGTGCATCCTGTGCGTTGTCCAGATGTACCTTTAATCTTGCGACCAGTTCAATGGCATTGATAGGCTTTACAATGTAGTCGACACCACCCGCTTCAAGGCCTTCGACTATGTGTTCGGTGTCATCAAGCCCAGTCATGAAAAGTACAGGAGTTGTTCTGGCATTGCTTAGTTTTTTTATACGACGAGTGGTCTCAAACCCATTCATACCTGGTAGCAGTGCATCCATGAGAATTCCGTCTGGACTGATATGCGTCACTATTTCCAGTGCTTTCTCTCCGTTAGGTGCCAGCAACACCGTGTAGTTATTGTGCTCTAGTGTTTCATGCAACATGCCCAGTGAATCGGGAGAATCCTCCACAACTAAAATAACGGATCGATTGGCATGCTCAGTCATTGTGATGCTCTCTTGCTGTTTCTAGAAGTACTCCAAAGGCTTCAAGTTGATGACGTTGCAGCAACTGGCGTGCATTGGATGCAAATGGGATGACATTCTCGTCGTTCAGTGAGGCTGAATCAAGCAAAGCGCTGATTGCGGAGATATGACCGATAGCGTAAAGCGATTGTAATTGGTTCAAAAGTTCTGGTGGCAAATCGTATTTATGTACATGTTCTGCATGTGATATCTTATTCTCATACGTAGCTTTGTCTATTGTTGAACAATTTGCAGGTGATAGAGATGGCGCTAGCGTTCGGGCAATGTGTTCGGAGTCAAAAACAACTGGTCCATCTTGTGGAAAGTCCAGCACCAGAATTTCTTCAAGCCGCGATAGTAATTTATGCAAATCAAGTGGCTTGACGAAGTAGTTGTTGCTTGATGAGTCATGAGCATGGTGTTGAATATGATCATCAGCAAGCGCAGATATCATTAGTATCCTCACTGGTCCTGGATAGCGTTGGTGAATTCGCTCTGCCAGTTCCCAACCGTTCATTCCCGGCATGGAAATATCCAGTAGAAATACATCCACGGGATGACTTTCAAGGTTTTCCAAGCACGTCATTGCATCAGGGTACCCCTGCACCTTGAACCCCATAGGTTCAAGTAATTCAGCGATCAGGCTTCGATGGTTTTCATCGTCATCAACAACCGTAATCGATTTTTGATGCAATAAATGTCTGTGAGTATTCAAGGTTGATAGATCAACGGGTTTCTCATTGGCAATTGGTGGAAGAAGTAATTTAAGGGTAAAACAGCTTCCCGCGCCCTCGACGCTACTAGCGGTTAGATCCCCGCCCATTATTTCGCTCAGTAACTTGGATATACTGAGTCCCAATCCAGTGCCCTTGGGTAGTTCGGCGTTCGCATCAGGTAGCGTCTCAAATGGCTCATAGATTCGTTCAAGGTCTCTGGCACTCATGCCTGCACCAGAATCGCATACACGAAAGGTTGTCACTTGCGATCCATAATCAACAAGGAGTTCCACATGACCTTGTACAGTATATTTAAATGCGTTTGACAGAAGGTTGATTAGAATTTGTCGCAACCTTTTTTCATCAGCAAACACTCGCTTTGGGACATGGGAGCTGATCGATACTCGAAAATCAAGACCCGCCGATTTGGCTTGAATATGAAACATCTGTATTAACTGATGCAAGAACGTGTGCAAGCTGACGTGATCACGATGAATGGTTAACCGGCCAGCCTCTATGCGAGATATATCCAAAAGGTTTTCAATCAGTCCCGCCAGATGCTGTGCTGACTCACGGATAACTCGTACCCCATTCTTTCGATGCGCAGGTAAATCAAAATCCTGTTCCATTAATTGGGCATACCCCAGAATTGAGTTCAGTGGCGTACGTAGCTCATGACTGAGACCAATCACATATCGGCTTTTGGCTTCGTTAGCAGCCTCTGCTTTTTCTCGCGCTCGGTGTAACGCCATCTCAGTGATTTCGTGAGCTGTAACCTCCTGCTGTAAAAGCGCGTTTTGCCTTACAGTGTCTTCCCGGGCGCGTCGGGCACTTTCACTAGTCAACAAAAATATCCAGCTGACAATGGCAGCCAACACCAGTAACGCTGCAAACAGTCGATGAATATATCCAGAGAAACCAGATGCTTTTTCTTGATAGGCGATACCTGATTGCAGGTATACCATACTGAAGATAAATGCCATAACGATAGCGGCCACAACGACCAGACACAAGAATTGCACTACCATCCATTGCGCCTGTGTGGGTGATCTTTGTGGCATGACACTGTGGGTCCAGGCACGAAGCTGTGTCAGGAACGGTGCATCTGGCCGACACAAGTCCTCACATCGCATGTCCAGAGAACAACACAATGAACAGATCGGCCCTCCATAAGCGGGACAACGTATGAGATCTTCGTGATCGTAGTCGCTTCTGCAAATGCTACACGTTTGACTGGATATATTGTCTGCTTCAACATCCTGATTATTAAACGGATTGGTCGCCAGATAGTATCGACCTTGCGTGAGGTAGGCAAATACAGGAACTAGCAAAAGTACACTGACTAGAGAAAGGTATGTCGCCATGGAATGCATTAGTGGCCCCCACCAACCACTGTAAGCGATAAAACCTATAGCAGTAGAAATTGCCATGGCCCCGACACCCACAGGATTGATGTCATACAACTGCGCACGCTTGAAATGTATCCCCGGGGGGCTTAGCCCCAGTATCTTGTTGATCGCAAGGTCCGCAGCAATCGCGCCGGTCCACGACACGCCCAGAATGGAATATAGTCGTAAGGTATTTTCTAGCGAAGTGTAAACACCAAGTTCCATCAACATCCAGGCGATAGTCACGTTGAATACCAGCCATACAACGCGCCCAGGGTGACTGTGCGTCAAGCGCGAAAAGAAATTCGACCATGCAATGGATCCTGCGTAAGAGTTGGTTATGTTGATCTTAAACTGGCAGACGATGACAAATACACCGGTAACTGCCAACGCTAGTTCAGGTGTCAACCAGTTGCTCCAGACCTTGATATAGAGATGGACGGGGTCTGTAGCATCATCAATTGATATCCCTTGTTGAAGCGCCAGTAGGCACAGGTATGCCCCTGCCAACATTTTGATAGCGCCGATGATAATCCAGCCAGGACCTGCGGCAAACAGAGCAAACCACCATTGATTTCTGTTTGACGATGTTTTAACAGGTAGAAATCGAAGGTAGTCAACCTGCTCACCAATTTGAACGGCCAGAGAAAAAACAACAGCACTGGCAGTACCGAACATCAACCAATCGAACGCTTGCGTATCGGCCCTTTGGGGAAAACCAAGTCCCTCCCAACCGTCCATGGGGTTGATACTTTGCCAGGCAAGGAATAGAAAAGGTGCTATCTGCATCAATAACCACACATGCTGTGTGATGCGTTGCAAGTGGCTGATCATGGTAATGCCATAGACAACGACTGGAATGACAATAACTGAGCACAACAGGTATCCAATACTCTGGGGAATACCAAAACACACGTGTAGCGCTGTTGCCATAATGGCTGCTTCCAGTGCGAAATAGATAAAAGTAAACCCTGCGTATATCAGGGATGTGATAGTTGATCCAAGATAGCCAAAGCCGGCGCCTCGGGTCAGCAAATCAATATCAACGCCTGATCTGGCAGCGTTTATGGCGATCGGTATTCCTAAAAGGAAAATAATCAGACTGGCTGCACCGATGGCATACAAAGCGTTAAGCCAGCCATATTGAAGTGCTATGGCCGCTCCTATGGCTTCCAGGGCAAGAAAAGAGATTGATCCCAGGGCGGTATTGGCTACTTGCATGCATGACCAGCGCCGACGCTTTATTGCTGTGAACCGAAGCGCACAGTCTTCAAGCATTTCATTGTTGACCCACTGGTTGTAGTGGCGTCTTACCGGGTCAGAAGATATTTTCGCATCCATTGTCAGATTTACTCGTTCATTCGGATCTCAATTGGTGCGTTCTCACCGATACTGCTCTTTGATAGTGCGTGTGACTGATGTTGTACATGTATTTTCTTAGAATTCCAAACCGATTGCTATCTCGTTTTAATGTCCCTGAGCTTGTTCTACCGCATACGTTCGTGTGTGTGAAGCCTGCCTACGTCATTTGACTACCCGTCAATTGACGCATTGTCTGTAATTGCTTGCTGACGGAGACTGGCACTGCGTTCAATGTTCTATTCGCATCCCAACTTCGACTATGAGGATCTTTACCTTGAAAACCTACGATTACTCTCAACCTGATAGAAAACGTCGTGTTTTGCTGTCCAACTTGCTTTGTCTGTCGGTCAGTGCTGCAACTTTTCTAGGTTCTTCGGCTTATGCGGAAGTCAATTCCACAGGCCTTGCGGTCACTGATGACACAGTAACTGTAGGCATATTGCATTCAGTTACGGGCACGATGGCTATATCGGAAACAGGTTCGGTACAAGCCGAGAAGCTCGCTATTGAGCAGATCAACGCCATGGGAGGTGTATTGGGCCGCCAGATCGTCTATGAGCAGGAAGATGGTGCATCTGACTGGCCAACCTTCGCTGAAAAAGCCAAAAAACTACTTGTAAAAGACAAGGTCGCAGCCGTATTTGGATGTTGGACGTCTGCTTCACGTAAGGCGGTATTACCTGTGTTTGAGCAGTACAACGGTATGCTTTACTATCCTACCTTTTATGAGGGGTTAGAACAGTCCCCTAATGTCATTTACACTGGGCAAGAAGCCACACAGCAGATATTGGCTGGTATAGATTGGGTTACCGAAACCAAAGATGCCAAGACGTTCTACCTATTGGGTTCGGACTATATCTGGCCGCGTACATCTAACAAGATCGCACGCAAGCATATCGAAAAGTTGGGGCATAAGGTGGTTGGAGAAGAATACTATCCGCTTGGACACACCCAGTTTAACTCTGTCATCAACAAGATAAAGCTGAGAAAACCTGATGTAATCTACGCCATCGTGGTGGGTGGATCCAACGTTGCTTTTTACAAACAACTGAAAGCCGCAGGAATCGACATGACTAAGGAAGATCCGCTGCTACTTACGATATCAGTCACAGAAGATGAAATCCTCGGTATTGGTGGTGATAACATCAATGGCGCTTATGCGGCGATGAAGTATTTCCAGTCTCTGGACAACGAAAACAACAAGGCCTTCGTTGCTGCGTTTAAAGAACGGTGGGGCGAAGATACGGTCATCGGTGATGTAACTCAGGCCGCCTACCTTGGTCCATGGTTGTGGAAAGCAGCAGTGGAGAAAGCCGGGAGCTTTGATATAGACAAGGTGCGTGATGCGTCGCCTGGCATTGAATTGACAACAGCACCCGAAGGTTATGTTCGCATTCATGAGAACCATCACTTGTGGTCAAAGACGCGTATTGGTCTGGCTCAGGCTGACGGACAATATGATCTTGTCTACGAAACCAGTGAACTGATGGAGCCTGATCCGTTTCCCAAGGGCTATCAATAAGCACTGATACGATGAGTTGTAGCTGATATCTCAATTGCGCTTTAAACCGTGCACTGAATTTAGTCAGAAACGGTTTAGAGCCCCATCGTGGCAATTGATTGCTTATCGCCCTGCGCGTGATCTGACGCTGATACCTCGGCAGCTCTAAAAGTTACACCCATACCAGGAATACCCTTATGTTTAGTGATTACTCATGGACAGAATTAGGCTCGATCTTCGCAATGCAAGGATTCGCCGGATTAAGCCTGTTTTCGGTGTACTTACTTATGGCGCTGGGGCTTGCCATTATCTTTGGCCAGATGGGAGTCATCAATATGGCTCATGGTGAATTCATGATACTCGGCGCTTATGTCACCTATTTATGCTCAGGTTTTGTTCAGCTTCATCTGCCGTTTCTATTTGGCGGATACTTTTTTCTGGCAATAGTGGTCGCTTTCTTCGTCACGGCATTGCTAGGTGCTCTTGTTGAATGGATATTGATAAGACACTTGTACCAACGACCGTTGGATACTTTGTTAGCCACCTGGGGGCTCAGCCTAATATTGCAACAAACATATAGAACGGTTTTTGGCGCACGGGAAGTCGGTGTGGATCTTCCCTCCTGGATGCTGGGCTCTATCAGCGCGACCGACCTGGTAGATATTCCGATAAACGGTCTTGTTGTAATGAGCATCACATTGCTTATAGCATTGGGCGTCTACCTCCTCATGTTCCGCTCCAGGTTCGGACGCCAGACCAGAGCGGTTGTGCAAAACCGCGGTATGGCGGGCGCTGTCGGGATCAACACAGAAAAAGTAGATCGCCTGACGTTTTCGTTGGGATGCGGCATTGCAGGTGTTGCCGGAAGCGCATTCACGATGGTCGGTTCTACCGGTCCCACCGCGGGACAACTGTACATCGTAGATACGTTCCTGGTTGTGGTCTTTGGAGGTGCAGCAAGCCTTCTCGGAACCGTAGCTTCGGCCTTTACCATCAGTCAGGCTCAGTCTACGCTTGAGTTCTTTCTATCAGGATCTATGGCGAAAGTACTCACCCTTGTCGCTGTTGTAATCATTCTCATGCTCAGACCACAAGGTTTGTTTGCATCCAAAGTCAGACGCTGAGGACATATCATGAGTGTTACAAAATCTGTTCAATGGCGTCATCTAATTTCAATGACGTGTCTTCTGGTACTGCTGGTTATAGTACTTCCGAACTCGTTGGATGCTTTCCGTCTCAATCTTGTTGGTAAGTATCTGACTTACGCGTTCGTTGCCATCGGTCTGGTCCTGTGCTGGGGGCTGGGAGGAATTCTCAGTCTGGGCCAAGGGGTGTTTTTCGGACTTGGTGGCTATTGCATGGCGATGTTTCTAAAGCTGGAATCCTCGACACCTGAAGCGACTGCCATTCAGTCCACACCGGGTATCCCTGACTTCATGGATTGGAACCAGATTACCGAACTTCCTGTGTTCTGGGTTCCTTTCCAGTCACTCACACTTACGCTCATAGCTGTTATAGCTGTGCCTGTGTTGTTTGCTTTTGTTATTGGTCTTTCAATGTTCAAACGTCGGGTTAGTGGTGTGTACTTCGCCATCATCACTCAGGCTATCGCAGCCATTCTTACCATCCTGATTGTCGGACAACAAGGCTATACCGGTGGTGTCAATGGTATTACCGACTTGAGGACGTTTATGGGTTGGGACATACGTTCAGATGCCGCCAAGACATTATTGTATTTCGTTACGGTGTTTTTTCTTTTTGTCGTCATCTTTGCTGCGATTTATATCAGCAGAAGCAAGTTGGGGCGTCTCTTAGTGGCCGTACGCGATCAGGAAGACAGAGTGCGATTCTCCGGATACGAGGTATCGAACATAAAAATATTCGTATTCTGTACTGCAGCATTATTTTCTGCCATTGGGGGAGCTCTTTTTACGCTTCAGGTCGGCTTCATGTCTCCCACATTTGTAGGGATCGTGCCTTCCATTGAGATGGTTATCTACTGTGCAGTCGGTGGGCGTTTATCAATCTATGGTGCCGTTTATGGAACCTTGCTTGTCAACTGGGCCAAGACGTCTCTGTCGGAGAGTTTTCCGGAGTTATGGTTGTTTGGTCTTGGCGCGTTGTTCATCGCTGTGGTCATGTTCTTTCCCAAGGGACTTGCCGGGATTATCAGCGATGCCATTGCAATGGGAAGGAATTTTTCTAGCCAGGAGGCAGACAAAACATCTGTAGTGGCTGCGACAGAGCATATGGGCAACACAGCTAAAAGCGGGGACAGGCATACCCGGCAGGTATTGGCACCGACACATCCTTCAGCCGAAAAATCCACCGTCACTGGAGATGTCAGCGCATGAGCTCCCCCAATACCAACTGTATGCTGGCACTCAATGACCTTAGCGTCTCCTTCGATGGATTCAAGGCTGTCGATGATCTAAACCTTTTTGTTGATGAAAATGAAATTCGCGTGATCATAGGTCCGAATGGAGCCGGCAAGACTACGGTTCTTGACCTGATCTGCGGAAAGACTCGAGCAAGTTCAGGTTCAATAAAATTCCGAAACGATGAAATATCACATCTTAATGAGCCAGCAATAGTGCATAAGGGGATCGGCAGAAAGTTTCAGACACCTTCTATCTATGAAGATTTGAGCGTTTTTGAGAATCTCGAATTGTCTTATCCAAAAGGGCGTAACGTATTTGGTGCGTTGTTTTCCAAACACAGCACGAAAATGATTGAGCGTCTCCACGAAGTTGCAGAATCTGTATTTTTACAGGAACAGCTGCAAATGCAGGCGGCGTTACTCAGCCACGGTCAGAAACAGTGGCTGGAGATTGGCATGTTACTGATACAAGATCCAAAGCTTCTCATGCTGGATGAGCCTGTTGCGGGCATGAGTATAAGTGAGCGTGAGAAAACCGCTGATCTACTCAATCGGATCACCCGCGATCGGTCGGTACTGGTGGTTGAACACGATATGAAATTCGTTGAAAACATCGCCCATAAGGTCACCGTGCTTCATCAGGGGAAGATACTTGCCGAAGGTGACATGAATTCTATTCAAAAAAACCCGGATGTCATCGAAGTCTACCTCGGCTACTAATTGAAAAACGTCACTACTTACTGACATAGTTGGAGAAGCTACCATGATTCGTATTGAAGATTACCGAGCTGGTTACGGTCAAAGTGAAGTTCTTCACGGACTAAACTTTGAGCTCGGAAAGAGCGAGATAGTAGCCATAGTCGGCCGTAACGGGATGGGAAAAACGACGTTGATGAAATCGCTCATGGGCCTGGTGCCGCCCACTGGCGGACAGCTCACAGTAGATGCCGTTGATGTCACTCGGATGAAGAGCTTCGATAGAGTGATTGCCGGGCTTGGTTATGTTCCTCAGGGGCGGATGATATTCCCGGCGATGAGCGTCAAGGAGAACATCGAAACAGGCTTGACTAGTACAGGAGAAAAGGAGATTCCATCGGACCTGTATACACTTTTTCCAGTATTGAACGAGATGAGCGATCGGCGTGGAGGAAATCTCTCGGGTGGTCAACAGCAGCAATTGGCCATAGCACGAGCACTTGCTACAAAACCCAAGGCGTTGTTGCTGGATGAACCCACAGAAGGCATACAACCATCAATTATTCGTGATATGGCAAGGGTACTCAAGCGCATACGGGACGAGCGCCAGCTATCGATCCTTGTGTCCGAGCAGGTGCTGTCGTTTGCGATGGACATTGCTGATCGAGTTCTCGTGCTGGAAAACGGTCAGATCGTTCACGAAGCACATCGCGATGACATCAATGAAAAGCAAGTACAAGCGTATTTGGCAGTGTGAAACATCGCTCTGACTATTGCAATGTCAAGTCAGAGTCATTCTCTTGCCATAGTGAATGTTGATGTACATGAAAAACTTGCAGGACCCTGAAGTAGAAACCCGCTAACCAAGGAGCAATTCCATGACTGATACTCTTATTAAAGTTGACCTTTCAGAATCGCCATATAACAACGAGAAAATCCACAACCGTTGGCACCCGGACATTCCCATGGCTGATTGGGTAGAACCCGGTGATGATTTCCGCATAGAGACGGTTGATTGGACTGGCGGTCAGATCAAGAATAACGATGATGCCTCAGATGTCCGTGATGTTGAGCTTGAGCAGGTGCATTTTCTGTCGGGACCGATTGGTGTAAAAGGTGCTGAACCGGGCGATTTGCTCGTCGTTGACATTCTGGATATTGGTGCAGTTGAGGATAGTCTCTGGGGATTCAACGGCTTCTTTTCGAAGCAGAACGGTGGTGGATTCCTTACTGAACATTTTCCAGAGGCACAAAAATCCATTTGGGATTTTGAAGGAATGTTTACCACCTCGCGGCATATACCGGGAGTGAAATACGCTGGCCTTATCCACCCGGGCCTCATCGGTTGCTTACCAGATCGCGCGTTGCTTGATGAATGGAACAAACGCGAAACAGCGCTGGTAGATACCGATCCAGAACGGGTTCCACCGCTGGCCGCTCTACCAGAAGATGGAGGTAAAGCCCACATGGGAAAGATGACCGGTGAAGCCCGTGATGCAGCCGCAGCAGAAGCTGCACGAACCGTCCCGCCTCGTGAGCATGGCGGTAACTGCGACATCAAGGATTTGTCTCGAGGATCGAAAGTCTATTTTCCCGTTTACGTCGATGGTGCGGGATTGTCGATGGGGGATTTGCACTTCAGCCAGGGTGATGGAGAGATCACGTTTTGTGGTGCTATCGAAATGGCAGGCTGGTTGCACATACGGGTGTCCTTGATCAAGGACGGCATGAGAAAGTATGGCATTAAGAACCCTATTTTCAAACCTTCGCCAATCACACCTAATTATAAAGATCATTTGATTTTTGAAGGCATATCTGTGGACGAAGGTGGTGGTCAGCATTATCTTGATGTGCATATCGCTTACCGACAGGCCTGTCTTAATGCCATTGAATACATGAAGAAGTTCGGTTATTCAGGTGCTCAGGCCTATTCCATACTCGGCACTGCGCCTGTGCAGGGGCATATTTCCGGTGTTGTAGACATCCCTAATGCCTGTGCAACGCTCTGGCTACCTACCGAGATATTTGACTTTGACATTATGCCTAGTGCTCAAGGACCGAAAATCCAACTCGATGGATCTGTTGACATGCCGTTAGCGAAGGACCTGTAACTATGCCCGTATATCAATACAATTGTGAGTCATGCGGACACTTCGACAAAAGTAATCCAATGTCCATGGCCAGCGAAAGGGTCTGCTGTCCTCGATGCAAGGTTCCCGCATCACGATTTATTGCAGCCCCTTTTCTGGCTTCAAGCTCACGCAGTTCAATTAGAGCAGCGGGTTTGAATGAAGTGGCACAGAATGAACCCAGACATTCTGCTGGGTCGGTACAAAAACACAATCCAGGCTGTGGGTGTTGTGGTGGGGGATCGAGTAGGATTTCCGGGAAAACCGCGAAAAACGCTGCGGGGGACAAGATGTTTCCCACCAAGCGCCCATGGATGATCAGTCATTAATTTTATAGCCTGATACTATCGCGCTAGGAGCCTGCGGGGCCGCCTCCGGCCGTGCAGGCTCCTAGCCGCCATTTCATCCGCCGGCGCGTTTTCACTAATCGATGCCACTGCAATCCACTGGACGAGTCCTGCAAGACGAAAGCTTGTATGAGCATGCAAAAAGTCGGATGTGAGCTTTACCCAACGCGAATCACTTCCGCTTCATGCCTTTGGTGAGCAAAGACCGTATGGCTCGTCCTTTATTTTTACCGGTCTTGTTTTAAACGAAGGCCACGACCCCTGGCTAATTCAAGTACAGGTTTGCCATGTTCGATTGCCTGAAGTCTTCGTCGAAGACGCTTTATCAGTGAATCGACGGCATCGTTGGTGACGCCATTGGTCATTCGGTCTGGCCAAATCTTTACGGCGATGTCGTCCTTTGATATAAATTTACCATCAGCTTCTATAACAACCTGAAGGAGAATCGTCTGTACTTTCGACAAAGGAGGTGTCAGTTTCTCAGCGTCAATCCAAACATCGTGAGTGTCTGGATCGAGCCATAATCCCGTTAGCTTTCCCAGTTTACGGGTTAGTGGTGTTGCGTTGGGATCGTTGTAGCTCAGCTCGACGATTCCGGCCAGAACAATGATATCACCGTGGGTTAGCTGATATGGATCTCGTTTGAGGTAGTGCCCATTGACAGCTGTTCCGTTTTTGCTGTTCAGATCTTGTATCCTGCACATCGTGCCATTTTTAACAGAAACCTCTGCATGGCATCTTGACAAAGAAGGTAATGCAATCGTGATGTCTGCATCTTGTCGTCCAATAATTAACGTACGCGTCACTGGCCAGTATTGTTCATCACTGCACACAGCGCCGTCGCTAATGTAAAGTGAAGGGTGCGTGTTGGAAGATTGTTTTTTCATCGTGCGCTTTCGAACTACAAACTGCAAGGTTGGCCAATGGATAAAAATGCAACATTGTCAGCGTAGACGATACCGGCCGATGCATCCTTGAATATCGTAGGAACGGCATAATGCGCGATATCGGGGGCAATGACGTTGGACAACTGAAATGTACCGTCGAAGCGCCGCTCAATGGTGAGTTTGTCTTCTTCTCCATAAATAGTTTGCCATGATTCGTCCAGCCAGAAAATCGTCAGTTCTGCTTTGTGCACATAGCCACTGAACATTAGATGTGCGCTAAATGAATATTGCTGGCCACCAGTGATGTCCAGAATAATTCCATAATTTCCATATTGATTAATATCTCCGATTTGCAAGATCGGTGATGATGTTGCCTCTGGGTGGTCGACGCGAATAGCAAGATCTGTGAATAGTGCGTCCTGGTAAAAATTGTCCTCCAGTGCATTATCAAACTCGGCATTTACATAGAGATTGCAGTAACTATCCTTGTGTGTCATGTCCAGTTTTGTGGCAGATCCTTGCGCCTGTTCATCATTGTCTATTGTACTAATTGAAGCTAATAGTGGTGTTGTGCTTTCTTCTTGCGTCCACCAGATGCTAATGACTATGCATATGGCGAGAACGACAGCTAGCGCAATACCCGGAGTGTGCTTTACGGTAGTTGAGCAATGTTTGTTGCAATCTATCGAATCAGGATATGCTGCCTGAATGAGTGCGGCATGGAATGTTTGAACGTTTTTAAAGCGTTGACTGGGAATTTTATTCAACGCTTTACCAAACACGAGATCCATTGATGGTGAGAAGTCCGGCCGAAGCTCGCGAATTGGTGTAGCTTGGGTGTATAACTGATGGTGCAAGGCAGTAGCTGCAGTGGCCTGCAATTCAGAAAATGGCCATTGTCCAGTAAGTAGTTCATAAATCACTATTGCCAACGCATATTGATCGCTGTCTGGTGACGGCAAGTCCCCATGTATTAATTCTGGAGCGAGGTAGCGCGGCGTACCAGCAAGCTCGTTTGCAACGGTGATTGTTTGATCAAAAGCTGCCCTTCCAATTCCGAAATCGACGATCTTTACCTCACGATTATTTGAAATCAGAATGTTGTTGGGATTAATATCACCATGGACTATTCCGTTGGAATGAGCAAAAGCTAATGCATCCGTTAATGACTTATTGAGTGATAGAGCAAGATTAGTTTCCAGTAAGCGTTGTTCGGAATTGGAATCCAGATCCAGCCATTGCCGCAATGATGTGCCTTCTACCCATTGAGTTGCCAGAAAAACCTTTGAACCTATTTCACCGGCCGCAACGAAGGTAGCAATGTTGGGATGATTCAGCGTGTTAAGAACTCGCGCCTCACGCTCTATACACAAGGGGTTACCACCCGGATTTATTACTTTGAGTGCAACGGTTTGGGCTGTTGCCTCATGCCGCGCCTTGTACACGGTGGCTGTGCCGCCGCTGGCGGTCAGATCAAGCAGTTTGAAACCGGCCGATTCGGCTTGTTGTTCACTCAGCAAATACATATTCGTTGCATTGATGGGTTAAAAGTACAGCGTCTTCATTGCAATATAGACAAAGTTAACATAGCGACCTGTTTTTGACTGTAAAGCGACCCAAAGGAGACCTGATAGATGCTCTGAATTCATGAATAATGGCTGTCAAGTTGTTTTCTTACGCAAAACTACTGGGTAGAACCATGTTCAACGTTAAAACCACACTCCAAGCTTATGTGCCTTTTTCAGGGCGCGTAGTGTCAACTGTAGCGGTTGCGCTGCTGTGCCTGACAACTTCTGACACCGGCCGCGCTGATCGATGGGCATTGAAAGAACGGTTCTCGGGTGACCCTGCATCACCATCACAAGAGCTTCTGCCCCGTAATTTTGACTATGTGGTCACTCATCGTACCCAGCCCAAGGAACAGTTTTCGAAACTTTATATGCCCTATCCTGCAGATCACGATGAGAGCTGCGCAGGACCTGATCCTTCGGTCGTTCCTACACGTCAGCATCAGGTATATACACGACAGACGTCCAATGGGCAAAACCCGGACGAAAGCTTTTTTATCTGCAAGCACCATATGATGTCTTCGATGGGCGAGGTAGGCCCCTACTCGGTGAGCGCATTCTGGCCTAGGCAAGAGTTTGATTTTTCTGATGGAGGTAATTTGCGATTTGATGTCAATGTGAACGAAGGACATTCACAGCGGCATTGGTGGGAGATCATGATCGTTCCAAGAGCACAACTGAAGGTGGGTGCAGGCCCCGTCGATTCTGCTATTGACGAAACCTATCCCGTCGATCGTATCGTCCTGGACTTTCGAAATCTGGTTAGGAGAGTAAAAATTGGTACGGGAGCGCTGGCACCTGATGGCTGGATTGTCAATGAACGTGAGTTTGCTCAGTATGACTGGGCCTATTGGGGCGCATTGCATCCCGATGACCCTGCGCTGAAAGATCGAAGAATACGACGAACCATGCGCATACATTTGCGAAAGAATAAGGTTCAATGGGGTATTCGTACAGAATCGGGCGTTTGGGATACTTATTCGGTTCCCATTCCGGGTGGGCTTCCGTTTGATCGCGGACTTGTGGTCTTCAAGACACATGCATACACCCCTTACAAACAAAACAACTACGACACGTACACATTTCATTGGGACAATATCTTATTTGATGGCCCTGTTGTAGGTAAGTATCATGTGGACGCTGCGGATGACGTGGTTTATTTACAGCGCGATGGCCATCGTCAAATGGGTGATTCGCAGTCAGTCAATATCAGTCTGACAGAAATAGGCGACAACCCCGTTCTGTTCGGCCAACTCAATAGTCCCAAGCGGGGTCAAGTCCAACTAAGTATCAATGGTCGCACGGATATCTCCGTCGAACCCTATCAGTATGATCGTGATGATTGTTTCAGTAGAGACTGGAAAACGTTTCGAATGCCACTCCAACCTGACTGGTTAATTCCCGGTGTTAATACGTTCAAGTGGACTGTTGGCCCCAGACCAGACTGTGATTATGGGCCTTATGACTGGGACGGTTATTCAGTAAAATTTCTGCAAATTCAGACGGACCAATAGTGTTAAAAATCATATTGATCGCAGCTTTCTTTTTATCAGGAAAGGCGCTGGTATTTCGGATACCGAAAGAGCGTTCAGCGTTAGTCTATACCCGCGTGACCCACTAGTTGCTCAGGGTGAGTGGACAGGTCTTGGGCGTCAGGGAAAACGCTACACGATACCGCTGCGCATAAATTGAGTTTTGTGATTGTCAGGGTTGATTGATGTAATTTTTCCACCCACCCAAATGTGTAATCTCGATAGACGTATCTACCGAACACGGCTCTGCGATGAACCCACAGGCTTCTCTCCCATCAGCCAGTTTAACTTTTCCTAAACCCAATGGTCTGGCAATATCGGCGATGAAACTGCCGAGATGCTGAGCAGGAAGAGACCAAACCTCTACCTCTATCGCAACACCTTTCTGCGATGATTGTACTAAAGCTGGCCTCGGTATTGGTCCGTCCTGTAATGCATATAAACGATAGTCCGGGGTAGTGTTGGTACGTTCAAGCAGATGAGCCCCCCTGTCTGTGAGCTGATAGTTTAGTGGCATCCCGTCCAGGTGTGCACCACACACAACCAGCTCCATTCTATCGGTGCTGTTGGATGATATAGCTCCTGTTTCGGGTACAGTTTGTCGGGTCGTTGCCATAGGCAAGGGATAGAGCTGTTGAATACGATTTGCGATGGAAAGTAAGCGCCGGTCGCTAAATGCAGGCCCACACAGTGTGACTCCAAATGGAAGCGCTTTATCAGTAAATGCTGTAGGTACGGCAATAGCCGCCATATCCAGTAAGTTGACGAAATTGGTGTAATAACCAAGTTCGCTATTACGTTTGATAGGCTCTGCAAGCATCTCATTTATCGAGAAAAGCCTGCCTGCGGTTGGTGTCAGCAAGGCATCAACAGGCTGCATTTGTTGCATACACAGTTGTTTCAGCTCATGAAGTCGATATTGGGACTGAAACGCATCAATGGCGAGCGGGGCACGGCCTTTCGAGATGATTTCGCGTACGGCCGGGAAGATTGCATCGGGATTGTCTTTAATAAGTGGTAGAGTCGCGAGGTACCTTTCTGCAACCCATGGCCCCTCATAGAGTAATTTTGCCACCTCATCAAATGGCCCATAGTCGATCTCGACGAGTCTGATGCCGTTTTGCTCTATGCGAGTGATACTCTGCCCATACGCTGTTTCATAATCAGAATATCCAAAGAAGCGCAGATCTTTCTGTGACAACACACCGAGGGTTAATGGCCCTTCCTGTTTAACATAAGTTTGTCCTCGATTTTCAAACTGGTTAGGCCGACTGTATCCATCGAATTTGTCAAATCCTTCTGCTACCGATAGAACATGATTGGCGTCGTCGCAGTGGAGCGCAAAGATGCTGACGCAATCCAGGCTTCTACATGCTGGCACTACGCCACTGGCAGATAGCAAACCTCGTGTTGGCTTGACGCCTACCAGATTGTTAAAGCACGCGGGCACGCGGCCAGATCCTGCCGTATCAGTTCCCAGGCTAAAGCTTGCCAGTCCCAGTGCAACTGCTACTGCTGAACCTGCACTGGAGCCACCGCTGACCATTTGCTTGTCAAAGCTATTGGCACAAGCACCATAGGGGGACCGAGTTCCATTAAGCCCGGTAGCAAATTGATCAAGATTGGCCTTGCCAAGTGGTAAAGCGCCCTGATCAATAAGCTGCTGTGCAATGAATGCCGTTTTTCGAGGCACGTAAGAAAAGGCCTCACAGGCCGCGGTTGTCGCAATTCCTGCCAGATCTATATTGTCTTTTAAAACAAACGGCACTCCCCAGAGCGTTGAAGTCTCAGGGTCTTTATTGCCTAGCCCTTGCAACCAGGGTTCAAGCTCTTCTGCATTGAGCAAATGTATAAAAACATTATGGTCACTGTACGCCATTGCGCGTTCACGCAGATTGGCCATAAGATCAGCCGGCGTCATACCTGATGCATAGGCAGACTTTATACCGGCAAGTGTCATGTCAATATCGGTCATTGTATTTCCTCAAGAACGATCAACGGTTGTCCTGCAGAAACGCGCTGATCGGCAGCGAAAAGAAGTTGGCGAACACATAGCCTGGCGGGTGAGGTAATCATGATTTCCATTTTCATGGATTCGACGATTTGCAGGGTCTGACCATGCTCGACGATATCGCCAGGTTCAACGCAGCTTTGCCAGACACTACCAGAAACCGGACTCTCGACAACAACGCAGTGCGCTGGCCAGTCCGCCTCGACGTGCGCTGGCTCCGGTTCTTGTGTATCGATATTGAATTGCCCGGACTTGCGCCAGTCGGCTAGCTCTCGAGCAAACGCCTCTTCACGCTGTTGTTGAAATGTGTCAATAGCAGTTTCCTGCTCTTGCCCCTGTTTGTGGCACTGTGCCAATGAAAATTGTGTCTGCTCAATCTTCAGCGGGTAACGGCCGTGTATGAAGTCCTGCCGGATTTGTAGCAATTCATCATGGCTGACTTCGTAGAACTTGATCTGGTCAAAAAATCGCAACAACCACGGCTTTGAGAACTCAGTGGTCTGCTTGTAGCGATTCCACATCTGTAACGTACGACCTACAAACTGATAGCCGCCAGGACCTTCCATACCATATACACACAAGTATGACCCTCCGATACCCACGGAATTTTCAGCAGTCCATGTGCGTGCTGGGTTGTATTTCGTCGTGACCAGTCGATGCGCCGGGTTGACAGGCGTTGCTACAGGTGCTCCAAGATAAACGTCACCCAGACCCATAACCAGATAGGAGGCACTGAATACAATCTGCTTTACCTCTTCAATAGAAGATAGCCCGTTAATACGACGGATAAACTCCAGATTACTTGGATACCACGGCGCATCCTTGCGTACTGACTGGTCGTATTTTTCAATAGCCAGACGACAGGCTTCATCATCCCAGGACAACGGTAGATGCACTATTCGTGATGGCACACTGGCTGACTCTACTGACGCATCGAGCATCTCTTCAGCCTCCAGTAGATGCGAAATCAGTCCACCCAGAGAGACCTTGTGACAGTTGTAATGTACCTGCAGGGAACGAATACCCGGTGTTAGTTCGATAATGCCTTGCATCGTGTTCTCTTCCAGCCACTGCATCAGTGCATGAACACGAAATCTCGATACAAGGTCCAGCGTCGGATCACCATATTCAATGAGTAGAAAGCGTTCGCCAGCGACTCGATACACTGCCCGGGTTTTACCCGATTCGCGAGAGGCCACGATCGGGCTGGCATCAGTAGCTGGTTGCCTTGCCTGGTTGCCGGTACTCCGGGTGCCGGTTGCTGTTATGGGCTCGGGCGTATTCTCCTCACGTGTTGTTATTCCCAGTTCATCAATATGCTGCTGTTGATGACGATCAATCTGAACCGCTTCATCGATACTAGTAGCAGCAAATCTGACGGTATCTCCGGCGCGAAGCTGACCAACCATCCACAGGTCTGCATTGATCACAGTGGCAGGGCAGACAAAGCCGCCCAGCGAGGGACCGTCAGGTCCGAGAATCACTGGCATATCGCCCGTAAAATCTATGCTGCCAAAGGCGTAAGCATTGTCATGGATGTTTGATGGATGCAATCCGGCCTCACCACCATCTGAACGAGCCCATTGAGGTGCCGGGCCTATCAGGCGGACGCCGGTGCGACTGGAATTATAGTGAACCTGCCAGGCTGTCTCGAAGATCATGCTGATATCGTCAGGCGTAAAGTATTCCGGTGCCCCGTGCGGTCCATAGATAACGCGCAGCGTCCATTCTTTTTCGAAAGTAGGCCGACAGTCCATCGGCAGGCAACGCTCCGCATGCGAGGACAGCGCAAGGGTATCATTGGTTGGCAAGCTTCTCGGCTCGGTGCGATTCAGTTCAAGTACATCACCAGCCTTTAATGCCGAACCGTTATGACCGCCAAACAATCCGAGTGTGAAGGTCGATCTTGAACCAAGATAAGCAGGGCAGGCAATGCCTCCAAGTACGCACAGGTAACAGCGCGCTCCAGGCCCTTCCAGTCTGCCGATGTCCAGCGTCTGCCCCGCTTCTATTCTGATCGGCGACCAGCATTCAACCGGATTATCGTCAATGGTCACGAGAGCCGATGCCCCGGTTATCACCAGCTCAGTTGTGCAACTAAAACAAAGTGCCGGGCCTTGCATGGTAATTTCAAGGCCAGCAGCAGAGCAGTCATTGCCCAGTAAGCGATTTCCGATCTGGAATGACAAGGAATCAAACGGACCTGACGGTGGAATACCCACTGACCAGTAACCAACTCGGCCTGGCAGGTCCTGTATTGTCGTCATCGTACCACCACGCACAACATCTACGCGAGTTGGCTCAAAGACAAAGTGATCGAGGTAGCGTGTGGTCATCTGACCCTGAGCTAGCGTTGCGTCGACACTTAATGCTTGCAGATATTGAAGGTTCGTAGCGCTGCCGTAGAGCTCAACTTCACTCAAGGCGTGTTGCAATTTTGACAAAGCTAATTTGCGCGAGTTGTCGTGCACTATCAGTTTGCCAAGCATGGGATCAAAGTCGGCAGAAATTGTAATCCCCGATTCAATCCAGTGATCAACGCGCAGACCTTCATGAACCGGAAAATGCACAGACGTTAACGGACCGGCACACGGTTGAAAGTTCCGGTAAGGATCCTCTGCGTACAAGCGCACTTGAATGGCATGACCTGAAGGCTGTAGATCCGCTTTGAGTGACTCCAGCGATGCTAAACGGTCTTCTGCCTGTCGGACCATCCATTCAACCAGATCAATGCCGTACACCAGCTCTGTTACGCCGTGTTCAACCTGCAGGCGCGTGTTGACTTCCAGAAAATAGTACTCGTTGGTATCAGCATCGAGGATGAATTCTACCGTGCCCGCATTGCGATAATTAACGCTTGCAAGCAATCTTGCTGCAATCTGATGTAACTGATCACGGCAATCTTCTGGCAAATTTGGTGCCGGGCACTCCTCGACCACTTTCTGATTGCGCCGTTGTGCGGAACAGTCTCGCTCACCTAGTGAGACAGCGCTACCTTTACCATCTCCGAAAACCTGCACCTCGATGTGTCGCGCTCGGTTAATGGCCTTTTCGACAAAAACTGCGTCGTTTCCAAAATTGGTTTTACCCAGACGTTTCACTGATGAAAATGCTTCGATTAGCGCCTGCTCATCGACACACAACTGCATGCCGATACCACCACCGCCAGCGGTACTTTTCAGCATGACAGGAAAGCCAATACGCCGAGAATGCGCAATTGCTGCATCGACATCCAATAGAAGGCCAGAACCAGGCGGTAGTGGTACGCCTGCCGCTTGAGCCAGTTCCCGGGCTATATGTTTTTGCCCGAACTGCTCGATCTGCTTTGAAGTCGGGCCAATGAACACGATACCTTCCCGCTCACAACGATCTACGAACTCTGTGTTTTCACTGAGAAAGCCATACCCTGGATGCATTGCCTGACATTGCATCTGCTTGGCAATCGCAATCAGCTTGTCCATGTTCAGATAGGTGTCGGCTGGAAATCCATCTCCCAATGACACGCTCTTTGTCGCTCGCTGCACATGCAGGCTGTCCTGATCACTTTTTGCGTAGACAGCAATGGATTCGATGCCCATGACATCCAGAGTACGGATGATGCGCGTTGCTATCGCTCCCCGATTAGCAATAAGCACTCTTTTGAACTCGACCATTGTGTTCAGCAATCCTTATTGTTATTTCACATTATCGCGGACGCTCGACAGACCAGAAAAATCAAGCTATTCACTGGTTCCATGTGAGTAGCTCAATGGGAGTCGGGTTATAGCCATTGCAGGGATTGTTAAGTTGAGGGCAGTTGGAAATCAGTACAATAACGTCCATGCGTGCCGTCATTTCAACGTACTTTCCAGATCCCGAGATGCCGTCTTCAAATGTCAGCTTTCCATCTGGTGTAACAGGGACATTCATAAAAAAATTGATGTTGTGAGTAATGTCCCGCTTGCTAATGCCGTACTCCGGGTGTTCCGCTATAGCCAGCATCCAGCTGTCTCTGCAAGCATGCATACAGCGTTTTTCCAGATCGTATCGAACCGTATTACTCTCGGTTGAGCAAGCCCCCCCCAAGGTGTCATGCCGACCGCATGTGTCTGCTACGATACTCAGCAAAACTGCATTGTTATTAGCCCGCAAGTCTGTGCCAGCACTGAGATACAAATTACCCTGTTCGCGAATAGTATTGCTTGCACTGTAGTGAACAGATGGATCAGCTGCCGAGTAGAACAACGTATCGGCAGCCTGATTACCTTCCAGATCCACTATTCTGAGCGTATCTCCATCGCGCAGAAGTCCGATGTAGTAGTCACCGGCATCAATCGATGTGCTGGCTATTGCATACTCTGTTTCTCTAAAGCTTTCTTTAATCATGGTTCTCTCTTGATGCACACGCCGATGGATGCTAGGCAAAGCCCAGATGGTAGATACGATTGTTATGAAAGCCCCGGCGGTTTTCGTCACAGCTGTTCAAGCATTCATCGTCATCTTTCATTGGCGCCGCATTTGCTAGTGCCACTGTTATATCCATTTGCGGATAGTCTTCGGCTTCAAGCATCGGGTGAGGGCAGGTGTGCATTATTACCAGACAATCCATTTCCAGGCGCAGGTGAACAGTACGCTTTGATACCGCTTGTTCATCGAGTTCGATCTTACCCGATTCCTCGATCGCGCAACGACTGAACCAATTGATATTGGCAGGCAAGTCGGCCCGGCCCAGTCCGTATTTTGATAGCTCTACCGTGAACGCATCATGGCCGTTCTGATGCCAGTCATTGCGATCCTTCTGATAGCTGCGATGACCAAACCTGGTCTCTACCTGTTGCCGTGTACTGTTACCGCAAATTGATTCATGCCCTTGAGCCGTATCGCAGGTAATCGATGCCAGAACGCGTCCCATGTCAGAATATAGACAATGACCCTGAGTTAGATGAAAGGTGTGCTGACATTTCAGCGTATCCGGAGCGTTATAGCGTTCCAGAAGATTGTCCGCGTTGTATAAAACCATGGCTACATTTGATGTGCTGCTCTCAGTTGACAGTTGTAAGGACAGGCCGCGACGTAGTCTCAGTGACCAGTGTTTGCCACTCGACAATCGGGTTGAATAGTGTATTTCTGAGGAGGACGATGTCATGAGGGTCTTTTTTTTATAGCAGGTATGTCGGTTGAGTTTTTTCGACCAATGGGCAAATCGTAAGTTATGGTGGCACCGTAGGCTTCGGGGGCATCGGGGTCGTTCCGAAGTTTGTCGAATACCCATAGTCGCGTGCCTAGATGAAATCCTTCTTTAAGATCATGGGTCACCATAAAGACGGTAAGCTTATGCTCTGTCCAAAGGTCCAGTACCAGCTCGTGCATATCGGATCGAATACCTGGATCCAGCGCACCGAAAGGCTCATCAAGCAACAGGATTCGAGGACTTGCCATCAGTGCCTGTGCAATAGCCAGGCGCTGTTGCATGCCACCGGAAAGCTCATTCGGATATTTGTCTGCTGCATCAGCAAGGCCCACTTTATCAAGCATCTCTTTCGAGCGATGGAATGCATCATCTTTCTCTGCACCGTATAGGTACCCGGTCAATCCTTTTTTTCTGAAACCGATCGCGGCCATTACGTTATCCATCACAGTCATATGAGCGAAAACAGAGTATTGTTGAAATACAATGCCTCTGTCAGCTCCAGGCTCACTGGGTATACTTCGGCCCGATAGTGTCAATGACCCTTTGGACACCAATTCGATTCCAAGGAGCATTTTCAGGAACGTGGTCTTGCCACACCCGGATGCGCCTACCAATGTGATGAATTCTCCTTCACTGACATCCACATTGATGCGTTCAAGCACAGTATGGTCACCATAGCTTTTCCAGACATTTCTTGCGCTAATCATTCGGAAATTTCCCAGGGAAAAAGCCGATTGTTCAGACGTCGTAAAAACCAGTCAAAGACAAACGCTAGCAGTGTGATCCACGCTACATATGGCAGGATGACATCCATCGAAAGGTATCGTCGTACGAGAAAGATCCGATAGCCGAGACCGTCTGTGGACGCAATGGCTTCTGCTGCTATCAGGAAAAGCCAGCCAGTGCCCAGAGACAGTCTCACGGCATTGATCAGCTTAGGCATTAACTGCGGCAGTATCACCCTGAATATAATTTGCGCCGAATTGGCACCCAGCGTCTGTGCCTTGATCAATTGCTCTACAGGGATCTCCCTGGCACGACGCTGTACATCTCTTGCAATAAACGGTGTGATACCAATGACGATAAGTGCCACCTTGGAAACCTCTCCAAGACCAAGCACAATAAACAATATCGGTAGAAGCGCAAGGCAGGGGATTAGCGACACTACCGTCAGCAGTGGAGTGAAAACGGCTGAGAGCAAGGGAATAGCGCCTGTGAGAATACCCACGACTAGCCCTGAAAACGCGGCGATGATAATTCCCAGACCGAGTCGTTGCAAGCTACTGAGTGTATCGACCCAGAACAGGTAGTCGCCGCTGCGCTTGCTGGGTTCAAATGCCATTCGCGCCATGGCATCTTTCATTGAACTGAAAGATGGCAGTAACTTGTCAGAAGGGTTTATTTCAAGACGTGCTTCAGAAGCAACGATATAGAGGACGAGTAAAATTGCGAAGGGCAGAATACCCAGTAGCCATCCGACGGGACGCGACGGCTGGAGGTTAACCAGTCTTTTCATAACGCCTGTTTATTCATGGCTACGGGGTAAACAGCTTGGCTCTTAGTCTTGGAAAAAGCTACAAAGCGCCTTCAGCGGCCATTTGCATAAAGCTTGGATCGAAACGCAACTTTGTATTGCCCTTGTCACCGAATGTGTCCGCAGGCATTTCAATGCCGATGAAACCCGCATCAGGGGCGCCTTCACCAAGCAAGCCATGATCAAATGAAAATTCAGCCACGTATTGCATTGTATCTACCACCGTCGCACTGTTGGAAAATGCAACTGCTTCTGCTGGGGTGTAGAACATGGAGGTACTGTCCAGTTGTGACTCATAGCCTGCCAGATCAGTACCTGATGCTTCTGCCATGTAGGCTTTTGCTGCCACGGCAGCATCATCATCACCGGACATAACTCCCATAATTTCATACCACGCTCCCACCAGTGCTTTTCCCAGATCAGGATTGGCTTGCAGCGTTTCTGTATTGATAACCAGCAGATCTATAATTTCCCCCGGAATGTCTGAAGAGTCGAAAACCGAGCTGCTGTCAGGCATGGAGACAATTTCGCTCAGCAGCGGATTCCAGGTGACAGCTGCAGTTACGTCATTGGTTCCGTATACGCCCACCATGTCAGCATCTGATGTGTTGACCACGCTGACATCTGATTCACTCAAGCCGACGGAGTCCAGCGCACGTGCCAGCAAATAATGAGATACGCTCAGTTCAACCAGATTGATGGATTGACCTTTAATTGAATCCAGTGAATCAGCGCCTTTCAAAACTATGCCATCGTTACCATTTGAGAAGTCGCCAACAATCAACGCTGTACTGTCTACACCGCCGGCTGCCGGTATCGTTAGCGCATCCATATTCGTCATGGTGCAGGCATCGAATTGCCCGGCTGTGTACTGGTTAATCGATTCTATGTAGTCGTTGATTTGTACAACGTCTATCTCGATATTGTATTTCTCGGCCCACTTGTCGACGATACCCTGTTCGGCGCCATAAGCCCATGGCATCCAGCCCACATAGATAGACCAGCAGATGCTGAACTTGTCGGTAGCAAAGGTGGGTGAGGATAGCGCCCCCAGGAGGACGATTGCTGTTAGTCGTTTCATTTTGCCTTTCCTTGATTTTCTTTCGGTTACGTAAGAGCCCCTTGAACACGGGTCAAGTTTGTCTCCCGGGCTTTTATCCCGCCGTGTAACCTCGAATCAGGAAGAGGTCGAGTGCTCTCGGACCAGACACCATAGAAGTGGTCGGAACCCTAGCGCTCTATTTATTTAGATTGACTAACAGTGTCCATGCGGACAAGGGGTAGTAACAGGTTACGAGCAAACCTGATGCCACCGGATAAATAGGCATAGCAATCATAAACATAGCGAACTTCACTAACTATTTTTAACGTGAAAAACACCAGTATGCGCGCTATCCGGGTGCGCTAAATTCGTATACCGCATTATCACGGTGCGTAAACAGTCAACTTTGGTTTTTACGATCTCATGACGCGATCGCGTAGTCATCGTTGTTTAAGTATTTAATGCGCACTAAACAACCAAGGCGTTGCATAAAAGACAACGCTTCGTTGCAAAAATAACAGAATACAGAAGCACATCCGGCTGACTACTATCGAGGATTATATTTCTGGAGACTGACAATGCAACCTATCCGTAGCGCTTCGCGCCGACGTTTTATCAAGGCCGCTGCAGGCACACCACTGCTTGCTGCAGCACCCTCGCTGTTCAGTGGTTCCGCTCAGGCAGCGGATATGACTGTCGGGTTCATTTACGTGGGTCCTCGCGATGATTTCGGTTACAACCAGGCACACGCAGAGGGTGCTGCGGCGGTTAAAGGTATGCCGGGCGTTACTGTGATCGAGGAGGAGAATGTGCCCGAATCGGTTGATGTACAACAGACTATGAAGAGTATGATCGAATTCGATGGTGCGCAATTGGTTTTCCCAACCTCGTTTGGTTATTTTGATCCGCACATTCTGGCTGTTGCACCGGAGTATCCGGATCTGCGCTTTCAACACTGTGGTGGTCTCTGGCAAGAAGGCTCGCACCCCGGTAATATCGGATCCTATTTTGGTTACATCGGTATGGGGCAATACCTGAACGGTATTGCTGCCGGTCACGCGACTCAAACAAGGAAAATCGGTTTTGTCGCTGCCAAACCCATTCCTCAGGTGCTACTTAACATCAATTCATTTCTGTTAGGTGCACGTGCAGTTAACCCAGAGATTACCTGTCAGGTGATTTTTACAGGCGAATGGTCGCTTGCGGTAAAGGAAGCAGAAGCTACTAACGTTCTGGTTGATCAGGGCGCTGATGTCATTACCTGCCACGTGGATGGTCCTAAGGTAGTTGTTGAAACAGCAGCAGGTCGTGATGCCTTTGTCTGCGGCTACCATGCGAATCAGTCAGAGCTGGCGCCTGAGAAATACCTGACGGGTGCGGAATGGAACTGGGCTGAGGTGTATACGAATATGGTGTCAGCCGCCATGAGTGGTAAGACTATCGACAACTTTGTGCGTGGTGGCCTTGCTGATGGCTTTGTCAAAATGAGTCCGTTGGGACCGGCCAATTCCGAAGCTGCCGTGAATCAGATTGAAAGCGTCCAAGCCGATATCATGAAAGGTGACTTTGCTGTGATTGAAGGTCCAATGAACGACAACAATGGCAAACCAATAGCGGCGGCCGGCGAACGCTTCGCCGAGGATGCAGTCGCTCTTGAAAGTATGGATTATCTGGTGGAAGGGGTTATTGGCTCTACCAGTTAAGCTAGCATCGTTCCATCGGAAGTAGACATGAACCGCTTGTCATTCGTATTGCGCGCGCTGGGTACGACACTCATAGAGTTGCTCGTGCCTGCGCTAGCGGTATTGACAGGGTTTGCGGTGTTTGCCCTTTTACTGACTGCACTGGATCGTTCACCGGTCGAATTTGCATCTCTTGTGTGGAAGGCTGGATTTGGGTCGGCGTTTGCTTTGGAGAACACATTGTTGCGCGCAGCCCCGCTTATCTTACTGGCATTGTGCGTGGCCCTGCCGGCACGGCTGGGACTCGTTGTTATCGGCGGTGAAGGTGCCATGGTTGTCGGTGGACTAGCAGTGGCCATTGTTGCGCCTTATCTAACAGCGTTTCCGGGACTGGCTGGTATTGTTTCCCTGTGTGTGGTTGGTGCGCTGGCCGGTGGTCTATGGATCGGGGCTATTGGGGTGTTGAAGAGTCGGCGCGGTGTTAATGAAACCATCGCCAGTTTGTTAATGACGTATATCGCCATAGCTGTGCTTAATCATCTGGTGACCGGGCCGCTGCGCGATCCTGCCAGTCTGAACAAGCCCTCGACAGTACCTGTTGATCCCGCCTTCACTCTGCCTGGAATGACCCCATTAGACGTGCATGCCGGACTATGGATCGGCGTGGTGGCTTGTGTGTTTTTCTGGTGGTTGATTGCCCGCACATCTCTGGGATTTGGTGCGCGAATCGTTGGCGCTAATCGAGAAGCGGCGCAATGGCAGGGCTTGCCCGTCAGTTCCCTGATTATCGGCTTCAGTTTCGCGGGAGGTGCTTGCGCTGGTTTGGCAGGTGCCATCGAAATCATGGCCGTGCATCGATCGGCAAACGCATCATTGGCCAGTGGTCTGGGATACAGCGCCATACTGGTTGCATTCCTGGCCAGGCATGATCCACGAGCGGTAATACTGGTAGCCGTATTGATGGGAGGACTGGAAGCCTCTAGTGGTTTAATACAACGACGCATGGATTTGCCAGACGCCACCATTCTGGTTTTACAAGGCGTGATATTTGTTGTGCTGCTGTCCAGTGAAGCATTTCGAGGTCGACCTATAGTCCACCAGTTGCCAGAATCGCTGTGCCGGATAGTGCCAGGCTTGCAAATAAAGCGTGCCGCAGGAGCAAACATATGACAGCCGCAGAGCTCGGCTGGTGGGGCGTCCCCCTGGCTATGTTGGCAGGTGCACTACGTGTTTCTGTTCCGTTTATCTGGGTTAGCCTCGGCGAATGTCTTACCGAGCGGGCTGGACGTATCAATCTGGGGCTTGAAGGTACACTCGTTTTAGGTGCCATGAGTGCTTACGCAACTGCCGTGGAGACAGGTTCACCCTGGTTAGGTGTACTGGCTGCAATGCTGGTGGGGGCCCTCTGGGGCGCATTGCACAGTAGCTTGTGCAGCTTGCCACGCGTCAACGACATAGCCGTCGGCATTGCGTTAATGCTGCTGGGCATTGGTGTGGCCTGGTTTGTCGGTAAGCCCTATATCCAGCCGCAAGCCCCCGACCTGCCAGCCCTGTCACTGGGATTCTGGTCAGACCTGAAACAGTTGCAAGCAGCCCTGACAATCAGCTGGCTACTAGTACTCGGTGTTATCGCGGCGATAGCCCTGCATGTGTTTTTTCGTTACACCACGTTGGGGTTGATCGTCCGAACGGTTGGTGACAGTCATGATGCTGCACGAGCCATGGGATATTCGCCTTTGAGAGTGAGGTTCTGGAGCACGGTGTGTGGCAGTGCCATGGCTGGGGTGGGCGGTGCATCGCTGTCACTCTTTTACCCTGGTAGCTGGAATGAAGGCATTTCATCTGGCCAGGGTCTGATCGCTGTTGCCCTGGTGATTTTTGCACGCTGGCGGCCATTGAACTGCTTGTGGGCGTCATTACTTTTTGGTGGTGCAGGTGCATTGGGGCCAGCCCTGCAGTCTGTTGGCATTAGTGAAGGCTATTACTTGTTCTACGCCGCGCCGTACGTCATCACCCTGATGCTGCTTATTGTAACCAGCTCACCACAAGGCAAGTTGCGCGGTGCACCACTGGAGCTATCCATCACTCGCCACTGAATGCGGATGAACAACAACCGCCTGACACGGTCGGGTGGTGAATTAACCTGGAGACTAATAATATGAACGGACTGGGTGGACTGAATAAATCAGATGCAGGGGTTGTGCTTGGAATGGTACAGATCAGCAATCCGGACCCTCGCACACCGGATCAGATTGCAGATCAGACGCAGCGCATTGTTGAGTTGGTAGGCAAGGCACGACGCTCTATGCCAACCATGGATCTGGTCGTGTTCCCTGAATACGCGCTACATGGGTTATCCATGCTGACTGATCCTGCTTTAATGTGCAAACGCGATGGTCCCGAAACTGAAGCTTTTGCTAACGCTTGCCGCGAGCATGGCATCTGGGGTTGTTTCTCTATTATGGAATACAATTCGAATGGTATGCCTTACAACGTCGGTCTGATTTACGATGATCAGGGTGTTGAACGTTTGTATTATCGAAAGCTGCATCCGTGGGTGCCGGTAGAACCCTGGGAGCCAGGGGATCTTGGTATCCCGGTCATTGACGGTCCCAATGGGTGCAAGCTGGCGCTAATTATCTGTCATGACGGCATGTTTCCAGAAATGGCACGGGAGTGTGCTTACAAAGGTGCCGAGATAATGTTGCGTACTGCTGGCTACACAGCACCCATACGCGATAGCTGGCGCTTTACTAACCAATCCAACGCATTTTGCAACCTGATGGTGACAGCCAACGTATGCCTGTGCGGTAGCGATGGTACATTCGATAGCATGGGTGAAGGCATGATCGTGAACTTCGACGGTTCTGTTCTGGCGCATGGAAGTAACGGTCGTCCAGATGAAATTATTTGCGCTGAAGTACGACCGGACCTGATTCGTGAAGCCCGGCTGGGTTGGGGTGTCGAGAACAACATCTACCAGATGGGACATCGTGGCTATACTGCCGTCAAAGGCGGCGCACAGGATTGCCCTTATACCTACATGCACGATCTTGTGAACGGACAGTATCGCCTTCCATGGGAAGAGGGTGTTCGTGTTGTCGACGGCACCACTTGCGGCTTTGAAAAGCCTGTCAGGCAGTTTGGGCAAATACGGAAGGCGTCCGCGTGAACACGGTAGCAAGCACGCCATACACCTGGCCGTTTGATGCTGATCTGCAGCCGGGCAACACTGCACTGATCATTATCGACATGCAAACCGATTTTTGCGGTATCGGCGGCTATGTGGATGAAATGGGTTACGACCTGTCGCTGACACGAGCACCCATAGAACCCTTGACGAGGGTGTTGCAGTCAGCTCGCGCCGCGGGGTTGCATATCCTACACACACGCGAAGGCCATCGCCCGGATTTGTCGGATTTGCCTGCCAACAAACACTGGCGTTCGAAACAGGTTGGTGCGGCTATTGGTGAGCCAGGACCCTGTGGCAGGATTCTGGTTCGCGGCGAACCGGGTTGGGAGATAATTGACGATTTATCGCCATTGGATGGCGAAGCCATTATCGATAAACCCGGTAAGGGCGCGTTCTACGCTACAGATCTGGAACTGCTATTGCGTACACGGGGTATTCGCAATCTTGTGCTAACAGGCATAACTACCGACGTGTGTGTTCACACTACCATGCGTGAAGCTAACGATCGCGGTTTCGAATGCCTTTTGCTGGAAGACTGTTGCGGGGCTACTGATATCAATAATCATAAAGCCGCCATTCACATGGTTAAGATGCAAGGCGGTGTATTCGGCGCAATCGCCGACAGCGCCAGCTTCATTAATGCAATCGGGTAGCGATACCGATGGCAAACGATTCCACCAGTGGGCTGTTATCGCAGTCGTCAACGATAGCGGCAAGCCTATCGGATCAGCCGACTCTGGAATGCGTGGGATTGGGTAAATCATTCGGTACTGTTGTGGCTTTGCAGGATGTGAGTCTGAGGTTACGCGCGGGGCAAGTGCATGCCTTGCTGGGTGAAAATGGAGCAGGGAAGTCAACACTCGCCAAATGCATGATGGGTTTTCATCGTCCGGATACAGGCCAGATCGCCGTACGAGGTCGGCAGACTGATGTCAGCAGCCCGGAAGTCGCTCAGTCACTGGGACTTGGTATGGTTTATCAGCACTTTACACTGGTGCCATCAATGACGGGCCTGGAAAATCTTGTTGTATCGCAACGTCGTCGTCGCTGGTGGATCAATTGGCGACAAGAGTTTAAACAGTTGAGGGATCAACTTGCACAACTCCCGTTCAGTATTGATCTGGAACGACCGGTACATTCGTTGTCATCGGGAGAAAAACAGAAACTTGAAATCATCAAGCAGCTTGTCTTTGGTTGTCGGGTACTACTACTTGATGAGCCTACATCAGTGCTGACGCGACAGGAGGCAGATGAGTTGCTGGGCCTGCTAAAGCAACTGTGCCAACAGAAAGCGCTCAGTGTTTTAATGATCACACACAAGTTACGCGAAGTCCGTACCTGGGCTGATCAGGTACATGTACTAAGGCGTGGTCGATGTGTCGGTGGTGGTCAGACCAATACATTTACGGATGATGACTTGGCAAGGCTAATGGTCGAGGGTGATACGGCACCTGGTAACGATCCGAAAACTGCATTCAGGAACATGGTTCAATTGCCTGCATCAAAACCCGAGTTCGGGACTGGTAAAGCACGCTCGACAGCCTTGTCAACTGTGTTGAGCGTGGAACAACTTGCTGCCTTGCGTGACAATGGCAAACCGCTGACTGTTCAGAGCCTGCAAATACTGACAGGGCAGATCATTGGAATTGCCGGTGTTTCGGGCAATGGACAAAGCGAGTTCATGCAATGTCTGGGAGGATTGCGTTCGTATACTGGTACTGTGAAAGTGTGTGACAAAAAATTCATACCCGACCGCCAAAGTATGCAGCGATTCGGCGTCCGTTATCTACCGGAAGAGCCATTACACTCAGCCTGCGCTGCAGAGATGACCGTTAGCCAGAATCTGGCTTTTCGTGATTTCGACGTGCACTCGTTGGACGCAGATTCGTCCTCTGACTTACCCAGGCGTCGTTTCGGGCTACCGGGAACGATGAGCCTTCATCGCGCTGCACGACAGCAGATTACGGACTACGATATCCGGCCCAGTGATCCGGAACAGCGACTGGGACAGCTTTCTGGCGGCAACGTACAGCGTGTAGCGCTGGCACGAGAATTTGGCGGTAACTGCCGATTACTAATTGTCTCCAACCCTTGTTTTGGTCTTGATATCAGTGCAGTAGCGGCAACCCATACTCGTTTGGCTGAGGCTCGTGCTAGCGGAACCGCTGTGCTGCTATTCAGTGAAGACCTTGACGAGCTGATGACACTCAGCGACAGTTTACACGTCATGTTCGATGGCCAGCTGAGCAAGGCGATTGTAACTGAGAAGGCAGATGCTCATCGCATAGGACAGCTCATGGCAGGCAACAATGACCATTCTCATTTGCCTGATCACAATTGTCGAAAAGGCTCCGTTCATCCGGTGACACGAGTAGATTCAGTAGATCAGATGCCGGATGTTGATAACAATCACCTTGACAACCAGTACATCCGAAATGAAGCTAAAAAGTGATAGACAATCCATGCAGGCTTCAGAGCAAATCAATTCTAAAATTGAGTTGAATCACGCACGTCCCGGCAGATGGACGTTCAGTATGTCTCGTACGGCATTGATTGTTATAGACATGCAACATGATTTTATTGACAATGGTGGTTTTGGTGAAAGTTTGGGTAATGACGTAACACCATTACAAGGTATTATTCCAACCGTAGCGCAGCTGCTTGACACGTGTCGAGAGGCTGGCATGCTGGTTATACACACGCGAGAATCACACGATGCGGATTTGAGTGATTGTCCTCCTGCAAAATGGCGTCGAGGAGACCCAGGATTGCGAATCGGTGATCCGGGACCCATGGGGCGTTTACTGATACGCGGTGAACCGGGTGTGGAGATTCTCGACGAGTTACGACCCTGGCCCACGGAAACGGTTATCGACAAGCCGGGTAAGGATGCGTTCTATAAAACCCCCCTGGACGTCTTGTTGCAGAATCAGGGTATCGAGTCGCTGATCATATGCGGTGTCACTACCGAAGTCTGTGTACAAAGCACAATGCGAGCAGCAAACGATCGAGGCTATGAGTGTCTCTTGGTTACTGATGCAACTGAAAGCTACTTTCCACACTTCAAGGCTGCCACCATCGAGATGATCATTGCCCAGGGAGGAATTATCGGCTGGGTTGCAGAGAGTTCATCCTTGTGTCATGTCATTGCTGAGCATACCCGGTAGCCTGCGCTATTAAAATGACTAATCCCGTCACCCCCAAGGACATCGATGCACACTAGTTCGTTCCATTCATCCATTACAGGAAGCAATCATCATGAGTGAGTCCATGCATTGGCCAGCGCTGATTGCCGGTGGCTGGCAGACACTGCCTTTTACGCCGTTTCGCGAAGGGGTTGATGCAGCCTGGCTACTACGATCCACCTGCGTTGATAATCCTCTTGAGATGGCGGTACTACGCTATGCATCTGGTGCAGGCGTTCCGAAACACCGACATCAGGGTACAGAAACCATTCTGGTTCTGGAAGGTGCACAAAGCGATGAGCACGGCACTTACGGTATGGGAACTTGTATCATTAATCCTCGAGGCAGCGAACACTGGGTGTATTCAGAACACGGCTGTGTAGTTCTGGTGCAATGGGAGGAGCCGGTGTTGTTTCTGGATTGAACGCTCGTCGTTATCTAGTCCAGGCTAGATTGTTGCTTCCAAAAAAAGCAATCGCCAGTTCTCTAGAATCCAGAGTGAGTCAAGGCTACGATCAAGTTAGATCTTAACAAGGTTATGCCATACACACACGCCATCAATGTGGTCTCATCTACTGTTCGGTGACCTCTTCATAGCTGTCCTGCATGGCTCGAGCCAGTTGATTGGAAAAGCGTGCCGCAGCCACAGGTAGCGTACGGCCTCGTAAACGCCCAAGATATAATCGACCGACGGGTACATCTTTCGTTGACAGCGGGATGAGTACAAGATCGGAGTTTTCGCTATCAATGGCAATGGGAATCTGAAAGCTGATAGCCTGTTCATGCAGCACATAATGACGCATGAAATCGAATGACTCAGACTCGACTACCGAATGCAACGGTACACTGTTGGTGCGTAGTGAGCGCTCCAGCAAATGCCGGACTCCATATTGCTGTGACGGCAAAATGCAATTGTGTTGCAGACAATCCCGCAAGCGTAATTCATCGGCATCTGCTAGCGGATGATCGCTAGCCATAACAACGTTAACCGATTGAGCAGCGACAAACAGAACTTCAAAGTTCACCATGTGCTCAGGCTCAAAAACGAGTGCAAGATCGCAAGCGTATCGGGCAAGGTCTTGTTCGGCCGCTGCGCGATCGCGTACGTTAACAGTGAATTGCACACCTGAGTGCTGGCGTCGGTATTGCGCTATCTGTGCTGGCAGAAAATAGGGCATCAACGCCTGGGAGCATGCAAGCGATACCGTACCAAGTCGCTCACCGGCCAGATCAGCCACCTGTGATTGTACGCCGGCCAGATCAGCGAATTGTCGACGTATGTGCTGGATGAGCAATTCACCAGCCGGGTTCAACCGCATACCTCCGGGCAACCGTTCGAAAACCTGAGAGCCAAATTCCTGTTCAAACCGCTGAATGCGACGATTCAACGCAGATGCGGTGATGTTCATTTCATCCGCCGCCTTTCTAATGGAGCCGCAGCGCATGACCGCTTCGATCAGTTTGAATGTCTGTAGATGCTTCACGTCTCAGATAGGTTCAGTTCAGTTCAGTAAGTTCGGTTTGTTTTTGGTATGTTTTTGTACTGGATATTGGTAGTGGTAGGGGACTTACATTACCGGAGTGAAAGTTGTGACGGCATCCATTCATCCTCTGCCGCAATATTTGGTGCAGAAATCAGCAGAATATGTTCAACACATCATCAATACAGATTCATTTTTCTATAGTTGTGATAATTTCTCAATAGTCGTAACGCTCGAGCGGCTGCATACGGTGCCAATCCATCAGAAAATCGTTAGAAGCCTCACAGTGGCAGTCCACTTGTGGAGTATATAGCTTCTCACGAAAGCTGGTGCTGCAATTGCAGCGCTATGCTGCAAAAATAACAGCATGCATCGCTAGTCAAACTCTATAGTTTCCCAAAGTTACCTTCGGTAAATTCTGTTTGCTATCGAGCTTGAAAATCAATTACTTCACAAAACCTAGTGGCGCATTTTTCATTTTGTCTTTTCCAGAAATCCGTCTTGCACAACTGATTGCCTCTCTGACAACCACGCTTTTGCGCGTTTCAGGTAACAATGTGACAATTCACCGGTTTTCATCTTTCAGTACGACGCATAAAAAAAAACTTGCTAACACGTTCCGTATTGGCAGTCTGCAGCGGCTGGCCGAAAGCCATTTCGCCACACGACTGATGTCAATCGGTTTGCATCTGCGTCTGATTGGCCGGCTGGGCCGGATCGCCGGTCTCGAATCAGTTCTTAGTCATATAAAAGTGCATGACAATGTCTGGTGCGCACCTCGTTGTGATATCGCTGAACACTGGCGAAGCACCTGCGCCTTGCCTTGCTGATCCAAATAACTCTTCCTGCTCAAACAGATTCTTTCATGAACAGCGATACGAAACACAACTCATCCGAGAACAGCCCATATAGGGTTATGTTACTGAATCCGAACACATCGCAGTCAATGACTGACGGGCTTATGAAAGTAGCCACGTTCGCTGCCAGAGCAGGTACCACATTACTTCCCTATACGATGACACGGGGTTTTCCCTACATTTCCTCTCGTGCTGAAGCCCAGATCAGTGGCTCACTTGCGCTTGAAGCTATTGCAAAACACGAGCATGAGATTGATGCGGTGATCATTGCGGCGTTTGGTGATCCAGGACTACGGGCCGCTCGTGAGCTTTTCCCTTTGCCAATTATCGGTATGGCTGAAGCATCAATACTTACAGCCGCTCAGATCAGTGAGTGTTTTTCTATTGTGACCTTTACGCCCGCAATGTCGAGCTGGTACCTGGACAGCGTGCAGAATTCTGGTTTATCTCAACGATTCGCAAGCCTGCGGACACCACAGTACCACGATGGAAACGTCAGCGATATTCAGGCAAGAATGCGTGAGACGATATGCGAGCTCGTTAATCAATGTTCTGATGAAGATGGAGCAGGCGTTGTGATATTGGGTGGTGCACCCCTGGCAGGGTTAAGTTTTGAGCTACAGACAGAGGTGCCAGTACTGTTGCTGGATCCGATCTGGTGTGCTGTACGTCAGGCTGAAGCTTTGGTGGGTGCTGTTTCACGACAAGCCTGGCAGACTCGAAATAAAAAGCAGATACCAAAATCTTCAGCGGGACTTGATCCTGTCCTTGCAGACCGGATGGCTGGTAACTTAACCTTCGATCACACCCAAGACAAATGAGTAGATAAAGCATGCAAGAGATCAAGCGTGTCGGTATGTTGACACCCTCATCCAACACGGTTCTTGAACCGAGCACATCACGTTTACTGCACGTATACGACGGCGAAGTTAGTATGCATGTGTCCCGACTGCCGGTCGTGGAAATATCGTTGAACCAACAGTCGAAACAGCAGTTTTCACTCGAACCATTTCTGCAAGCTGCCGAAAGACTGGCTGAAGCTCAAGTGCATCTAATCGTCTGGAATGGCACTTCGGCTTCTTGGCTGGGCATAGAACGGGATCGTGAGCTTTCTAAGGCGATCGAAACTCGCTTTGGTATTCAAGCAACCACGACTTTGCTGGCTTACGAGCAAGCACTTCTTGCTTTGAACGCCCAGCGGTTGATTTTAATTACACCCTACCTTCATGACATACAAATACGTATTATTGAACAATTGACTCAGACCGGTTATGTGGTGGCCGCCGAGCGTCATCTTAACGATGCAGGCAATTTTTCATTCAGCAACTATCCACCTGAACTTATACACTCTATGATAGTAGACGCTATTGACGAGACAGTAAGAAACGATAGTCTAGGTTTGCCTCTTCAACCTGCTTCAAACAGGACTGTTGACGCTGTGCTTATCTTATGCACGAACTTCAACGGCGCATCTGTCGCTCAGGATATTGAAAAAAAATATAATATTCCAGTTATTGATTCTGTAGCAGTCACCGCTTGGTACTCCTTGCATTGTGTTGGTATAAATTCTGACAAGGTAGCGGGCTGGGGGCAGGTATTTTCATTAGCAGTGCCCAACAAATAGTCATCAGACTTGATTATTGGCAGTGAGTTGAACAGAAACTACTGAAATCATACAGATCCCTGCTCAATCTATTTTGGTAGTTTGGCTGCCTTGCTGATGCATGCACCGGAAGTTCTCTATACGTTCAATTGAGGCGCTACCGTGCAAACAGGAGGATGTGACCCACTAGTGCCTGGCACTAGGTTGATAGAAAGGCTCATTTTTTTGCTCAGGATCGAGATAGTCACTATAAAAATTTCTGACAAATGGAAGTAATGCCTTAGACAGGCGTCTACGTTCTACTTCGTCATCAGACAACGCTGATTGTAGTTCATCGTGCAGATTTTTTAGCGCATTGTCTTTGTCGACTCGCGTAAACTCACCATCCCTGTAAATGACCTCGCCAGCACACATGACGGTACGCACTCCGTGCTGTTTAGCGCGTTGAATGGTTGCATCAAGAACGGATGTATTTTCATCAAGAAAAGGGTAAGCCATGGCTGTCCAATCATGTAATGACAAGTCCGCAGCTTTGCCTGGCGACAGAACACCAATGGATTCGCCATAAGGTGTCGTTCGAGCACCGCCAACGGTGGCCATACGTAATACTTGAGAGGTGGTAGGTACATCATCGTTCATCCCTGGTACACGATGAGCTCGCAATACCATGCGCATCTCCTGAAGCATATCCCGATCATCGTTGATCCCGGCTTCATCGAGGCCTATTCCAGTATTGATGCCATTTTTCTCAAACGCATTTAGCGGCGCCACACCAGACCTGAGTCGGAAGTTTGAGGAACAGTTGTGACACAGACAAACGCCGGTTTCAGCCATACGCTCTATATCACTCTCGTTCAGCCAGACGCCGTGCCCAAGCGTCAGTCGAGGGCTGAGCATGTCAAACCTATCCAGGTATTCCAGTGCTGTGCAACCACCGCGCTTCTTTGCATAGGCTTTTTGATAGGCCGTTTCAACCAGATGCATATGCATTGGCACATCAAATTTACTTGATGTGTCTGACAGCGCGGTAAGCGCTTCGTCAGAACACCAGTGAAGATTGGCTGGTGCCAGTTGTATGCGAGAGCGCTCTGCCTTGCCATAGGATTCATGCAAACTATGAAACAGACTCATCGACTCATCAAGGCCGACACGGAAGCGGTCAAACCAGCGGCGCATCGGATCTTGTAGTGAGGCGGGTAAGGTGCGAACGAATTCGTCGTCTGCCTGATAGACCAATCGGTTTTGGTCACGAAGCGCAAAGCAGTACGACACACGCATACCGATATCGTCGTAAGCCTTCAGTACTTGTTCAGAATAGCCTTGTACTTGAGATAGCTCCCCGGGCATCCATCCATGAATATGTTGGACAGTGGTAATACCAGAACCAATCATTTCGAATGCCGAATAAAGTGTGTCAAGATACAGGTTGACATTGCGGCAGATCATGCGAGTGATAAACCACAGCTCCAGTGGCATATCCGGTGAGCCTAGCTGAAGAGGGGTCAAGCCCACATGGTGATGTGCGTTGACAAAGCCTGGCAACACAATCTCGTTGCCAGTACCAATCACAGACACATCAGGATATCTTCGGTGCAGATCATCATATTGACCAACAGCCTCTATGATGCCATCCTTCTGCAGTACTGCTCCGTTTTCTATTTCTTCTACTGATCCGTCTTCGAGCGTCTGAGTGATCAGTGTTCGACTTCTAACTAGACTGGTCGTCATGAGCTATTTCCTTGGCAAATAGTGATCCAACCTGTTTTTACAAACGGTTAGAGCTCAACAATGGGTGGTCAGCTTTTTAAGCGCTAGGAAAGCACACCAAGTGCGCTTTCCTGTTCTGCAAACGCTCGATCGACCTCTATTTTGAGTGCATCGGTTAGTTTGCGACGGTAATTTTCAGCCTGTTTTGAAAAAGGATCTCTTGGCCGGTTCATATCAATCGGTATGATTTCCTTGATACGCCCAGGGCGAGCGGTGAAGACACAGACCCTGTCCGCGAGTGCAATAGCTTCGTCTATATGATGGGTGACAAATACTATCGTAGCGCCACTGTCTTTCCACACATCAAGCAGAAACTCCTGCATTTTAGCTCGCGTTTGTACATCAAGCGCTGCAAACGGCTCGTCCATCAACAACACACGAGGACGCATTGCAAGTGATCTGGCCACAGCAACTCTTTGTCGCATACCCCCTGACAATTCCTCCGGACGTTTTTCTTCTACACCGGCAAGCCCAACTCGTTCGAGGGTGGCACGTGCCACCTCTCGGCGTTCTTCAACACTATGACCACGAATCTGCAAACCGAAACTCACGTTTTCCCAGACATTCAACCACGGAAACAACGAGGTTTCCTGAAATATCAGGCTTCTATCAGGAGATGCCCCCTCCACCGGTTCGCCAAAGAACTCCAGGCTGCCACCGCTGACGGGTTCAAGTCCGGCCATTAAATATAGTAGTGTGCTTTTGCCGCAGCCCGATGGTCCAAGAAGTACAAGAAATTCGCCAGCACGCACTTCCAGATCTACTGACTGGATCGCAATATGGGCTCGTGCGGTGTTAGCAGCCCAAGTCTTGTTGACACCCCGGCAAGATAAAGCCACGGTGTTCCCTTTTGGGTCGGTGATTTCTGTAAGTTCAGATTGCACGTAGCACCTCTTGATCATTTACCCAATACAGAACCTTTTTCTGTACAACACGCATCAGCCAGTCGGTTAGAAACCCTAACGCACCAATGAGAGCAATACAGAAGAACACCAGAGACGGATTAAATGTGTTTCGCGCGAGCATAATCACCTGTCCAAGTCCATATCCCACACCGGTAGATTCTGCAATCAAGACCACCAACCAGGCAGCAAATAGGTTAAGTCGAAGGATCATAAACACACCCGGCAATATGGCTGGTATGACCACACGCCGATAGATCTGCCATTTGCTTGCGCCCATAGTGCGTGCCACGTGGATAAAGTTGACGTTGACGTTGTCTATGTGCGTAATGGTGGCTATGGTCATGTGGAAGAACAGCGCGATGACTACCATGAAAATGGCAGGCGCGTTGCCAATGCCGAAAAGAAAAATAGCCACTGGTAGCCAGGCTATGGGAGACACTGGTGATAGCATAGTGATCGTTGGCAACACGAGACGCTGCATGCCCATCCAGTAGCGAATGGCAACACCAAGTGATAGTGCAAGGACTGAAGCGATGCTGATACCTGCGAATACACGCATGGCCGAGGCAACCACTGTAATTAGCACCGCCTCCCAGGGCGTTGGACCGGCACTGGCATCAGCACCGATTTGCCAGCGCTGCGCCGTATTGAAGTTCGTTGCCTGTTCTGCCATGTTGCCCAAAAATATATGTGGTGGAGGCAGTAGTTTCGGATCTGTTATTCCCAGATACCAAAGCAATTCCCATAGTAACGCAAAAAATCCGACTGAGAGAATTCCCCAAAAAATGCGACCAATGGCATGAGTTACTGGCACTGGTAACTCGCGTCTGGCATGAGCCAGACGCCTGTGGGAGAATGGTTCTGTCTTACTCATCGAATTCATCGAAATAAGAGAAGACACTGGATCAACCTGACTTGTACTTTAATGATCCATAGAGCTCTTCGTTCTCTTCAATGACTTCATCAAGCATTGTCCAGTCGATGGCATCAATAGTTGGCTTGTTATTGATATACCCCATCTCAACGAGTGAATCGGTACGCTGCAAAATAAAATCTGTCTGATCTCGCGCATCGACAACGGCTGGTTGCTTGGCAAGACCGACCTGTGCGTTTTCCATAGATGTCTTGTAGTACTTCCCAACCAGCTCGTCCAACGCCCGTTGAGGTTCGGTCTCGGCAATTTTTTGCGCTGTCATCATACCTTTGATAAGTGCCTTGATACCGGTCCTGTTTTCTTCGATAAGCGTTGATCTGACGGCAAGTACACAGTCGGTATAGCCGGGGCCGTAAATATCCGTGCCATCAGATAACATGACTGAACCTTCAACATCATTGAGTAGTGATGAGCCGTAGGGCTCGATAGTGCAAATCCAGTCCAGTGCTCCGGCCTTGAATGCCTCAACAGCTTCAGGTGTATTACCCATGTAGCGCACATTGATATCAGCGAAATCAACTCCTTTTGACTTGAGCCAGTCGTAGGGCATGACTTCCAGAGTATCAAGCTGAAAAGTGCCTAGCGTTTTGCCTTTGAGTTTCTCTGCAGTGTCCAGCCCTGGTTGAGCAATAATTACACATCCTTCTATACCGCCGCCCGCGACTATCTTAACCGGAGCGCCAGCGTCAAACAAAGCCACAAAACTTGTGTATGGCATGAGCCCGACATCCACTTGTCCGATACCGAGAAACGTCACCTGTTCTGCAAACGTGGGGGTATTGACAAACTCCAGTGTTAATCCATCTTCCTGTGCTGTCTGGAGCGCATGGGTCAAGAACAAATTCAGGTTACAAAAACCAGTGCCGTGTGTAGACCGGACACTCTGGCCCTGAGCCAATGCCATGGATGGACCAAAGCCCGGCCCCATTCCCATGGTGATGACGCCAGCTCCTGCAGCGACACTGCTTTTCAGAAATCGGCGCCGGTCTGCGTCGAGGTTAGTAAGATCAGGAAGGCTACGGTCTCCGATTCGATCACACATGGATATCTCTCCTTTGCTAGTCGATAATTCGCCAGTGAAAGGCAAATTGTGACAAGAGAAATGCGTTGCCGTGACGAGTTGGTGGAGCCCGGGACGCACCAATCCGTCTGCATGGATGAATCTCTCCATCGTCCGCATTTCCCACTGTCGTAGGCGGCACGCCAATCGAATAGACATCGCGAGTGCGATGCTGCGCTGGTGTAACAGTTACAAAGAACATGCCAGCTTATTAAGCTATTGATTTATGGGTATATGAGAATCATGCTTGCAAGCCAATCCATAGGCTGCTGGATGAACTCAGTGCACAAGGAGCAACGTGTGCATTGTTTTTGTGCAGAAAAAAATTAAAGCGTTTTGTGTGCACGTTTAATGAATTTGTCTCTGACTGTATCAGTTCACCTCAGCTTTACTAAGCGCTTCTATTTTTCCTTTTGGTGAGATTGCAAGACTCCCCTTCATTCGGCTATCACCTTTATCACTATTCAATATCAAGTTTTAGTAATGCATTATGTGACGGGTATTCTAATTATCTACAAGTCCTTCCATGTGCTGCGTTTTATGCATCGCCCTGCCGCAAATTGAGCAATGGAGGTTCACGACGCAAGTGTTCATGATCGCGGTTGGAATTCAATCACGGGCAAAGCTGGTTGATTGATACATATTTTGCACCACCGGGAGTACTTGTATGAAGACCTCACGAAGGGATTTTTTGAAAATTAGCGGCGGCTGTATTAGTGCGTCGATGTTACCGCTGCTAAAAGCTGTTCCAGCACAGGCGGCGGGTAGTGATGTTCTTGTTGCCGTAACCGGCCAAACTATCAATAGCCTTGACCTGCACAGAACTGGAACGAACCGTGCGTCATATCAGGTGGCTGTTAATTGCTACGACCGGCTTGTCTCCTTTGGTACAAAAGCGGTTGAAACCGGTGGTCTTGCCTACGATTACTCTGTAATAGAACCTGAACTTGCGCAAAGCTGGACTGTTTCGGAAGATGGTCTGACATTGAGGTTCAAGCTTAAACCAAATGCGACGTTCTGGGACGGCAAAAAGGTCACTGCGGCTGATGTCAAATGGTCATTCGACCGAGCAGTGTCAGTTGGCGGTTTCCCATCAGTACAGATGAAGGCCGGGGGGCTTGTACGCCCTGATCAGTTTGCTGCCATTGATGATGAAACGTTCGAGATTACATTAGATCAGCCGTCAAAACTTACCATCCCGGATCTGGCCGTGCCTGTGCCTTTTGTGATCAATTCAGCGGTAGCTATTGAAAACGCAACTGATGATGATCCCTGGGCCATGGAGTTTCTACATAAAACACCGGCAGGCTCCGGTGCGTACAAAGTGGCCAAGTGGGCATCAGGCGAGCAATTGGTCTATGAGCGTAACGATGCATGGGTCGGTGGTCCATTACCTGCGTTTAAACGTGTTGTGCTTCGTGAAGTTCCTAGTCCGTCAACGCGACGTGCCTTGCTAGAGCGCGGTGATGTGCAATTGTCTTTCAATATTCCTAATAAAGATGCTGCCGAGCTGAGTTCCAAGGTTGATGTGTTCTCGACGCCCATAGATAACTGTATGAATTGCCTTTGCCCCAACTCTACCTTTGAAGCCTTTCAGGATTCGGATGTGCGAAAGGCAATAGCTTATGCTGTACCGTACGAGGCGATTTTTCAAACTGCAGCTTATGGACAGGGTGCGCCACTATGGGGTGGAGAGGCCAAAATCGACGACATTGCGTGGCCTCGTAAGTCGCCTTATTACACGGACATGGACAAGGCAAGAGAGCATTTGGAGAAGTCGGCATATGCCGGTGGGTTCGAGGTGCCACTATCGATCAGTCTCGATCTTGCCAGCTGGATGGAACCTACAGCACTGTTGATACAGGAAAGTCTCAATACGCTAGGTATAAAGACAGAGATTGAGAAGATTCCCGGTGCTAACTGGCGAACCGCAGTGCTGGTTGAAAAACGACTCCCCCTTCATCTCGAGAATTTTGGCGGCTGGTTAAATACGCCCGATTACTATTTTTTCTGGGCATACAAGAATGGACATTTATTCAACTCATCCAATTACATGAATCAGGAAATCGAGGAGCTGGTGGACGCTACATTACACATGCCTGTAGAAGATCCTGCGTACGCGCCAAAGATAAAACGTATGTTTGAAATTGCCTTTGAAGACATACCACGTATTCCTCTGTGGCAACCATCACTCAACGTGGCTGCCAACGGTGCGAGTGATTATGAATTCTGGTTTCACAGACAACTGGATGTTCGCCCGTTAAAGGTAGGTTGACCTATGTCATCAAGCGCGATAGCGTCGCGATTCAGAGTGATTGCTGCACGTGTGGCACAGACGGTACCTGTGGTATTCGGTGTCGTGGTTATCAGCTTTTTACTGACCCGGGCGCTGCCTGGTGACCCGGCAGCCTATTTCGCAGGAGCTGCTGCTGATGCTGCATCGATAGAAGAGGTCAGGGTGACTCTCGGGCTGGACAGGCCTTTGCTACAGCAGTTTTTCATCTACCTTGGTAATCTTCTTCAGGGGGATCTTGGACAGTCGATATCAACCGGGCAACCAGTAGCCGTTGATCTTGCCAATCGTTTGCCAGCATCTCTGGAACTCACGCTGGTGGCACTGGTATTTTCCTGTGGTCTGGCGATTCCTTTGGGAGTGCTGGCAGCGACACATCCGGGATCGGTGATTGATCACGCATGCAGAATGCTGGTTACGGCGGGGGTTTCCTTGCCCACATTCTTTACCGGTATCCTGCTGATCTATGTTTTTTACTATGTATTGGGAATAGCGCCGTCCCCGCTTGGTCGTCTGGATTTTATGTACATCGAGCCAGAGCATGTAACGGGGTTCTATCTGGTTGATGCAGTTCTGGCAAGAGATTGGGAAACGTGGCGTGCTGCGCTGGTGCAGCTTATTTTACCCGCAACGACACTCGCCTTGTTTACCCTTGCACCGATCGCTCGTATGACTCGGGCTGCCATGTTGAGTGCGATGACATCAGACTACATCCGTACCGCGAGGGCAGCGGGTCTAAGCGAGCGAAAGGTGCTCTTCGGTTATGCCTTTCGTAATGCCTTACTTCCTGTCGTGACCACTCTGGGCATGGTCTTCTCATTCACACTAGGTGCCAACGTGTTGGTTGAGAAGGTCTTTGCATGGCCGGGAATCGGATCCTACGCAGTTGAAGCACTGGTTGTATCTGACTATGCCGCAGTGCAAGGTTTCGTATTAGCGATGGCGTTGTTGTTCGTCATGTTGAATCTTTTTATAGACCTTGCTTATTCTGCGATTGATCCGCGTATCGGCTTTAGTGCCAGATGACGGAGCTCAGCGGATCATCAGCGACAGGTCTGCAGGCTGATGTGAAAATATCAACTGTACATGCACAATCCAGTGCTCTGGAGCATGTACTTTATGTCCTTCGTACCAATCCCGTCACTCTAATCGCGTCAGTTCTTTTTATTGTCATCGTGATATGTGCAGTGTTTGGCCCGGCGCTGGTACCGTTTGATCCATTACAAACCAATGCAAGCAATGCCTTGCTGCCACCGTCAATGACGCACTGGTTTGGAACAGACAGTGTCGGTCGTGATGTGTTTAGTCGGGTTGTGGTAGCCACCCGTCTGGACCTGTCTATCTCTGTCGCAGCGGTTGCTCTATCGTTTGTTGTGGGTTCTGTTTTTGGCGGAATTGCCGGTTATTGGGGTGGCTGGCTAGACAGTGTGCTTAACCGCTTTCTTGATACGATCATGGCGTTTCCATTATTTGTACTGGCAATGGGGATAGTGGCCGCATTGGGCAACACGATAGAAAACATAATCTATGCAACAGCGATTATCAATATTCCATTCTATGCAAGGCTTGTTCGAGCAGAAGTAAATATAAGACGCGACGCTGGATTTGTTCGTGCAGCTCGACTGGCCGGTAATACCGATATTCGTGTGCTGGTCATGCATATTTTTCCCAATGCATTACCACCGATGATGGTGCAAATTTCATTGAATATGGGTTGGGCGATCCTGAATGCAGCAGGATTGTCTTTTATAGGGCTTGGTGTGCGTCCGCCGACACCGGAGTGGGGCATCATGGTGGCTGAGGGTGCCAATTTCATCGTCTCTGGAGAATGGTGGCTGGCGGTATTCCCGGGTTTGTGGCTGATGACTGCCGTGTTTACGTTTAACCTTCTGGGTGATGGGTTGCGTGACATGGTGGACCCACGTAAACGGACATAACCAAGATGACAGATTTACTCACTGTCGACAATCTTGAAGTTGTTTTTCAGACACGTCGAGGCGAAGTTGTTGCGGTACGCAAACTGGATCTACGTCTGGCCAAGGGAGAGATTCTCGGTATAGTGGGCGAGAGTGGTTCCGGTAAATCCGTTTCTTCCTATGCCATGCTGCGTATTCTGGATGCCGGTGGTGAAATTACCAGCGGGAACATTCGATATGGAGGGCTGGACCTGCGAAAGGTTACGGAAAATGACATGCGGGATATTCGTGGTCGTGAAATGTCCATGATTTTCCAGAATCCGCGTGCAGCGTTGAATCCGGTACGAAAAATTGGTCTTCAGATTGAAGATGTGCTCCGGCGCCATGCGCAGGCTAGCTCACAGAACGCTAAATCAAAGGCGATCGATGCGCTGAAGGCTGTAAAGATATACGATGCAGAAGCCCGTTACCACGCTTATCCGTTTGAGCTGTCGGGAGGTATGTGTCAACGCGTGGTCATTGCCATTGCGCTGGCGTGCAACCCGCAGCTGTTGATCGCTGATGAGCCCACCACAGGTCTTGATATCACAACACAGAAAGCTGTCATGGAACTTGTCTGTGATCTGATCCATCAGCGGCAGATGAGCTCGATACTGATCACACACGATCTGGGTCTCGCTGCTCAATATTGTGATCGGATCATGGTAATGAAAGATGGTGAAATCGTCGAAGAGGGAGACCCGATACGTTTGTTTTCGGAGCCAGCTCACCAATATACAGGCAAGTTGGTAAACGCTACACCTCGCGAGGGTGATTCCGTTCGGAGTTTGCTGCCACCGGAGGAGCGTACTGTCCAGATGCCTCGTACGGTATCAAAAGAGTGCTTGCTGAAAGTGAGCAATTTGTGCAAGACGTACGCGGGAAAATCGGGTTCGGTTCAAGCGGTAAAGGATATTTCATTTACTATTCATCACGGGCAGAGTGTAGGACTGGTGGGTGAATCTGGCAGCGGCAAGTCAACAACTGCCGAAATGCTGGTGCGATTACTGGATCCAACCGACGGGAGCATTGTGTTCGATGGTGAGGAGCTGACGCTGAGTCCGGCTAAGACGTTTGCAAAGCATCCACGCAGAAAGGATATTCAGATGGTCTTTCAGGATGCGACCGATAGTCTCAATCCTCGCCATACTGCGCGCCAAACGCTGGAGGATCCGCTTAGACGACTGACTGACATGCGGGGAAAACACCGCGCTTCTCGGGTAGCGGAACTGGCTCGACTTGTGGGTCTGCCCTTACATTTACTTGATCGTTTTCCGCATCAGTTATCTGGTGGACAAAAGGCGCGAGTAGGAATTGCAAGAGCCATTGCTCTGGATCCTGTGTTGTTGATTCTGGATGAACCAACGGCTGCACTGGATGTGTCCATTCAGGCAGTTGTTTTAAATCTATTAGTTGATTTACGTGCAAAATTGGGAATGAGCTATCTATTCGTCAGCCATGATTTGCATGTAGTCCGATTGCTTTGCGATCACGTTGTCGTTATGAAGGATGGAGAAATCATCGAGGCTGGAGACTCTGAATCCGTGATGTCGAGTCCGGCTCATCATTACACTCGGCAACTCATGGCGGCAGCGCCATCCCCGCCCGTTCGTAATGAGGCGCCGCGTCTGTAGCGAATTACGAGCCCATCTCATTGCTCAACAAAGAGATGCGCGCATTAACATGTACCGGTTCGGAATGATTGCAGCATTTTTGCCATGATCGTGGTGTCGAAGCTATCTGAGCGACAAGTTGGACGGCTGTCCGCGTTAGCGCTCGGCATCGATTTAAGCAAGATTACATTTCTTAAGAACAATGCTGACTATGCGTACGAACGGCAAACGCTGCCTTCGATATATTTTTTAAGGTGTTTATTGCTTTTATGTCATGGGGTAAATTTACAGGACAATCCAGGACGCTGGCTGAAGAATATCAAGTAGTATTCGTCAATGCAGTTTTAGTAGAGCATTACTTCAATCTACTGGGCCCGAGCTGACGGGAATGTTCTGATCTCACGCATACAAGTAGCACCTTGGTCGACACATTAAGGGCACATCGCAAAGAACGTGTCAGGATGCCGGCGTCTTAGCGGATTGTGCCTGCAGCGTTGGTTGATCTGCGAAGTCTAAATATTTACACATTTGTTTCATAGTATGTCTAAGCCATCTGCTAAAGCTGGCGGAAAGACTAAAGATACCAACTTAAATAACTACACGGATAATAATTTCAGATTTTAGATAACAAGCGAGCTTTCTGATCTTACAATCCATCACTGAACGGGATGAAGCATGAACAGATTGAATAAGTCGGACCATTGGCGAATGTATTGTTTTGCCTTTCTGGTCATAGCCGTAGGCAGTTCTTGTAGTTCTGAGAACACATCCGATGGGTCACCTGAGGAACAGATAGTTGAACCAATAATAGTTGAACCAATAGTTGAGGAGAGCGGCGAGCAGACAGTAGAAGAGACAGTAACTGTCAACACGGCACTAACCTGCGATGAAATAGCCACGAAGTTTGTTACGCGAGGCTCCGCTAATGTAGATTTACCTGATCCGGAAGTAAGCGCCACCTGTGCCAATGACACGGTGACGGTTACCGCAAACGGCATTCCTGACTTTCCCTACATACAAACATCTCCGGGCGTGCCGGAGGCTAACACTGTCGACTATAACTTTCCCGCTACCCCTACCGTTGCGGATGTTGTTACCTCGATTCCAGTCATTGGGGCGATCGGTGTAGCGATTAACGGCATTCCCATCTACGGTCCAACAGAAGGTCCTGGGGGAGATGTACTTTCACGACCCGGTGGATTTACTGAGTGCGGTGGACATAATGGACCAACTGGCTATCACTACCATATCTTTGATGTAACAGGCAGCGACTTCTGCCTGTTCACAGAGGCGGAGGTCACTCCTGCGCCGCAACTATTTGGTTACGCATTGGACGGATATCCTATATATTCGGGGAACACGCAATACACGTCTTCATGGTTTCTCAGCGATGCGTCACTGTTTGCAACGGACACATGGTCGGCACACACCTATGCGCCAGAATCCGGTGATCTGGACCAGTGCAACGGCCGGACCGATGAAGATGGCAACTATGCGTATTACACAACCGAGGGATTCCCATACACTTTAGGTTGTCTTCGCGGTGTCGTCGAACTGGAAAGCGTAGGCGGACCTCGCGGGTCAGTGAATTAGAATGAACAGACGTACATTTTTCTCGGCAAGCGCGCTGTTATCCGCAATGCTAACGAGTAGTTCGGTAGTGGTGGCAGACTCGGATCAACCAACTGCAGCGGACATCGGATTTTGTCAAGACATGTCTGTACATCACTTGCAGGCACTATCTATGTGTCGCAGAGTGTTGGGACGTGATACTGGTGGAGCTGTTCAAGCTGCCGCTACTGAGGTTCTGGAAAATCAGGCTATGGAAGTAGGTCAGATGAGAGCATGGCTTACTGATTGGAGGGCATCCACGTTGCCGCCATCCATTGTGATGGGCTGGATGGGCGCGAATCAGGGTGCTGGCATGCCAATCGCCATGATGCCAGGGTATGCCAGTGATGAGCAAATGCTGGAGCTATCAATTCTTGATGGACGGTCACGTGGGCGTCGTTGGCTAGAGCTAATGCGTGAACACCACGTCGGAGGGGTTATGATGGCAAGTCAGGCACAAAATCTTGCTTCATCGAGTAAGGTAGTTCGGCTGGCAACCTTGCAGGTGGCAGTACAAAACTTTGAAATCTCACAATACGATACCTTACTGGCCGGGCCTTATTCACTTTGACGCACAAGCCGGGAGATAGCCCCATCAGGATGTAAAGCGAGCTGTAGAATGAGTTAGAACTGGTAGTCTCGGTACGCACCAATTCAGTTTAAAACATACACGGCTCTATCGGCAACCAGATGAGCGACACGTTCCCCATATTCGACCATATGGCTTGAGGCTGCATGTGCTCTCAAGTTATCCATGCTTTTCCATTTTTCAATAACCATGTAAGAATCGGGACCAATTTTCGATTGTGAGCTGGATTCGTCTGCATCGGTTACAGGTTGATACTCAATGCACCCATTCTCCTCATGGACAAGTGGTACGACTGCTTTAAATTCATTGAGTAATTTGTCTCGATTGCCTGCGGTTGCAGTGATAATTGCGATAACGTGAATCATGGCTATACCTTTTTGATGGGAATTGTTAGACCACTGAGGTGATTTGGAAAGGCTGCAAGATCGAGAAACTGAAGCACTCTCGCTTTTTCGGTGTTAATTTATTTCTAGTTGTGACATGAATTCGTTGTCTGGTGCTGAGAATTTTCAGGCGGTAAAAAAGTGGATAGTTTAAATAATAAATCAAATATTCATCATAAACCAATCCAATGCCATTGCTGGTAGCGATTTTCAATATAGGCAATAGTATGTCACTTAATAAGTGCACGAAAATAGTGTTATATAGCTGAGCACTATGATTGAAGAGAACGCTAACTGGCATTTAGATCATACATGTCGGCCAGCGATTCTGACAACTGTTCAATAAAACGCGAAGCTGCTACAGAAAGCGTCCTGCTATGCTTCTGGCCCACTGTTAATATCCCGCCCATGACATCCTGTGGATCAACAGCCCTGTGTACGAGTGTTGAATCGTGAAGTTTCTGAGGTGCACCAATGTGTATTTGAAATGTTATTGCCTGTGTTGCAGCAACGTGTGCTTTCAGGTACTCAAACGAATTACTTTGCAGAACGGGTGTTGTGGTAAAAGTCTTTCTGAACAAGGCCTGATCCAGTAAGGACCGCCCACCAAAGCCTTTATTTGCCAGTGCTATTGGGAACTCGTAGCACTGATGGAGGCGGACTGAGTCGTACTGTGACAGGGGATGATCTACAGCCATGATAGCAACGAGGTTTTGTGGAACAGCTAATCTGACATCATAGTCCGGTACACTTTGGTCGTTGAAAACCAGAACGATATCAACCTCAAACGAGTTGAGCATTTCTGCTGCACGATCATGTTCTATGACAAGTACCTCAAACGTCACATTTGGGAACATGCGTTGGTACCTGGCAACTTGTCGAGGCAGGAAGTAGGGCACAAGTGCCTGGCTGCAACCGATGCTGACATGACCACGTCGTATTCCGGATAAATCGGCTATCCTGCTTTTAAGCCGCTCTGTGTCTGCCAGTGATTCACGAATATGATGAATGACAAGCTCGCCCGCAGCACTGACTCGTACGCCTTTTGAGCTTCTCTCGAAAATTTCAAAGCCCATCTCCTCCTCAAAACTTTGTAGTCTGCGTTGTACTGCTGAGGGTGTCTGTGAAATCGATTCAGCTGCTGAGCGAATGGAACCGGTGCGTTCAATAGCGTCGATGATTCGGAAGGTCACAAGGTGCTTCATGGGAGTGTCTTTCCATCAAGGTGAGTTGATCGGTTGACTTCGTGGCCGATCTGCTCCTGATCTTGCAGGCCAGATATCGCTGATCGTGGTAGTCAGCTGGTGCTAGTGGGCCACAGGATACCTCAGTACGTGTGCTGCGTTTCTAGCAGCACCGTTTAGCAAAAATAGCACAAGACAACATCACTGTAGTTGGACAGACTCTACCTTGAGCAGTGTTTTCGAGAACGATCGACTTGCATTCAAGACAGGAAAGATGGTCATGGGATGAGGATAAAGTAAGCCTCGTTCGCCCAAAGCACGCTGCAAAAGTGGTCACTTTACGTGCTGAGCCTGAGTCTGTGCAAGTTGATTTATCGCGCTCGGCACTCATTGTCATCGACATGCAGAACGATTTTCTGGACCCGAATGGCTGGTTTTCTGCCGTGCGTGGCGCACCTGTAGAGCAACTGAAATCAGCACTGCTGCCCATCAATGCCATAGCGCGAGCATTCCGCCACTCAAATGTCCCGGTAATCCACCTTAACTGGGGTGTGCGGGCGGATCTTGCCAATCTACCAGCAAACGTGTTGGATATAGGCTCGGCATGTGGGACTCAGCCAGGTTATGGCGATGCCATGGCGAATGGTCGCGTGCTTGTTAGTGGAACCTGGGGTGCTTCTAGTGTCGATGACATTATTCAGGAGAGTACTGACATAACAGTGTCCAAACACCGTCTTTCCGGTTTTCGGGACAACGAGCTTGAGCAAATTCTTCGTCGGCTGGACGTTTCCACCATATTTTACACCGGCGTCAATCTTGACCGCTGTGTATTCGCCACACTGATGGATGGATGTTTTCAGGGTTTCGATGCCATCCTGGTGGAAGACGCAACGGCGACGGTATCTCCAGGGAGTGTCGTCGATGCCATCACCTACCTTATAAGAATGCTCTACGGATTCACAACCACTAGCGCTGAGATCATTTCGGCGCTTGACAACGACAATGAACAGGTAAAAGCACCATGAAAATATCGCGTCGTCAGTTTACGAAAGTCGCCGCTGCCACAACGGCGGCTTCGCTGGCTCCCATACTAGCTGCACCTGCCATAGGCCAGGGAAACACCAAGCTTAAAATGATTCTTAACTGGCGGTATCAGGGGCCGCAGTCATGGTTCTTTCTTGCCGAAGACAACGGCTACTTTGCCAAGGCTGGTATAGACATGACGATGGATCAGGGCAATGGCTCGGGTGCTGCCGTGGGACAGGTCGCTGGTGGTGCCTACGACGTCGGATTTGGTGATGTGAACGCGTTGATACGACTGGCAGGAACAAAACCGGAAGAAGCACCAGTGTGTGTTTATCAAATGTATAACAAACCACCGTTTACCGTTGCAGTATTGTCAGACTCTGACATCATGACTGCAAAAGATCTGGAAGGGCGAAAGCTGGGCGGTGCAGCAAATGATGGTGCTCTTAAGCTGTTTCCTGCGTTTGCCAATATTGCTGGACTGGATACATCGGCCATAGAGATTCTCAATTTCAAATCCAATCTACGTGAACAGATGCTTAAATCTGAACAGGTCGAAGGTGTGTTCGGTTACGTCAATACCATCCGTTTCTCTGCCAAGCTTTCCGGGATGAATCCGGATGAGGATATTCGTTTTATTTCGTTTGGCGACTATGGAATGGATCTGTACTCTAATGGACTCATCGTTCCCAAAGCCCTGACAACCACAAGCCCTGACCTGGTTGAAGGCATGGTATGGGCGATCAATCAAGGTGTTGCCGATACGCTAAGTGACCCGGATGCAGCCGTTGAGGCAGTTGCCAGGCGTGAGCCGTTAATCAATAAGGAAGTTGAGCGTGAGCGCTTGATAGCAACGCTTCAGGATGAGATGAATCATCCTGAGCTGGCAGAAACAGGGCTCGGTAATGTCGATCCGGACCGCTTTAAGAAAGCCATCGATCTTGTCGTATCCGCTTCTGAGCTACCGCGCACACCAGCCATGGATGAAATCTACACGGATGCTTTCCTACCTGCATCGGATCAGCGCATCTATAAGCTGCTGTAGACAACACTATGAATCTTGGCTTAAAGGATAAGGTTGTGGTTGTGTCAGGCCCGGCAAAAGGTATGGGGGCTGCTATTACACTCGGATTTGCGCGAGAGGGGGCAAATCTGGCGCTGCTTGGACGAGACACGGCCGCCATTCATCCAGTAGCGGCACAATCGCGAGAGCTTGGTGTTGATGCTGAAGTGTTCAAGTGTGATGTAACCGATGATGCAGCAGTAGATTCAGTCATCGACGCCGTCTTGAAGCGTTTTGACAATCAGATCCATGTGCTTGTGAACGTAGCGGGAGGAACTGGTCCTATCGGAAAGTCAGGTACTGATACATCGTCTGAAGAATTTGACGACATTGTCCGCCTTAATATGGGTGGGCCTTTTAACCTGATACGAGCTGTTGCACCCGCCATGAAACGTCTGGGGGGTGGCAAGGTTGTCAATATCGGGGGCACCTTTGGTATGCGAGGGCGTGCCATGCGTCTTGCCTATTCAAGTTCCAAGTGGGGCCTGCGGGGTCTGACAAAAAGCTTTGCTCTTGAACTGGGACCTTACAACATTAACGTTAATCTGGTTGCACCGGGTATGGTCGATGGACCCAGATTCCGCGATAAGGTCGTACCGCAGGTTGCACAGCAGTACGGCTTAAGTCAGGAAGATGCCATCCGACAACACGCCTCTGATTATGCACTAGGCAGAATTAGTACCGATTCCGACATTGCCAGTGCAACGCTGTTTCTTGCCTCTGATACAGCACGGCAGATAACCGGTGTTGATCTCCCTGTTGATGGTGGCTGGGCTGCACTATGAGTATCTCAATGCCTGATCTTATTTTACGTGGCGGTACGGTTGTTCATGCACAGGGACGTGAAGTCGCCGATGTTGCTATCAAGGATGAGCTGATTGTCGGTATTGGTAGTACGGACACTCTTGGTGACGCGGTTGAGTCTGTCGACGTAACTGGTCACTATCTTATTCCGGGGGCAATAGATGTCCATGTCCATTTTCGCGAGCCGGGATACACCCATAAAGAAGACTGGGGCACAGGTACTCAGGCCGCAGCGATGGGTGGTGTGACCACGGTTTTTGAAATGCCAAACACCCACCCGCCAACTCGATCAGTAACCGAGCTGAAACAAAAGCAGGCATGTGCTGCAAAAGCCTGCGTTGATTTTGGATTGTACGGACTTCTGGCTGAGGACAACATCGAGGAAATTCCGGCACTCATCAAAGCGGGGGCCAATGCCTTCAAGTGCTTTATGGGCAATACATTTGGCAATCTGCCATCACCGTCTACCGGAGCCATGCTGGAAGGATTCGAGATCATTGCACAATCGGGATTGCGTATTTCATTGCATGCAGAGACAGCATCTATTATGGCCTGGCGACAAGCGAAACTCGAAGCGGCCGGGCTGAATGAACCGTTACATCATATTGCTGCACGTCCTGAAGTTGTTGCCGTCGAAGCAGTAGCACGCGCTTCAATTCTTGCCGAGTGGACGGGTGCCAGAATTCATGTGCTGCACATATCGTCGGCGGGTGAGCTTCGCCCCTTGGCTGAAGCGAAGGCACGCGGCGTCGATGTGACTGGAGAGACATGCCCATGTTATTTGTTCCTCAACTCTGGCGATTATGCACGACTGGGCAGCGTTATCCGCGTAAATCCTCCAGTCAGAGAAGCTAAAGACTCGAATGCGATATGGGCGGCGCTACACTCTGGTGTCGTTGACATGATTTCGACTGATCATGCACCGCACACCCCTGAAGAGAAAACCAACGATATTATTTGGAAAGCTGATTGTGGTTTTCCGGGTGTTGAAACGCAAATGCCCTTGATGCTAACTGAGGTAGCTGATGGCCGTCTGACGCTTGAAGACTATGTGCGGATATCCTCGACCAATCCCGCCCGAGCGTTTGGATTATCACCCATGAAGGGGCGTATTGCCGTAGGGTCGCATGCAGATATCGCTGTTGTTGATATGGCGCGTAAAGAGACGGTCGATGCACAGAGACTTCATAGCCGCGGCAAGATTACCCCGTTTTCAGGTAGGAAAACAGTGGGTGCTCCTGTGCATACGCTGGTGCGCGGTCGCTTTGTGCAACGTGATCGACAATGGGTATCGGAAAGTACAGGCCACGGCAGGCAAGTCAGCGATATTCAGCGCATGCCAGCGCCGGCACCGCGCAATGTTGAGCAAACACTGGCGGCATTGACTGAAGCAGGCAGCCATTCATGACTGATGCACGCTTTGTACAGTTGGAGAACGTCAGCGTTACTTTCGGACGAGGCGAAGACAGCACGGAAGCGTTGCAACCCACCTCCCTGACGATCAGCAAGGGCGAGTTTCTGGCATTGGTGGGACCTTCTGGATGTGGCAAATCAACGATACTAAAACTGACCAGTGAACTACTGACGCCGACAACGGGCAATATCTACTTTTCCGGTCGTGAAATGGGCGCACAACCTGTACGGGTAGGCATGGCCTTCCAGAGCGCATCGTTACTTCCCTGGATGAGCGTACGTGACAACGTTATGTTACCGTTGAAAATCGTGCCTCCGTTCAAGCACTCTTTTCGTTCCAAACGCAACAGCGAATACAAAGACCGTGCAGATGCTCTGCTGGCACAGGTTGGACTGGAAGATTTTGCCGATAAAAGTCCATGGCAACTCTCCGGTGGAATGATGCAAAGAGCAAACCTCTGTCGTGCCCTGATACATGATCCGGATCTGTTGTTGCTGGATGAGCCATTCGGTGCGCTCGACCAGTTCACTCGCGAAGAGCTGTGGCAGACCTTGCAAGATCTCTGGATAGAGCGTAGCCCTACCGTCATATTGGTAACGCATGATCTTCGAGAGGCGGCCTATCTGGCAAGTCGTATCTGTGTCATGAGCTCGCGCCCCGGCAAAATAATTGACGACAGGGCCGTTAATTTTGCGCGACCGAGGCCTATAGATATTTCATTTGAGCCTGCGTTTGTCTCACTGGTTAAAGATCTGCGAAGTCTTATCGTTCATACCCCAGTGACTAAAAAGCCCGAGGCCGCATGAGCATCCATACTCGACAATTGGCGCCCGCCATTCTCATTGTCAGTGTTTTTTTGGCTTGGGAATTCATCTGCATCGTCGCTGGCGTATCTGAGCTGATACTGCCTCGACCCACACGTATTCTGGCGGCTTTTTTTGAATACGCGCCTGCGATTAAACCGCATGCATGGCAAACCTTGTACACCACACTGGTCGGTTTTTTCTTTGGTGTGTTAATTGGTTTGTTTTTAGGCGTGTTGATTGGCTCTTCAAGACTGGCGTACGACACAGCCTACCCGTTGTTAGTTGGAATTTCGTCAATACCCAAGGTAGCGGTTGTGCCCATTTTCGTGCTGTGGTTTGGCGCCGGTACGGTGCCAGCTATCCTGACTGCCATGATCATTTGTATTTTTCCTATTGTGGTCAACGTCTCAACCGGTATCGCAACGGTGGAGCCGGAACTTGAGGACGTCATGCGTTCCCTGAAAGCCAGTCGGTGGGAGATTCTACGAAACGTTGGACTACCTCGTTCAATGCCCTATTTTTTCGCCTCATTGAAAGTGGCAATTACCTTGTCGTTCGTGGGTTCGGTGATAGCTGAGACCGTCGCCTCCAACAAGGGAATCGGGAACATGATGCTGATTGCCTCATCGTCTTTCAATGTACCTCTGGTTTTCTCCGGTCTCATGATTCTTGCGGTCATGGGCATCTCGCTATACGCGCTGTTTTCTTTTATCGAGCGACGTATGGCTGGCTGGGCTCTCAGGAAAGAGCACTGAGCAGTTTTACAATCTCCATTTACTACTGAGGATTTATCACAGTGAAAAAACTATTGACGGTTGCGCTAACAACGTTTTTTATTTCCGGCTCTGTCAAAGCCGATGATGTTCCCATCAGATTTACGCTGGACTGGAAGATTCAAGGTGTTCACAGTTGGTTCTATCTCGCCAAGGAAAAAGGGTATTTTGCCGAGCAAGGTCTGGATGTAACTATTGATCAGGGAGAAGGCTCAGCCGCGACGGTCACACGCATCATGAGTGGTGCGTATGATGCAGGCTTCGGGGATATGAACGCCATCATTCAGAATGCGGCGACCAATCCTGTTGAAGCCCCCGTGATGGTTTACCAGATATACAACCAACCTCCGTTTGCGGTTCTGACCAAAAACGGCGGACCTGTTGAGTCACTGGCAAGTCTTGAGGGGCTGAAAGTGGGCGCGCCTGCAGGTTCAGCATCTACAAAGCTGTTTCCGGCGCTTGCAGATGCGGTAGGCCTTGATTCGAGCACAGTCGAGATCATCAACGTTGCGCCCAACCTTCAAGAGCAGATGCTGGTACAAGGGCAGGTGGATGCGAGCCTGGTGTTCAACGTCACCAGCTATCTGAATATTATCGGCCTGGGTATGGACCCTGAGACTGATTTCAACTGGTTTCCATATGGTGAGGCCGGACTGGATATATATTCCAACGGTGTCATGGTGTCACAAAAAATGCTTGAAGAAAATCCTGATGCCGTGAAAGGTCTTGTCGTTGCTATTGCCAAGGCTATGCAGGATGTGATCGCCAACCCCACAGAGGGAGTGGCAATTATCAAGTCTACTGAGCCGTTGAGCAATGAGGAGCTGGAGCTAAAGCGTCTGGATTTTGCATTGGAGAATCTGATTTATTCGGCCGAGTCGAAGATTGAAGGCATAGGCGCTGTGGACACCGAACGACTTAGCCGTTCCATCGATGTTATTCAGGAACTCTATGACTTACCGACAGCGCCAGAAGTCAGTAGCGTGTTTTCCGACGCTTTTTTGCCAGAGAAAGCGTTACGGGCTTTCTAGCGAATCACTGTATTCATCCATTGAAACACGAACTTTTTACGTGATCACAATTGGTATTAGTGAATCGAATGTCAACTAGCCCCCGTGTCATTGTAGACGCTGCGCTTCTGGGTGAGAACTACGAAGTAAGTGGTCCTTGCGAGATCGAGTTTTCCGACGGACGTATTGCGCGAATCAGATCGTTAAATCGTTCAGAGCGGCAAACTGGCCAGCCTCGGCTGTTGGGGTTGCCATCGCTGGTTGATGCTCACAATCACGCACGTCCACTATCAACCACATCGTTTGGCTGTGGGGGTCAACGACTGGAAACCTGGTTGCCCCAGTTAGCCGTCATGCCCTCAGTCGATGTCTATACGGCTGCAGCTGCCTCGTTTGCTCGCTCTTTACGCGGTGGTGCAACATCCGTCATGGTCCACTTGACACGTCCAATGGGCAAACTGAGTCTACCCGAAGAGGCGAGGGAAATTGCGCGTGCTGCCCGGGATGTGGGTGTTTCTATCGGATTAGCTATTTCGATGAGAGATCGAAATCCGTTAGTTTATGGTGATCATGAAACACTGCTCAAGGGATTCAGCGAGCAGGAGCGCTTGCTCGTTCAAAAAACCTGGCTTCGGCCTCTTCCTGATGTCGTGGATCAATTACAGCTTGTCGATAACGTCTCTGAAGCACTGAAAGGTATTGAAAATCATGTAGACGTTCAGTACGGACCAACCGGCGTGCAGTGGTGCAGCGATGAGCTACTGGCCGGGATTGCCAAAGCGTCAGCGAAGAGCGGGCGGCGCATACACATGCATCTGCTGGAAACAGATGCGCAGCGACGTTGGGCCGATGCCACGTATCCAACGGGCATTGTGTCCCATCTCAGTAAGATTGGAATGCTATCGCCGCGTCTTACGCTCGCCCATTGTGTCTGGGCACGCCCGGAAGAGTTGGATCACATAGGCTCAGCTGGTGCGCGTATTGCTGTCAGCACATCGTCTAACCTGCATCTGTTTTCGGGGATTGCCTCAGTGATCAATATGCAAAAGGCGGGTGTAGAGGTTGCGATGGGGCTGGATGGCTGTGCACTTGATGAGGATGACGATGCATTGCGAGAGCTGCGGCTGTTTCATATTCTCAATCACTCGCACGGGTTTGGTCGCGAGGGCGTGTCATCAACTGATGCGCTGCGTGCTGCGTGTGTTTTCGGTCGGACAGGCTTGGGTCTATCGGCCGGCGGTGTATTGAGCGAAGGCATGCCTGCGGATATGCTGGTCCTTGATCTGGACATGCTCGACCCGGATGCCCTGATGGAGGTGGATCCGCGCCACTACCTCTTTTCGCGTGCAACCAAGGCGCACATCGTAGATGCCTATCGCTCCGGGTGTCAGGTGATTCGGAACGGTGAGCTTACCGGTGTCGATTTGCAGGCTCTGGAGCAGACACTTCGTCATGAGTATCGTCTTGCTTTGAAAGAGACCGATGACTTGAGTGGCGTCTGGGAGACGTTAAAACACAGGATCAGTACGCACTATCAGGGATGTTGTTAATGACACGCCGCGCTGACGTGCATCGGATCGCCATGCAATCACCTGATGATGTGTCCGGTATCCGCCTACTTATTGAACAAGCAAGGCTTGATCCTTGTACGGTCGTTGCTGTGCTTGGCAAAACAGAAGGCAATGGCTGTGTCAATGACTTCACCCGCGGATACGCTACTCAGTCTCTTCGGCATCTGTTTTCTCATTGGTTAAGTGAGGATCAGCTGGACAAGGTTCCATTTGTCATGTCCGGTGGAACCGAAGGTGGCCTGTCGCCACACTGGATAGTCATCACCGTGAAAAAAAATGAAGAGCCGCCGCAGAATTCTGCAACCGTTGCACAGGCGCTGGCGGTTGGGAGTGCTGTGACCCGTGATTTGCTGCCTTCGGAGTTAGGGCGATGTGTGCAGGCAGATATCGTCAAGCAGGGCGTGCTGAAAGCGATGCATCAAGCCAATATCCAGAGTCCGGATGATGTGCATCTGGTTCAGGTTAAATGCCCGCTACTAACCTCCGGCCGCATCGAACAGGTCGGTGGCGATGTGGCGACAACGGATACGCTCAAATCCATGAGTTTATCGCGCGCGGCATCTGCGCTTGGCGTGGGTATGGCGCTGGGTGAGGTTGCGCGTGTTGACGATGTCCGGATTGGTACTGATTTATCCTTGTGGTCTGGCAGAGCCTCTTGTTCCGCAGGTATAGAATTAATGGGGTGTGAGATTGTTGTATTGGGACAATCGATATCATGGTCTGGACCGTTGAGAGTGGCACACGCTGTTATGCAGGATACGATTGATGCTTCAACGCTAATGGATCTTATAGCCAGAACATCCGGTGAACGATACGCGAGTGCGCATGGTTCCCATATCGTTGCCACATTGGCAAAGGCTGAAGCATCCAGCACCGGACACATTCGTGGTAGTCGACACACCATGCTTAACGATAGTGATATTGCGGCGACACGCCATGTGCGCTCATTTGTTGGTGGGCTATTGGCTGGACTGGTTGGCAATACAGAGATTTTTGTATCAGGGGGTGCCGAACATCAGGGGCCAGACGGCGGGGGGCCGGTAGCCATCATATACAGCACAGATAGTCTATGAATGAATTATGTTCTATACATTCAATTGAGCGGAGCTACTTTACCGGCTCTGTTTTAACTAGTCAGAAATAACAATGACTACGTGAAAAAGCGCTAATCATTTCACAAACTATACCCCACGCAACACAAATTGAATCCTGCAATTAGACGTTGACCACGATATCGGTCAATCGTCTCCGCAGTATACCGAGGCTGTCGTTGAATCGACTATGGTTTGATACACTCACAGCCAATCTCCTATTCTATTGGCCTGGATCAGCGCAAGTTTTGGAAATCCAATACCTTCTGTTCGTTCTACTTGGGTTTGCGTCTTCTATCGTATCGGCAGTCTTCGGTTTTGGCACAGCGCTTATTGTTCTGGCGGTGGGGTCTCATATCCTTCCCGTCAAGGAGGCCATCGTACTCGGTACAGTTCTGTTCGCTACTTCAACAGTATTTAAAACAGTGCTTTTAGGTAAGCACATCGACTGGAAAGTAGCGGGAACAATGGCCGTCGCTAGTCTGCCTTTCGCATATTTGGGTGCGTCATGGCTTACTGAAGTGCCTTCAGAGTTACTTCGACGTTCCCTTGGCGTAATGATATTGTTGTACGTTGTGCTAACACTATTTAATTTGTTTCCAAAATTCAAAATCGGAACCATCGGTCTGATTGGCGGATCGGCGGCCTACGGATTCGTTTCCGGTTTACTGGGTAGCGGTAACTTGATCAAGGCGATTATGTTTCGTGAAATGAGCATAACGAAACATGCGTTCGTCGGAGCCATGGCTGCCACCTCGGTTTTGTCCAATACGGCGAAATTAAGTGCTTACGCAGCGTCAGATCTGATCAGTGCCCACCAGATAGTACCGATTATCGGGCTTGTTTTAGGAGCAATTGCAGCTGTTCTGATTGGTCGGAAAATACTTGATGTTGTCAGTGTGTTGCATTTTGAGAAAGGCATTCATGTTGTGCTGGTTGTAAGCGCGCTCGCCTTGCTGTTTTGACACCTGGACCAACCGGGTTTGGCCGGCAGTGATTTGCCAGTCAATCAGTTAATTGCTCCACGTAGAATACCGATCGCCGCTTGTGTTCCATCAATGACCGGCACCCCGACAGATGTCGCTACTCTGGAGGCTAAACCCGCAAGTGGTCCGCCGCCCAGAATAATACTGGATATCGCATCTTCGGCACATGCAATACACAACGCGTTGATGGCTTCAAACCGTTCATCCTGAACCTCAGCAGCATCGTAGGCTGTTCGATCGGACACGCCTTTCACGCTCAGCAATTGATCACCCAAGCCGTAAAACAGAGCGCGAGTATGCAGTGCGGGTGCCAGAGCTTCGTCAAAGGTCACAATCGAGAATTTCCCACCCAGACAACGCGCTGAAGCAAATGCCGCGCTCGCAATCCCCACAACCGGTATGTCTGGATAGGCTAGCCGCACCGCTTCAGTACCAGTGTCTCCGAACGAGGCAAGCACAATACCGTCGGCATTTTTAACGTGCGCATCAACGGAGACCATCACCCCATCGACAGCATCGACTCCGTCTTGATCGGTAACGATAAGTTCGGGACCAAACGCCGCAGGCACCGTCGTGAATACGTCGTCATTAAACGCCACCGCCTGAGCTGCAGCATCAATGCGCCGGGTAACACCGAGGGAGGTATTCGGATTGACAATAAGTAGTCGCATTACAGGATCAAGGAGGGCAGCCAGAGTGAGAGTTTCGGGAAGACATTGATAAGCGCAAGTGCAACCATCATCGCTCCGATGAACCAAAGCATGGAAGGAATAATTTTCGCAATGGAGATCCTCGCTATTGCGCAAGTGATCAATACCACCGACGCAACGGGAGGTGTTTGTTGTCCGATGCCCAGATTGATCGTCAGGATGAGCCCGAAGTGAACTCGGTCAATACCCAGTTGATCTGCCAACGGCAGGAAAATGGGAACGAGCATTAAAATGGCAGGGGTGCCGTGGATTATGGTTCCCGCCAGGAGGAAAAATACGTTGATCGCCAACAGCACTACCCAGTAGTTGTCAGAAATGCCCAGAATTGCCTGTGCGATATCCTGTGGGATACGCTGGTTGGTCATGTACCAGCCCAGTAAAGTGGAGGTAGCGACAATGAACATTAGCATGGCACTTCGCTTGCCAGCGATGCGAAGGGTATCGATAAGGCTGTTCAGACGAATGGTACGGTAAAGAAAGGCAGCCATGATTATTGACCACAGAGCGGCAATGGCGCCTGCCTCAGTTGCTGTAAAAATGCCTCCCAGAATGCCCCACAATATCAGAATGGGAAGTGTTAAAGGAATTGCAGCCTCTTTGCCAGTCTCAATAACACGTTTGAATGAAAACTCACCTTCAGTCGGATAGCCACGTTTGATGGACATGCCATAAGCGGTGCCCATGAGTAGCGCGCAAACCATAAAACCCGGAATGATGCCGGCTGCAAATAGCTCCGCAATGGAGGCGTTTGCAACGTACGCGTAAAGGATCAAGTTAAGACTGGGCGGAACAATAATGGCCATGGTGGCTGAGGTTGAGGTTACGGCGGCGGCAAAGGCTGCTGGATACCCGCGCTTTTTCATTTGTGGAATCATGACTGAACCAATCGCTGCGGCATCCGAGGTAGCCGTGCCGGAGATCTCGGAAAAGAACAGCGATGTCAGGATATTCACATGAGCCAGTCCCCCACGAATATGACCAACCAATGAGGATGCAAAGGCAATGAGCTTCTCCGCTATACGCCCCTGATTCATCACCTCCCCCGCAATCATGAAAAGCAGAGCGGCGACGAGCAGGTAATTGTTTGCACCACCAAACGGGATGAGTCCGATGATCTGGGGAACAACCGCAGGGTCCAGAAAAATCAGAGTTGCAGCTGTCACTCCCAGTACAAAGGCTATGGGTAAGCCAAGTAGCAACAGTGCGATCAACAGGCCAAGGATCATCCAGCCAGGATCAAGAATCATCAGGCGTCGTTCTCTGGCAATAGATCGTCTGCGGTGATTCGTCCGGTGATAAGGCGCGCGAAGCGCACACAACAGAAAATCGCAATAAGCGCACCACCCAATGGCATCGCGCTACGAAAGAATGCCATGGGCAAATCAACTGAAATCAGTTGGCGGGAACCAAAACTTATCGCCGCGACGCCCCCGTAGTAGGCGAGTAAAACTCCAAACACTCCCATCAATACAAGGTTGCCGCACATGACAATCGTTTTCATATGCCCTGGCAACATCCGTAGTACGGCGTCGAAACCAAGATGTTCGTTGCTGCGGGTAAGGTAGGCTGCACCAATAAATGTCAGCATAGCCAGTATGTGAGCAGGAAGCTCCTCACCCCAGGAGACGCTGTTGTTGAGAATGAATCGCGCAAAAACAGCGTAGTTCAGCATCAGTAGAAGCAGTCCGGCCAGGGTGATAACCAGAACATCCAGCGCACGTCCGATCAGATGATCGACACGGTCGATGAATGCAAAGGTTTGATCCATGACCGGACCAGACTTCATTTTATACCCAATGCAACACGGGTCTCTTCAATCATGTCAGCCCCGATAACATCCACAAAGGTTTCGCTTTCATACAGCGGTGCTGCAGCCGCTTGAAACGCAGCAAAATCAATGTCGTTGACTTCAAGCTTTTCAGTCAGGGCTTTTATCACTGTGGCGTCTGTCTCTTCGCCCCACGCAAAGGTCCATGGGGCGACATCGGCGGCCACGCTCAACACCGTGTCTTTTAACTCGGGATCGAGACTTGCCAGATAGGCTTCACTGAATACAAGAAAGGTTGGTAAATAGACGTGATTTGAGAGCGACATGTACCCTTGAACCTCAAACAGCTTGGCGCTGTCAACCACCTGGGCAGGATTCTCTTGTCCGTCAATGACACCCTGATCCAGCGCCGAATAGACTTCTCCAAAGGACAGAGGAGTCGCGTTAGCGCCCAGAGTGTTGAACATTTCAACTCGTTGTCGCGAGGTAGGTGTCCGAATTTTCAGCCCTTCCAGATCGGCAGGCACAACAATCGGGCGCTGTTTGTTTGTGATTTGTCGAAAGCCGTTGTCCCACATGGCTCCCAGCATCATACCGGTGCCTTCAAACCCGGCCTTCAGCATATCGCCCGCTTTGCTTGCAGCGAAGAGTTTTACGGCTGCACGGTCTTCAAAAAGATAGGGCAGATCAAAGATAGCGGCGCGTTTGTTAATTTGGGCAATGGCAGAGGCAGACAAAGACGCCTGATGCGTGCCAAGCGATAGTCCCTGTAAGACATCCTCCTCGGAACCCAATGTGTTGGACATGAATATCTCAACATCGATTTTTTCCGGCGCTGCCGCCTCAAGCTGCTTTTCATATTCCAGTAGAAATGTATGCGCGAATGAGCCCTCTGGAAGTGAGGAGTTAATCTGCAAGGTAGCCTGAGCAAGAGCCATCGCAGGAGACAATGCAAGCAATACGGTGGCGAGCACCCGCTTTCGTGAGATATACATGGAGACGATTCTTTCCTTGTTGAGAGAAGATGAAATTGTGCGTGACAAAAACTTGTGCGCACGATACGTACCATGGCGCAAAGACCCGTTTTCCCTTGTAGAGGCCGCAAGTACAGCGGTTTGCAGCACTGTTTTAGATCATGAATTGATGCCTTATGAGGCAATTTAGTCGCCTTTTGATCACCTCGGGTTGCGTCATATTCGCGACGACGCCTGGTTTACGGAATGAAAGGTCAGGGCTGAATTCAGGAATGACATCTCGAGCGTGATTACTTTATGCTGTGAATGGCAAGTTTCTATAGACAGGCAACGTGAGCAACTGGAGTGGAGTAATGCGGAATACGAATGAAATCTGGGAGTATGTTGACCATCACAGCCATGCGTTTATCGAGCTTTCCGATCGTGTCTTTGATATTCCTGAAACGCTCTATAACGAGTATCAGTCAGTTGCTGAACATAAAGCCATGCTCGATAGTCAGGGTTTTCGGGTTACAGAAAACGCTGCTGATATCCCGACGGCAGTGTTGGGTGAAGCGGGTGACGAAGGGCCGGTAATCGCGATTCTTGGCGAATTCGATGCTTTGCCGTATTTGAGCCAGGAGCCGGGAGTTGCCGAGCCTAAACCACTGGAAGACGGGGGCAATGGTCATGGTTGCGGTCACAATTTATTGGGATCTGCAGCGCTTCTGGCTGCCACGGCGGTCAAGGATTGGCTGGCGCAAAGCGGTGTCAAGGCACGCGTTCGTTACTACGGATGCCCGGCCGAAGAGGGTGGGGCGGCAAAGGCCTTCATGGTCAGGGACGGCTTGTTTGATGATGTTGATCTTGCTATATCGTGGCATCCGGCAACGTTCACCTGTGTCAACAAGGCCAATTCGCTGGCAAACACGCGTATCGACTTTACCTTTAACGGCAAGGCCTCGCATGCGGCGGCTGCCCCCGAACTTGGCCGTAGCGCGCTCGACGCCGTAGAGCTGATGAATGTAGGGGTCAACTACATGCGAGAGCACATGCCCGATGATGCGCGAGTGCACTATGCGTATCTGGATGCAGGTGGTGTTGCGCCCAACGTGGTTCAGCACCGAGCCACCGTTCGCCAGCTGGTTAGAGCGCGAGATCTGCCGGGTCTAAGATCGCTGCTTGAGCGGGTAAAGAAAATCGCCGAAGGCGCGGCGTTGATGACAGAGACCACGGTAGAGTCAAAGGTATTCACGGGCGTGTCGAATCTGCTTGGCAATCGGCCACTGGAGGAAGCCATGCAGGCGGAACTTGAACATCTTGGTCCGGTTGAATTTGACGAGAACGATCAGGCATTTGCCCGGGAGATACAAAAAACCCTGACCGATGAAGATATTGCCGTCTCCTTTCGACGTTGCGGTATGCCAGCACCGGAAAGAGCGCTTGCGCTTTGTGATTTTATTGCGCCACTGGATATGATTGGCGAAGGTGGCGAGGGATCAACCGATGTCGGAGACACCAGTTGGGCTGTACCCACCGTACAGGCGCGTGTTGCTACATGTGCTGTGGGTACGCCATTTCATACCTGGCAAACCGTCGCTCAAGGTAAATCACCGGCAGCTCATAAGGGCATGATATACGCTGCAAAGGCCATGGCAGCAACCGCAAAACGTGCGATTGAAGACAAGGCCTTGCGCGAGGCTGCCAGGGAAGTGCATCGGGCACAGCTTGCTAAAATCCCCTATATTTCGCCATTGCCTGAAGACGTTACACCACCCATCGTACCGCGAAAGGCTTGACGGTCATGCCATCTCCCCGTGTGGCATTGATGGGTATGATTCTCGAATCTAACCGTTGCGCACGTCCAGCGACACAGGCGGACTTTGACAGCCTGACCTGGCTTTCAGGTGATGAACTGTTGGCCGAAGCACGTTCAGAAACGCCTTCACTGGCAAAGGAATTTGCCGCTTTTGTGCAGGCAATGGATGCAACGGGCGACTGGACTCCGGTTCCGCTCCTGCTGGCTGCCTGTCATCCATATGGTCCGGTCGAGGAGTCGGTTTTCAAGGCATACGCCAGCGACATACTCGATGGCCTGAACGAACCGGTCGATGCTGTCTATCTGTGCCATCACGGTGCCATGGTGGCAACTCATCTCGACGACCCTGATGGCGAGCTTGCAGCTTTGGTCCGAGGCAGAGTCGGGCCGGACGTGCCCATCGTGCAGACGCTTGACTTGCACGGGAACCTGTCAGACACGATGATCCAGTCGGTCGATCTGATTTGCGGATATCGAACCAATCCCCATGTTGACATGCGGGAGCGTGGTGAAGAAGCTGCGTTTTGCCTGCGACGTATTCTGGCCGGGCTTGCAAAACCTTGCATTGCTCACATCAAGCTGCCGCTTGCACCGGCGTCAATCACGCTACTGACTTCGTCGGGCCCTTATGGTGAGCTAATTGACTTCGGTCAGAAACGCCAGGCCGAGCTTGCCGGATCGATACTCAATGTGTCGGTTTTTGGCAATTTTATTTTCTCAGATGTACCGGAGAATGGCATCTCCATCGTCGTCACCGCACGCGATGATCTGGCTGTCGCACAAACGCTGGCTAATGAAATAGCGACGATGGCCTGGAAGATGCGCGCCCGTTTCGTAAAAACGCTGACCTCGATTGACGAGGCTGTTGCGCTGGCTAACTTGCGTGACAGAAACCCCGTGATTTTCTCTGACGCAGGTGACAATCCAGGTGGAGGAGGGTCGGGGAGAACGACAGAGTTACTCGCAGCATTACTGGCAGCGGGTACCGGCAATGTTCTGTATGGCTCTTTCTATGATGAGGCGCTGGCCAGGGAAGCTCATCAAGTGGGAGTCGGTGGACGTTTCACAGCTTGCTTTAATCGCTTGGTGGGCACCGAGACATGGGAGCAATGGGATACCCCACTCTCGGCTGAGGCTACCGTGCTGGCAGTGCATGCAGGGGATGTGACGGGACGGTTGGGGTTGCTCGCAGGGCGGCGACTGAAGCTTGGACTCTGTGCGCTGATTGATATCAGTGGTGTGAAAGTAGTCATTATCTCCGACCGTACACAAACGGCTGATCCGGTTCTGTTTGAGATGTTCGGTCTTGATATCGGAGAAGCTCATACGGTCGTGGTGAAATCGCGTGGGCACTTCAGGGCCGGATTTCTGCCATGGTTTACACCCGAGCAGGTGTTCGAAATTGATACGCAGGGGCTGACTGCGCCTGTGCTGGAACGCTGGCCAATGACTCGCGTGCCACGTCCGAGTTTTCCCCTGGACGCCGATACTGTCTGGCCGTGAGTGCCGTTCTTATGGGCTTGGCGTACTCGGGCGAGAAATAGTAGTTGACAACAGGCAAGCGCCACTTCAAATTCTATGTGACGAAAAAGAGCGCATTAGTTATGTGCTACCACGGGCTAACGACGAGGATTAAAACCATGACCTATAGACTCACTATCGGGGCGCTCCTCGCCTCGGCAATGCTGGCAAACCCGGCGTGGTCAGAAGAACTGACTATTGGCCTGGGCTCAGAAGCGACAGCAATAGACCCTCACTTTCATAATCTTGGGCCGAACAATGCGCTATCACGGCACTTGTTTGACAGGCTTATTTTGCAGAACGAATTACAGCAGCTTGAACCCGGGCTGGCGGTATCGTGGGAGCCCGTCGATGAGTTGACCTGGGAATTCAAACTGCGCGAAGGGGTGAAGTACCATGACGGTAGCGATTTTACGGCCGATGATGTTGTCTGTACCTGGGATCGTGCACCGAACGTACCGAATTCACCCTCTTCTTTTGCCACCTATACCAAAGGCAAGACGGCCGTTAAAATAGACGACTACACGGTACACTTCAAGACAGAAGCACCCTATCCGCTGTTGGCAAACGATGTGTCAACCGTATCCATCGTATCCGATGAAGTCGGTTGTGATGCGACCACTGCCGAATACAATGATGGCAAGGCAGCCGTGGGTACGGGCCCGTTCAAGTTCGTCAGTTACAAACCGGGAGATTCCATTGTTGTCGAACGCAATGAAGACTATTGGGGGGAGGCACCAATCTGGACATCAGTGACCTTTAAACCCATCAAGTCAGCACCTTCCCGGGTTGCTGCATTACTCGCAGGCGACGTGGATGTCATCGCGGCGGTGCCCACTACCGATGTGTCAACACTGGAAAAGAACGAAGACATCAGCCTGAGTCAGGGTGTGTCAAATCGCGTCATCTATTTGCACATGGATCATGATCGCGCTGACTCTCCGTTCGTCAAGGCCAACGGTGGGGGTCCTATTGAAAACCCCTTGCAAAAGCTTGAAGTACGCAAGGCTATTTCCATGGCCATCAACCGCGATGCCATTGTTGACCGTGTTATGGAAGGTATAGCCATCAAGGCCGGTCAGCTTTTACCCGACGGTTTTTTTGGTGTATCAGACAAGCTTGAGCCAGTCGAGTATGACCCGGAAGGGGCCAAGGCATTACTGGCTGAAGCGGGTTATGCCGACGGCTTTGAGCTGACTATCCATGGTCCTAACGACCGTTATATCAATGATGCGAAAATTGCTGAAGCGATCGGGCAGATGTTGTCCCGGATCGGTATCAAGACCGCCGTTGAAACCATGCCGCGTTCGGTTTATTTCGGTCGCGCCTCCAAAGGTGGGCCGGACGAGACACCAGAGTTCAGTTTTATTCTGGTCGGCTGGGGTGCTGGATCAGGCGAGGCGTCATCGCCACTCAAGTCACTGATCGGCACGTACAACCCTGACAAAGGCTGGGGTTCTTCAAACCGCGGACGCTACTCCAATGCAGAGTTCGACACAATGCTTGATACCGCGCTAAGCACAGTTGACGATGCAGAGCGACAGGCGTTGCTGGCTCAGGCAACTGAGATGGCCATCGAAGATGTTGCGATTATTCCCACGCACTATCAGGTTAATACCTGGGGTACCAGAAAAGGCCTCAACTATGTTGCACGTACTGATGAGTACACGCTGGCTATTGGCGTAGGAAAGCAATAGCGGCTCATGTCCTGATAAACGGGGAGTGTTTAAAGCTCCCCGTTCCCGTGACCTGACATCGTTCACTTGACCTTATGACAGCCTTCATTATCCGCAGGCTATTGCAGGCTGTTCTGGTGGTCTTCCTGATGTCAGTGATTGTATTTTTTGGTGTCAATGTCATTGGCGACCCGGTGGATATGTTGATTAGCCCGGATGCCGATCAGGCAGAAATCGCGCGTACCATACAGGCCTTGGGTCTCGATCGACCGATTGGAGAACAGTACCTTTATTTTTTGAAGGGTGTTGCGACCGGTGATTTTGGAAAATCCTTCATCTTTGGTGAGCCTGCACTGAAGCTGATACTGCAGCATATGCCTGCGACCGTCGAGCTGGCATTTTTATCGTTGCTGATGGCGATCGTGCTGGGTATTCCGTTGGGTTTGTATGCCGGGCTTTATCCTGAAAGAAAGGTGTCCAAAGGTATCATCGCAGGGTCTATCCTTGGTTTTTCACTGCCGACGTTCTGGGTTGGCTTAATGATGATCATGTTGTTTGCGGTAATACTCGGGTGGTTACCTTCCACCGGTAGGGGCGATACCGCCGTATTTCTGGGTATTGAGTCGAGCTTGTGGACACGCGATGGTCTAAGTCATCTTTTTCTGCCCGCGTTGAATCTGGCGTTGACGAATATCAGTCTGGTTATTCGCCTGACCCGTGCCGGGGTACGCGAGGCCATGCATCAGGACTACATAAAGTTTGCCAGAGCCAAGGGGCTTCCGGAGAGTCGGGTTATCAGCGTGCATCTGATGAAGAACATTCTTATACCGATCGTGACGGTATTGGGTCTGGAGTTTGGGGGCCTGCTTGCCTTTTCAGTGGTAACAGAAACCATTTTTGCCTGGCCGGGTATGGGCAAGCTGTTGATCGATTCTCTACTACAACTTGACAGGCCAGTGGTGGTTGCCTACCTGATGATCATTGTCCTGTTTTTTGTCGTGATCAATCTGGTTGTAGACGTTCTTTATTCAGTGCTCGATCCCAGGGTTCGCTTAAGAGATCAGGGTGCATGAACGCGGAGGCAGCCCCATTGAAAGAGACGCCACTTCAGCGATTCTGGTCTGAGTTCTGTGAAAGCAGGATTGCGCTTGCATCGCTTGTTGTTCTGTTTATCATTGTGCTGCTGGCAATACTGGCCCCGTGGATTACGCCCCAGAACCCTTACGATCTTGCCCAGGTTGATGTGCTTGACGGGAGGCTCCCACCCGGATCTAAAGCCTATACCGGTTACACCATGTGGTTGGGTTCAGATGGTGCTGGTCGTGATCTTTACTCTGCGATTCTTTATGGTTTACGGATTTCACTGACGGTCGGTCTGGCTGCAGGATTCATCGCGCTCTTGATTGGTACGGTAATCGGGCTGATAGCAGCCTATGCTGGTGGGCGAGTCGATACCTTTATCATGCGTGCTGTGGATATTCAGTTGTCGTTTCCAGCGGTTCTGATTGCACTTGTGCTGGTTGCTGTTCTCGGGCGTGGAATCGACAAGATCATCATCGCCCTGGTCGCCGCCCAGTGGGCCTATTACGCAAGAACGGTCCGTGCCACCGCTCTGGTAGAGAGCGCGAAGGAATACGTTGAAGCGGCTCGTTGTCTGGCGCTATCAACAACGAGAATTGTGTTTCGGCATGTGTTGCCCAATTGCATGGCACCGCTTATCGTCATTGGCACGGTACAGACAGCCTCAGCTATTGCGTTAGAGTCGACGCTGAGTTTTCTTGGTGTTGGTCTTCGTCAGACAGAGCCATCGCTGGGAGTGCTGATATCTAATGGTTTTGAATACATGATGTCGGGTCGCTACTGGATCAGTTTTTTTCCCGGTATTGCGCTTTTGCTGACCATTGTTTCTATCAATCTGGTGGGCGATCAGTTACGCGATGTGCTGAACCCGAGGCTTAAGCGGTGACGGTTCTGGCCGTTGATGGGTTGAAAACTCATTTTTTTACTCGCGCCGGTGTGGTGCGTGCGGTCGATGGCGTCAGTTTCAGTCTGAATCGCGGTGAGGTCATGGGCCTTGTGGGTGAATCCGGGTCGGGAAAATCAGTTACCGGGTTTTCCATCCTTGGTCTGGTCGATCCACCGGGGCGTGTTGTTGAAGGCAGCATGCTATTTCTTGGCGAGGATCTTGTAAAAATGCAAGCCCGGAACCTGCAGGCACTCCGTGGGTCACGTATAGCCATGATTTTTCAGGATCCGATGATGACGCTGAACCCGGTGCTTCGTATCGACACACAGATGGTTGAAGCTATCCTTGCCCATGAAAAAGTCTCAAAAAAGGAGGCCTTGAAGCGCGCTCGCGATGGGTTGGCTCAAGTGGGTATTCCAAGCCCGGAGCAGCGTTTGAGAAACTATCCGCACCAGCTCTCCGGGGGTATGCGCCAGCGCGTTGCCATTGCGATCGCATTTCTTAACAATCCTGATCTGGTGATTGCTGACGAGCCCACGACAGCGCTTGATGTCACCATTCAGGCACAGATTGTTCATGTTGCACAGACGCTTTGTCGGGAGCGAGGTACTGCGCTAATCTGGATCACGCACGATCTGGCTGTGGTTGCCGGGCTGGCAGATCGCATTGCGGTTATGTACGCAGGCAGAGTGGTGGAAGCCGGTGATACAGACGATGTTATCGACCGTCCAAAACATCCGTATACCGTTGGGTTGTTGGGCTCGGTTCCATCGGCAAACCGTCGTGGGAAGAGATTGACACAAATACCCGGCATGACCCCCAACATGCTGGCACTACCCGAAGGTTGCGCGTTTCGTGATCGATGTACCTACGGCGATCAGCGGTGCGCTACGGCACCGGAAATCACAGTCGATTCCAGTGGTCATGCGATTCGCTGTTTCCATCCTCAACACGAAAAGGCGTCGGTATGACGCCCATTATAGAAGTGAGAGGTTTGACGAAAAAATTTGTTAAACGGCTCGACCTGGCGGGCAAGATTGCACACAGGCTGGGTGCTGACATTCACGAAGAAGTCGTGCACGCCGTTGATCAAGTCAGTCTGTGTATTAACCCTGGCGAAGTCGTTGGCCTTGTCGGAGAGTCGGGCTGTGGAAAGTCAACGCTTGGCCGGATGATCGCAGGCATATTGCCGCAAACAGCGGGTACGGTACTGCTCGACGGCCACGATACCGCCACCATGGCAGGTGCGGAATCAAAAGCTGCGGCACTGGCCGTGCAAATGATTTTTCAGGACCCCTTTGCCAGTCTGAATCCGCGTTTGCGGGTAGAGCAGATCATTGGTGAGGCTCCCTTGGTGCATGGGTATACAGATCGTGCTGGTCTTTCAGACTACATTGACGATGTCATGTTGAAAGTGGGTCTGGATCCGTCGCTCAAACAACGCTACCCGCATCAGTTTTCAGGTGGTCAGCGTCAGCGGATCGGGATAGGCCGGGCGCTTGCTGTGAAGCCGCGTTTTCTGGTTTGTGACGAAGCCATTGCGGCGCTTGATGTGTCCATACAGGCGCAGGTTTTGAATCTGTTTATGGACTTGCGCGAACAGTTCGATCTGACGTATCTGTTTATTTCACACGATTTGAGTGTGGTTGAACATATCGCTGATCGCATCGTGATCATGTATCTGGGCCGTGTGGTTGAATCTGCCAGCACAGAAGCCCTGTTTGAAAACCCGCACCATCCTTATACTCAAGCATTGCTTGCCGAAGTACCACGACTGGATCAGCGCAAGCGTGACTTTACGCCGGTTGTGGGGGAAATACCTTCACCGCTCAATCCCCCGTCGGGTTGTCATTTTCATCCTCGCTGCCGGCATGTGATGCCGGTTTGCAAGAGCGACGTGCCCGTTTTGGACATGCGTGAGAATCTGCGTCAAGTGAGTTGCCATCTGGATGGGAGTGAGTCAGACAGCTCTTAGTGTGCTGGCAGAGATGCAGCCTTGAGCCTTTCCCTGGAGCCGTTCGGGTTGGACCACTCGGGGGTTGATGTGTTTTTTTGCAGGACTCGTGACGGTCTGACCGATGTGGCCCCACGAAGACAACGCGTGCCGATATTCTGGATATTGTTTTTATGGGTACAGGCGTTTGATGGCGATAGGCGTTTAATGCATCCGGTACTCGGTATTTTGAGCGATTGCTGCACTGGACTTGTACAGCGGTGTAGAATTAATCTATGCTTTGGGATTGGGTACTGCTGTTTCACAGCCGCATCAGTCAAATCCGTTTGTCCATAGCAGGTAGTTGTCAACGCGTTCAGAGGATACCAACTATGAGTACCCGCAAAGGATTGCCTGCTATAGGGCCAGGTCAATTTTTACTGCTGGCTTTTCTTCTGGCCATGCCGCTGATTGGACACGCAAGGTTTGTTGCACTGGTTATCGGCAATCAGAACTATCCCGACGCCGCCCTTGTAAATCCTGCAAACGATGCAGAGGCCGTTGCCCGGGCATTCGAGGCGATCGGATACGACGACGTCCAACTGGTTAAGGATGCTGATACGCGCGCCATCGATGCAGCGCTTGATCAATTCAGTGAAACCGCTGCAAATTCTGATGTAGCCATCATCTACTACGCAGGTCATGGCGTCCAGATAGATGGCAAGAACTACCTGGTGCCAGTGGATGTATCCTTGATGTCGTCACGTGATGTTCGGGATCTCACCACGCAGAGAGAGCTGACCGATGAAGTGGGGCGTGCGAGCCAGTTCGGTCTGGTTATTCTTGATGCTTGCCGAGACAACCCCTTCTCCGAGAGAGTGACAAAACAGCGTCCTCGAAGTGTCAGCACCCGGGGGCTGACTCGTGAAGAAAGTACCGTCGGTTCGAATACGCTGGTCGCGTACGCCACTGCATCCGACGACGTGGCCAACGATGGAGCCGGTGTCAACAGTCCGTTTACCACCGCACTTCTGACGCACGTGACCAACCCCGACTTTGATGTTTACCAGCTATTTGGAACCGTCAGGGACACCGTGGTGCGCCACACTGACGGCCAGCAGGTTCCCTATCACTACGGATCGACCGGCGGGCAGCGCTACTTCCTGCACCCGATCGGCCACGCGTCACAGGTGTATTATCCGCCAGATGATGAGTCGACGTCAGTCGTCATTTCGCCGATTTCCCTGGGTGACATGCTCGTTGCCTCGTCCAGAATACAAACCCTGAAAAATGATCTCATGCAGAGAGACTGGGCACGCTTACTCGATTCACGATCTCTTTCTGTTGCTGCCAGGCAAAACATTGGTCGCTGGCGGAGCACATCAGGAGATTTGAACGTGCTGATTGAGAATCTGCGCGCACGTGAAAGTACACAAACGGTCTACGCTGACGTCGTAGTCAGCCGTGTTGATGCTCAGCCGGACAGGATTAAAGTCAGGGTTGTACGCAACGGCGATGGTAACTGGTCGCCGATCAAGTGGTAGGGGAGCTAGACCATGAGCCTGACTAAACTTATCGTATTTTTTCTGGTGGCCACGCATCTACTGGCAACATCATTACAGCAAGCGGCATTTGCACAATCCATCTCGGATGTGCCCGATGGCTTTCCAAGTCTGATGGAGGTCGTTCCGAGCGACAACCCATCCACATTCAGTGTTGAAGCCTCCGACGACGGTACAGTGCAAAACATCATCTTTGTATATAAGTATGAAAATGATGTCAACTTTCGTGAACTGTTGATGCAACCAAATGGGACAAGAAATTTTTTCTCGACACAACTGCCCGACGACTATCTGCAAAGCGGAAAATTACTTTACTACTATCTTGCAACTGACGATGATGGCAACATCAGTACCGAGGGTTTTGTGTTCAACCCTCTGGAGCGACAGATTACTCTGCCAAGTCCTCCTCAGAACGTAAATGCCGAATCTGATGACTTCATGCCGTTAGCGGACACCCATTCCGAAAGCGCTTCCAAGCGAAAGATCAATGTCGTGTATGTTGTGCTAGGTGTTCTGGCAGCGGGTGCACTTGCCAGCCTTGCTCGCGACGAAGGTGGTGTCTCCAGCACAGATTCTGACGTATCAGTACCCTTCACCGTTACCACTCCGCTGCCTTAGGATTGAGAACATGGATTCTTGTTTACAAGTTTTTGTACCTAAAACCATGAAACGCGCGCTGTGCTTCTCAGTCGCGTTATTACTGACTGCCTGTTCAGAACAGCGCGTTGAACAGTCTCCGACACAATCAGTTACGCAGGTAAGTGCACGAGCCATTGCTGATTGTGACCTTCCAGAAAGTGCGGATGTTGACGCCTATCTGATTGTGTCACAGGGCAGATATTTGATGCCACAGTCGTCCGGCGGCGAATCTGCGAGTCTTACTGTCGAGCTTACCAGAGGCGAGTTGGTCGTCGTCGAAATTGTACTGCGCGAAAACAATACTGAGCGAGTGATTGCGACAACGACAGGAACAGTTCCACAGGAGGGCAATTCAATGTCTTTTCAGGAAAATCACTTTGATCTCTCTTGTGATACAGGACTGTCCAGCGATCAGGATTTTGATGGTGATGGCATAGCCAATAGTGAGGACGACGACGCTGACGGGGATAACACCCCCGACGTTTTCGATCCGTTTATCGATCTGGATGGCGACTCCCTGGATGATGGTACAAGGAGAAATGAAGAGGATAGTTACATTTTTGTCTCTGAGAGGAATCCGTGTGGACCAGAGGAAGGATTCGACAGTCATTCCAGAAACAGCGATTGGGCCGACAACTGCACTATAAGAAGTGGTGGCAGGTATTCACGTAGCGTCTACATTGCAGGTGTCCAGCGTATTGTCTACTGCTCGGGTTTTGGGGAGGGTGAAAATTTTGCCAGTTTTGCCGACGGTGAGCTAGGCCCAACATCGGTTGAGGCGCTACGAGAATTTCAGAGAAGCAGTCCTGATGTGCTTGTTGATGATGGTGTCGTAAATGCACAAACCTGGGCTAAACTTCAATCCAAACTCGAACGGCTGGAAATTAACTTCGACGGTTCCTTTTCCCGGGACAGCTATGGCTTTACAGAAGGCCGTTGTGCCAATACGCCGTTGTTTTTTCAGAATGTTGATTTTAGTGTCACTCCTGCTTTGGGCGGCGGTTGGACAATGGGCAGAAATCCACCAAACGAAGCGATAGGTACCGCGTTCTCATTCACTAATCATTTGAGTACTCTATAGACCCTAGTAATACATAAAATTTCGGCCCAGAACCGCTTCGCTGCTTCTATAGCAGCATCTAAGACGCTGTACTCGTTTTTCCTGGATCTCACCTAGAGTGACTAGGCCTGCGAGGCCCGACTCAACCCAGTAAAAACTCCGTGCAGCGCCTTATATACTGCTCTATAAGCTTCTGGACTCAAAATTTTATGTATCACTAGGGTAGAGTAAGACTGCAACAAACACTGTTGGAATGACCAATTTGTGATGGTGCCTCTTGTCATAGCTTTGAGTACGGTTCATTGGTGTTCGAAATGCTTGGGCTCAGACATGATCTGTAGAGCAGAATTTAACGAATTTCGATTACACGTCAACAGTCGGGCGATGCTTGAATAATGCCGTGAACACTTTCATCAATCAGCACTTTGCGTATCGGCAATGAAGAAAAGCCGTGATCACCATCAGGATAGCGACGAAACTTGACTCGCTCGCCCCACAGCTCTGCGTACTTTTCGCTGTAACGGATTGGCACAACTTGGTCAGACTCGCCATGATGCAAATTCACTGGACCTTTATAAGACTCTATTCCGTCGTATGGATCAAAATCTTTGGCAGATTCTACGAAAGCAGCTCCTACACCTTGCCCGGCGTGATCAACCAGATTTCCACCGACAATAGGAATAATTGACTCTCCCAACACCCTGCCTGAAGCTACTTCGTCAGCGACGAAGGCGGCTGGTGCCCACAAGGTTAGTGACGCCACTTTTTCGGGGTATTGTCCAGCTGCCAGAGCTGTTGCCATACCTCCCAAAGAATGGCCCAGCATGTGAATAGGTGCTGTCTTCGCGTGCTCTTGGATCATTGCACCTATCTGAGCTATCTCACCGTCAAGTGTGACATCAGCCAATGCCAAAGGGCTTTCACCCTGTCCAATACGATCGTAGGCAATAACTGAAAAACCTGACTCAACAAGAGCTCGAGCCAGAGTGACAAAACTGCGAGTTACGCCGATGCGATTGGAGCTGAATCCGTGATTAAGAAGCACCGTACCTTTTGAACTTGAAGGCGAATAAACAGAGCCGACCAGTTGATAGCCTTTGTAGTGCAACTGGATAGATTCAGGTGATGTCATGACAAGTTTGTATTAGCTACCGTGTGGCGACTATAGCATTGCACTGATATCGGTATCCGGACGTTACAAAATCTACCAGCGGCGATTGCTGATCATCTGCAAGCCAATGCGGTAGTCGGTTGACGCTTCAGCTATGATTGGATAATCTTGACCACTTCTTTGGTGATCGCCTAATGAAAAATCCCACGCGCCTGGCGCTAATACACGCCACCAGACTTGCAATTGATCCGATCCTTAGCGCTTGTGAATCAGCCTGGCCACAAGTGGAGCCTGTGTCCATTCTGGATGAATCATTAGCTATTGATCGAAGTAAAGACAAGCATCTTACAGACGAGTTATCCAACCGAATTATCACACTGTGCCGGCATGCAGAAGGTTTGGGCTCGGATGGTGTGCTGTTTACATGCTCGGCTTTCGGAGAAGCCATTGAAAAGGCAGCGTTGTCTTCTGCTGTTCCGGTACTAAAGCCTAATGAGGCCATGTTTGAAAAAGCTCTGTCAATTGGAGAACGAATCACCATGATTTACACATTTCCGCCAGCAGTGGTGGGAATGGAAAAGGAATTCGCTGACGAGGTGGTGCGCCGACAATCTTCTGCGACGATTCAATCGGTTTTTGCTGATGGTGCCCGACAGGCAGTGGAGGAGGGCAATACTGAAAAACACAACGAAATCATCGTGAATACGATTTCGACAGTGAAAGGTGCAGACGTAATTTTACTTGCGCATTTTTCAATGGCAACAGCCGCAAGTGATGCAAATGCCGCCACCAATATCCCGGTAATCAGTAGCCCAGCGACTGCTATTGAGAAAATAAAATTACTGGTTAATCCGAGCTAGAAGTCTGCCATGCAAGCGATAAATAAAGAGTAATAGAAATGAAAGCAATAGTCTGTAATAAGTTTGCACCAGTTTCAGAACTAGCTTTGCAGGATGTGTCAGAACCTGAAGCTAAAAGAGGTCAAGTGGTCATTGATGTTGCTGCTGCAGGTGTGAATTTTCCAGACAGTTTACTGGTTCAGGGCCTGTATCAAATGAAGCCAGAATTTCCTTTTGTTCCAGGCAGTGAGGTTGCTGGCACAATTTCTAGTATTGGTGAAGGTGTTCTCGATCTGAAGCTGGGGCAGAAAGTAATTGGCATCTGTATGCTGGGAGGCTATGCAGATAAAGTTGCTTTGCCGTCTTCTCATGTCATTCCTTTGCCAGAGGGTATTCCTTTGGATGAAGCTGCCGCGTTAGCCACGGCACACGCTACTGCCCACCATGGGCTGAAGCAGCGAGCGAATTTATCAAGTAGTGATACGCTACTGGTAACAGGTGCTGCTGGTGGCACTGGCCTGGCAGCGGTACAAATTGGAAAGCTCATGGGAGCAAGGGTAATTGCGGTTTGTTCTACCGATGAAAAATGTGAAGTGGCGAAAGAGAACGGGGCAGATATTTGTATAAACCACACCGACGAAGATCTGAAAAGCGCAATTAAAAATCACACCGATGGTAAAGGCGCAGACGTCGTGTATGAATGTGTCGGCGGGGAGATATTCACTATCTGCTCACGCAGTATGGCGTGGAATGGCCGCCTTTTGATCGTCGGGTTTGCTAGCGGAGAGATCCCAAAGTTCCCGGTTAACCTTGCGTTGGTCAAAGGTTATTCCGTTGTTGGTGTATTTTGGGGATCATTCACCCAGTATCAGCCAGATGACTTCATGAGCAACATGCAAGAGATGCTGACCTGGTATGTGCAGGGAAAAATAAAAGTTATAGTAGATGAAAAGTTTGCCTTAGCCGATGCGGTTAAAGCGATTGAAAAAGTCACAGATAGAAAGGTTAAAGGAAAAGTGGTTATTGTTCCTTAATAGAGCTCCGCAGAGAGCTACTGGTCATTAGAGGACATGACTCGGTAAGAGGCATCTAAACCTAGTTTATCTGGCCGAGTCGGAATCACATTGAGGTGAGTAATAAGCTTGCGCGAGTCATATTGTGGCTCTGTTCGGTGGCTGCGGTGTATCACAAGGGTTTAGTTGCGCCAAATTGATCGCAACGGCATGGCATCGCAGAACGTGAATCGAACGTCATAGGTAGCATCTGGTAGATTAATAATGAAACTAGACGAGAAAACGATCATTGTCACTGGTGCCGCACAAGGTATCGGTGCCGCGATAGCAACGCGTTTTGCGGCAGAAGGGGCAAACGTTGTTGTGGCTGATATCAATCCATCGGCCGCTGAGAAGGTTGCAGAGGGTTTTGGTGGTATTGGAGTGGCATGTGACGTAACCATTGAGGCCGATGTTCAGGCCTTGGTGGCATCAGCAGAAGCACATTATGGCGCGGTTGACTTGTTTTGCTCCAATGCCGGTGCGTGCTTTGGAGAGCCATCGCATTCTGCTTCGGCCAGCAATGACGACTGGAACAGATCCTGGGACATTCATGTGATGGCACATGTATATGCAGCAAGAGCTGTATTACCCAGCATGATTGAACGTGGTGACGGTTATCTGCTGCAGATGTCATCTGCCGCTGGATTACTGAGTCAGATCGGTAACGCGGCGTATTCTGCTACCAAGCATGCTGCTATCGGGTTTGCAGAATCTCTGGCCATAACCCATGCCGAAGACGGCATTAAGGTATCGGTCATTTGCCCTCAATATGTTTCCACTCCAATGCTTGGCTATACCCAAGATTCGATCATAGAGAATCTGCCCGGAGTGCTTACTCCGGAAGAAGTGGCTAATAAGGTGTTACAAGGCGTTGAAAAAGAATCATTTCTGATATTGCCTCATCCAGATGTCGCCCAGTTTGTTCAGTTTAAATCAGCAAACTATGACAAGTGGCTGGCAGCAATGCGTAAGTTGCGCAGCAGAGTCATCGATGAAACTGGAAGTACTGATCTTGAGGCAATGCATAAGTTGGTCTAGAGGACTGAGCGATATCACAACGAACGTATGGCCGTCACGACTGTTAAGCACGGTTTCATTTTTCTGGAAAAGGACGGCGATTGCAGGGGTTACCTGGGCATCGTAGATGAACGTTATCAGCATGCTGAAAATATCTAAGTGGACGCCCTGTAACGGTTTCCTAGCCTGGATTATTCATGAAATCACCAAATCCTTCCGCATCCCCTTCGTTCGTAGCGAATTTCGTTCAGTCGGAAATACAGTCTGTATTCCGCTCCTTCACGAAATCCGCTACAAACAAAGGGTCTGGTGAAAGGATTTGGCGTTTCATGAATAGTCCAGGCTAGGGTGATTTTCGAGAGTTTAGGTTCCAACGTAGATGATCATTCGTGCAACCATGGATTTCCTTGAGCTGCTGCGCATGGATGGTGACGTCGAACGTATAGTGAGCACTTTAGAACATGTGATTCAGTTATTGCGTCAAAGTTGTTTTCAATTCACTAACACGCTCATATTTGCTCAGGCGTTTGGTTCATGTACCATTGTGTGCGTGTGGTACTGGTGATTGCACTGCGTTAGGCTGTCGTCCCTGTCGGTCTACACTAGCCACCAGCTCACCACATCTGCATTGTCTTAAAACCATTAGATCAAGGAAATATAGTGATGAGCAAGAAAGTGAACCAAGCTGGATTAATCGCGGTGACAGTATTGTCTGCAACTCTGGCACTGAGCGCTTGCCAAAGTACAAGTCCAGATGTTGCTGACTTGGCCGGATCAACCGACAGTATGATGCCAGACATGGCAGATATGGACCTGGATTCAGCTGCAGAAAAACTTGGTGTGTCAACTGACGATCTGACCGATGCACTGGGCAGCCCTGTCGATGTGGCTGGTGCAGCCGAAAAACTTGGCATTTCGAAAGAGGCGCTAATGGAAGCACTTGGAGTATAAGACAGTCTAATCTCTGTACAGTCAAGGCACGGTTGCTTACAGAGAAATTCTGGGTTGCCAGTGTTGTGCGCTGGCAGCCTTCTAGCGGTCAATTTGATCGTGGTCAGGCTTCCAGACTACCCCATGCTTACAGCGCAACGGGTGATGAAATTTTATCCCCTGCAAAGGTTAAAAAGAGCAGCCCCCTCGCGATGTAGCTTTATCCTTGCATGCCGTGAGAAGCAATAGCGAATGGTATTTACGCCTCTCTGACGATGCCTGGTCTGTATGCCTTGTTCGTGTCTTGTCGCAAGCGCAATTGTCTGAATTGGCGCTTGTCAGCGCTCGTGGAGGGCGGGGCAGCGTGCAGTCGCGTAAATGCAGCGAATTACCCACTCAATTGAGCGCTGTTTCATACCGAGGGCGTAGAAGCCTGTGTCCGACACTTTCATTGTGTTGGGTTCATCCGTAACGCGATGGATTACAGAATGGAAGGATATGTCTTTTCTTGCAAGCTAAAGCTAAGAACTTACAAATAGCAGATATTTTTTTGTAAGAACCTCTGTCGCTTGCAGACTAATCCATCATGAACACAGTCATTGAGCAAGAAAAGCTCTATCTCCAAGCGGTTGAAACATTTGGAGCCAGCTTTCAACGGCTGACACGTGCCGCTGAGGCAGACAGCGATAGGCAATATGATTTGCTCCAGGAGATTCACGTCTCGATCTGGAAGAGTCTTGCCCGATTTGACGGGCGATGCACACTTGCAACCTGGGTCTACAGAGTCGCTCACAATGCGACTGCCAGTTACATTACCCGCGAACGCAGACAGCTGGCCAAGCCGATGCAACTAGTCGAAATAGATGAAGTCGTCGATCCACAAAGCCTGATCAAACTTGTAGAGACGGATGATGCCCTCGAGCGCCTTTACGATTGGATTCGGTGTTTGAAAACCATTGATCGGCAGGTGCTCACGCTCTATCTTGAGGAGCTCGATGCCAAAACAATAGCCGACATAACGGGCATGTCCCCGGGAGCTGTGGCAACTCGAATATCCCGCCTCAAATCACAATTGGCAAAAGACTTTAGCGAGGTTAATGATGACTGAAAGCGATCCTATTCAAGTATTGTGGAAAGCGCAAGATCAGTTGGCCGCACCACCTCAACTGCATGTCATTAAGGCACGTGCATCGCGCTTTCAGAGTATCGTCCGTCGACGCAATCTGATTGAGTATGCTGCTGCTTTGATCGTGGTGTTTTTCTTCGGAAGAGATGCGCTGTTAACTGACAACACTATGACAATGATCGCTTCAGTGCTGTGCCTGATGGCGGTCGTCTATGTTTGCTATAAACTGCATAAGCTTGGGCATGTTGCTGCACAAAGCGAGGCACGCATGGCCGAGAACATTGTCGACTTTCATCGATCTGAGTTGCGTCGACAGCACGCCGCTTTGTCTAGTGTTTGGAAATGGTACCTCGCACCGTTTTTGCCGGGGATTATCGCGTATATATTTTCCAGCCACTTTTACAACGGAGCATCCCAGTCTCTAATGACTGGAGCGCTGTTCGTTGCACTTAAACTACTGTTAGTAAGTGTCGTTTTTTATGTTATCTACTGGTTGAATAAACGCGAAGCCAGAAGACTGGAAACCGAGATTGCCGAACTGGATAAATTAGAATACTAGCACCGCTTTTAAATCGCGGGTACATGCGTGTGCCGTAGCAGAGTCTATTTCCGCCCAGTCACGACCGTCCAGTCGCCACCAAAGTTTGGCCGCAAGATTTTATGGCTACGTATGTGGAGCGAGACGTACAGGCGTGGCCCTTAATCGAGTTTACTGAGTCACGAATGTCGCGCAAATGCCGAAGTCAATTCGTCTCGCCTGAGACTACTACGGACATTGCAATTTCATCACTCCACTTGATGTCGGTTCCGCATTATCGCAAGATACGTCAGACCTTAAATGGAATAACTCAGATGCAAACTGAACTTGCACACGATAGTAGTGATGCGCTAACAGCGCTACTCGACGCCGATATTGTGCCGTTACCTGTGCTGCATGAGCGCTATGGAGCCTTGTTGAAACTGGTTAAGGTATTAATCGGGGTTGTTCCCAATTGCGATACTTATCTGGAGATCTGGCCACCTGCGTTTCGCACTTACAATATTATTGTTCCCAATTTCCTGAATCTTCCATTCGGCATTTTCGGTATTGGCGGTGCTCCCAAAGACATTGTAGGGCTAGGTATTTATGTGGCGAGTCGTTCAGCCGAGTGCCCTTATTGTTCGGCACATACGTGTTCTTTCGCTATGCGACGGGGAGCCACGCCTGAGAAGGTTGCAAACGCATTGCTCGGTGGTGGGAATTTCACCCAAAAAGAGTTGGCAACGATTGCTGTCGCCCGTTCGCTTGCCCGTATTCCGTGTGAGCTAAGCAGCAGTGAAAAGGCGGACCTATTGGAGTGTTTTACACCGTCCGAGGCCGAATGGGTGGTTTTAGGTGTTGTTATGATGGGGTTCCTCAATAAGTTCATGGACGCCATCGGTGTTGATCTTGAAGCCTCCACAGTGGCGGAAACCCAAGCTATTATGGGTGCCGAATGGAGCCCTGGTAAAGCCGGCAGACGTCTGGATGATGCCGGGCATTCGACGGCACCGCCAGTGGCGGATGGCATTTTTACAAAACTGTCAGTACTTCGTTATGCGCCCACAGCGTTGCGCCTGGACAAGCAATGGCAACAAGGAGTGCCGGATAGTTGGCCCGCCGTAGGTACATATCTTCAAGGCCTGACAGGGCACGACTTCCCCGTGCTTTCCAGGATGCACAATGCACGAGGAATAAGAGCTGTGGCGTCGGCGTTGCGTGAAAACCTGAATGCAAAGACCTCCATGCTTGGACTAGATGTTAAAGCAATGGCTGGTGTTGTATTCGCAAGCATTATCGGAGATGAGCATCTGGCTAATGATGTACGGATCATTGCGTTAAGGCATGGCCTCAGTGTGGAACAGCTTGATGCTCTGAAGCGTTTTGCGCAACAAGACGACGCCATGCCGCCCGCAAACGATGTCATGGTGCGAGCTATCTTGTTACTGACAAAGGCAGCCTCGCCAAGCCCCGCTGAAATTAATAGTGATGTGGTATCAGCTTGTCGTGTTAACAAGCTTTCTTCTCCTGCTATCGTAGAGCTGATTACCTGGCTGTCAGTGTTGCAGATGTTGCACAGGCTCTCCTGCTTTTACACGGTGGAGTAATTGGCGGAGCAGAATTTCATCCAGCCATTACGCCAAGGTTATTTTTTCTTTTTCGATTTCCAGACGTTTTACGACTCCGGATCGAAGCGTAGCTACTTGATCCAACAAGCCCTGTGGGTCGACAAACAGATTACTTTCCCCACCTTTGCAGGTAGCCAGCATCATGCAATTCTCTTCCATGTCGGAAAGTCTTCGTCCTGGGATGCGATGTGGTAACGCGTAAACAGTAGGCAGTAACCGTAATGTGCTACCCGTCATTTATCTGGTGGGGCAGCTGGAACATGATCTGCGTGTAACGCACCATCATTGCAATCGTAAATAACTCGCAATGGTCAGTTTAGTGCGTTGTTTCTCTTAACGGATTGGAATCACATGCGCAGTGTTGCACTTAAATTTGGTCTGATCTTCTTCGTCTTGACTACTGGTTGTAGTCCCGATGAAAACGAAGGCAATAGCGGCGATGTGCGTCTGGATGAGCAAATTGATGTTGCTCAGGCTCCCGGAAGCACTCAACATGCCGGTGATGTTGATGTGTCAGATCAGATTCAGGAAGAGCTTGAAAAACTGGATGAGACTCAGATACTGGACGATACGCAAGAGCATAACGAGGCCACTGGGTTGGACGATGCGTTCGAGTCAAACAACGCTTCAAGATCAGATGAGGTAATTGACGTAGGCAATACGTCTGCGCTAGTCAATATATCTGAACCTGTGGAGAATCCGCGGTCCGTTGAGGAGTCAAAAAGTGTAGCCATTCCAGAGCCAGCCGAGATACCCGAGATACCCGAGATACCCAATACTCCCACCACACCTGACACTTCAACGCCTCCAGAGATGTCAGCCAATGACAAGGCTGCTGAACCGCAAGAGCCGGAAGACACTCGGGAATCAGATGTTGATAATCTACTGGACCAGGCGAACACCGAAAACGTTCTATTCCCTGACTATGTGACACCTGCAGATATCGAGAAATGCTCTGTCGAAGATCTTAAGCGCCGCGTCTACTGGGATATGCGTGACTACTACATTTACGCAGATCAAGTACCCCAGTTAAACCTTGCAGATTATGATTCACCCGAAAGTCTGATCATCGCTCTTCGGGTTTTCCCTGATGTCTATAGCTCTGTACAGGATGCGGATACGCAATTAGCACTGTACGAGGCAGGGCAAAGAGAAGGATTTGAGTTCTGGTTCAGTCCAGCAAATGATGGTGTTGTCAGATTCCGCCACATTTGGCAAGGTTCCCCAGCTTTTCAAGCCGGTATCAGACGCGGTGATGAAGTCATCAGCCTGGATGGTCGCCTTATAGAAGAGCTCAGTAACAGCGCCATCAATTTGAAAATATTTTCGCCAGGGAAAACGCCACTAACGCTTACTGTTCGAACTGCTGATGAGGAGCCTCGAACGGTACAGGTGTCGCGAGAGATTTACCAGTGGGTAACTGCAGGTCCAGTTAAATTGACAGCGTCAGATGAAATTCCAGGTGTATCCAAAATAGCGTATTTACCCGTTAATTCCTTTGTAAAAACAACGAGAAGTGAATTTGATACGGCAATTGCAAAAATCATAAGCGCAGGAGATGTCGAAGAATTAATCGTTGACTTGCGTTACAACAGTGGTGGCACGATTGATATCGCACACTATATGGCGGCAGTAGTTGGTGGAGAAAAAGTTCAGGGTAAACATGCCTACACCAACACATGGAATAGTGAATACAGCAGTTTGATTTTCACCAGAAGTTTCGATGTTCTTGATCAGTCATTGAATTTACCAAGGATAATTGTGCTGACCACATCGTTCACTGCATCCTCATCTGAGCTTTTCATCAATTCACTCAAGCCCTACATGGAAGTGGTTGTAATTGGTGAACGTTCCCGTGGCAAGCCGTACTCAAACGGGATATTTGAATACTGTGGAAAAACACTTAACATCATGGCAGTGGAGCGAATGAATTCTGTTGGTGTGAGCGTCGCCGGTGGAATCAAGCCAGATTGTCTGGTCGAAGACAA